>JAISXH010000016.1 GCA_031270825.1 Bifidobacteriaceae bacterium
GGCATGGGGGCCGGCGCGGTGGTGGTCATCCTCGTCTGGACCGTCATCGGCATCATGGGCTCCTACTCGGTGGCCTTCTACGGGATGCGGGTCAACACGCTGGCCAACGCCCGCATGGCCTACGCCTCCCTCGAGAAAAAGCCCCTCAAGCTCCTCAACATACCCCTTGACGCCGGCATGAGCATCGGGGTCCTTTTGATCGCCGTCGAGCTGGTCATGATGCTCATCATCCTGGTCTTCATCGATCGCGAGCTCGCCGGGGCCTGCTTCATCGGCTTCGCCATCGGGGAGTCCCTCGGGGCCAGCGCCCTGAGGATCGCTGGCGGCATCTTCACCAAGATAGCCGACATCGGCTCCGATCTGATGAAGATCGTCTTCAAAATCGACGAGGACGATCCGCGCAACCCCGGCACCATCGCCGACTGCACCGGCGACAACGCCGGCGACTCGGTCGGTCCCTCCGCCGACGGCTTCGAGACCTACGGCGTCACCGGGGTCGCCTTGATCACGTTCATTCTCTTGGGGGTGCCCGATGCCGCCACGCAGGCCACGCTCTTAGTTTGGATTTTCACGGTCCGGGCCGTGATGCTGATCGCCTCCGTGCTGAGCTACTTCGCCAACGAATTCGTTTGCCGACGGGCGCTGGCCAACAAGGTGGACTTCGACTTCGAGGTGCCCTTGACCTCGCTGGTCTGGGTGACGTCGGCGGTTTCGATCGCCTTGACCTTCTTGACCACGGCGTTCATGCTCCACGGCCTGGAGGGCGGCCTGTGGTGGAAGCTGTCGATCATCATCTCGCTGGGGACGCTGGCCGGGGCGCTGATCCCGGAATTGGTCAAGGTGTTCACCTCCACCAAGGCGCGCCACACCCGGGAGGTGGTGACCTCCTCACGCGAGGGCGGCCCGTCGCTCAACATTCTCTCCGGCCTGATCGCCGGCAACTTCTCGGCCTATTGGCTGGGGATCGCCATAGTCGCCTTGATGGGCGGGGCCTATCTGATCTCCACTTTGGGCTTGTCCGAGGCTCTGCTCGGCCTGCCGGCAGATGCCTCCGTCCTGGCCGCGGCCGCGCCAGCGGTGTTCGCCTTCGGCCTGGTGGCCTTCGGATTCTTGGGCATGGGCCCGGTCACCATCGCGGTCGACTCATACGGGCCGGTCACCGACAACGCCCAGTCGGTGTTCGAACTGTCGCAGATCGAGAAGGTCAAGGGAGTTTCCGAGGACCTGGGATACACCCCGCAATGGCGCGCCGCCAAGCTGATGCTGGAAGAGAACGACGGCGCCGGCAACACCTTCAAAGCCACCGCCAAACCGGTGCTGATCGGGACGGCCGTGGTCGGGGCCACCACCATGATCTTCTCAATCATCATGGCCTTGACCGACTCCCTGTCCACCGGGGTGGAAAACCTGTCGCTGGTCCACCCGCCGTTCCTGCTCGGCCTGATCCTGGGCGGCGCGGTCATCTACTGGTTCACCGGCGCCTCCTCGCAAGCGGTCACCACCGGCGCCTATCGGGCGGTCGAATACATCAAGGGGCACATCGACCTGGGGAGCACCACGGCGGCCTCGGACAAGGATTCGCGTCGGGTGGTCGAAATCTGCACCCAGTACGCCCAGCAGGGGATGCTGACCATCTTCTTGGCCATCTTCTTCGCCACCCTGGCGTTCGCCTTCGTGGAACCCTACCTGTTCATCGGCTATCTCATCTCGATCGCCCTGTTCGGGCTGTACCAGGCCATTTTCATGGCCAACGCGGGCGGGGCCTGGGACAACGCCAAGAAGATCGTGGAAGTCGACCTGCACCAGAAGGGCACCGCCCTGCATGACGCGACCGTCATTGGCGACACGGTCGGGGACCCGTTCAAGGACACCTCGTCGGTGGCGCTGAACCCGGTGATCAAGTTCACCACCCTGTTCGGCCTGCTGGCGGTCGAACTGGCCACCATGCTCAACGGCCGCGGATTGGGCGTCTTGGTGCACATCCTGGCGGCGGTCTTGTTCTTGACCTCGACGGTGTTCGTCTGGCGCAGTTTCTATGCCATGCGCATCAACTTGAAAGCCGACCCGGTCCTGGCCGAAGCTGTCGCCGAGGCCGACCTCCCGGCCTGATCTGCGAACGCCTCCAACCGGACCCAGACGGGCCGGAGAGGCGCTCACACCTGGGCGCTGTGCCGGGCCGGCGCTCTGGCGTGCTGGCCGCCAACCGGGGCGCAGGCTTGCCACGAGTCTGTAACGTCCGTGCCGTAATGTGGGGTGATCATTTACAAACTCCAGCCGCAAGGAGACTCCAAGAATGTCATACGTCCAGATCGATCCCACCCGAATCGCAGAGTTGACGGCGCGCGAAGAGGCGCGGCTCAACGAGCGCACCCAAGCCTCACGCGACTACTATCGCCGGGCATCCGAACACCTCAGCGGCGGCGTCGCCAGTTCCTACCAACTGCGCGACCCTTGGCCGATCTACCTCGAGGGCGGCGAGGGAGCGAAGGTCTGGGATGTCGACGGCAATGAGCGGTGGGATTTCCACAACGGCTTCGGCTCCATGGTCCAAGGCCATGCCAACCCGATCATCGGTCAGGCCATCACCGAACGCTACCCCCACGGCACCCATTTCGCGGCCCCCACCGAAGACGCCATCGCCGTGGCCAACGAACTGGCCAGGCGCTTCGGCATGGCTAAGTGGCGCTACGTCAACTCCGGTTCGGAAGCGACCATGGACGCCATCCGGATTGCCCGCGCTTACACCAAGCGCGACACCGTGATGAAGATCTTCGGTTCTTACCACGGCCATCACGACACCGTCATGGTCTCAATCGGCGTGCCCTACGACCAGATCGGCGACCGCGAGAACCTCGCGTCGTTGGCCTACGGCGCCGGCATTCCGGCCGCCACCACCGCCATGACCATAGCCGTCCCGTTCAACGACGCGGGCGCCATGGAACGGCGCATCGAGCGCCTGGCGGCCGAGGGCCGTAAGCCCGCCTGCGTGATCATGGAAGCGGCCATGATGAATCTGGGCGTGGTCCTGCCCGAGCCGGGCTACCTGGACAAGGTCCGCGAAATCACCCGCGAGCACGGGATCGTCTTGATCTTCGACGAAGTCAAGACCGGTCTGACCATAGCCGCCGGCGGCGCCACCGAATTGTTCGGCGTCCGGCCTGACATGGTGACAATGGCCAAGTCCTTGGGCGGCGGCCTGCCGACGGGAGCGATCGGCGGCACCGAGGAAGTCATGTCCGTGGTCGAGGACCACTCCGTCTACCAAGTCGGCACCTACAACGGCAACCCGCTGGTGATGGCCTCGGCCCGCGCCTCGCTCGAGAAGGTGTTGACCCCCGCCGCCTACCAGTGGCTGAACCACCTGGCCGATCGCATCGCCGAAGGCTGCTCTGACGTCATCAAGCGCTACAACCTGCCTGGCTACGCCGTCTCTTTGGCCTCGAAAGGCTGCGTCACGTTCTCCCCCACCAAGATCGTCGACTATGAGACATTCCTCGCCAATCAGAACGTCCCTCTGACTGATCTGGCCTGGCTCTTCAACATGAACCGCGGCATTTTCATGACGCCCGGCCGTGAGGAGGAGTGGACCCTCTCGGTCGCCCACACTGACCAGGCGATCGACACTTACATCGCCGCTTTTGACGAGATGGCCCACGACTTGACCAAGTAGACCGGGGCCCGCGCACGATGCCGTCCGCCCGCGTCCCAGCACCAGCCTTGGTCTTATGGGAGCGCCCGGTCCGCCGCGCCTAACCGCGTGATCGGTCGCTCCTGGCCTGGCGCCGCGCCGCGGCGGTTCGCCGGCGGCTCCAGGCCAGGAGCGTGGTGAATAACCACGCTCCGCCCGTGTTGACGCACGGCAGCGTGACGCTGACCAGCGGAAACGCGGCGGTAGGTGCTGCCTCGGCCATAGCAGGCCGGTCTATTCACCGGCTTGCTAGGAGCCGTTCGATTCGTCGCGGCTGATCAGCCGGGGCTTGGCGGCCTCGCGGACGAGCCGGAGCTCGCCGGTCTGGAGCATGGCTTGGGCGGCCTTGTGCCGTAGCGGTTCGAATGCCCCGCCCGGGTCGGCCGGCTGCTCTTGGGCCGGCGGCCCGAAGGCGATCCGGTCTGATCGGACCGGTCGGTCGCGGCTTTCCGGCTCCGCCGGACCGTCCGGCCGCTCAATCGACCCGGCGTTCGGATCCGCTCCGCCGCCGCTTCGCCGGGCGGCGCGGCCGAAGGGAACAGCCCGTTCGATCACCACCGCTGGCAGGTCCGGCGGCGTCCCCGGCGGGGTGTGGGCGCGAGGGATGCGCGCCGAAACCGGAGGGGTCGGGCGCCGTGGTCCGGTGGCGGGCAATGCTTCGCTGAGGATGTCCCCGGACGCCAGCGACGCGGCCGCGGCCTCCCCGGCCGGATGGACGGGCACCCGAGCGTGCGGAATCCTAGCCGCCAGCGAGAGGTCGCCGGCGATCCGGCGCGGCTGGCGGACCGGCAGTTCACCGGTCGACTGCCCCGCCATCGCCGGCCCTTTGGGCACGAAGGCCACCGGCTTCGCCACAGTGTCCGGCCTGGTCGAGACCAACCGTTCGACGCGCGGCGCCGGCCCGGACGGACCCGCCACCACCTCGTCCCAGGTCGGCGCCTTCCCGTCTTCGCGGGCCGGTCGGCTCGAAGGCTGGCCGCCAGCGGCCGCCGGACCTGGCCGCCAGGGCACCGGCTTGGGACGCGAGCCGCCCGCGCTGGTCAACGTGTCGGCCAAGTCCGCTCGCTTGGCGGATGCCCGCCGACGTGCTGGCGGCCGCCGCCCCTGGGCCAGGGAAGCGCCAATCGGCGCCGGCGCCGGCGGCAAGGACGTGCCCGGCGTCGCTGTTGGTTGATCTGTTGGTTGATCTGTTGCTTGGTCTGTTGCTTGGTCTGTTGGTTGGTCTGTTCGAGTTCCGGCGACGGCCTCGACGTACTTGTCGACCCCGGCGCCGTCTTTGCTGGCCGACAGCGGTCGAGCGTCTCCGGTCGGTTCGGCGCCGGGCGACCGAGCGGCATCGGGCGCCGATCGGGATCTTCGGCCTGACCGGCGCAACGCCAACACCACTATTAGCGCGACGGCCAAGATCGTGATCAAAGCGGCCACGGCCAGCAAAAGGCCGTGTTCGCTGGCCCAGGACACCGCGTAGCCAAGCTTCGGTAGGCGATACATGTACATCCCGACAATCTGGTCTTCGGCGACTACTTCCTGATTCGAGAGTTGATCGGCCTCGCCGCGGACAATCCACCGCCGCTGCGAGCCATCGTCCTCTTGGCCGACCACTCTACGGGTCGCCACCGGCGAGCCCGGACCACCGGTGTGGTAGCTGATGATCTGGCCCTCTTTGATCGCGCCCGGATCTTCGACCCCCCGGACGACTATGACATCGCCACGACCGAACACCGGCGCCATCGAATCCCCGTAAACGCTCAACGCCTGGCCCTTGACGATCAAGGGAACACCGCCGACGGCGACAGCCAATACCAGCACCGCGATTAGCAGGGTGCCGGCGAAGGCAGCGAAGAAACTGCCCCAAACACTCCTGGCCTTGGCCTGAGAACCCACCGGAATTCTCTCGTATCGGGGCCGCCACAGCGGCGCGCGCAAATAGGGACAGGTAAAGGATACGGCCCGCCACGGGTCGCGGCCGACCTTTGTGCCTTGAGAAGTCGGGTGACAGCGGTGCGGCCGCCCGAGCTTAGCGATCGCGCCGCCCCGCCGCGTCGGCCCCGCGCTCCCGGAGGCGCCGGCGGCCGGAGTACGTTGCCCTGGCTATAGCCGGGCCGGCGGCGCGGCCCTGTGACGGCCCTCTAGCAGGTCAGGCCGTATTCCGGAGGCGTGCCCTCAAGAAGATACGTGTCAACGGCCTCAACAATGCAGTCGTTGGAGCGACCATAAGCCGTGTGACCCTCGCCTTCGTAGGTCAACAAGACGCCGGATTCAAGCTGCTCCGCCAGCGCCACCGCCCCGTGATATGGGGTCGCCGGGTCGCCGGTGGTGCCGATCACCAGAATCGGATCAGCGCCCGGGGCGCTAATCTGATGCGCTTCGCCCACCTCGGGGTAGGGCCAGAGAGCGCATTGCTTCTCGGAGTAGGCCCAGAACTCGCCCAGCGTCGGGGAGGCCTCTTTCAAATCGGCCGCATGGGCCTCGGCTGAGGCCAGGTCGGCCGCCAAGCGGCCGTCCAAGCAGTTGATGGCGATGAAGGCTTCCATCTGGTTCGACATGTACCCGGAGGCTTCGCGCTCATAGTAGAGATCCGACAGGAATAGCAGACTGGCGCCATCGCCGTCATCAAGGGCATAGGTCAGAGCCATAGACTCCATTATCCAAGACATGTCATCGTACATGGCCACGATGATCCCGCTCATCGCCAGGGGTAACGTCAAGGGGCGATCAGGATCGTCAGTGGGCATCGGGTTGGCCTGGATGTCGAGTAAGAGCTGATGGATTTCAGCCTTGGCCTGGTCGACGGTGCCCTCGAACGGGCAAGCCTCGGTGCCGAGGCAGTCTTCGATGTATGCCTCCAACGCGGCCTCAAACCCGGCGGCCTGCTCGACTTCATGCAGCGCCGGGTCAACTGCTGGGTCCAGCGCGCCATCGAGCACGAAGCGGCCGACTTTCTCCGGGTACAGGTCGGCATAAGTCGCGCCCAGGAACGTGCCATAGGAATAACCCAGCAGGTTTAGCTTGTCGTCGCCGACGAATTCGCGAATCGCCTCCATGTCCTTGGCAGCGGACACGGTGTCCACGTGCGCCAGCACCGGCCCTGAATTCTCCGCGCAAGCCTGGGCGAAGGGTTCCACGATCGCCACCGACTGCTCATAGCCCTCGGGAGTCCTGGGCCAATCGGCGGCGAAGAACTCGTCCAATTGCTCCATGTCGGTGTAGCAGGTCACCGCCGCCGAATCGCCCACGCCGCGGGGGTCGAACCCGAGGATGTCGTAGCGGGCTCTGACATCCTTGCTGATCCGCGGCAGCAGGGCCTCCAAGGAGGCTATGCCGCTGCCGCCCGGGCCGCCGGGATTGATCAGCAAAGAACCGAGGCGTTTGCCCTGGTCGGTGGCCGGCACCCGGGCCATGGCCACTTCGATCTTCTCGCCTTCGGGATCATCCCAATTCAACGGCACTTCAACAGTGGCGCATTCGGCTTTGGCCGCGACGGTGCAGCGCTCCCAGCCTTCGGCCAGCGGTCTTTCGTCCTCGGTCTGTTGGGGGGATGGCGAGGGTGATGTCTCATCGTCCCGCGACTTGCTTTCGCATCCGGTCAATGTCAATCCGCCCATTAGGGCCGCCACCGCGGCCCAGGCCAAACTTCGCCTCAGAGTTCGTCCCATCCCAATACTCTGACACATTTTCAGGGCGCTTCCGTAGCCGCCAGCGCCGGCACGGCCAATAACACCGCCATCGCCTCCAGCGCCAACGCCGGGGCCACGTTCGCGCTCAAGCGCTGGCGGGCCAATTCCACGGCGTCCAAACGGATCATGGTTTCGTGGGCTGTCGAGGTGCGGGCCTGATCCGCGACCAGGTCCGCGTCCTGCGCGTTGATCAGATCGACTGCGGCTGAGACCTGCACCGCCAGCACGTCGCGGTAGAACGCCAGCAGGTCGATTAAGGCTTGGTCCAGGCTGTCCGCCTGCGTGCGCCGGGCCCGCTTGGCTGACTCATCATCGAATTCGCGCAACCGAGCCCGCGCGAAAGCACTCGTCTTCTTGCCTGTCGGCTCACCCAACTGGGCCAGAAGCTGCGTCCGCTCTTGGGCTTCACGACCCTGCACCACGGCCTCCGCCTCAGCCTTGGCCACTGCGTCGAGCTGGCCGGCGGCCGCCACCGCCCGCGCCACCGAGGACGCGGCCTTGGGGATGGCCAAGACTTGTCGCCTCCGTTCAGCCGCGGCTGGATCGCGCACTAGCCGCCTGGCCACGCCGATGTGGGACTGGGCCGCCAAAGCGGCCAAGCGCGCGGTCTCCGGATCAGCGCCGTCCCGTTCAATCAGGAGCCTGGTCACCGCGGCGACAGGGGGTATCCCCAAACTGACCCGGCGGCACCGCGAACGGACCGTCACCAAGACATCCTGGGGCCGGGGCGCCGAGAGAATCCAAACCGTGTGCGGCGGAGGTTCCTCGAGCGCTTTGAGCAGCACGTTGCCGGTCCGTTCCAGCATTCGATCGGCGTCTTCGACAATGATGACGCGCCACCTCCCCTGAGATGGTGTGCGCGAAGCCAGTCCCACCCACTCGCGGACGTCGTCAATGGCGATGACGACCTTCTTGGTCGCGGTGTCCAGCACGTCCGGATGGCTGCCGGCCAACACCGAGCGGCAAGCCTGGCACTGACCGCAGCCGCCCTGCTCGCATTGGAGGGCGGCGGCGAAGGCCCGTGCCGCCACCGACCGGCCGGACCCCGGCGGACCGGTGATCAGCCAGGCGTGGGTCATCGAGTCTGGCCGTTTGGCGGCCTGGCTCAACTGCTCAACCGCCGCCGCCTGCCCCACCACCACGTCCCAAACACTCATCCGGCCACCTCCGTGCGCGATTCCCCCGGAGCGCGTGTGGCCGGGCCGAGCACGCTCACCAGGGGGCGGACCGCCGCCCAAACACGCTCATGGACCGCGTCCTTGCTGTCCGCAGTCGAGATAACCACGTAGCGCTCGGGGTTCACCGCGGCCAGCTCGCGGTAGCGCCGATTCACATCGGCGTGGAAAGCCGAGCCGGCGCTCTCGAGCCGGTCCCTGGCCGCGCCCGGCCGGTCGCGACGCGCCGTCGCCGCTCCTGCGGAGATATCCAGCAGAATGGTCAGATCTGGTTCCAATCCGCCCGTCGCCACCGCGTTGACCTCCCGAATCACCCCCTCATCGAGGCCACGTCCCTCCGCCTGGTAGGCGATCGACGAATCCAGGTAGCGGTCGGAGATGACCAGATCCCCGCGGGCCAGCGCCGGCCGCAACACTTGGGCGACATGCTGGGCTCGATCAGCCGCGTAGAGCAAAGCCTCAGCCGAGGCCGCCACCTGCCCTCCGTGCAGCAACAACTGCCTGATTTGCGCGCCCAGTTCGGTCCCGCCCGGTTCGCGCGTCACCACCAGCCCCGGGCGGCCGGGAAGGTCGACACACCGCTCGGCCCGCAACCGCTTGGCCAGCAGTCGCAAATGGGTCGACTTCCCGGTGCTGTCGCCTCCTTCGAACACGATGAACCGCCCGGCTAGACAATGGGGACGGGCCGACGAATCCATGGCTCAAGTCTCTCACCCGCCTGTGACACCGTGACAGCGCGGCCGTTGGCGATCCCCGGGTCGCCCCAGTTTCAGCCGTCGTCTTGAGCCGCCAGGCCGGCTGTCCGATGCCGCCCACCTCACCCCGTCAGGGACCCAACTCTTTTCGGCCGTCGTCTTGAGCCGCCAGGCCGGCCGTCCGATGCCGCCCACCTCACCCCGTCAGGTTCCCGAGTCTCGATCCGGCGATCCCGGCCCACCGCGCCGGACGGGTTCAGCGGCCGCCGGCGAAGCCATGCTGGCGCCAGGCCTCATAGACCGCGATGGCGGCGGAGTTCGCCAGATTAAGCGATCGGCGGGCTGGCAACATCGGAATACGGACCTGGGCGGTGATACGGGGATGGGCCTTGACGGCATCGGGCAAACCGTCCGGTTCCGGGCCGAACACCAGGACGTCGCCGGGCTGGTAGGAAATGTCGGCATAACTGGCCTGCGCGTGGGTGGTGAAGGCCAAGACCCTGGCGCCGGGGGCCATGGCGGCGAACGCCGCCTCCAAATCGGGATGGACCCGCAAGTCGGCCAGGTCGTGATAGTCCAGGCCGCTGCGACGCAGTTTGGCGTCGGTCAACTCGAAGCCCAGCGGTTCGACAAGGTGCAGGCGAACACCCGTCACCGCCGCCAAGCGAATCGCGTTGCCCGTGTTAGTCGGGATGCGAGGGGCGAAGAACACCAAGTCGAACAACTGTCACTGACCGGTCTTCTTGGTCGGAGCCTTCTTGGTTGTGGTGGCCTTCTTGGTTGTGGTCTTCTTGGCGGCGGTTCGGCGAGGGCGCTTGGCCGGCCCGCGGTCACGCTTTTCTTGCAGCAATTGGGCCGCGCGCTCCAAGGCGATGGACTCGGGGGCGTCGTCCTTGCGCAAGGTCGCGTTGGTTTCCCCATCGGTGACGTAGGGACCGTAGCGGCCGTCCTTGACCACCACCGGCTTGCCGGACACCGGGTCTGGCCCGAGTTCCCGCAGCGGCGCCGCGCTGGCCGCGCCCCGGCGCTGTTTCGGCTGATCGAGTAGGGCGCGGGCCTGTTCCTGGGTGACTGTGAACAACTCGTCTTCGTTCGCCAGCGAACGCGATTCGGTCCCGCACTTGATGTATGGGCCGTAGCGGCCGTTCTGGGCGGTGATCTCAGCGCCGTCGGCGTTGGCGCCAACCACGCGCGGCAGACAGAGCAGACGAAGCGCGTCCTCAAGGCTGATCGTGTCGATGGACATCGACTTGAAGAGCGAGGCGTTGCGGGATTTGGCGCCGCCGGTCGAATTCTCGATCACCTCGGTGACATAGGGGCCGAAGCGGCCGTTCTTGGCCACCACCATATGTCCGGTGTCTGGATCGCGCCCTAGTTCGCGGCTCTGATCGGGCGGAGCCTCCAGCAGTTCATGGGCTTTGGCCAAAGTCAGTTCGTCGGGCGCGAGATCGTCAGGGACGCGGACCCGTTTGGCCTCGCCACCAGACTGGCCGCCGGACTGGCCGCCGGTCCCGCCGTCGCCGACCTCGAGATAGGGCCCGTAGCGGCCCACCCTGAGCACAATGCCATCCCCCAACGGCACAGTGTTGATATCGCGGGCGTCGATCTCGCCTTGCCCTTCCACCAGGCGTTTCAATCCGACTTCCCGGAGCGGCCGCGGCCCCTCGGGGGAAGACCCCGCCGATCCCGCTCGCGGGCCGGTGACCGGTTCGCCGCCGGCTTTCCCTCCGGTGGCCTTAGCCGTGGCCGCCGGCCGCGACGGGACGCCGCCTAAGGGCGCGCCGGCGACCGCGTCCGCGGGCGGCTGGCTTTCCCCGCCCACCGAGTTCGGGGTGTCGGCGCCGAAGTAGAACTCGCTCAACCAGCGCGCCCGGTCCTCGCGTCCAGCCGCGATCTCGTCCAAGTCGTTCTCCATGGCAGCCGTGAAATCGTAGTCGACCAAGTCGGCGAAGTTCTGCTCCAGCAGCCGCGTCACGGCGAAAGCCAACCAGGTCGGCACCAGCGCCATGCCCCGCCGCTCGACATAGCCGCGATCCTCGATCACGGAGACCGTGGCCGCATAGGTCGACGGGCGCCCTATGCCGCGCCTTTCCAACGCCGCCACCAATGAGGCCTCGGTGTAACGCGGCGGCGGCGTGGTCTGGTGCCCTTGGGGCTCTAGCGCGACCGTTTCGACCCTGTCGCCTTCGGCCAGGTTCGGCAACCGCGCCTCCGGCTGGGCGGCCTCTTCGTAGCGGGACTGGTCGCGGCCCTCTACGTAGGCCGCCAAGAAGCCTCGGTGGGTGATGACCGTCCCGGCGGCGCCGAAGGTGGCGGTCGCGTCCGGGGCCCGCCCGGTCAGGCGCACCGACACCGTCTGGCCGGTGGCGTCGGTCATCTGGGAGGCCACCGTGCGCTTCCAGATCAGGTCGTAGAGCTTCAGCTCGTCAGCGCCCAGTTTCCCGGCCAGGGACGCGGGGGTGGCGAAATGATCGCCCGATGGCCGGATCGCCTCATGCGCCTCGGCCGCGTTCTTGGTCTTGGTGACGTACCGACGCGGCGCTGACGGCACCGAATCCGGCCCATAGAGTTCGGCGGCCTGGCGCCGTGCCGCCGCCACCGCTTGATCCGACAAGTTGGTCGAATCGGTCCTCATGTAGGTGATGTGGCCATTCTCATAGAGCCGTTGAGCCAGCCGCATGGTCTGGCGTGAGTTCATGCGCAGCTTGCGGGAGGCCTCCTGCTGCAGTGTCGAGGTGGTGAAGGGCGCCGCCGGCCGGCGTTTGTACGGCTTCTCGGTCAGCTCCGAGACCTCGAAGGGGACCTTTGCCAACTTGGCGGCCAGTTCACGGGCCTCGGCCTCCCGCAACTGCAGAGCATCCGCTCCAGTCAACTCGCCGGCATCGTTGAAATCCTTGCCAGTGGCCACTCGCTTGGAATCGACCGCCACCAAGGTGGCGGTGAAAGACTGCTCATCGGCCCTGAAGGTGGCCTCGACGTCCCAGTGCTCGGCCGCCCGGAAAGCCATTCGCTCACGCTCGCGTTGAACCACCAGCCGGGTCGCCACCGACTGAACCCGTCCCGCCGACAGGCCGGCCCGGACCTTGCGCCAAAGCACCGGCGAGACCTCGTAACCATAGAGACGGTCGAGGACACGGCGTGTTTCTTGGGCGTCCACCAAGTTCTGATCGAGATCACGCGGGTTGGCGACCGCCCGTTCAATCGCCTCTTTGGTGATCTCGTGAAAGACCATCCGTTTCACCGGCACTCGCGGCTTCAGGACCTGCAGCAAGTGCCAGGCGATGGCCTCCCCTTCGCGGTCTTCGTCTGTCGCCAGGTAGAGCTCGGTCGCGTCTTTGAGGGCCTTGCGCAGCTCGGCCACCAGCTTCTTCTTGTCCGGCTCGACCACGTAGTAGGGGTCAAAACCATCGTCGACGTTGACGGCGAAGCGGCCGTAGGGGCCCTTCTTCAGGGCGGCGGGAAGCTCTGACGGCTGCGGCAGGTCGCGGATGTGCCCCACGGAGGCCTCAACTTGGTAGTCCTTCCCCAGGTAGCGGCCAATTGTCTTGGCTTTGGTCGGCGACTCGACAATCACCAGCTTCTTAGCAGACGCCACAATCCCTCCTCGCAACACTTAGGCGCAGACCCGCGCAATTGGGTACCGGCCCTCGACCGTACCCCAAAACCATGCCCTCGCGCCCGCCGCTAGTGCTGACGCACTTTGACTGGGCCGATTTGGTCGCGCGCCGCGATCGTCATCGTGTCGATGTTGACGTGCGCCGGCTGAGCCGCGATCCAGCGCACCGCTTCGGCCACGTCGCCGGCCGCCAACGGTTCCACGCCCTCATAGACGGCGGCCGCGGCCGACTCGTCGCCTCCCAGTCTGACCAGCGAAAACTCGGTCAGGACCATTCCCGGATCAAGTTCAGTGACACGCACCGGCGTGCCAGCCAACTCCTGGCGCAACACCGATGTGAAGGCGCGCTCGCCGAACTTGGCGGCGTTGTAGCCGGCGCCGCCCACGTAGGGGTAATGCCCGGCGATCGAGACCACGTCGATCACCAAACCAGCCCGCGCGGCCAACAATTTCGGCAACAGCGCCTTGGTCACCCGGACTGTGCCCAACACGTTGGTGGCGAACATCCACTCCCACTCGGCCGGGTCGGCATCGACGATCTTGCTCAAGCCTTTGGCGCCGCCCGCGTTGTTGACCAGCAGATCGCAGCGATCGACCGCTGCGGCCAGGGCATCGACCGAGGCCTGGCTGGTGACGTCCAAACGCAGGCCCAGGGCGTCGTTGCCCAGTTCCCGGGCCAAGGCCACAACACGCTCGAGCCGGCGCGCGCCGCAGATCACCCGCCAACCGTCGGCGGCCAACGCCCGCGCCGACGCCTCGCCAATCCCGCTCGACGCGCCGGTCACAACCGCGGTTTTCATGTTTGCCTCCATTCCGGTCGGCTTCAATTCCATTTACATAGTCGGACCGATCCGCCAGGACGCCCCGCGCTCGCGGCCACGCGAAGCAATCTTCATGCTGGTGGCGGCGCAAGCGCCTTCGAGACTACCCGTCGGCGTCAGACGGGTTGGACCCTTCGCCGCCATGTTGACGTATAGAGTGGACCCGTACAACCGGTGCGCCTCACTCCGGGACTTGGCGTGTTGATGGTCTCTTGCCAGTTTCACAAGTTGACGATTGCGGCCAATAGGCCCAGGGGTGGAGCGGCAACAACCCCTGCAGGAGGTCGTCATGACAACGCCACCCTCACAGCCATGGAACCAGCCGGCGCCTGACGGCTCCTGGCCCGGACCGAATCCGGGCGGATCCGCCGGACCGGACCCAGCGCTTGGTCAGCCAGGCGCCCCCTGGTCCGGCCAATCCGGGTTCTACCCCACCGGCGGCCAGCCTGGCCCCTATGGCCAGCCCGCTCAGCCGGACCCTTATGGCCAGCCCGCTCCACTGAACCCTTACGCCCAGCCCGTTCAGCCCGCGCAGCCGGGCCCATACGGCCAGCCGGCTCAGCCCGGTCAGTTCGGGCAGCAGCCAGATCCCTACACCCAGCCGGGCGTTCCCAGCCAGCCGGGGACGTTCTCCCCGGTGGAAACCCCGCCGGCGGGCGCCGGACAGTTCGGGCAGCCGACCGGCTGGTCAACGCCAACCGGGCCGGGCGGCATCGGGCAAGAAGGCCAAACCCAGCCCCCCGGCACCTACCTGGCCTCGGACGGCAACTACTATCCGCTGGCTGATCAAGGCGGCTTCTCAGGGCCCGGGCAACCGGGACTCGGGGTCGGCGAACCGGAACCGCCAAAACGCAAGCGGCGCGGCCTGCTGGTGGGGGCGGCGGTGGTCGCGGCCCTGGTGGTGGCCGGCGGCGGCACCTACGCGGTCCTGTCGCTGAGGGGCGGCGCAGGCGGCGCAGGCAGTCCCGAAAAAGCTGCCGAAGCCCTGCTGCAGGACCTGACCTCGCTCGATTACGGCAAGATCGTGGCGCATGTGGCGCCGTCTGAGACGACTTTGATAGACCCCATGGTGGATGCCGTCGAAGGTCAAGACGACCAGACCGAACAGGCCCAGAAGGTTTGGAGCGACATCCAGGCCGCATTGACGATCAAGTTCGAGGACTTGTCCTTCACGACCGAAAACCTCGCCGAAGGCGTGGCGCGGACAGCGGTCACGGGTGGCACCGTTTCAGTCGATGCCGACACCGCCAAGCTGACCACCGCGATCATGGACCTGAACGACCTTGGGGGATCAGTACTCGGCAGTATGTACACAGGCATGGGAGACGTCACCGAATCCGACATCGCCGACCAGCTCGACGGTCTCTTCCCGGTCAGCAAGGCCATTGACGACCTGGCCGCCACAGCGGGCCTGGAAGACCTGTTCGTCGTCACGGTCGAGGAAGACGGCAAATGGTTCACCTCGCTGTCCATGACCGCTGCCCAGTACGCCTTCGAATCGGCTGGTTTGGACCCCGGTCTGCTCGGCGATCCCATTCCGGACGGGGAGATGAACGGCGCGTCCAGCCCGGAGAAGGCGCTCGACAACCTGACCGCCGCCTTGCGTGCCACCGGCGAGAAGGGCGACCTGCGCGAACTGGCCAAGGCGCTGCCTCCGGCCGAATCGCGACTGTTGGCGGTCTACGGACCAGCCCTGACCGATAGCCTGGGCGGCAGCCTGGGCGCCCTCACCGCCCTCGAGGCGCTGACCGGTTCCGGATACTCCGAAGTCGGCGGCCATGGGCGAGTCACCATTGACTCGTTGATCGTCTCTCCGTGGGTGACGCTCACCCGCTCGGACAACACTTGGACCTTGAGGGCCGGCGACGACGCCTCGAACCTGACCGCCGACTTGACCCAAGAGAGCGACACGGCTTGGAAGTTCAGCGCGACCATGGCAGACGAATGGAGCGGCGAGCAGAGCGTCAGCGGCTCTATTGAGGTGACGTCGAAGGGCGTTCTGGATGCCGTTGTGTCCACTCCAGACGGCGACACCTCCCTCACCATCGAAGGCAGCTGCGTCACGGTCGACACGGTCGGTTATTCGGAAGAATTCTGCGAAGACGACCTCGGCGTCGATCTGGCCGACACGCCTTTGGCCAGCCTCGAGAAACTGCCCGACCTGAAGGGAATCCTGGCCTTGTCAGCGGTCAAGGGGGCGGGCGGAGATTGGTACATCTCGCCGACCGCTTCGGTCCTTGACTGGGCAACGGTGTTCGGCGATTCGCTGAAGTAGGACTCTCCTCTGCGGCGCGGGTCCAAACGCAGGGGACCCGCGCCGCAGAGCTGTCCAGGCAACGGACGGCCGGAACCGACTTTCCGGAGACGGCGCCCGAGCCCATTGCGCGCCCTGAGTGAACCGACTGGCGGCGTCCGCGCCTTCGGGAGGACCATGGTGATGTGAATCGCCTTGTCGCGGCTCTTGGCGAGCCCTCAGCGCGGGCTGAGTGTGTCACGCACGTCGAGGTCACCCCGTCAACGCCGGGCCAGTGCCAGGAATGGCCGCAGTGGACGCCTGAATGGGTCCGCCAGGGCTTTGCCGCCCTGGGCGTCAGCCGCCCCTGGACACACCAGGTTCAGACCATGGAGGCGGCCCGGCACGGCCATTGCGTCATAGCCACGGCCACCGGTTCCGGCAAGTCGTTGGCGCTGTGGGCGCCGATCTTGACCGCGCTCGACCAGCCTGTCGAGTTGGGCCGCGTGGCCCAGGTCCGGGCCCGGCCCACGGCCATTTACCTGGCCCCGACCAAGGCCTTGGCCGCCGATCAGCAGGCTTCGCTGCGGGCTCTGATGGAGGCCGCCCAGGTCGAAGGGTTGGAGGTGGTGACCTGCGACGGCGACACCCCCCGGGAATTGCGGCGCCATCTGCAGTCCAAGGCCGACGCGATCCTGACCAACCCGGATTTCCTCCACTTCTCGCTTCTGCCCGGCCATTCCCATTGGGCAGGCCTCCTGCGGGGGTTGCGCTATGTGTTCATAGATGAGCTGCAGGCCTATCGCGGCGTCATGGGCACCCATGTCGCCTGGGTGGTGCGGCGGCTGCGCCGCCTGGCGCGCCACTATGGCGCCGACCCGATCTTCGTGGCCGCATCCGCCACGGTCAGTCAGCCGGACGTGACCTTTGGCCGCCTGATCGCAGCGGACCCAGCCGACATCGCCACCATTACCGAAGACACCGCCGAGCATGGTGAACGCACGTTCGTCATGTGGCGACCGGCTGGCGGCGCCGATGAGCCGAGTCCGGCGGCTGTTCACGAACGCGCCGGCGGCGCAGATGACGCGGCCCCTCTGGCCGGGAGCCAGGACGGCGGCAGCAGCGACGCCTGGGCCGGGCAGCGCTCCGGCGCCCCAGCCGACCACGGGGATCCCCACGCCCACGCCGACGATGCCGTCCGGTCACCCGGGGGCGCCGAGTTCCGTCGATCTGCGCCCGCCGAGGCAGCCGGCCTGCTCGCAGACCTGGTCGAAACCGGCGCCCGGACCTTGGTCTTCGTCCGCTCGCGCTATTCGGCCGAGTCTGTGGCGAACACAGCCCGCCAAGCGGTCGGCGAGCCCTTGGCCGCCCGGGTCGCCGCCTACCGCGGCGGTTACCTGCCGGAGGAGCGGCGCGATCTGGAGCGGCGGTTGCGCAGCGGCGCCCTGCTGGGGCTGGTCTCGACAACGGCGCTAGAACTCGGTATAGACATCGCCGGCCTGGACGCGGTGGTGACTGCCGGCTGGCCGGGCACACGGATCGCGCTTAGGCAGCAAGCCGGCCGGGCTGGCCGAGCCGGCGCCGACGGCCTGGCCGTCTGGGTGGCCGGGACGGACCCGTTGGATTCCTACCTTGTCACCCATCCGCAGGCCCTGGTGGGCGCGCCGCTCGAAGCCACGGTCTTCGATCCGTCCAATCCTTACGTGGCGGCTCCGCATTTGGCCGCCGCGGCGGCGGAATGGCCGCTCGATGCCGCCGAGCTGCCGGCCCTGGACCGGACCGCGCCAGCGGTGGTCAAGGTGCTGGCCGAAGCCGGCGCCTTGCGTCAGCGCGGGCAACGCTGGTTCTGGGTCTTGCCCGAGCGGGCCACTGACTTGACCGACTTGCGCGATTCGGGCGGCGGCTTGGTCCGAGTGGTCGAGGGCTCGACCGGGAGAGTGCTCGGCACCGTCGACATGGCGAGCGCGCCCGCAGCCGTTCACCCCGGAGCGGTCTATCTGCATCAGGGCGAGACCTTTCTGGTCGAGCACCTCGACTTGGCAGGCGCCGCTGCGGCCGTCGAAGCGGCTCGGCCCGTCTACCGCACCATGCCGCTGCACCAATCCAGCGTCGCCGTGGTCGAAGACCGCGAACAGACGACCGGCCAGCTGGCGGACTGGCATTTCGGCCTGGTCGACGTGGCCAGCCGGGTCACCGGCTTCATGCGGCTGCGCACGCCCGGACTTGAACGGATCGACACCGTGAGGTTGGACATGCCCGAATCAGTCCTGCGGACTGCGGCGACCTGGATCGTCCTGCCGGAACAGATTCTGGTCGAGGCCGGTCTGGCGCCCGCCGACGTGCCGGATGCGCTCCACGCGGCCGAGCACGCTTGCATCGGGTTATTGCCGCTGCTGGCCACCTGCGACCGGTGGGACTTGGGGGGGCTGTCGACGGCGCTCCATGCCGACACCGGCCAGGCCACGATTTTCATCCACGATTCGGTGGCCGGCGGCGCTGGTTTCGCCGAACGCGCCTACCACCGCCGGGAGGACCTGATTCAGGCCGTCCTGGCGCTGCTAGCCGAATGCCCCTGTGAGGACGGCTGCCCGTCTTGCGTCCAGTCTCCCAAGTGCGGCAACGGTAACCAGAACCTCTCTAAATCGGGGGCCTTGGCCCTGATCACGACCCTGGCTCAGGACCTCGGCCGGCAATGAGGTCGGCCCCCGGCGACATGGGCCTGTGACGCCGCCGCGTTCCAACAGGAAGGCCGTGCCAGGACACCAACCGTCTTAGGGCCACGCGAATGCCACCAGTACGCGCAATCACCGTCCCCTTGCGTAGTCAGCAGAATCACCCTCCCCTTGCGCAGGCCTGGGGTCGCCCGGGGGGCGCTGGCGTCACGGCGGTCCGGCCACCGCCTCCACCTCGGCAGCCCGACGGCCGAGCAACGGCGAATCAACGCCAACGCGGCAGGCCGCCATGGCAGGGCACCGACGGTCCCTGGCCAGGCCTGCGGTCGCCGCGCGCTGGCGTCACGGCGGTCCGGCCACCGCCTCCGCTTCGGCAATGCGCCGGCCGAGCAGGGGCAAATCAATGCCAATGCGGCAGGCGGCCGTCAAACGATCGGGCGGGATTCGCGCGCACTCGGTCAACTCCGCTCCCATCGCCTGGGCGATCGCCGCCGCCGCCTGGCAGGACTCGGGCAGGCCATGGCCGTCGATCAGCGCCTGCGCTCCGGCCAAGGCGGCCAAGTCGGCCGCGGCCACGGCGCGCTCCCTCCCGACCAGCGCGCCTGCCAGCGTCGCGAGCGCCAAAGCGACCGTCGCCAGGGCCGCGACCAGGCCAATCGCCAGGACTGTGCCAGAGCCTCGGTCCAAGTCCGTCCGCTCACGCCCGCGCATGAAATCAGCAGCCCAGCCTAGCCGCAGCCACGAGCTGGCTCACAAGCGGCCGCTGCCGACGCGCTGGCCAGGCGTTGGCCGAACGGCGGCACGGCGACGGATCGCGTGCAGGTGACCCGCACCATCGCGCCGCCGCGGTCGATTGTCACCGTCACCGAGCCGCCCGCCGTGGCTCGCGCCGCCGCCTCGATCTCGGCATCACTTTGCCCCAGCGCGGCAGCACGAGCACCCGCCCTGGCCCCGCCGGTCACGGCCAACTGGCTAGCCGCTGCCGCTCCGACCACCAGGACCACGGCCATCAGCGCGACCACGGCCGGCAACGCCAAGGCCAATTCGACGCTGACGGTGCCACGATCCGCGCCGCCGGCCGTTGCCGGCCGGTCGTCACTCGCCGGCCCGGGCAGACCTGGCGACCCGACCTGCCGCGCGCCAGAACGGCCTGTCGTCCGGGGCGCCGGCGGCACCATTACCCAAGGGCCCTCTCGACTATCGCCAGCAGCCAACCGCGAACCGTGTCCGATTGGAGAATCGCCAGAAGCAATCCGGCGAAGCCCGCGGCGGTCAGGATCGCGATGGCATATTCAGCTGTCACCCCGCCGGCCTCCGCGTCCTGGTCCGCCAAGGCCGCCTCAGGGTCAAGGTCGGCGCCCGTTAGTGGCCGGCCGTCTGGAATTTGATGTTCACTTCTCATGTCCTGCCGCCTCCCGGCTAGATGCGATGATCGCACCAGCTAACACCAGCGTCTTCGATCATCCAGGCCAGAAATGGCAAGCCTGTGGACAGCTGCCGCCGCCGCTCTTAGACGCCCGCCAGGAGCACGCCGGCGAAAGAGATCACCACCGGCGCCAAACCCAAGGCGACAAAGGCGGGCAGGTAGCACAAGCCGAGGGGCGCCATCAGATGGACCCCCAGACGGGCGGCGCCCTGAGCCAGCCGGCGCCTGTCAGCCCGCGCCGCCCGGGCCCTGGCGCCTTCCAGCAGCGGGCCGGCCTCGGCGCCGGATTCCCAGGCCGGGCGCAAGGCTCGGCGTAAAGCCTGGGCGAAGTCGGTGGAAACCATTCGAGCGGGCGGCGGCCGCCCGAGCGGCTTGGCCAAGCCCGCAGACGGGCCGTCCCGCCCGGCCCTAAGACCGACCCGCACCGTGCCTCCAGCCGTGGCGCCGGCCGCGCCGCCAGCCCTGCCGCCAACCTCGCCAGCAGCGGCATCAACACCGACGCCCCCGACTCCTGGCGCCGCCCAGGCCGCATCCCAACCGCGACCCGCCGCCAAGCCGCGCCCGGCGCTTCTCATGGCGGCGCCCAATCTGCCCGGCCAGGCGCAGCCGACCTCGATCAGAGCAGCCGGAAGCACCATCCCGGCGCGCAGCGCCGCCGCCAAGACAGCGGCGGCCAGCGGATCGGTGCTGACCGGGCGGGAAGCCGACCTAATCAGGGCGGATGACCAGGCCTTGCCTGCTGCCAGCAAGACCACACCGATCACCAACGCCGCCGTGCCAGCGCCGCCGCCAAACAGGACCGGCAACGGCGAAGCGCCCATCGCCGTTCCCAACACCAACCCCAGCAGCGGCAGGAACTGCAGCAGGCGGGCGCTGGCCTTGGGGCCGGCCATCGCGGCCGCCAAGGCGTCGGCGCTTTCCTGGGCGTCCGTCAGGGCCTGGGTCACCGAGCCGAGCAACACCGCCGTCGACGCCCCCGCTTTGAGCGCCACCTGGTGAACTGCGGCGATGGCCGCCGCGAAGGGTCCGGCCGGACTCCGCTCCAGGCGCCGCGCCCACGCGGCCAGGTCTTCCTCGTCGGCGTCCGGCCCCAGCAGCGGTTCCCAAAGCCGTGATCCCGCCACACCGGCCTTGGCCAGGGCCGCCACTTGTTCAACCGCCTCCGTCAGCGATTCCAAACTGACGTCGGGGCCACGCGCCGCTGGCGCGCCGGCGCCACTGGCAGCCGCGTCCGCGAAGGCCCCGCCGGGCCCGCCCGGCCCTGATTTCTTCATGATCGGCCCAGGCGCTCGGCCAATCGGGACCAGCCCGGGCCTTCGGCCAGTCCGTCCGGGCCGAACAGCAAAGCGGTCCGGGCCGCCAATTGGCCGTCTGCCAACTCGAAGGCCGCCAATTCCGTGACCAGGCGCCTGCCGTCCGCTGCCCGCGCCACATGGACCACGGCCCCGAGGGCAGCTGCGGCCTGGGTCGCCACCGTGCGCCCGTCCAGTCCCGCCAAAGACCCCAGCGCCACCAGGCGGGCGGGCACGTCGCCGCAAGAGTTGGCGTGGATAGTCGCCGCCGACCCATCGTGCCCGGTGTTGAGCGCCGTCAGAACTTCCCGCACTTCCGGGCCCCGACATTCGCCCAACACAATCCGGTCCGGGCGCATCCGCAACGACTCACGCACCAGGTCTGTCAAAGAGACCAGACCAGTTCCCTCAGCATTGGCGTTCCGCGCCTCCAACCGAACGCAATGGGGATGGTTGGTGACTATCTCCTGCGCCTCTTCGATGACCACTATCCGTTCGCCGGCCGGAGCCAGCGACACCAAGGCCGCCAGCAGCGTTGTCTTCCCGGCGCCGGTGGCGCCGGAAACCATCAGATTGATCCGACCTTCGACCAATGACCGCAGCACGCCGGCGCCCTCGGCGCTGACGGCGCCCAGTGCAGTCAAATCGGCCAGAGTCAAGGCCTGGCGACGGAAGACCCGCAGGGAAATCAACGGACCGCCAGGCGCCACCGGCGGAACCACAGCATGCATCCGAATTCCGCCCGGCAAGTGGACGTCCACCATGGGGGACGAGTCGTCCAGGCGCCGCCCGCCCTGAGCGGCCAGCCGCACCGCCAGTGACCGAACCGCCGCCGCGTCACCCAGATGCACGGCCACCCGCCGCAGTCCGCCCAGGCCATCCACCCAGACTGCTCCTGGCCCGTTGACCAGCACGTCTGTCACTTCCGGACTGGCCAGCAGCGTCGTCAGCGCCGCCGGTGCCGCCAATGCGGTCACGGCTCGGCCACCGGGCCAAGGCCCAACCCAAGTCTCGTCCCAGTCCCAGGCCCAGTCCCAGTCCCAGTCCCAGTCCCAGGCCGACAGTCTTGCGCCGACCGGGCCGCAAGACTCGCCAGCGCGGCCAGAAAGCTCACCATTCCTCCGCGAACGCCGTCGGGTCGAAAGTCGGCAGCGCTCGCCTCGCCTCCGTCCGCCCCGTCTCCGCTCGCCTCAAATCAGGTCGGCTCGCCTCCGGTCGGCGCTTGCGCCGTTCGACCGGGCCTCGCCGCGCCTCGACCGCATCCGGCCCGACCCACTTCGCCAGGTCGCGGGCGGCCCGCGCCAGCTTGCCTTTCGCCCGCTCGCCGGGGACCAGACCATGGACCAGGCCGGCAGTGAAGGATCGCTCGTCGCCAATGGCGAACACCCGACCTGCGTCCGCCGCTGAGGGGTTTACGATGCCGTCTGCCACCTCGGCCGCGTCGAGACCACCGCGTATGGCCCGCACCGCGACGCTGAAGCTCAGCCCCAGCTCATCGAAATCGGCGGCGAGCGCGGCCAAGGCGGCGGCTCCAGCCGGGTCGGCCCGCCCCACGATCACTCGCCGATCCGCCCAACTGGCCGCGCGCCAGGCCCCTCCCGGCGCTGCCAGGGCAGCGTCCAGCACGGTGTGGCCCCCAGGCGCCTCCGCTTCCCAGGCCTCCAATTCTTGGCGGACCCGCCAGGCCGGCGCCGCCAGCCCGGGCTCGGCTTCGCGGACCTCAATCCCCTGGATCACAGCCGCCGCCGTCAGCGGTGTGGCCGCGCCCAACGCCTGAGCCCCGCCAGAACCCGGCCGGGTCCTCAGCGCCAACCCCGCCCGCGCCAGGGCCGCTTCGTCCCAGAGCGATGCTTGATCCAGACCCAGCAAGGCGCCCAGGGAGGCACCCGACCGATTCAGGCCGATCAGCCGCAGCGGCGTCCGGCCGCCCGGCCGCGTGGCCAGGTCCAGTGCCAAGGCGACCGCCAAACAGCTGGCGCCGGCGCCGCCGTGGGCGCCGATCAGCGCCACCCGCTGGGCGCTCAGTGGCGGGCGGCAGGCCGCCTCCACCAGCATCGTCAACCGACGGGAGGCCTGCGGCAGGATCAGACCTGGGCCGAAACCGGAAGCATGCTCCCCTAGCGCGGCCCAGACCACTTGGCATTCCGGCCAGGAACGCCCCAGGGCCGCGACAGCGGCTCGCTCCAGATCATGTCCGCAAACCACCACCCGGGGCCGAATCGCCAATTGGCCTAGCTGGCTCGGGCCGACCAGCGGCTGGACCGCCGCGCCCGCCTCCCAAATGGCCGCTGTGGCCGCTTCGACCAGACCGGGATCTTCGGTCAGCAAGGCCACCTGCGGAATCGCCACAGCCATAGGATGGACCACCAGCGGGGCCGCAGTGGCCGAGAGCCGCAGAACCTGTGGATGACACCGACTCTTCACATCTGCCAGAATCCTTGCCGTGACCGATCAGCCCGCCACTAATGGCCGCCCCGCCGCCTTCTTCGACTTGGACAAGACGATCATCGCCCGCAGTTCGACTCTGGCTCTGACATCGACCCTGATCGCCGAGGGAATGTTACGGCGGCGGTCCGTCTTGCGGTCCGTCTACGCCCAAGCCTCCTACCAGATCGGCGCCGCTGGGAAAACTCAATCCGAACGCCTCAGACATCTCCTGGGCGGGATCATCGCCGGCTGGGATGCCGGCCGTCTGGCCCGCCTGGCCAGCGAGCAGCTGGCCGCGAAGGTCGGTCCGCAGGTATTCGCCGAGGCCGCCGCGTTGATCCAGTCGCACCGGGACGCCGGACGCGATGTCGTGATCGTCTCCGCGTCGAGCCGTGAACTGGTGGAGCCGATCGGGGCCATGCTCGGAGCCGATCATTGCCTGGCCACGCGCATGGAGGTCAAGGACGGGCGTTACACCGGCGGCACCGACTTCTTCAACTACGGCCCGGCCAAGGTCGAGGCGATGGCAACGCTGGCCCACCGCCAAGGTTATGACCTCGCTCGGTCGTTCGCCTATTCGGATTCGATCACCGATCTGCCGATGCTTGAAGCGGTGGGACATCCCGCGGTGGTCAACCCCTCGCGGGCGCTGCGCAAGGTGGCTGAGTCCCGCGGCTGGGAAGTGGTCCATTTCGCCGCGCCGAGTTCAGTGCGAGCTGAGAACCGCAGGATGGCCGTGACAGGCTTGGCGGCTTTCGCCGCACCCGTGATTCTGGGGGCCGCGCTCATCTGGGCGTGGCGGCGCTTCAGTAGTTTCCACCGGCGCATCGAGGCGATTTGAGCTCGCACCGGACACGTGGTTGAATAGCTTTATCTGGCCATTTTCGCCCACCCTTTTCATCCCATCTTTTTTGGGCGTTTACGCTTGCCAGAGGCCATATCGACGTGCTAGAAATGAAGTACAAGAGCAACGGGCGAACAGGAACCCACGCACGTATTAACCTACGTTAAGGGCATGTCGACGGTTTCCTCCGTTTCGGCAATTGGATTGCGCGATTGATAACCTGTTCGCCCGTTGCTTGGCGTCTGCGCACGGCGGTTCGGCTTCCGTCAGCCGAATAGCGGGGCAACGCTTCTGCCGTCATGGCGCGCGACACGCTACCCTTCCTAGTGAGCACCTGGGGTGCTCCCCAGCGGGGAGGACCGTTCTGCGGGCACCTAGGAGCGTGGTGAACAACCACGCTCCGACCGTGTTGACGCAGGGCAGCGGAACGCTGACCTGCGGAAACGCGGAAGGCAAGCGCTGCTTCGGCCTAGGAAACCGGTTTGTTCACCGGTTTGCCAGGACGGCGGCGCATAGCCACCGGCCGGCCGTGTCCGCGAAGGGCAGCGCACGCCCCGCCTCCGGCGGTGGCCTAGCTGAACAACGCAAACTCCCCGCCTGAGGCGCGGGCCCAGGCGCGCGAACATGGTTTTGGCCGGTGAATCCGCCTTGTCCAGGGGATTGCCGGCCGGGAGACATCAGGATTGGGGTTGACCGTGGCCAAGAACAAACTCGGCGCCGCCATCGCCGAAGCGCTCAGTCAAGTGGGCGCCCTCTACCGCGCCACGGTAGAGCTGGCCAAGGCCCAGCTGTCGAAGGAAGGCAGCCGCCTTGGGCTCGGCCTGGCCCTCATAGTCGCGGCCCTGGTGGCCGTCGCCGGAGTGACACCGCTGCTGGTGTTGGCGTTTGTCTGGGGCTTGATCGCCCTGGGGATCTGGCCCTGGGCGGCCTATTTGATCGCCGCTGGCGTGGCCCTGGTGGCGGCGGCCGGACTGGCGGTCGCGGGCCGAGCCCTGCTCAAGAAGGCATCTGCCGCGATCGGCCAAACCACCGACATGATCAAGGCTTCTCTCGACGCGCTCAAGGGCGAGCCCGCTGGCGAGCCCGTTGGCGAAGCCGACCCGTCGGCGCGGCCCGAACCGCCAATCGACCCCGCCGCCGGGGTGGGCGGGGACTCGCCCGGCGGGGCGACGGAGGCGTGATTGGCTCTGCTCGGACGCCGGACCGCACCGGCTGACTTCACCGCGGCGCTGATTGACGGTCCCTGGTCGCACCGTTTTGTCGCCGCGCGCGGATTGCGCTTCCACGTCGCCACGACCGGCCCGGAGGACGGCCGACTGATCGTGTTGCTGCACGGTTTGCCACAGCACTGGTGGGCCACCCGCCACTTGCTAGTGGCTTTGGGCGTGGCCGGCTACCGCGCCGCATCAGTCGATCTGCGCGGCTGCGGGGCCAGCGACAAGCCGCCAGAGGGCTATTCGTTGCCCATGTTGGCAGCAGATGTCGCGGGCGTGATCGCCGCGCTGGGACGGGGTTCGGCGGTCGTGGTGGGCAACGGGATCGGCGGCCAGGTGGCCTGGACTATGGCCAGCCGGGCGCCTGCGGCGCTCGAAGCGATTGTGGCCGTGGCGGCATACCATCCCGGCAGCCTGCGGCCGAAGCGCCAACTCTTGGTCTCGCCCCGCGCTGTCGGCCAACTCGGCGCCCTGCGCTCGCCGCGTCTGGCCGAACGACTGCTGCCGGACAAGACCTTCATGTCCGCGCTGCTGGGCACCTGGATGTTGAACGCCGACGCAACCGACGCGATGGCCGCGCACCATTACGCCGAGGCGATGCGCGTGCCGTTCGCGCCCCTGAAAACCGCCCAGATCATGCGCTGGGCCACGCGCCCGCTGCTGAGCGCCGCGCACGCCCGATTCGTGCATTCAGCTCGCGTTCCCTCGCCGGTGCCGACCTTGCAAATACAGTCCGACATGGACCCTGTGCTGCGCTGGCAGGTGGTCAGAGCGGGAGAGTTAGGCGGCCAGAACTATCGTTTCGAGTTGCTCAGCGGCGTTGGCCATCTGCCCATGGAGGAGGACGGCGAACTGGTCAGCGGCCTGATCCTGGACTGGTTGGCGGAGCACCACCTGATGCCCTAGCGTCGCCAGGAGCCACCGCTGGCGTCACCTCTTCGAACCCCCCCTTCTAACCCCCTCTTCGAACCTATTCGAACCTATTCGAACCTATGGCTGACGGACAACCGTCCGGCCGAAATCCAGCGATAACCGCCGGGGCGGCGCTAGAGGCGAGGATCGGCCGATCGGGGCTTAGGGTTGGGGGCGTGAATGCCGCCCAGGAGCGAATGGCCGCGCCGCCCGGCGGAATTGCCACTCGTCGCCAGGCCAGGCTAGTCGGCGAGGTCCTGGCGGAGACTTTCCCTGACGCCCACTGCGAACTGGATTTCCGGTCGCCGCTCGAGTTGCTGGTGGCCACTGTGTTGTCGGCGCAGTCGACTGACCAGCGCGTCAACAGCGTCAGCCCGGCGCTTTTCGCGGCCTTCGCGGACGCGGCCGGTTACGCCGCCGCCGATCTGGTCCAACTTGAAACCCTCATCCGCCCGGTCGGGCTGTACCGGGCCAAGGCGGCGGCTTTGAAAGGGATCGGCCATGTCCTGACCGAGCGCTTCGGCGGCGAGGTGCCCGCCACGCTGGAGGAACTGACATCGCTGCCGGGCGTGGGTCGCAAGACCGCCAACGTTGTTCTGGGCAACGCCTTCGGCGTCCCCGGGATCGCCGTGGACACCCATGTCAGCCGCATCGCCAAGCGGCTTGGCTGGACCAAGAACCAAGATCCGAACAAGATCGAGGCTGACATCGCCGCGCTGTTCCCGCCTCGGCAATGGACTGACCTGGCCAACCGCCTGATCTTCTTGGGGCGCCGGGTCTGCCATGCGCGCCGGCCAGCTTGCGGCGATTGCCGTCTGGCCGGCCTGTGCCCCTCGGCCGAGCTGTGACCCAAGTCCAGGCGGCCCTGAGGCGGGTCCGTGGTTGGCTAGACTGAATTCAGTAGCCTGTCGTCTGCGGCCACCCGCAGCCCCACCGAGATGAGGTGTCCCAATGAATGCCAGCTACGACAACCCTGAGAGCATTATCTCGGCCTCCGGCTTGTTCGCCGGGATCGATCATGAGCAGGCCCAGCGCCTGCTCGACGTGATGGTCCGCCGCCGGCTGAGCCGGGGCAAGGTGCTGTTCTGGGAAGGCGATGAGGGCGACCGCCTGTACTTGATCCAGTCCGGCATGATCAAACTGGGACGGACGTCGCCAGACGGCCGCGAGAATCTCCTGGCCGTGCTGGGCAAAGGCGAGTTCATCGGCGAGTTGACGCTGTTCGACCCGGGCCCCAGGACCGCGACCGCCACAGCCGTGACGGACAGCGGACTGTTGGAGTTGAGCCACGCGGCCATTGGCGAATGGCTCGATCAGAACCCGGCTGCTTCCAAGCACCTGCTCCAAGAGCTGGCCCACCGGCTGCGCCGCACCAACGAGGCCGTGACCGATCTGATCTTCGCGGACGTGCCGGGCCGGGTCGCCAAAGCGCTGCTGGACCTGGCCGACCGGTTCGGCGAGAACACCGCCGAAGGCGTCCACGTCACCCACGGCCTGACTCAGGAGGAACTGGCCCACCTGGTCGGCGCCTCGCGCGAGACCGTCAACAAGGCCCTGGCCGAGTTCATAGCCCGCAGCTGGATCAGGTTGGAGGGCCGCGGCGTCTACCTGCTGGACATAGAGCGTCTGGCCCGACGCGCCGCCTGACCTGGCCGGCCGAGCCGGGGTCGGGGAGGCGACCAGACGGCATCGTCCGCGTTGTCGCCCTGGGACCGCGCAGGGCCTCCCTGCCAAGCTTTGCCCGATGCCGCGCGCCGCCACCGCTGATCGGTCCGGTTCGCGCCAGGCATCAGAGCGAGGCTTTGCCCGATGCCGCGCGCCCCGGCTGATTATCAGCCCGGTTTTGGGGACGAGTAGGGTGAGCCGAGTGAAATTGCGCCGCTTGGCCGGCGCCGGATTGATTGCCGGCGCGGCCACCCTCGGTTACGCGCTGGCGGAGGCCCACTGGTACACGCTGCGGCGGGTTCTGGCGCCAGTGCTGCCCGCCGGGGCCAGGCCGATCAAGGTGCTGCATCTATCGGACATGCATCTGACCGCCCGCCAGCGGCGCAAAGTTGAATGGGTCAAGGCGCTGGCCGCCCTCGAACCCGAGCTGGTGGTGGTCACCGGCGACAACTACGCTTTCGCGGACGCGATGGAATTGGCCCTCGAGGCCCTCGAGCCCCATCTGGCCAGGCCTGGCGCTTTCGTTTTCGGGTCGAACGACTATTACTCGGCAATCCTCAAGAACCCAGCCGCTTACCTCTTCGGCCCCACCGACTCCGAGCCGGAACGCCAGCGAGATTTGCCGACCGAGGCGTTCCGGCAGGTCCTGACGCGGGCTGGCTGGTCGGACTTGAACAACGCCCGCGGTCAACTAGAGCTGGGGCCGGAGCGGCTGGCAACCGATCTGGTGGGCTTGGCCGATCCACATCTGGACTGGGACCGGATGCCCGATCCGGTCTCGCACAGCCAGGCCGCGCTGGTCTTGGGATTGGTCCACGCGCCTTATTTGCGGGCGGTCGACCGCCTGGTGGCAGATCAGGCCCGCCTGGTCCTGGCCGGGCACACCCACGGGGGCCAGGTCGGCCTGCCCCTTTACGGCGCGCTGGTGTCGAATTCGGATCTCCCGGCCCGTTTGGCGGCCGGGCTGCACCGCTGGCGGAGCACGGATTCGTTCCTTCATGTCTCGGCCGGCCTGGGGACTTCCCCCTATGCTCCGGTCCGACTGGCCTGCCGCCCAGAGGCCAGTCTCATCACTCTTGTGCCCGCAGACGCCTAATCCTTGGAGTACCGATACCGGCCTGGCGCGGCTCGCGCCGGCAGTTCTCGGCGGATCGAGGCTAACCTTGAGCGGAGATCAATTTCCGCTGGGAGGATCACGCAGATGAACAGCCCCGACTATGCCAGTGACCCGGACTGGCTCAACACCGAGACTTTTCGGCTATTGGACTTCGGGCGCGCCAGCGCCGATTCGCCGCAAGGATTCGCCTGGCTCGATGCCGCCGGCCGCCCGGACTTGACCGGACCGGTCGATCTTTGGATAACCGCGCGCATGACCCATGTCTACGCGCTGGGGACCTTGCTGGGCTATCCGGGCGCGGAAGACTTGACCGATCACGGCCTGGCCGCTTTGGCCGGACCCTTTGCCGACACGGCCGCCGGCGGCTGGTTCAACCAGATCGCGGCGGATGGGACGCCCACAGATCTCGACAAGACCGCCTATGGCCACGCCTTCGTCCTGCTGGCGACGGCCTCGGCGGTGGCGGCTGGCCGCCCCGGCGCGGACGACTTGCTGGCCCGTGCCCTGGCCAATCAGAACGCCCACTTCTGGGATCCGGCCGAGTCAATGGTGGTCGACTCCTTCAATCAGGACTTCACCGCCGCCGATCCCTTCCGCGGCATCAATTCCAATATGCACACAGTCGAGGCTTATTTGGCCGCCGCAGACGTCACCGGCGACAAGCGCTGGCGGCGGCGGGCGCGCCGGATCACCCGGCGGGTGGTTCGCAGCGCCCAGCGCTCGGATTGGCGCGTCCTGGAGAACTTCACGGCCGATTGGCAACCAATGCCGGACTACAACATCGATCGGCCGGCCGATCAATTCCGGCCCTACGGCGCCACGCCCGGCCACGGTTTCGAGTGGTCGCGGCTGATCCTCGAAATCGAGGCCGCCATGGGCGCCAACGCGCGCGACTGGATGCGCCCGGCGGCCGAGCAACTGTTCCGCCGGGCCCACCTGGACGGCTGGCGCGACGAGCCCACCCCCGGCTTCATCTACACCACTGACTGGCACGGCCAGGCGGTGCTTGACACCCGCCTGCAGTGGGTGGCGGCAGAGGCGGTGGCCGCCGCCATCACCGCCTATCGCGCCACCGGCGACCCGGTCTACCGCGCCCTATACGACCGTTGGTGGGACACAATCGAACAGATCTTCTTGGACCGCGAACTGGGCTCCTGGCACCATGAAATCGCTCCCTCGGGCCAGGTCGGCAAGACGCTGTGGGATGGCAAACCCGATATCTACCACGCCGTCCAGGCCACCTTGTTCCCGCGCCTGCCAGTGACGCCGTCACTGGCGACCGCGCTCAAGGAGGGCCTGCTCGACCAAGTCTGACCGCCTGACAAGCCGCGCCTTCGCGATCCCAGACACCGCAAGTCTCCCAACGGCCTGGTCGTCAGCTTGACCACGTCCCGCCAGCCGGCCAGAAGCGCTGGTCAACCGGCGGCGTGGCGCAGGTCGGGCTCCAGGTAGATGGTTTGGTCCAGTGGCACCGCGGCGCGGGAGCGGGCCTCGGCCGCGTCAATGGCTGTGGCCAGCTCGGGGATGCCCAACTCCGGATCAGGTTCGACTTTCGCGGCCACCAGCAGCTCTTCCGGTCCCAAGTGCATGACCCGCAGGTGGATGACGGACGCTATGCCGGGACCCACCAGCGCCTCCTCGATCGCTTTCAGGTTCTCCGCCGAGGGCGACTCTCCCAGCAGCAGAGATTTCATCTCGACCGCCAGGATGATCGCCACCACCACCAGCAGCACTCCGATGGCGGCTGATCCGGCGGCGTCCCAGCGCCCATCTCCGGTGAACAGGGTCAGGCCGATCCCCGTTCCCGCGAGCACCAAGCCGAGCAGGGCGGCGGTGTCCTCCAAGAGGACCACTGGCAGTTCCGGGGTCTTGGAGTTGCGAATGAACCGGAACCAGCCTTGGCGGCCTTTGACCGGCCGGGTCTCACGGACCGCGGTGCGCAGTGAGAACGACTCCATCACAATGGCCGCCGCCACCACGGCCACCGGGACCCACTGCCATGATTCGATCGGCTCGGGGTGCCTGAGCTTCTCATAGGCCTCGTAGAGCGCGAACAGCCCGCCCATCGAGAACAGCACCAAGGCGACCACGAAGGACCAGAAGTAGCGACCCCGGCCATAGCCGAAGGGATGCTTCGCGTCTGGCCGCCGCCGTCCTTCCTTGCCGCCCCAGAGCAGCAGGATCTGATTGCCTGAATCGGCCACGGAGTGGACCGATTCGGCCAGCATAGAACTGGAGCCAGTCAGCGCGAAGGCGACGAACTTGGTCACGGCGATGCCCAAGTTGGCGCTGAGAGCGGCGATGATGGCTTTGGTTCCGGCATGTGAACTCACGCGGTGTGGCCTTTCTGATCCCAGGAAGCCGCCTTGACTAAGCGGTTTCCCACCCCAAATCTGTCTTTGCTTGCCTGCACGCAGACCGCAGGCGGGGCGGTTTCCGCTGGTCAGCGTTCCGCTTCCGCTCGCGGACGGGGTTCGCGGCGGACTGCGAATGGTCCGCCCTCCAACACTCGGGGCGGTCCAGCTGGAGCGGCTGGCCCCGATCCATTATCGGGCGCCGACCGGACCGCGTGACACTTGCCCGTCTTGACCCTCCGCCAGCCGGTGGCGCCGGCTCGCTGCCGGCGACCAGCCCGGGTGACGCTTGCCTGCCCTCGCTTAGCGGCCGCCCTCGCTCTCGTCGCCTCAGACCGGCAGCCGGTGGCGCCGGCCCGCTGCCGGCGCCCGGCCACCGCCGCCGGTCAGGGCGCCGGTTCCGCCGCCAGACCGGTCAGGGTTGTTGCCGTTCCAGGAATTCGTAGACATCGGTCAGGTCGACGCCCGGGAAGGCGCCGGTCGGCATGGCCGCCAGCACCGATGAGTGCGGCCGGGCGGCCGGCCAGGCCCAGCCCGCCCATTCCTCGGCCAGGTCGGCTGGCGGTGTGGCGCAGCAGGACGGGTCCGGGCAATCGGACCGCATGCGGATGCGGGTGTCCGCGCCGGCAAACCACTTCGCGTCCTCCAAGCGGCAGCCGACCGACACTGAGAAGACGCCGTCCCGGGTCTGTTTGAGGTGCGCGGTGGCCCAATAGGTTCCGCGCAGGGTGTCGGTGTATTGGGCGTAGCGGTCTCTGGCGGCGACGGCCTCGAAGACGGTTCGGGCGGCCCAATAGCGGCACATGAACTGGCCCTCGATGGCGCCGAGCGGATCAGTTGGAAAGAGCGAGCCGTCGTTTTCATATGACTTGTGGATCACCCCGGAAGAGTGAACCTTCGCGAAATGCACCCTGATTCCCAGGTGCCGGGTTGACAGGTTGACGAAGCGATGCGCCGCCATCTCATAGGACACGGTGAAGGCGTCCCGGAATTCCTCAATCGACAGCCCGCGCCGGGCTTTCGCGCTCCCGAGCGTCAACACGGCCGCGCTCTCCGGCATCAGCACCGCTCCGGCCAGGTAGTTGGCCTCCACCCGCTGGCGCAGAAAGGCCTTGTAGTCCTCCGGCTCGCCGTGCCCCAGCACATGCGACGCCAGCGCCTGGAGCACCGTTGACCGGTGGTCTCCGGTGACGGCCTCCGCCTGGCGCGGCAGGTAGAGCCGGCGGCGTTTGGTGTCCAGCACCGAGCGCGTGGTCTGGGGCAGATCGCCCACGAAACGCAGTTCGAAGCCGAGCTTCGCCGTCAGCGTGGCCAGGTCGGCTTGGTTCATCGGCTCGCCTGGCTCGTGGCCTGCCAACTCCAGCAATTCGTTGGCCGCGTCTTCGAGTTCGGGGAAATAATCGTCCTGTTGGCGCATCTCCTGACGCAAGGCGGCGTTCGCCCGCCGCGCTTCCTCCGGGGTGGCCACCCGTTCTTCGCGCACGCGGTACAGCTCCCGGGCCAGCCCGACCAGCGCCGTCAAGACCTCCGGCGCCGTGGTGCGGCTGACCTTGACCTTGGGCAGACCACGCGCGCCGTAGGAGGGATCGCGTTGCACCCGCTCCCATTCGATTTCGAGGGCGTCGCGCTCCGTTGGTGGGTTCGGGTCGAACAACACTCGGGGCGAGACCCCCAGCGCGCTGGCGATGGCGCCGATTTGTGCCAGCGTTGGGCTCCTGAGGCCGTTCTCTATGGCCGAGATGCCCGATGCCGCCCGGCCCGCCACCGCCGCCAGTTCCTCGAGTTTGAGCCCCTTTTGGAGCCGGAAGAATCTGATCCGGCGCCCCATCACCAGCGGGTCGATGCCCTCTTTGGGCATCCGCGCCAGCGGCGCCAACGCCGCAGGGGCAACCGGGGCGGGAGCGGAACGGGCGCTGGGAGTCTTGGCGACGGCATCGTGCATCTTCTCATGGTAATACAGCCAAATTTCCACGAGCCGGAAATTTCCTCCTTGTTTCACTGAAGCAGGCTCGCGCGGAGGCCGGAAATATCTTAAGGTCAAATGAAAGCGGCGCCAGCAAAAGGCTCGGAGCCGCGCAAACACCTTCAAAGGAGAGGCAGACCACATGACCATTCGTCCCGGAGACCAAGTCCAGACCGCCGCAGAACTTGCCCGTTCGTGGCAAACAGACCCCCGCTGGGTGGGCGTCAAGCGCAGCTACAACGCGGAGGACGTCATCGCCCTACGCGGATCCTTCCAAGAGGAGCACACCCTGGCCCGCCGCGGCTCAGAGACCCTCTGGGAGCTGCTCCATTCAGACGGCTACGTCAACGCGCTCGGCGCGCTGACCGGCAACCAGGCCGTCCAGCAAATCAAGGCCGGCCTCAAGGCCATCTACTTGTCCGGCTGGCAGGTCGCGGCTGACGCCAACCTGTCCACCCAGACCTACCCCGACCAGTCGCTCTACCCGGCCAACTCGGTGCCGGCGATCGTGCGCCGGATCAACAACGCGCTCGAGCGCGCTGACGAAGTCGAGTTCATCGAGCAGGGCAGGGCCGTGCGCGACTGGTTCGCGCCGATCGTGGCCGACGCGGAAGCCGGCTTCGGCGGCGAACTGAACGCCTACGAGCTGATGAAAGCCATGATCGAAGCCGGCGCGGCGGGCGTGCACTGGGAGGACCAACTGGCTTCGGCCAAGAAGTGCGGCCACATGGGCGGCAAGGTGCTGATCCCGACTCAGCAGCATGTGCGCACCCTCAACGCGGCCCGTTTGGCGGCCGACGTGGCGGGCGTGCCGACTGTGGTGATCGCCCGCACCGACTCGCTTGGCGCCGACCTCATCACCTCTGATGTGGACGAGCGCGACAAGCCGTTCCTGACCGGCGAGCGGACCTCGGAAGGGTTCTACCGGACCACGCCGGGCCTGGACGTGATCATCGCCCGCGGCCGGGCTTACGCCCCCTACTCAGACCTGCTCTGGGTGGAGACGGCCACCCCCGACCTGGAACTGGCCCGCCAGTTCTCCGAGGCCATCCACGCCGACTTCCCGGATCAACTGTTGGCCTACAACTGCTCGCCGTCCTTCAACTGGCGGGCGAAGCTGGACGACGACACCATCGCCAAGTTCCAGCGCGAGTTGGGCGCCATGGGCTACAAGTTCCAGTTCATCACGCTGGCCGGCTTCCACGCCCTCAACTACACCATGTTCGATCTGGCCGACGGCTACCGCGACCGCGGCATGAGCGCCTACGTGGAACTCCAGACCAAGGAGTTCGAGGCTGAGGCCCGCGGCTACACCGCGACCCGCCACCAGCGCGAAGTGGGCACCGGCTACTTCGACAAGATCGCCACCACGCTGAACCCGCAGTCGGCCACCACGGCCCTGAGCGGTTCCACCGAGGCCGCTCAGTTCTGATCGCGGCAGGAGGCGATTACGCGATGACGCACGAAACCAACACCACGCCCCGAGGGCACATCGAAGTCAAAGGTGCCCTGGGGGAGCGGTACGACGAGATACTGACCCCCGAAGCGATGGCGTTCTTGACGGTGCTCCACGAGAACTTCGCCTATCGCCGTTTGGAGTTGCTGGAACGCCGCCAGGCATTTCAAGACGCCATCGACGGCGGCGCCATGCCGAAGTTCTTGGCCGAGACCGAGGCCATCCGGGGCGACTTGACCTGGCAGGTCGCCCCGCTGGCGCCCGGCCTGGAAGACCGCCGGGTCGAGATCACGGGTCCGACGGACCCGAAGATGACCGTCAACGCCTTGAACTCGGGCGCCAAAGTCTGGCTGGCCGATTTCGAGGACGCGCTCAGCCCGACCTGGCGCAACGTGGTCGAGGGCCAGCTATCGCTCAAAGACGCGATCCGGGGCGAACTCCATTACGTCAGCCCGGAAGGCAAGGCCTACGAGGTCAAGTCGCCGGACATCAAGGAGTTGCCGACCATTGTGGCGCGCCCGCGCGGCTGGCACCTGCTCGAAAAACACCTGCGCTACTTCGCGCCGAACGGCTTCTCGCAGTCGGTGCCCGGAGCCCTGGTCGATTTTGGACTGTACTTCTTCCACAACGCCGCCGAGCTGATCAAGCGTGGGCGGGGGCCGTACTTCTACTTGCCCAAGCTGCAATCCCACAAGGAAGCGCGGCTGTGGAACGACATCTTCAATTTCGCTCAGGATTTCGTCGACATTCCGCGCGGCACCATCCGCGCGACCGTGTTGATCGAAACTCTCCCGGCGGCCTTCGAGATGGACGAGATCCTGTACGAGCTGCGGACCCATTCATCCGGCCTCAACGCCGGCCGCTGGGACTATCAGTTCTCGATCATCAAGACGCTGCGCAACAAGGGCGTCAAGTATGTCCTGCCGGATCGCGCCCAGGTCACCATGACCCAGCCGTTCATGCGGGCCTACACCGAACTGCTGGTCAAGACCTGCCATCAGCGCGGGGCCTCGGCGATGGGCGGTATGAGCGCCTTCATTCCCAATCGTCGCGATCCCGAAGTCACCGAGCAGGCCTTCGCACAAGTCCGGGCGGACAAACTGCGCGAAGCCACGGACGGGTTCGACGGCACTTGGGTGGCGCACCCCGACCTGATTCCGATCGCCCAAGAGCAGTTCGACGACGTGCTCGGCTCCCGGCCAAACCAGATCTCGCGCCAGCGTGAGGATGTCAAGGTTTCCGAAGCCGATCTGTTGGACGTCGACTCGGCCCGTCGCTCCGGGGCGACGATCACGTCGCGGGGACTGCGCACCAATATCTCGGTCGGCATCCGCTACATGGAGAACTGGCTGCGGGGGAACGGCGCGGCCGCGATCGACAACTTGATGGAGGATGTCGCCACGGCCGAGATCTCACGGTCTCAGATCTGGCAATGGATCGCCGCCGGCGCCACCACCGATTCGGGTTCGCCGATCACGCGGGAAAGGGTCGAATCCCTGATCAAAGAAATCGTGGACGATTTCGAGAAGTTCCCCGGCAACCGGTACCAGGAGGCCACCCAGGCGTTCAAAGCCGTCGCCATTGACGACGACTTCCCGGCCTTCCTGACCGTGGGGACCTACGTCTCCTACCTGGTCGGCTCCGACGTGGACCAGCCCACCCACCCGATCTGAGTCGAGTCGCCTTAAGGCCAAACGGCCGAGGGGTCGGGACCTTTCGCTTATCCGCGAGAGTCCCGGCCCTTCGGCCGTTTCTTTATGGTGTGTGTTGGCCGGGCCGCTCTTGGCGCCGCTCTTGGCGCCGCGCCGGTCGGCCGCCTGCCAGGTCAGACGGCCGCCGGTGAGGCGGCCGGGCAGGTCAGGCGGCCGGGCAGGTCAGGCGGCGGCGTAGGTCAGGCAATCAGCGTTGGCCGCGCCGCGCACACCCACCTGGATGGCGGGAGCGCCGCATTCGAGTTCGCTGTTGTAGGTGCACTCGAAATGCTGGCAGGCGCCGACCGCGGCGATCGCGTCACCGAAGCCGCCCTTGATGGTCAACGGGATGAAGGTCGCGCACTCGGCCTGCCCCGACGGACCAGCGATGGTGACGGCGCCGGCGTGGCAGGCGTCCGCCTCGTTGTAGGCGCAGCCCCCGACAGAGCACTCCAAGACCTTCGACAATTCGTCCAGAGTCATCATGATTCTCTCCTCTCCGCTTATGATTACCGATTGGTAATTGCGTTCACAAGAGTAATACCTCATTGTGGCCGCCAATGCAAGCCGAAAGGTGCGGCTTCAGCGTAATTCTATAAGCAGAGGTTTGGCTTGCCTAAATTCCTGCCTATTCCGCTACCTCTATATTTCGATAAATCGATGTGATCTTATTCTCTGAATTGGCGCCGGTATTGCGCGACCCGGGGCCCGGCCCGGGGTCCGGCGCCGGGGCGCGTCTGTCCGGCTGCCACCGCGCCCCCCGCCCGGCGGCGCGGACGTTCGGAGCCGGCGCCGGACGGCATCGGGCAAACGGGGGTCCGGCCGGCCGCGCCGGAAGGCGACCGGGGAGAGCCGCGGAAGCTAGAATTGGGCCGTGCTGCTCTCAGACCGCGACATCGCGGCCCAAATCGAAGCCGGGCAAGTCGCCCTGGACCCTTTCGACGCGGCGATGATTCAGCCCAGTTCCGTCGACGTGCGGTTGGACCGCTACTTCCTGGCCTTCGACAACCATCGTTGCGCCGTGATCGACCCAGCCGAAGAACAACTAGAGCTGGCCCGGCCCTTCGACGTCCCCTCCGATCAACCGTTCATCTTGCACCCGGGTGAATTCGTGCTCGGCTCGACCTACGAGCGGGTGCGTTTGGCAGATCGAATCGCCGCGCGGTTAGAGGGAAAGAGCTCCTTGGGCCGGCTCGGGCTGTTGACCCATTCGACCGCCGGCTTTATCGATCCGGGCTTCGAGGGTCACATCACGCTGGAATTGTCGAACGTCTCGACGTTGCCTATAAAGCTGTGGCCAGGCATGAAGATCGGGCAGATGTGCTTTTTCGAACTGTCCAGTCCGGCCTTGCATCCTTACGGGTCGGGCGCCGCCGGATCGCGCTACCAAGGCCAGCGCGGACCCACCCCCTCACGTTCGCATCTGAACTTCCACCGGACCGTGGTTTAGGCTGATCCCATCATGCCCCAGACCCTGACCAGCGCTCTCGCCGAGACCCACCATCTACTGGTCTTGGCGCCGGATATCGACGTGACCGAGATCGCGATCCTGGCCTCGACCCGGTGGCGCGGCGTGGAGCGGGAGATGGGCGAGATCACCCTGTCGCGGTATTCCTCGTTGTTCGGCCCGTACACCGTGGGCGCCGGGCTGGGGCCCTCGTTGGGTTTGCCGCGCGGGCTCAACCAGGCCTGGATGGCGACCACTCTGACCGAGCGCGGCGACCGGCCCTTCCCCGGATCGCTTGACCCCGCCGGCGTCTCACGCGCTTTTCCCACCGGCCTGCCGGTGCGCGAAGAGCGGCGCGTGGTCGACTTCCTGGTGGCCGCCGCCCGGCGCCTGGGCGGCGTGGTCCGCTTCCACGGTTCCGGTGTGATGGTCGCCCCCGTGCCCGATGGCGCCCTCGACTTGACCGTCTATTCGCCGCTTTGGTTGGAGCCAGAGGCAGCCTTGGCCACCGCCCGCTCGGTGGTCCCCCTGTTCGACTTGGCGATCAATTGGCACAGCTTCGCGCCCGTGGCGCCTGCGGATGAGACGTCCGATTCTTTCGACCAATGGCCGGATTCGGGTTCGGGCGCGTTTCCCGAAGGGCTCCAGGGCCAGGCGGCCCATGAGGGCGGGGCCGGCTCGGGCGGCCTGCCCGGCGACCTGTCGGCAACGCGCCTCGCCGAGCTGCACGCACACGCCGATCAGCGCGACCAGGCCGCCTTGGCGCAGCAGCCCAGCCTTGACCGCTATGCCCTGGCCGCCGACTTGGGCCCGGCTGGCGGACTGGTGATCGAGATCTCGGGGGTGGACCGGCCCCCCCTGGCGCTCCGCGAAGTCGACTGGGCCGCCGAAGGCGCCGTCGCTTACAACGTGCGCTGGATTCCTGACGACCCGAAGCACCTGCTGATGGAATTCCCGCCCGCCGACCACTGCCGCGCCCGTTCGCAAATGGCGACTCTGCTCGCCTCACTGGCCCGGATCATTCACCACACCGTGGGCGGCGAGGTCCTCGACGCCGACGCCTTCCCGATCGACCCGACTGACTTGTAAACAACGAACTCACCGAGGAGATAGGCGATGCGGCCCCTGAACAAACGCCCTGGACCTGAGACCGGCCCGCAAAGGGCCATGTCGAGTCAACCGCGACATCCCGGGAGAAGCCCGCTCGGCGGTGTCACCAGCGCGGGCGCACAGCCCGCCCTGCGCGCCACTCGCCCCGCGCACAAGCCACATAAGCCGAAGATCGTGGCCGCGGTCGCGGCAGTGGCCGTTGTCTTGGCCACAGCTGGGTGCCTCGGGAAAGACGACTGGCCCGGCGAGCGAAAGACCACCTCGCAAGGATGGGTGGTTCTGGGGGCCACAGACTGTCTGGCCGACGGCCAGGGAGACTGCGTGCTCGGGCAGGTCCACAGCCGGTACGAAATCACTGAAGCCGAAGCCCGGGCCCACCTCACCGAGCAGGAATACGTGGAGCGCGACGGCGCCTGGTGGCGCTACGGTGGCTCCGATTGCCAGATCGACCTCAACCCGCAAGAAGGCGATCAAGCCGTCGTGATCAGCTCCGTGCGCTGGGACTTGACCGTCGAGGATTCGGAACCGGAGATCGTCTACCCCTCTGGGGCCGATTGGCAAGAGTTCGTCCGCGATGTCTGCCCGGCAGAAGAATGGCCTGGCGAATTCGAGAGCACCGCGGAAGGCTGGGTCAAAGTGCCGGCCCTCGTTTGTGTTGAGCAAAGAGGCTGTCCACAGGGCCGTTTCCGCAGCGTGTATCAGGTGGAGGAGGCCGAGGTGGCCGAATTCCTGACCGCCGAGGGCTACGAGCAGTCCACTTCGTCCTGGAGCCGGCCTGAGGACAAGCACACCTGCTCCGTCCGCATGGAGCCTGACCCAGACCTGGGAGGCTTGGTCATCTGGGCCACCGACTCGGCTTTGGACTGGATCTACCCGTCCGGCGCGGATTGGCGGGAATTCATCCACCAAGGTTGCCCCCCGTGAGCCCCTGCCCGGCCTGGTCCGCTTGCGATCGCCGCCGTCCTGAACGGCCTTCACCCCAGCTCCGACGATGAAGCCCGGCGAATGTTTGGTTGGAGGTTGGCTAACCAGGTAGACTGTCCGCTCGGCCCTGCCAAGGGCTGCCTGCGCCTGTAGCTCAACGGATAGAGCATCTGACTACGGATCAGAAGGTTGGGGGTTCGAATCCCTTCAGGCGCGCCATATTGCCTGGTCAGAGGCTTGGCTGGTCCCGGAAACGAGGTTCGAGGGGGCCGGATGCCGCGTTTATGCCGCGTTTTGGACGCAAAACAACGGCATTTGACGGCATGTTTCGGCTGGTCAGGCGGACGCGCTGGCGTTTCGACGGCCCAGGGCTTGGAGTATTTCGCTGGCGTCTGTGACGGTGGGCGCGCGCTTGATGTAATGCCTGCGGGTGACGGCGGTGCCAGCGTGGCCGAGCTGGGCGGCGGCTGTCTTGTCGTCCTGTTCCTGGTCGATCAGGGTGGCTACGGTCTTCCGGAAAGCGCGCGGGGTGACCAACCCGGCCTCGAAGTCCAGGTCGACGTCCAAGGCCAGTTGCGGGCGGACCTGCCGCCAAAGCCGGTGGAAGTTGTGCGTGGACCAGACGCCGCCGCTGGCTGATGGGAACACCAGGTCCAGGGCGTTGGCCGGGGCCTCCACCTTGCGGCGCAGCAACATGGCGACGGTGAAGGGGGGCAGGGCCACCAGGCGCGCGCCGTGGTCGGTTTTGGGGTGGTCTTGGCGGTGGCAGCCCAGCCCCCTGGCCTCGGTCACGGTGCCGGTGACGGCGAGGGTGGGGCGCTTGGCGGCGAGGTCCAAGTCCTGCCAACGGACGGCCAGGGCCTCGCCCACGCGCAGGCCCGTGCCCAACATCAAGTCCACCACGTCCAGCAGGCTGCGGTTGCGGGTGTGCCCGACCTTCCTCACGGGCTGGCCGGTCTCGGGGTCTTGGTAGTTCTGCCAGCGTTCCAGGCGCTCGCTCAGCGTGTGGGCCTGTGCCACCGTCAGCGCCACCACCGCTTTGCTGGATTTGGGCTTGGTCGGGGCGCTGAGGTCCCGGACGGGGTTGGCCTGGATCGCCTCGTGGCGGGCGGCCAGGGCCATCATGGCTCTGAGGATCACGCACGCGGCATGCACCTGCCCAGGGACGGCGGCGCCCAACGCGCTGGCGAACCGGTCCACCCGCCCGGTGGTCAACTCCCGCAGGCGGAGGCTCCCGAGCCGGGGTTTGATGTGCCGGGCGATTAGGCTGGCGTAGCGGTCGATGGTCTGCGGTTTCACCTCGGCGCGCGCCCGGCGTCCCTCAAGCCAGAGGTCCGCGAGCTTGCTAAGGCGCATGTCGGGGCTGATTTCATCACGCGTGAACATAGTGGCCTGTTTGACCCTTTTCAGGGCTGCCGCCTCGGCCTTCGCCCCGGACTCGCCGCGCGCCCTGGCGTGGCGGGTCTTGCCGGTGGCGTCCCGGTAGCGCAGGCGCGCCTCCCACAGGCCGGGCTTGACCTGCTGGCGGGTGATCCGACCGCGCTCACCGAGCGGGAGGGGTGGCCTAGCCATTGGGTTCCCCTTGTGGCTCGTCGGTGGAGCCGACGTATTCGCGGCAGAGGGTTTTGAGGTCGGGTGGTATGGCCACGCCTGCGGTGCGCAGCCAGGCGACGCTTTGCGCGAGTTCGACTTGGTAGGCGCGGTACGCCTGGTTGGATTGGTCGGCTTCCTGTTTGGCTTGGTTGGGGTCGATGCGGCTGCCGAGCGCTTTGCTCCGGGCGAGGCCCGGCAGTGATTGCTGGGCCTCGGCGCGCCGCAGGACCTCTAGTTTCCCCAACGCCTCGGTTTTGGCGTGGGCGGTGAGTTTGAGCAGGTCTTCGAGCGCCTCAAGGGCTAGTTTGCGGTCCAGTGGGCTGAGTCGCCCCCGGACGGGTTGCCCGATGGCGTTGAGCCGCCTGCCTTCCTCGGCTAGCCATTCCGGCACGCCGAGCCCTTCGCTTGGCAGCGCGGCGCTGCCCCGCCACCACGCGACGGCCTGGCGTGTCGCCACGCGCCTCTCGGGGACCGCCTCGACGGTGGCCTGGGCCTCGGGGTCGAAAACCAGCGTGACCGGGGGAACGTCGAGCGCCGCCGCTATGGCCAGGACGTCGGCCAGTTTGACGTCCCGTTGCCCGTGCTCTAGCTGGGAGATGGTCGCCCGCCCGAGTTCGTGGCCGAGGTCGCCCAGCCGGTCGGAGAGGGCCTGCGCCGACAGGCCCTTGGCCGTGCGGGCCGCCGCGATACTGCGTCCCACCTGCGCCGACAGGCGTTGGTGCCAGCGCTCTGATAGGGGGGTCCGCCCCCTTTGTTGATTGCTCATGTATCAAGTATACCACACTTTCAGATCGTGTATTCGGGTGGTTTGCGCGCTAGGTCGCGTTCTGTTAGCCTCATCAATGCATGAATCTAGCATGTTGGCAGGTTGAAAGCGACAACTTATATCAGGGGGTCCAGGCGTGACCATATCCATATCCGCAACCGGAGGTCGCGGCGCTGCCCAGAGCGCGGCACCGGCAGGCGAGCGCTCCGACCATCGGCGGCTGGGCGCCAACGAGGCCGCTTTCGCCTATAGAACTAGGAGCGGTAAATGACCAGCACAGAGCAGCTATCCGCCCATCCGGGCACGGTGCTGTTGAGCACGTCCGAGGCCGCCGAGTTCTTACGCGTCCCCAGGCAGACGCTGGCCCGGTGGCGCTGCGACGGCAAGGGGCCCTCCTACAGCAAGATCGGCAAGCACGTCCGGTACCGCCAGGCCGACCTGGACGCCTGGGTCGAAACCGAGACCATACACCCGAGGGAGGTGTTGTGATGGGCGAGGCGGCTACCCGTGTGTTGGCCGCCCTGCACGGTGTGGCCCAGGGCTCCGGCGGGAACCAATGGAGGGCCCTTTGCCCCGCCCACGATGACCACTCGCCGTCGTTGAGCGTCACCGCGATAGAGGGCGCGGTCCTTGTCCACTGCCACGCGGGCTGCGCTATTGATGATGTGGTCGAGGCCATCGGCATGACCAAGGCGGACTTATACGACAACCACGTTGGTGCGGATTACAACTACTGGGACGGCGGGAGCCTCCTGCGGACCGTGCACCGGCGCGAGGCGTGGCAACGCTCCGAGTCCAAGCGCTTCACCCAAACCGTCCACGACAAGTCCCACATACCTCTGTACCACGTCGACGCCGTGCGCACCCAGGTGGAGCGGGGTGAAATCGTCATGGTGGTGGAGGGCGAAAAGGACGTCCACGCGGCAGAAGCGATGGGTTGGGTGGCCACCACGTCACCTATGGGCGCGAGCAACTGGCGCAAGGTTGACAGTTCACCGTTGACCGGCGCGCGGGTGGTCGTGTGCGGCGACCAAGACAAAGCGGGCGCGCGCTTCGTCAAAGATGTGGTCGCCTCCCTGGCGCCGATCACCAAGGAGTTGTGGGTTGCCGCCCCCGCCGAGGACTGCCACGACCTGGCCGACCACATAGCGGCGGGCAAAGACTGGGCTGACCTCCGCCTCTCGCAGGCCCCGCCCGTCGTGTCTCAGGCGGCCACTGGTCGGCCGGACAAGTCGGGGCCATCGGTGGTGACGTTGTCCGAGGTTGAGCGGCAGTATGTGGAGTGGCTGTGGCCACGGTATTTGCCAGCAGGGAAGCTGGTTGTTTTCGACGGCGACCCGTCCGTGGGGAAGTCCACCCTGACGCTCGACTTGGCCGCACGGTGTTCGACCGGTGAACCTTGGCCCGATGGCGCGCCGAACGGCGTGGCCCGCGACGTGTTGCTGTTGTCGGCGGAGGATGGCTTGGCGGACACGATTGTGGCGCGCCTCGACGCGGCCAGGGCAGACCGGTCCCGTATCCACGCTCTACGGGCGGTGATTGGCACGGGCTCCCATAATGATGGCCAGCCCGAGCCGCCCTCGCTGCCGCAGGACATCCCAACGCTAGAGCGGGTAATCACGGAGCGCAAAGTTAAGCTCGTGATCGTTGATGTGCTGATGGCGTATTTGGGGGGCCGGGTGGACTCCCACCGTGACCAGGACGTGCGCCGTGTGCTGCACCGGCTGGCTGAGGTCGCGGAGCGCACCGGGGCGGTGTTCATCCTGATCCGCCACCTGAACAAGGACGGCGGCGGCACCGCCATGTACCGGGGCGGCGGCTCAATCGGCATAATCGGGGCCGCCAGGGCCGCCTACCTGGTGGCCCGACACCCCGACGACAACGAGCGGCGGGTGCTAGTACAAGTGAAATCCAACCTCGGGCCCGAACCACCAGCCCTCGCATACCGGCTCACCGAGTCCCCCGAACACGGTTGCGCCAGAATCGAGTGGGAGGCCGAACCGCTCCCGGGCCTAAGAGCGAACGACCTCCTCCGCACGGCGACCACCGCCGACGGCCCGAACCACACCCAAACCCAACAGTTCATCCTCGACCACCTGATAGCGCACGGAGGCAGCGCCAAGGCCCGCGAAGTCTTCGAGGCAGGCAAGGAAGACGGCTTCACCGAGCACGCGCTCAAGCGGGCGCGCTCAACCTGCAAGGAACCCAAGATCACAACACAAAAGGTGGGCTACGGCGACAAGAGCTACCAAGTCTGGTCCATCGCCAGCCAACACGGCGATACCCACAAGGCGGCCGACGCGCCATAGAACGCAAAGGCACCAAGCCCCTGGGGCCTGGTTTCTTTGGAGCCTTTGGCGACAACCACCGCTGACACCGCGCGGCGCGTACAGCGCTGGGCAACTGGGGCAGGGAACAGAGCGGCCCAGTGACGCCAAAGAACCCAAAGGTGCCGTTGCCCTGGGGCCTAGGTTCTTTGGTTGCCTATGGCGCGCGCCTCGAAGCCTAGAGGAGCGGCAGGTCCTCGCGTCTCCCGTCGGCCCACTGCACGGTCACGGTGTTGCCGTCGGGGCTGACCAGGAACTGCGGCAGATCGCTGTCCCGCCCGTTCCAGCGAGTCAAGTGGACCTGTTTCTCGCGCCCGTAGTCATCCTTGAAATACGCGCGGTTACCCTCGGCCCTGTCGAATCTGTAGTTGTACATAGGTTTGTCCTTTCAGGTGGTTGAATCGGGTCTGCCGTGCCAGCTAGTGGCGGGCACGCTCACGTGGGTTCGCCTTGGCCGCGTTGGCCTTCCCCGGTTGGCGTGGTTGGTACCGCTTCAAGGGACGCGAGCACGGTGTCCAGGGCCTCGGGTGGCACTAGTACCTCGCGGGCCTTTGCGCCATCGGACGGCCCCACAATCCCCCTGCTCTCCAGCCGGTCCATCAGCCGCCCGGCCTGGTCGAACCCGATTCGCAGTTTGCGTTGCAGCATCGATGTGGAGCCGATTTGGGTCTCGATCACGACCCTGGCCGCCTTGGGCAAGATGGCGGTGTCTGCGGGGTCGGCATCGTGTGGAGGCGTTGGCGTATCCCTGTCATGGTCGGCTACGGGTCCTTGCAACACAGCCTGGGCCAGGTTCAGGTCCACTGGGCAGTGGTTGTTGAGGCTGGCGTAGGCAGTGACCCGAAGGAGTGCGCCCACAAGCTCGCGGACGTTGGATGTCACGCGGGAGGCTATGTATTCAAGCACGTCCAGCGGCACGTCCCTGGCGTATATGTCCGCTTTTTGGCGCAGGATGGCGATCCTGGTCTCAAGGGCGGGTGGCTGCACGTCGGCTTGCTGTCCCACTTCAAAGCGGGCTACCAACTGCACAGGGAAGTCTAGTTGTCTTGGAGCGTTGTCTGAGGTGATGACAATTTGGCTGCCGGATTTGTAGAGCGAGTCGAAGGTGAAAAGAAACTCCTGCGTGCTCGCGCCCCTGTCGATCAGGTACTGGATATCGTCGATCAGGAGGATGTCGGTACTGCGATGGCGGTGCCTGAAAGCCTTCATTTGCCTGCTGTGCACGCTGTCGATGAAGTCGTTGGTGAAACCATCCGCAGTGGTGTACAGGATTCTCAGGCGCGGGTGGAGCGCCAGGGCGTAGTTGCCGATGGCGTGCAGCAGGTGGGTTTTCCCCAAGGCCGGAGGCACCGTAGATGAACAGGGGGTTATGCGCCTTGCCGGGGTGTTCCGCGGCGGTGCGGGCGGTGCCGACGGCGAACCCGTTGCCTGGGCCGATCACCAAGGACTCGAAGGTGTAGCGCCCTTGGATCCGGGAGTCTTCTTGCTGGGGTGCCAGCGCCGTCGGCGAGGGGGTGGCTGCGGGTTCGCCAGCCCCGCCCAACGCGCTACCAGGCGAAGGGCCGGTTGATGGGATTGGGCCTAGCCCATCGGCAACCGATGGCGCTTCGCTGACCGCCTCATCAAGCACGGCCGCTCTCCCCGTTTGTGTCATCCCCCGCGCTGTCGGGCGTTTGGCCGCCGTCGGCGTCTTCGCCCAGCAGGGCGCGCAGGCGTTGGCGTATCCGTTCGGCGCGTTGGTCGTAGAAGTCCAGGAAGTCGCTGATGCCGAGGGGCAGGCCGTCCAGGTCGTTGGCCGCCAGGTAGGCGGCGCGGTCGGACTCGTCGGGGTGGGCTTTGGCCAGCCAATCGCTGGGCAGGAGCGGCCCTTTCTCTTTGTTGGGCACATCTGTGAGGATTTGCAAGTTGGGCAGCAAGTTGACGCGCGCCTGGTAGGCCCCGACCTGGTCTGCTGGCACCCCGGCGGCGGTCAGCGCCTCGGGTGTGAACCGCTTCCTCGGGAAGACGTGGTCCACATGGAACTGTTTGGCCAGGTCCAGCCCTGGGTAAAGCGCGGTGAGGATGGTGCGGATGCGGCGGTCGCCGTAGCCGAGCCTGAGCAGGTCCTCTATTTCCTGGGCGTTGAACTCCAGGGATTTGCCCAACCGGGCCGCTGCTGCTTCCAGGCGCTCGGTTGGGAAGCCGGGCTCTGGGTTGTCGTCGAGGGCGGATTTCAGGCGCTCCAGCAGCGTGTCCAGGCCGTAGCTCCAATATCCGGCCTTTAGCTGGGAGCGCACAACCCATTGTTTGGCGGCCTCGCGGTCTGCCCGGTCGGCATCGGACACCAGGTAGGAGTCGGACGCTGCCCGCGTTGACAGGTGGTAGGCGAGCGGGACCACGGCGTAGGGCGCGGTCAGGTTTTCCCGGACAAACCCGAACTGGCGCAGCAGGTCGGCGGCGCGGATCAGCGCTTCCCTGGCGCGCGGCCAGGCCGCCTCGACCTTGGCCATGTTGGCTTGCGTGAAGTTCGACAGGCGGAATGCGTGGTCCACACCCCCGACCATCAAGGCCGCCTTCAGCACCAGGTCTTTGGTGAAGCCGAATTGGCGGCCGCCTTCGGTGTTCAACTCTTTGGCCAGCGCCTCGACCTCCTCGCGGGCGTTCAGCCCCTTCCACTGGTTGGTGGCCATCGACAGCAGCAGGTCAGAGGCTGACAGGTGGGTGCCGCCGGAGTTGACGCGCACGAACACCTCCAGCACGGTGTCCGGGTCGGCGTCTTTGAGCGTGAATGTGCTGATCGGCTTGCTGACAGTGAACGCCTCCCACAGGGCGTACAGCCGCTGGTAGGCCGCGTCGGCCTCAACCTGCGACTCGATGCCGCGCCGCCGTACCTCGTAAGTCAAGTCCGGGCCGCCGTTGGCGAAATCCGTCGCGGCGCTGACCGGGAACCAGCAGTCGATCCCATCCCGGCCAGGCAGGCCGAGCCCCGCCTGGTGGTCCGACATGAACCGCAGGTCGTGCGCCAGCCCAAGCCGGTTGTGGTCATCGATGAGGTTGAGGTAGAGCCGGTGCACCGGGTAGTTGTTCGGGTTGCTCCCCCACATGCGGGGCACGGCCTCGGCGTGGCTGCCTCTGGCCGCGATGTTGAGCGCGGTCAGCCTTTGCTGGCCGTCCAGCACGGCGGTCACACCCTGCCCGCTCTTGGGGTGCGCCTCGGGGGCGTGGGGGCGGTCCCGCTGGTGGTAGTCGGCCAGGAAGTCGTAGAACCTGAAGTCCCGGGCTTGGTCCTGGTCAAGGTCCCACAGCAGGAACGAGCCGATCGGGTAGCCCCGCATCAACGAGTCCACCAACTTGACGATCTGCTCACGCCTCCACACAAACCGGCGCTGGATCGCCGGCAACAGGTAACTCCGGTCCTGGATGCGGCCCAACGCCTCCTCGACAGTCGAATCCTGGAAACTCACGCCGACACCCCCTTGGTGTTGGCCAGCGGGTGTTCGGGTTCTGAGGGGATGTGCTGCGGCATTGCGGGCCTTTCGGGGTCGAAACGGGGGTGGGCCAGCCCAACCGGGGGGTGCCCTCGCTGGGTGTAGTCCAACTAGTGCGACTAGTATAGTGGCTATCTTAGCGGAGCAGACAATAGGGTTATACCAACGCACCCTGGAGGGATGCCGATGAAACGTGACAACGACCAGGACCGCGCGCCCCTCTGGAAAGCCCGCCGCGAACGCCTCGGCCGCCGCATAAGAAGCTTGCGCCTGGAGCGCGGCCTGTCGCAAGAGGCCCTGGGCCTGGAATGCGGCCTGTCAAGAAACATGCTGATCGGGATTGAATGGGGCAAACGCGGTCTGCTGTTCGAGCGGCTGGAGGACATAGCCGACGCCCTCGGCGTCACCCTCCAAGACCTCCTCGCCAGCGAGGACTAAGCCCCCCACCGCGCCGCCCGGCTCCGGACCCGGCTGGCAGTTTGCACCAGCCCACCCCGCTTTCACCGAAAGTGTTTTCGCAGGTGGAACGGTACAATTGGCCCAACACACCCGAAACGGTTGGGAGGTCCGGGTCTTGCCCCGAGGCATGCCGCGTTGGTCCGCGCCCGATGACGCCCGCTTGCGCGCCCTGCACGCCGAGGGCTGCTCCCAGCACCAGGCCGCCGAACGGATGGGCCGCTCCCGCACCACCGTCTACCGGGCCTCCGCCCGCCTCGGGCTGGCCTGGGACCGCTCCCGCACCCAGGCCGCCGTTGCCGCCGTTGCCGTGGACGTTCAACAGCGCAGGAGCGCCCTGGAGGCCGCCCTGCTGGGCGAAGCCGAGCGCACGCTGGCCCAACTGCGCCAACCGCAGACGTATTTCGCCTGGGCTGGCAAAGGCCGCGCCCCTGTGGAGCACACCACCCCTGAGCCGATGCCCGCAGACCAACTCCGGCTCATGCAAGCCGCCGGGCTCGCCATCGACCGCGCCCTGAAGATAGCGCAGCACCACAACCAAACCACCGACCCCGCCCCCGGCATCAGAGTCATATTCACCGGCGAAAACGACCTCCGATAGCGCCGTCCCAAAGCCGCTTGGGCCGGGCGTCAGTGTGGTCAGATGCCTCGATGGGCCTGCCGCCCGGCGCCTCAGGCCGCGCGGCGGCCAAGGACCCTCTGGGTCTTAGCTGGGTCCTGCCGTTCAGGGAGCACCGCCAGGACCCTGACCACGCCCGCGCCGACCGCGTAATAGACCAGGTACGGGAAACTCGGCAGCCCCACGCGGCGGACCTGGCGGTAGACGGCGCGGTGCGAGTTCGGGAACAGCTTCAGCGCGTGGGCGGTCGCGTAGAACTCATCGCCCAGGGCCAACGCCAGATGGGAGCCGATGGCGGCGTAATAGTCCAGCGCCGCGTCGAGGTCGCCCACCGCCCCCGGCTCGACCCTGACGGTGTAGCTCACAGCCGGTGGCGCTCCCTGATCCCCGCCATGACCTCACCAAGCGGACGGGCGGCATCCGGGTCGGCCTCGGCGGCGGCCAGCCGCTCATCAAGCAGGCCTTTGGTCTCCTCGCTCAGCTGCCCGCCCCGAGCCTCGGCCTCTATGCTGCGGTCGAGATAAGCCGACAACTCGACCCGCTCATCGACCGGCAGCGCCTCAATCTGCGCCAACAACGCCTCGGTCACCATGCCCCAAGTCTAACCGGGCCAACCTCTACCAGGCGGCCACCCGCCGCCTGGGGCGCCACCCGACAGCCGTCCCCCAAGCCATTTGAGCGTGCCGCGTTTATGCCGCGTTTTGGACGCAAGACAACGGCATCCGACCGCACGCGACAACATACGCACGTCCGGCCGGACCCGCCTCTGACCTGCGCAACGGCACCTAACGGGCTTTACTGAAACCTGACGCAAACTTGGCTATTGCTTTGCCCCCACTACAGAAGGTTGGGGGTTCGAATCCCTTCAGGCGCGCCAGGGTTCGCGCGCAGGCCAGGCCAAGTTTCCGGGGCTGCCGGGCGATGGGCGCGAAACCGCTCGGGCGCCCGTGACTGTGCCCGCGGGAGAACTGCCGTCAAGAACCCCGCCGCCAGCACCTTCAAGACCAGCGAACGCGGACACTTGGATCAAGCCGCAATCGGCTCCACTGCGGCGATCCGGTCAGCCAGACGGAGTTTGGCGGCCATCGTGTCATAGTTGGTCTGAAGGTCGATCCAATAGCGGTCGCTCAACCCGAAAGCCCGCGCGATGAGCAGGCCGGCTTCAGGGGTGATGCGGCGTGTGCCCCGGACGATTTGCCCGATGTGGGTTTGCGACAACCCCGTGGCCTGGGCCAGTCGGTACTGGCTGACTCCGAGAGGCTTCAGAAACTCGTCGGCGAGGATTTCGCCGGGTGGGATCGGGTGATGCGCGAGTGTGGCCATGTTTGCCGTCCTCCTTGGTCTAGTGGTAGTCCACGATCTGGACTTCCCTGGGGCCGACGGCCGACCAGGTGAAGCAGATGCGGAATTGGTCGTTGACGCGGATCGAGTATTGTCCCGAGCGAGACCCGGCGAGCTTCTCCAGGCGGTTGCCTGGAGGGATTCGCAGGTCGCTCAACGCACGGGCGACATCGAGCATCTGGAGACGCTTGTGCGCGGCGCGCTGGACCATTGGGTCCAGTCACGGCGCGCGTTGAAGTTCCCACACCCGCCGAGTGGTTTCGTCGGCGAAAGACAGGATCACAAGATGATACTATCATGGGGCGATAGCATCATCCCGCCGTTCGGCGCGAGGGAACGCCTTCTTCTAATCGGAAGTGCAACGCCCTTCCTAGGATGAGGACTGTCAAAGGTTCTCTACTGGGAAGGGTGCTGCTGTGGGCCAACGTTACCGTCATTTGTGCGCTGAGGAGCGGACGGCCATCGAGAAGATGGGATCCGAGG
>JAISXH010000032.1 GCA_031270825.1 Bifidobacteriaceae bacterium
CGGACACCGCAACCGCGATCTCAGCGGCCATGTGCCCGTGACGATCTCTAGTTCTGCGAGGTCTGCGAGGGCCTAGTCGGTCTCTCTCAGCTCACAGAATTACGGGGGTGGGGGGGCCCCCCCGCGCGGGGCGCCCCCCCCACCCCCGTAATTCTGTGAGCTGAGAGAGACCGACTAGGCCCTCGCAGACCTCGCAGAACTAGAGATCGTCACGGGCAAATGGCCGCTGAGATCGCGGTTGCGGTGTCCGACTCTTGCACTGGTTCCAGGCCCTTCGTCGCGCTCACCTTGTAGCTCTTCACCTTGCCGTCCTTGTTGAACGCCGCGAAGCACCACGATGTCTTATCCGTGCCGGAAGTCACCCATCCCACCGGCGTGCCGGAGGTGGCGCCCGAGATAGTCGACTTCAAACCAGGAGGCAACGGCGTCGCCAGGGTGTCCTTGGTGGAGGGGTCCCCCGCGTCCGCCAGAATGTGGAAGCCGGGATAGAGGTGGGTGCTCGGCTCGACCCGGATTACTGGAGGCGCGTAGTTGCCGGTCCACCAGGTCGCCAGTTCCTTGCCGAGGGTTTCCACCACGGCCTCAGTCTTCGCATCCTCCGCCTTGGCCCGCTGGGAGAGGAACAGCGGAATGGCGATTGCCGCCAGGATGCCCATGATGATGACGACGATCAGCAACTCGACCAGCGAGAAGCCCTCCTCGTCTTCCTTCTTGCTCTGCCAAATCCAATTGGCCATTGTCTTGCCTTTCGTTCGTCTTGCAGTTGCCGCCTGACCCGGCTGCCGGGGGCCCCGGTGCCAGGAGGGTGAGGAACTCTGGTCCTCCCGCCGGTGGGATGCGGTCCCGGCTCTGAATCGTGTGGCTGATGATTAGCGAAATCAACAGTCGCCTGGATTCCCAAGTCTTGGCCGCTATACCCGCCTGCGGTGCTGACTCGATATTACGAGTTGTCAAGCAAACCGACAAGTCATGCGCCGGGCTTGCGGCCCACCTCGGCGGTCCATCGCTGGCAGCTCTCTGACCTGCATAAACGCGGCGGCTAAGGCCGCCAACATGCCTTCGACAGCCAGAATTCTGGGACTAATGTCCTAGAGTAGCCTTTGTTTATCCCCATAAAAGGCCCCTAACCATCCTCGCGCCGACTCGCGGTCTCGCCAATATCTCGATATCAAGCAAAAAGCCTCTTCTTAGGTAGCGTCTTGGAGCCACTGACCTGGACGTATGTGGCGTATAGCGACAATGAGAGTACCGGCGCTAGTCGGCCTTGATCAGAGCCAGGCCTGTGCCAGCCGACTTTGGCTGGCCTAAGCGCCAGTACAACTACGAGATTCCACGTGCTCGCGCCCGCTGCCGAGTGGAAATTGTAAAAGGGCGTTAACAATAGGCCGACTCGCGCAAGGCGCCATTCGCTATTGGTGTCATCGCTATTTCGGCAAACGCTAAGTAGATCTACGCAGATTTGTGATCTAGGTCACCTATTCGGGGCCGCAACTGTACTCAGGAGGCCCCCGCAGTGGGCTGTCGCCGCCACCTACGGGCACTTGTTGGCCGGGTCGCCGTTGGTGCCTTCAATGCCGGTGGTGGCGGTGATCCAGAAGCCACCCTCCTTGCCGCGCGGGTTGTAGGCCCAGAAGCACCAATCGGTTCGGCCGGTCCCACTGGCCTGCCACATCGCGTTGTCGGTGCTCCCGCTCAGGTCCAATGACACGTGCCGGCTCACCGGCGCGATCAAGGTGCTCTCGAAATTGGCGGCGGTGATGACTGACACCCCGTTCGGCAGCAGGTGCCAGGTTCGCTCGTCAGCGGCCCAGGTGCTGACCAGAAGAACTGTCGGCGCGGTGGTGTGCTCGGCCCAGTAGGTGGACAATTCCCGACCCACCACCGCCACATCGTGGCGGGTCTGCGCATCTTCGGCCTTCGCCCTTTGGGACAGAAACAGGGGGATGGCGATAGCAGCCAACACGCCCAGGATGATAACCACAACCAGCAACTCGACCAACGAGAAGCCGTTGTCGCGGCCCTCCTTGGGCCGCCATCTCCAGTCCGCCATTGTTCCGCCTTAGCTCTGCCGCCGGTCCCGCCCAAGACGATCTCTGCGCTAACCACGAATGACCTTGTATCCGTCCGAGTCGATCCGGACGGGAAGTCTTGTGGAACAGCCAGGGTGATCCGCCTGTGGCCAAATGAGCCCGTCGCCATTTGGCCATATCTGCGCGAGCCGTGTTTAGTGTTGATGCTAGATCGTTTCCAATTCGGGGAACAAGTCCCGCCAGATTTCATCACCACGCTGACAGGGCCGCCCGCCTAGGTCCCTGACCAGGCATAACACCGCGCAAACAGCCCCCCGGAGGCCCCTGTCCGTCGATATCCGGGACCAACGGCCTAGTGCCGGTTATGTTTATCGGAGTAAAAGGCTCATAACCGCGTCGCGGCCCCGGCGTTACCGCGCAAACGGCGCCTCCTCGACGGCACGGGGCAACGGCCGCATAGTCCCTACCAGCAAGCCCTGATCGGCGTCCCGCTGGCACGCCGGGCCGGCGCGCTCATGGGCACCCGGCCGACCGACGCACCGGCACGTATGCGGCGCGATCAGAACTGGCGTCATCGGGCCAATGCCGGCGCCGCCCCACCGGGGAGCGTAACGCCAGCAATAAAGCCGGCCGAGCTGTCAACAGCGGTGGCCGCACGCCTACCTACCGCTGTGCGCCACCGGTTCCATTGACGCGGCGACAACGACCAGGCCGAACCCGCGTCACACGCAGGAAGACCCTGAATAATCGGCCGAAGCCTCACCGGTCACGTTGGGATCCGTCAAACTGGCGCCGGTCAACGATGCCGAACCCGGGCCGTAGGACACGGCCCGAGAGTTGAACGACTGAGCCGCCGCTGTATTAGCCGCCACCGAAGGGAACACCTTGTTCCCGAACGGGGTCGCAATCGTCAATGTGGCCGGATCATCTGAATCGTTGTAAACCGTCACGTTCAGATAGGCCCTGCCCGCCATACAACGATGCGCGACCGCGACCCGCAGGTCCAGCGAAGACGCCACCGTCCCGACCAGATGGGCCACTGCGGCGCCGTCTTCCGCCACCGCCACCGGCTGCCCGTCGTAGAGCAGCCCGACCGGCCAGTCGCCCGGCGCGGCGCCGGTGAAACTAGCCCGGTAGAGGCCGGTCGGCCAGTTGGCAAAGCCAGATCCCGAATCCTCGTCGGGCACCTCGGAGAACTCGCCAAACGCCAGCCCCGAACCGGGCGCGGCACTCGCCGTCAGCTTGGCCGGATCCGCCAGGGCCATGCCCCACTCAGAACTCACTTGCAACTCGATGAACCCAGAATCCGCGCCATCTGCGGCCACGTCCTGAGCCGAGACGGAGTAGAAGCTATATTCGGCGTCCAAGTTCGGCGGAGGCAAGAAGAACAGCGACTTCGGATCGTCGCCTTCATTCAGAATTTCTTCTTCCACAGCGACAATCAGGGAGCAGCCCCTAATCGGATCGCTATTCGGAGGATACGACGGGTCGTCCTCGATGATGGCCCGAAGTATCCCGTCAGCACCCGTCCTGGCCCCGAGTCCGCGGGGCGTTCCCACTGCACTCCAGTCAGGCCTAGCCTGCGCAATGCAGCGTAATGCTCCTGTTATTGCCGGCAGGTTGAAATCCACCCACGCGCCCGGAACCGGAGTGATCCCGTCCGCCGCGTAAGCGCCCACCTCGACCACGTAGTGGCCCTCGGTCGGCACCGCGACAGGCCGACCGGTCGCATCGGACGGCGTGATCACCACGGTCGACTTCGACGGGTCGGCGGCCGGTCCCGGCGGCCACTCCCAAACGACCTCAACGTACGAGCCGTCGAGTTCTTCCCAGTCCCCTTCTGGCCAGTCTCCGACGAAAGCCGCCACCTCGCAAGTCCCGGAGTTCGTCCCTTCGAGCGGCAATTCCGCCACCCCTTCCGGCGAGGTCGGGACAGCAATCGCTTGTTCTCCCGTGTACACCAGCGGGCACTGCTCGCTTGCCTCGATCAAGAAGGTAACGTCCTGGCCGCCGACCGCCACGCCAGACTCGTCCTCGAGGTACGCGGTCAAGGTGTAAGATTCTCCCACCAACAGAGGGCCGCTCGGCGTCACAGCGAACGTAGAATTCTCGATCGACACGCCGTCCAGGGCATCTGCCCTGGCCGTGCCAGCATTTCCAACGGCCGCCACGCCTATGACACCGACGGCCAGCACCAGAGTAATTCCACTCGCGAAAAGTCTCGATGAGCGCATAATAAATTTCCTTTTCACTTGGGCTATGGGTCACTATCACTCTACACGACTCTTGGAAACCGCCCAAACCCGCAGAGCAGCGAAATGTCAGCGCATCCGCGCGCCGACCACGAACGAGAATGGCTCAGGCATCTCCGGAATTGCGTAGAGGCGAGCGGTCGGTAAACGGCATCGATTGCGGCCTAACCAAAGGGCGTGCAGACATCGGCGCCTCTTCGACGGCATCGGACAACGGCCGCATAGTCGCTGCCGGGCAACCCTGAGCGGCGGGAGGGGGCGCCTCCTGGACTCGGGGGGCGGCTAACGCCAAGCTAGAGGGATGGTATTGCCTGTTCAAGCGCCGGAGGGGCCGGTTCCGCTGCGGCGGCGCGCCACCCGAGGCCTCAAGAACCTGCTGACCGTGTACCCGGCCTGGGAGCCGACCCTGTCGGCGCTGGTGCGCAATCTGGCGGGGGTGGTCTCGGTCGGTTCGGTGGTGATGGCCACCGCCAACGGGCTGCTGGCGCTGGGGCCGGCGGCTGTCGGGATCAACTTGGTCATCCCCATGGTGATCTTGATGGCGGTGCTGCACATCCGCAACACCGGCCAATTCACTGGGGCGTTCATCTCTATGATCGTGCTGATCTTCCTGGTCGTTTTCCCGGTCGCCTTCTTCGTTTCCGGCGGAGTGGCCGGACCGGTGCCGTACTACTTCTTCATCGGATTGGCCCTGACCTCGCTCATGCTGCAAGGGCTCCGGTTTTACCTGGCGGTGGGACTGGAACTGGTGGTCTTTGTCGGCTGCATCCAGTTTTCTCTGGACCATCCCTGGCTAATGGTCAGTATGCCGGAAGCCACCCTCGAGAAGACGCTGCCGCTTGGGCTTGGCACCATCGGCGTGGCGATCGTCTTGGCGGTGCACTCTGTGTACCGCTTCTACCTGCGGACGGCATTGGAGCTGGAAAGCTCCAACAAACGCCTCCGGGCGGCGGCCAAGAACAAGGACGCATTCCTGGCGATGTCCGCGCACGAACTCAAGACCCCCATGGCGATCATGTCCACTCACGCCCAAGAAGTTGTGCGCATCCTGAGCGCCGTGCCGGCGCCTTCGCCGGCGTTGCGCCTGGCCAAGCGCGATGTCGAGATCATTATGACCCAGGCCGAATCCCTGTCCGCGATGGTCTCGCAGTTGCTCGATATCAGCCGCATCAACGAAGGACGCCTGGTCCTGTCGCTCCGTCCCATCTCGCTCGGCCAGGTCATCCAATCGACTTTGGCCGAATGCGCCCCGATCTGCGCCCAGAACGGCAATCAGCTGCTGTTGGCCAGAGGCGGCGCGCAGCCCCGCGTGATCGGCGACGCCGCCCGCCTCAGCCGGGTCTTGATCAACCTCATCGCCAACGCCACCCGCCACACCCGGGGCGGGACAATCACCCTTTCGGTCACCAAGGAGGAGCGCTTAGCCCGCGTGATCATCCAAGACACCGGCGAAGGCATGAGCCCCAAAGCCCTTGAGGCCGCCCTCAAAGGCGAAGGGCCCGCCGCCGCCTCCTACGCCCGCCTGCCCCACGCTCCGGCCGCCAACGACTCCTCAGCGCCTCTCCGGGATGGGTTTGGCTCGGCCCACCTCCACGCCGACGATGCGGACCTCCCGAGCCCCGCTGTTCCGCCACCATCCGGGCCCGCCAGGGCCGCGTCGGCCGACGATCCCATCTCTTCCTTGGGCCTGGCCGACCTCGATCCGGACGGCGGCGCCGCCGTCTCGCTGCCGATCCCGGTCGCGGCTGGCTCGGTGCATGGTGGACTCGGCCTGGGGTTGCGGATTGTCCGCCACATCGTCGAAGCCCACGGCGGTTCTTTCACCCTCGAAAGCGAGCTAGGGCAGGGGACTCGCGCCAGCTTCACGCTGCCGCTGGCCTGACTCGCCGCGCCGTCCGCAAGATGACCGTCCGCCTGCGTAGTCCGCACTTGCGGAATCAGCACAATCACCGTCCCCGTGCGGAATTCTGCGTGGGGTTAGACGAGGAAGGTTAGGCGTTGGAAGGCGTAGCGGTGGTCGTCGGTTAGGACCAGCTCGAAGGGGGGGTTGGGACCCAGGCTGATCTTGCGGCGAAGCTTGGAGATGTGCACGCGGACGGTGTTGGTGGGCAGGCCCGAGGTGTCGTTCCAGACCAGCTCGAGCAGTTCGGACTGGGAGAAGCCGCGGCCGGCGTTGGTCGCGAACAGAGCCAAGAGCTTCAGTTCGGTGGCGGTCAAGCGCAGATCGCGGCCGCCGATCATGGCCTGCCCGGCCAACAGGTCGATTCGCAGCGGCGGCAGCTCGATCGGCGCCGGGGTGCCCACGCCAGAGCGTCTCAGCAAGCTCTTGATCCGGGCGCTCAACACGCCCAAGTTGAACGGCTTGGTGATGTAGTCGTCACCGCCGGACTCCAGGCCGCGCACCACCGAGGCGTCCTCGCCCAGGGCGGTGGCAAAAATAATCGGCGCCGAGGTCATGCGCCGTATCTCCGGCGCCAGATCGAAACCGGAGCCATCCGGCAGCAGAACGTCCAGGATGACCAGGTTTTGCGAATGCACTCTGAGGACCGCGCGGGCCTGGGCAATCGACCCGGCCACGGCCACCTGGTAACCCTCCTCCTCAAGATGACGTGCCAACACGCTCGCCAACTCGGCTTCGTCTTCGACAATTAGGATGCGCCCACAGTTGTCCGGGTTGGGGCCCCGCCGGTCTGCCTGGTCCATTGTTCAATGGTATAGGCCGACCACTTGTTTTCGCGGCGCGACCAGCCCATAGGCACGGGCCCGCCGGCCGTCCCGAAGGCATGGAAGAGGGGGTGTGAAGGCTCCGTAGAGCCTTCACACCCCCTGATTAGGTTGCTAGACCTCGCTTAGCTGGTCTCTTCCGTCCGCCGGCGCCGCTTGGCGGCCAACAGCAGGAGCAGACCGGCCAAGAGCAGACCCAAGGTCGCGCCAGCCATGCCAAGGATTCCGTCAGCGCCGGTGAACGGCAGTGTCGGAGCCTTGACTGGAGCGGGCTTCGGCGGCTCGATGTCCGCTGGCACCCCACCGCAGGTGACACTGAAGTCAACCGTGTGGACACCAGAGAGAGGACCGCGCAGCGTCAACGTGTGGACATTGCGGGGCGTGTTCTCCGGGATGACCCACTGGAAGACCACCGCTCCATCGGAATTGGCCCTGATCTGTCCAACCCGAACCTCGCCGGAGGTGACCGCGGTGATGGTCTCGCCCGGCTGGAAGTTCAGGCCGGTGGCGACCTGGCGATCACCCAAGCACAATGTCGGTTTGGCCAGCGCGATTTCGGGAATACCAATACGCCATGGCCTGTTGATTACATTGTGTGCGGCATCCTCTTCGGTGATGGTCAAGATGTCGCCCTCGGCCGCCGCCGGATTCAGGTCGCAAGACCAGGCCCGGTTGGCGCCGACAACGGCCTCGCACAGGACGGTGCCCTGGGCGTCGGTGACCGTGATCTGGTTGCCCTGCTCTTCGCCGATGCCAGTGAGGGTCTCACCGGCGCTCGGATCCGGCACGGGCAGGATCGGCGGGGTCGAGTCGATCGTGGCCGAAACCTGATCGGAGACGTTGTTGGCCCGGTCTATCACCGTCACTTCGACGATCGTGCCGTCGGGGATCGCCGGATCGAAGGTGCAGGACCAACTGCCGTCGGCAGCGACCTGCGAGCGGCAAAGCTCCAAGCCGGTGTCGGGATCGGTGACAATGACCGTCAAATCGCCGTTGGCGGCATCGCGCAAGTCGTCTGACGGAACGAAACCGGTGACCTCATCGCCGCGTGACGGTTCGAGCACCGGGGTGCCCGGAGACACGCCGTCGATCACGATCTCCGAATCGTTGGTGTTGCCGGCCCGGTCAACAATCTCCACCGTCACCTCTTCGCCATCTGGCAGGCGCGGGTTGAAGGTGCAGTTGAAGGTGCCGTCAACGTTCACCGGGCAGGTGGTGACAATGTCGCCGTCCTCATCCCTGACGACCACGCTGAGGTCGCCGTGCGCCGCGTCGCCCAAATCCTCTTCGGCGACATGACCGGTGACGTTGGTGCCATTCGACTCATTCAGGACCGGATCGCCTGGCGGAACAGCGTCCACCACGCGGTCGACCGGGTTGGACTCGTTGCCAGCCGGATCGACAATCACCACGTGGATGGTCTCGCCATCCGGCAAGGCCGGGGCGATCGGGCAATCGAAGGTGCCGTCTGGCCGCACCTGGCACCTGGCGACAACGTCGCCGTCGTCATCGGTGACAACCACCGTCAACTCGCCGTCGGCGGCATCGCCCCTATCCCCTTCTGGGACCTCGCCGGTGACGTGCGTGCCGTCTGACTCGTCCACGATCGGCCGGCCAGGCGCCACGCCGTCGGTGACCACGTCAACCGGGGGCTGAGTTTCGTTGCCAGCCGGGTCGGTGATGACAATCTCCAACTCGGTGCCGTCCGGAACACCCGGATCGATCGGGCAGTCGAAGGTGCCGTCTGCCCGGACCGGGCAGGTCGCCACGACAGTGCCGTTCTCGTCGGTCACCACGACCACCAGGTCGCCGTTGGCGGCGTCGTCGAGATCCTCTTCCGCTACCGTGCCGTCGACATGCTCGCCGTCAGACGGGTTGACGACCGGCTGACCTGGCGGGATGCCGTCGGTGATGATTTCCACCGGCGGGTCGGTGCGGTTGTTGGACGCATCTTCGATCACAACCTTCAGTTCGGTGCTGTCCGGAACCTTGGGCACGATCGGGCAATCGAAGGTGCCGTCGGTGTCAACCGCACATCTCGCCAAGACGACGTCGTTCTCGTCCGTCACCACGACCTCCAGCTCGCCGGCGGCGGCATCGGCCCGATCCTCTTGGGCGACCGAGCCGTCAACATGGCCGCCATCAGACGGGTTGACGATCGGGCGTCCCGGAGGAGTCGAGTCGGTGAAGGTGATGTGGGCCTCAGCGGCGCCCCTGGAGGCGACCACTCCGTCGGCGACCATGATCGGCTGGCCGTCAACGGTGGCCGTGATGTCATGGGTTCCGACCGCGCCGTAATACGTGATGCTAGCGGCGATCGAGGCGATCAACGGGTTCGGAGCCGAGAAGTCGATCAGGCTGGTGTGGGCTCGAACCCTGGCGGGTCCGGTGACCTGGGCCGCGCCTTGTCCGGTCCGTGTTTGGGCCGGCACGTCGAACTCCACTTCGCAGGTGACTTGGACGCCACCAGCCCAGCAGGCGGCCAGGTTGCCGTAGGCGTCCCGGATCACCGCCAAGACGGTCTGCCCAGCCGGATCGTCCGCCCTGGCGGGCGTGCTTGGGCTGATCAGCTCGCTGTGCAGAGCTGACGGCGAACCACCGGCGAAGACCACCTGGCGGGTGAACACGCTCCCGCCCGGCTCAGTCGGCAGATCCACGCCGGCCAGTTTGGCCCCAATCAGGGCCGCGCCCGCCTGCGTGCTCACGATCTGGAAGCTGACCTGGCCGTTCAAGTCCGTGGTGAACGAGCCAGCGCCGCAACCAGCGCTGTTCGGCAGCGGAGCCTTGACGGTCACATGGGCCGGCAGGTTCGGGGCCACGCAGGCGCCGGAGGCCGGCTTCAGACCGGTCGGGGTCTGGCCCAGGATCGTGGCCGTCACCGTGTAGGAGGCGATGCCGTTGGCCACCACCGCTGGCGCAGACGGGTCGGTCTGCGCAACGGTGAAGGAGCCTTGGCTGCCAGTCGGCGACTCGAAGCTGACCGTGCCGTGGCCGGCATCGTAGTTCGTGTTCGACTGCGAGACGGTCCCGCTGACCGGGAAGGCGCCTTCGTAGTTCGACACGACCTCGACGTAAGCCAAGCCCGGCGTGTAGACGCCTTCGCGCTTGCACTGGTCCGGCACGGCGGTCAAGTTCCGCTCACAGGACCGGACCGTGAAGGTCTTCGAGGTTGGCGGCGTGTTGCCGTCAACGAAGACCGGCGTCCCCAACGTCCCGGCTTGGCTGGCCGGCAGCGTGAACGTCACGTCCAGGCCGCCGATGCCGTTCCCGTACTGGTCCTGCACCACCACGCGCGCCCAAGAGCGCGTCGCCAGGTCGTTCAGAACGGCGGGCCCGTAGGTTTCGAAGGACCGCTGGGTCTCGGTCGGGTCGACCGTGTCGGGCTGGAACTCCGCTCCGAGGACCGTCTGGGACGCGACCGGATTCGTCTGGCTGCCGCCAACGTTGATCCAGGCGCCGTCGTTGAACGCCGCTTTGACCCAGACCCAACCCGCCTCGTTATTCGGCGCCGCGAACTCATAGGTGGCCACGCCACTGGCGTCCGACAGGCCCGCGTTCACCGTGGTCCAGGTGGCGCCGGAAGCCGGTCCGCTCTGAGTCCCTGTGGTCCATTCGAACCGAACGGCCTTGCCCGGAACCGGGCTGTCGTTCTCGTCCTTGACCACAACCCGGGCCGTGTGCTCGTCCGTCCCGCCAACGACCTTGGTCTGGCCGGCGGTCGGGATGGTCAGCACCGAATGGATGCCCGAGCCCGTGCCCGGGACGTAGACCAACCGAACCTGTCCATTCCGGCCGGCGATCACCTGCCCGGCGGCGTCCTTGACCGTGGCGATGGCGCCGACCGAGGCCGCTGGTTCGCTGATTTCGGCGGTGACGATGTAGTACTCGCTGCCGCCCCCCACGGTCGTGTTGGCTGTGGTCGACACCACCCGGATGCCGGCTTCACCGGCAACGATGCTGACTTCGACATCCCTGGGGCCGGCTCCGGGGCTGGGGCCGCCCACTACCGACACACCCGCCGGCACATGGAACTCAACCTTGCCGGAGGTGGCCGGGTTGTTCGAGGAGTCGAACGCTTTGACAACCACCAACTGCTCAGCGGTGCCGTTAGCCACCGCCGTGCCGCCCGGCTCCACCAACCACGAGTGATCGGCCTTGGGATCGCCGGCTTTGTAGGTGATGGTGAATTGGGCCGGGGCGATGGTCATCCACTGGTTGCCCGCCCAGACCTGCACGTCGGCCGTGTAAGTGCCGGCCACGTCGGTGTACAGGGCCCAGGTGTAGGCGCCATATGAGCCAGAGCCCGGCACCCCGGTGGAGCCGGTGGCGGCGCCGGAGACGATCTTGATGTTGGAGTCAAGCCCGTTCAAACGGACCTGGGCATTCGGCACCAGGATGTGGTTCGCGGAGTTGACCGTGACCGTGACCGTGTACCGGTCGGCCGGGTTGTCCACCGCCGCCGGCCAGTTGGCCTGGACCGAGGAGTCCGGCGTGACCGTGTAAGAGGATTGCGAAGCGTCGGCCGGACCGGAGTCGAACGACACCTCCTTGGGCGCGCCGGTCACCAACTGGTTGGCGATCGTGGCCGAGGCGTTGAACGTGCCCGGCTCGTTCGAGGTGATGTACACCAAGGCCATGCCGTGCTCCGTGCACCAGGCCGGCTTACCGGAATCGTAGAAGTCGCAGGTGGTGACCAACCCGGAGGCTGGCGCCGTCACCGGACCGGCCACGTCAGCGGCCCCTTCGGTGACCGTGAACTGCACGCTCACGCCCGCCTTCGGGTTGCCGTTGGCGTCCTTGGCGATCACCCAAGCAGAGTGCTGCTCGGTGCCGTTGGCCAAGACTTGGTTCTTCGAGGCGTCGAACACCGACGCGGCGGCGCTGACCCCGGTCGGGTCGAACTGGAGCGACACCGGCGAGCCGGACACGACATCGCCGGAAGCTGGTCCGCCCGTGCCCTTCCAAATCCCTGCCCGGGTCGTGGTGAAGGTCGTCGAAGCGACGCCGTCCCCGTCGGTCTGCACGTTGCGCACCACTGGGGCGACACCCTGGACCAGGGTCAAGCCGTCAGGGGTATACAGCTGCAATGTGATCGCGATTGGCGTCCCGGACACCTTGACAGGATTGTCGAAAGCGTCCTTCAACTCCACCGTCACCGTGTAGCTGTGCTCCGGCAGTCCGGTCGCGTCCCTTGGGCCGGCCGGGGACTTCGAGATCACCGAATGGGCCAGATCGACCGGTCCGGCGACGAAGTTCACCGCCGCCGGCGAACCGCCGACGATCGACGCATACGTCCCGGACGTTCCCTTGCGCGCCTCGGCCGTCACCGAGTAGGGGCCGGCATGGGTTGAGACCAACCGCAAGCGGGCCTGGCCGTTCGCGTCCACCTGGACCTCGGCGTCGGTGCCCTGGACCAACTGGGTGTTGGCCGGGACCTGGAACTTCACCCAAGCGTCGAGGACCGGGTTGTTATTGGCGTCCTTCACAGTCGCCGTCACGACTTGTTCGGCCACACCGTTGGCTTGCGCGCTGGTGTTCGGCGGCGTCAAGAAGGTCTTGTCCGGGTCCAGACTGATCGGACCGGAGTTGAACACGATCTGCTTGTCCGCAACCGGGACCTTCTCGCCCGCGATCAAAGCGTTGACGGTGTACGTCCCCGTCTTCTTGGCGGTGAAGTGAACCGTCAACACACCGGACGCGTTCGACGCATACCGACCCGTCTCAGTGATCGCGAGCCCGTCGACAACCGTCGGAGACCAGCTGAACTGGACTTCCGCATCAGAAGCGATGTTGTGATATTGATCCCTGGTGTTCACCACGGCGGTGTACTGCTGCACGCCGTCAGCGGTGATTGGGCCGGCCGGGGTGATGGTCCAATCCGACTCCGCGGCCACGGCCGCGTCGTTCCTGAACAACGCCGTGCCTGTGCCGACCAGCCGGTTGCCGGAAAGGCTGCCCGAGACCGTCACAGTGCCCTCGTCCGGCGAGGCGAACTTGACCTCGACCACGCCCGTGTCGGAAGTGACCTTGGTGCAAGTCCTGGGATCGCAACCGGTGGTCACGAAATGGGCGTTGTCCAGGTTGGTCAACGCGAACGTCACCGACTCGCCGCTAACGAGGTTGTCATTGGCGTCCCGGATCGTCAGCGTCGCCGTGTGCGTCGCGCTGTCGTCTGCCAGCGCCTTGCCCGCGCTCACCTGGAACGACGAATGCTGCGCGCTAGCCAAGCCATGCACGAACACCACGGTCCTGATGGTCTGGTCGTCAGGCACACGACCTTGGACCGTCCCCGAGCCGACCTCGGCCAAGATCTCGTAGGTGCCGGCGACCGGCTGCGTGAATGACCACACCGCCACACCAGCCGACGTAGTCGGCACTTTCGGCCCTTCCTGCCAGGCCGAGGTGTTCTGCAACCGGTAGGAGAAGTACACATCCCGCGACGCCGTGAAGACGTTGCCAGAAGCGTCCTTCAACACCACCTGAGCGGTGTGCGAATCCACACCGGCAACCTTCGGCGGCGTCGAAGTGATGGTGAACTCCGAATCCGACAACGACAAGGCGGTGTTCACAAACTCCACCCGCGCCGGCGAACCGGTCGTGATGTCCGCGGCACCGATCTTCGCCGTGACATCGAACAGACCTGTCTTGGCGGATGCCAGCACCAGCCGGGCCGTTCCCTTGACGCCACCAGCCGAACCGTCCGAGGTCGTCACGGTCACAGTCGGACCGGCCACCAACGAGCCGCCGACCTTGGCCCGAATGTCAGTCGGGATGGTGAACACAACCGAAGCGCCCGGAATCGGGTTGTCATGCGCGTCCTTGATCTCGGCCAGAACAATCTGCTCATCCGAGCTGTTGGCCTGGGCCGGGCCGCCCGTTGGGCCAACCAACCGGCTGTGGTCCGCCGCCGGCGGGCCGGGCTGGAACACCACCGGCCATTCCCGCGGAGTCAACAGCGGATCGTCCTCACGCGGAACCGCGCCTGCGCCGATCTGCACGGCTATCTTCCAATCGCCGGCATAGGTGGTCTTGAAATCGAAGGTCGCGGTGCCGTCAGTGCCAGTCGTCACCGTGGGCGAGGACGCCGAAGCGCCGGCAGTCGTGTCCACCGGGGTGATCACGACAGTCCCCGAAGAACCCCTCAGCAGGTCCCCGTTCTCGTTCCGCAGGGTCACCGTCACCCGGTAGCCTTCGGCGCCATCCGCCACAGCATTGGCGGTCCCGCCATTCGGCGTCAACCGATCCACCCGGAACCGCGAAGTCGTGGTCGAGGCCGGATCGCTGGCGAAGTTCACCTGCTTGTTCGCACTCACTTGCTGGTCCAGCTCGGCGCGCACATTCACACCCAGCCGCTCCCAGACCGAGAAGATATTGGCCGAAGCGAAGCCAGTCGCCAGCGACGTCACCGTCACGAACATCGGACCAGTCAAAGCGTTATTGAACTTCGGGCCGTTCTCTGTTTCCGGATACTGCAGCCGCAGGACCAGAGCCACGCCCGCGACCGGGTTGCCCTGCGCGTCTTGGGCCTTGACCCGCGCATAAGCCGGCGCCATTCCGTTGGTCGGCTTGGTGTCCGAATCGACCTCGAACGAATCCAAGGTCCTGCGCACATCGACCGGACCGGCCACGAAGGTGGCAGTCTGCGGCGAAGCCGAGACCTCGACTCCTTGGATCGTGGCGCTGATCTCCCAATCGGTCGCCACCAGCGAAGTGAAGTCACGCGATGCCACACCGGCCGCGTTGGTCGCGACCGCCGGCCAGCTACCAGTCACTTCGGCGCCGGCCAAGTCGGTGTGCTTGTACGAGAACACGACCTGGGCGGCGCCAGCGCCAACCAGGTTGCTATTCGAGTCGCGCACCACGACCTCGGCCCTGTGCGCCTCGGCGCCGTTGGCGATCTTGGTTCCCGGCGTCCCCGCCGCTGTCGGGATCGACAACACCGAGTTCGCCGCCTCAGGCTGACCAGGAGTGAACACGATGTGGACCACGCCGTTGCGGTTAGCGATCACCGTGCCTGCTGGGTCCTTGACCGTGGTGATATCGCCAACCGAAGCCTGCGGCGCCGTCACCCGCGCCGTCACCCCGTAGTACGGGGTGCCCGGGTTGACGTTGGCAACAGTCGACACCACCCGGATGGCGGCCTCGCCAGCCTGCACTTCGACGTCCACGTTCCTGGGGCCTGCCCCTGGGTTCGGGCCGCCCACAACCGACACACCCGCCGGCACGGCGAACCGCACTGTGCCAGAGGTTGCCGGATTGTCCGAATCGTCAAACGCCTTGACAACCACCGATTGCTCGGCGACTCCATCGGCCACCGCGGAGCCGCCCGGCTCCACCAACCACGAGTGGTCGGCCTTCACCACGCCGCCATGGAAGCGCAGCTCGATTGGCGCGCCGACCTGGTGGTATCCGGTGGTGGCGCCCACTGTCGCCCACAACTCGACGTGCGCCTGATAGACGCCGCCCGCGTTGGTCGTCACGTCCCAGTAGTAAGTGCCGTAGTGATCAGACGTCGCCTCACCGGTGATCTGCGGGTTGGTTTGATCCTGCGGAGTGACCGTGAGCACGCCGGCGCCGGTGTCGATGACCAGGCGGACGTTGGCCTTGTCGACCTTGATGTTCGCGATCGAAATGATCTCGGTGGTGATCCGGTAGCTGTCGCCCTTGACGACGCTGACGTCCGGGTCGCTATCGGTGTCCGGGACCACCCAACGGCTGGACTTGGACGGGTCCGGCTCCCCAGCGGAGAACTGAACCGACCTGGGCGAGTTGCCGACCAACTGCGTCGGCGCCGCCGAGGTGCCCAAATAGCCGTTGACCGCGAAGGTCCCGGGCTCGTTCGAGGTGATGGTGACCTTCGCCACGCCTGCCGCGTCCGAACTGACCGTGGTCCCGGAGAGCGTTGGGCCGGTGATGGAGGTGTTGCCCGGATCAATCGTGAAGAACACATCTTGACCCGCCACCGGGTTGTCGAAGGCGTCGCGGACCACAACGGTCGCGTCATGGGTGTCCGCCCCATTGGCCAGGACAGCGCTGCCGGTGGTGGTCAAAGTCGACTTGCTCGCGACGGCCGGGCCGGCCTCGAACTCGATCTCCTGGTCCTCGGGGCGCGCGTTGCCGCCCCCGACGCCGGCGTTGACCGTGTAAGCCTTGGCCGTGGTCGAGGTGAACGTCACCACAACCTGTCCATTCGAGTTGGTGGTGTACGGACCGGCCGGCGTGACCGTCACTCCGGCGGAGTCGAATTCGAACGTGACCGGCTTGCCGGCCAGCGCGATGTTGTTGATGTCACGAACCGTGACGACGCCCTGGTAGTAGTCGACACCGTTCGCGTCAGGCGTGCCCGAAGCCGGGTTCTGAGTGATCACGAAGGATGAATTCGCCGGCGATGGGCCGCCGGCGACGAAGTTGAAGACATGCGTGGCGACCGGCGTGCCGGTGGTGCTACCCAGCCAAATCTTCAAAGTGACGTCCTCATCGGCAATGCCGGCCTTCTTGATCCGGACACCGACCACGCCCACGTCGCTGGTCGTCAGGGTTTGCGTGCCCTGCCCCAGGTTCTGGTTGTTCTGGTCAACGAAGTGTCCCAGCGCCGTCTCAAGGGTGAAGAACACATTCGCGCCGCTGACCAAGTTGTCATGCGAATCCCGCAAGGTCACCTGGGCCGTGTGCACGCCGATGTCGTCCGGCAAGGCGTCGCCTTGTGAGTAGACAACCGAGCTCTTGGTCCAATCAGGCTCGCCGGCCACGAACTCAACCGGGACCTCCTTGACGGTGCCTCCAGGAGCGGTCGCGATGGCCGTGGAGCCGAATTTCGCCTGCACCCGGTAGATCCCCGCGACCGTCGTCTTGATCTGGTACGTGGCGATACCCAAGGACGTGCCCGTGCCTGAGCGCTCGCCCTGCGCCACCAGGACGTCATTGCTGCTGCCGCTGGGGCTGGCGTAGATGTCCACCGGATAGTTGCCGATCAGATGGTTGTCAGAATCGCGCACCACCACGGTGACGGTGTAGGAGTCGACGCCATCGGCGATCGCCTTGGTCGGCGAAGTGTTGCCGGGTGTGCGTGTGACGCTGAATTCGGACTTCTCCGGGTCAGGCGCCTGGTTCTGGAAGTTCGCCTTCGGGCGGGAAGCGTCCGGTCCGGGCGACTCGAAGGTCTTGAAAGTGCCTTTGACCGGGTAGGCGCCCTCGTAGTAGCTGACGATTTGGACCGTGCACTTGCCGTCCAATCCGGTCGGGTCGCTCACGGTGATCGTCTTGGGGGTGGCCTGGGGGGCGCCGACGAAGACAGGGCCGTTGCCGGTGTAGATCAGGTCGAACTTGCAGCCGTCGGTGTTGCCCTGGATCGCGTTTCCATGGGCGTCTTGGACAATCATGTACGCTTCGGCCGCTGCCACGCCGTCAGCCCGGTGGTTGTCCTGATCGACCGTCAACGAGTCCGCGGTGGCTTGTGGATCGACGACGTCGGGGACATAGACAAGGCGCACCTGGTCGCGGTTAGAGCCATCTTGGTTAAGCAACACGGTGGTCTCGTCGGCCGACTTGACGGTGGCGATTGCGCCGCCGTTCTTCACGCCAGCGGTCACCGCATGGTATGGCGGGGTGTTGTCCCCGGTCGCGTCGGTTGACGTGACGGCGATCTGAGCCCAACCGGCGGAGACGTTCACCTCGATGTCCGCCGGGCCGGCTTGGCCGCTGACCGAAACCCCGGACGGAATATGGAAGATGATGGCGCCGGCGCCCGCGTCGTTGCCCGAGCCATCCTTCGCGTGCACCCTCACCAGTTGGGTTGCGGTGCCGTTCGCGGTCGCGGATCCGTCAGGTTGGACCAGCCACGAATTCGCGGCGATGACCGGGCCAGCGCCGAACACCAGGTGGGCGATGCCGTCGTTCCTCAGAATCGGCAGGGCTTCGGTTTCTGACCGCACAGCCAGAACCGAATCGTTGCCCGACTTGGCAGTGATGCCGTAGAACGAGCCCGGGGCGTTGGCCGTCTCAGAACTGACCTCAATTGTCGCATAGCCGCCCACGGTGGTGGCGGGCACGTCGATCGGCCCGGTGTAGGTCTGACCACCGCTGACAGCCCGGGTCAACGCCGGGATGTGGAAGGTGACGGCCACGCCGTCCGCGACATCGTTACCCAGGCCGTCCTTGGCCCGGACCTTGACCGTCAACGTGTCGGCGCCGTTGGCCTCAGCCGAACCGGAAGGCTCGATCAGCCACGACGAACCGGGAACCCAAGGACCCGGGTCGAAGACCAGGCGGACTACGCCGTCGGTGCGGATGGGACTGGCGGCCGCAGTGTCGACATCCTTGACGGCGGTGATCGACTCACCACCAACCTTGGCGGTCACCGCATGGTAGGCCGGGGTGTTGTCCCCGGTCGCGTCCGTCGACGAGACGGCCAAGGTGGCCAAACCGTTGGTCGTGTTAGCGACAATGCTGGTACTGGGGCCGGCGGTGCCGTTGCCGGTGGTGTTAGCCGGAATCGTGAAGGTCACCGGGGTCCCGTCGGCCACATTATTGCCACTGCAGTCGCGCACATGGGCGACCACGTTCTGGGTGGTGGCGCCGACCTCCACCGAACCAGCCGGCTGCAGCAACCAAGCCTCATCGGGGGCGCAGGGTGGGCCCGAGGTGTAGACCAGACGGACGTCGCCGGTGGTGCGGATTGCCGGGGCGGCCGAAGTGTCGACATCCTTGACGGCGGCGATCGAGGCGGAGCTGCTCACGATCACAGCGGTGATCGAATGGTATGGCGGGGTGTTGTCCCAGGTAGCATCGGTCGAGGTCAGGTCGAGGTCGGCATAACCGCCCGCCGTCGCCTGGACCACAGTGGCCGGGCCGCTGGTTGAACCGGCCGAGACTCCCAACGGGATGGAGAACCGCACCTGGGTGCCGTCGGCCACGTTGTTCTCATAGGCGTCCTGCAGATGCGCCCGCACCTTCAGGGTTTCGACGCCGTTGGCCAAAGCCGTCCCCGCCGGCTGGACCAGCCACGACTTCTCCGGCTTGGGATCATCCGGGTCGAAGACCAGGCGGACATCGCCGCTGTTGCGGATAGGCGTGGTGGCCTCGGCCGCATTGCGGACCGCAGTCACCGGCACGCCCGAAATCTCGGCCGTCACCACATGGTATGGGTCGGTGTTGTCGACAGTGGCGTCCGTCGACGTCACCGTGACCGAGGCATAGCCGCCCGTGGTGGTCGTCGCCACATCACGCGGACCCTCCTGGCTGCCCTCCCAGACACCGGCCGGGATCGTGAAGACCACCGGAGTTCCATCGGCGGCATCGTTCCCGTTCGAGTCCTTGGCGTGAACCCGGACAACGTACAAATCAGACTTGTTCGCTTTCTGCCCGGTTCCGTCCGGCTGGATCAACCAGCCGTCGGCGCCCACCAGCGGCGAGAAAGTCAACTCGACCTTGCCGTCCTGCGGCCCATCGGCCGCGGTCTCGGCCGCATTCTTGACCGCCGAGATGGCGTCGCCGCCAGCGGTCTCCGCGGTGATCACATAGCTGTCAGCCGTGGTCGTCTTGTACGCCACCGTGGCATAGCCTGCGGCGATATCGGCCACGATGGTGCTGCCAGAGGCCCCGCCCGAGACAGTCGTAGACCCCGACTGAGCGGTCATACGTGCCGGCACCACGAAGGTGACAGTGCCGGTGTTGAGGTCGTTATCGAGCGCGTCTTTAGCACGCGCCTTGACCGTCAAGGTCGCCTGGTTGTCGGCCAAAGCCGTGGCCGGGCTCGGCTGGACCAGCCACGACTGGTTCGGACCGATGGGCCCTGGCTCGAAGACCAGGCGGACTATGCCGTCGGCGCGGATGGGGGTGGCGGCCGCAGTGTCGACATCCTTGACGGCGGCGATTGGAACACCGCCCACCCTCGCGGACACCGCATGGTACGCCGGGGTGTTATCCCAGGTCGCGTCAGTCGACGAGACGGCCAAGGTGGCCTTACCCCCGGTGGTGGTCGCGACAATGCTGGTGCTGGGTCCAGCAGTGCCGTTGCCGGTGGTGTTGGCCGGAATGGCGAAGGTCACCTCGGTCCCATTCGCCACATCGTTGCCCCTGCAGTCCCGCACATGGGCGACCACGTTCTGGGTGTCGGTGCCTACCTCCACCGAACCAGCCGGCTGCAACAACCAGCTCTCGGTTGGGCACGGCGTGCCCGAGGTGTAGACCAGTTGGGCGTCGTTATTCGGACGGGTCAACTGGGTGGTCTCGTCGGCGGCGCGGATGTCGGTGATCTGGGCGCCCCCGTTCACGATAACAGCGGTGATCGAATGGTACGGCGGTGTGTTGTCCCAGGTCGCATCGGTCGAGGTCAGGTAAATGTCGGCATAGCCGCCCGCCGTCCCCACAACCACAGTGGCCGCCCCGCTGGTTGAACCCGCAGAGACTCCGGTCGGGATGGAGAACCGCACCTCGGTGCCGTCCGCCACGTTGTTTCCAAAGCCGTCGCGCAGATGCGCTCGCACCTGCAGGGTCGTGGTGCCGTTGGCCTCAGCCGTCCCCGCCGGTTCGACCAGCCACGACTGGCCCGGCACGGGATCGTCCGGGGCGAAGACCAGGCGGACTATGCCGTCGGTGCGGATGGGGGTGGCGGCCGCAGTGTCGGCATCCTTGACGTTGGCGATGGAGGCGCCGCCAACCGTGGCCGTCACCGCGTGGTATGCCGGGGTGTTGTCCCAGGTCGCGTCCGTCGACGAGACAGCCAAGGTGGCCAAACCATTGGTCGTGGTCGCGACGATGCTGGAGCTGGGGCCGGCGGTGCCGTTGCCGGTGGTGTTGGCCGGAATCGTGAAGGTCACCGGGGTCCCATCCGCGACGTCATTGCCATAGAAGTCCCGCACATGGGCGACCACGTTCTGGGTGGGGGTGCCGACCACCACCGAACCAGCCGGCTGCAACAGCCAACTCTGGGGTGCGCGCGGCGTGTCCGGCTCGAATTTGGCCCACTCGTTGCCGTTGGGCGTCAGCAGGGCGATCGGCTGGCTGTTCACAATCGCCGAGAGCTCCCAGCCAAGCGCGTTGTCTTCGTTGACCTTGGTGCCGGTGAAGGTGGCGGTGTACTCGCCGGGCGTGGTGCTGGAGTGAGTGAACGTGCCGACGTTGACACCGCTGGTCGCCTGCCCAACCACGCTGTCGGCTGAGATGTCGCCGGCCAAGGTGGTGATTGGGAGGCCATTCGCGTCCCGCAGGTGAACGGTGACGGTGCCTGTGTCGGTGCCATTAGCGACCACTGTGGCGGTTGAGACGGTGAAATCGGACGAAGCCACCTGCGACTCTTTCCAGGTCAGAGTCTTAGGCGAGTTGGGCGCGGCCTGCCAGGTGCCTTCGATCTGGATTTCGGCGCTGAGCACACAAGTGGTCGCGATGTTCGAGCGGACCTCGACCGAGATCTTGCCCGTTGACGACGTCTGGCCGGAACTCGCGCCCACGAACGTCGCGGCGCATGTCCCTGACTGCGGGTTCGAGAGAACGAACCGCACGTTCGCGTTTTCGATCGGGTTGTTGCGGCCCAAGTCCCAGACCCGAACCCCGGGGTGGAACGAACCGCCGAGAACGCGGTCGATCGGCGCGCCGTTGGGGTAATACAAGGTGCTGTCATCGTTGAACTTCTTGTCCCAGTCATCCTGGGGGTTGGTTTCGCCCGGGTTGGTCACTGTGTCGCCCAGGACGAAGACCGTCGAGGGAAGGTGAATCGGACCGGCGATGTACGTCGCCGTGACGTAGCGGTTCTCGTTCGGCGGTGCGGGCGAGTTCGCATCCCGGAGGTTATGGCTCGCCGCCGGGTCCTCACCTTCATAGTGGACCACGATCCGCTTGGCGCCAGCTGCCGAGGCGTAGACGTCGAGCTTGTAGACGCCACTCGGGCACTTGCTATCGCTGTCGAGGGGCACCGAGCATGAGAACTCGCCGCCGTTGGCGAAGTGGACCCCGGGATACAGGGCCGAATCCGCGCTGGCCGTCAGGCGCGCGATTCCGCTGGTGTAAGGATTACCGGCCGAATCCGCCAGCGTGGCGGTGATCGTCTGCTTGCCCCAATCCGCCGCGCTCAGGCCGGGCGCGCCATGGTTAGCCACCTGATTGGCGGTGGTGGTGATCACCATGGATGGGTCCGTCGCATCCCTGGTCTTGAAGACGACCTCTTGCGGCGCGTCCAGATCCACCACATTTCCCGCCAGGGTATAACGCACGGTGAGGTTCTGATAAGTCGTTGCCGCCGAAGAATAGATCTTGACGTTGTACTTGCCCTCGTTGCCGGGGGTGGTGTCCTCGGTGATCTCAACCAAGCCAGCCGGAGGCGCCGTCTCATTCCAGTTCAGGCGGACAAGGGCCCCGGTGATCGGGTTCTCATTGGCGTCCAACAAGGTGACGACGCCAGTGTGATAGTCCTCTGGGTTGCCGGTCTTGCTGGTGGCGGCGAACTTCTGCCCAGTGGAGGTGATCGCGAACGACGACTCGGGGCCCGGTTCGTTGTCTGCGGTGAACGTGATCTCCACCGGATAGGTACTCGTGGGCTGGAGGTTGCTGAGGTTCTTGACATAGACTCCACCGCTCTGGGCTTTGAGCAGATAGGTCCCGCTCTTGGTGGCGCCGACCCTGACTTGGCTGGAGCAGTTGTAGTTAGTGCCAATCACGCAGATGTAAGACTGCGCCGTGGTTTCGATCCAATCGGTGCCGTTGTAGTAGATAAAGAACGCTCCGGTGGCAGTGGCCAGGGTTCCCCCGTCGGGCTCCAGCGTCAGCGTCACCTCGGTGCCCACCGCCGGGGCGCCAACCAGATCACCGACAGCGTTACGGACCTGCGACTCGGCCCTGACAACGACGTCTGAGGTGGCCTTCACCGTCAGGGGGCCATTATTGGCCGTGATGGTCGAAGTGGCCTCATCCCAGGCCGGGATGTAGGTGAGTTCGCAAATAATCTCCTCTGGCAACTGCCCGCCACCGGCCGGGGCCGGCAGGGTCAGGTTGTTGCCGGTGATCGCTGGTGTCAGGTTCTGCTGAGTCTTGGTGTCATAGCAGCGGGTGTCCGCGGCGCCGGTGGCAAGCTTCCAATTGCCTGCGTTGGTGGCGGTCTGAGCGCCAACACCGGTGGTGGAGATGGTGATGCCTTGGGTGCGGTTGCTAACGGCATGCCCGGTGGTGGAGGGCACAAAGGCATTCGCGCTGTTGGTCAGGATCGAATCAGTGGTCTGGGACAGCGGCGGAGAATTGGCGATGTTGGTGAACGACAGGTTCACATTGGCGGCCACGCTTCCGAGAGTCCGCGCCTGGATCCTGAGCACAGATCCCGCCACCCCAAGTTCGTAGTCCTCGATTTCGCCCGCGGGCACCCAGGAGGAGGCCGACGGATCGGCGGGATCCCGCGAAGTCGCGGTCACGCCCGGATCGTTGGAAATGCGCGCGCGGACCTGAACCGCGGCGATCCCGCCGCTGGGCAGAGTTCCAGTGGGGGTGTAATCGCAGTACACGTAGCCGTTGACATCAGGCGTGGATGTTTGGCAGGCGACTGCGGTATCGAAGCTGGTGGCCGCTTGCCCCGAGGCCGTCAGAGACGTCAGCCAGATCTTGACGTGGGACGCCGACACGGCCGCCGCGTCGCCAGCTGCCTTCGCCCTGAACCGATAGGCCTGGTCCTTCACCATGGTGAAGCCCTGCGCCGGGGCCCAGGTACCGGATGCCGGCTGGCCCTGGCTGTCCAGGGGCACAACGTAGAGGCCGTCATCGGTGTTGTGGGCGGCCGCATGCGGATCGTTTACGCCGTCCGGCCAAAGCTGCGCGTTCTCACCCAGACGCAGGTACTGCAGGCCGGCTCGCAGCGGGTTGGCGTAGGGGCCGCTCTGGGCATTGGTGGTGTGCAACAAAGGCGAGTCGCCCCAAGAGGCCGCCTTGGTGAGGCCGAAGTCGGCCTGCACCACGGCCAGGTCCGTGGTCATGGTCACCTTGGAAACAATCGCGGCGCCCCCCGTGGCCGCGAACGGGTCGCCGGTCGCGCCTTGGGCCGTGTTCAGGGCGTCGATGCCGTCGTTGCGGGCGCCGGGGCAGACGTTGTTTTCGGCTGTGGAGGCGGTGTAGTCGCCCCCGTTGGTAGTGGTGCAGTATGCGGTCAGCGTGTTGTGCGTCCCGCTGGTGCCCGATTCATAGAAGGAGCCCGCGCTGGCGTAGGTCTGTTGGGCGTTGACCCCGTCGATCTGGGGGCGCTTCACGCGCACCGCGAACTCGGAGCTGGCCGAGTTGAGCAAGGCCGAATAGGTTCCGTTGGTGGCGGTGACGACTTCGCCGCGCTTGGTCCACTGGTTGGCGCCGGTGTTCTGGAAGATCTCCACGGTGACGTTGGGCACGCCGCCCTCGCCGGTCCCGATGGTGCCGTCGCCGTTGACGTCGTTGTAGACCGTGCCACTGATGACTGGAGCCATCTGCGCGCCCGCCAGGTCAAGGGCGGCGCCATTGGCGTTGCCGAGCGAGGTTTGCACCCCGGAGAGCGTGTCCCATCGACGGATCTGGCTGCCGACGCCGGCGGTGTACAGGTTGCCGTCGATAAAGGCCATGCCGTAGATGTTCTCGTCGCCGGAACTGGCCTGAGTGAACGCTTTCACCAGGGTGTAGGTCCATGGGACGCCCGCCTTGGGGGTGCCGTCCGCGTTTTGGTCCACGTTGATCCGTACCAGTGCGTGCCTGGAGTCGTTGGCGGGCTGGCCACCGCTGGTCGAACCGGTCTTGCGCAGGAAGGTGTAGAAGTTGCCTTCGGCGTCGATCGCCATATCAGACGATGCGTTCCAGTTGCCGCTGGCGGGTTGTCCGGTCATTGCCGTCCACTGCGCGTTGAGTGTGCCTCCTGCGTCGGTGACGCTATTCGCCGCTGCCAGGCAGTCAATGGTCCCGGGGCCTTTGTTGAGGCGGTAGATCGCCAGGGCCAAACTGATGGCGGAATTATCGCCGTTCCAGGTCGGAGCCGCGCCGGTGCCGATCTGATAAAGGTAGCCGTTCTTTTGGTTGATCTCGCCGCTCCACCGATTGGAGAAGTCGCACCAGCTCGCGGTCACTCCGCTCACCGCGGTCGCGTCGTCGAAGTCCCCGAAGTCGGTGTAACTCAAGGTGTTGGCGCCGCCTGAGCCCGCCACGGTGCTCAGCACATGCACTCGCCCGGCCGAGCCCCAGGTCACCATGTGCCGTGCCTGGTCTTGCTGGCCCCCCGTCGACTGCTTGAACACCGGGCCGACGGCTATGGTCTCGCCCCAGTTGACGGCGGTGTTCCCGGGGTCGCTGGAATCCCGTTCGAACTTGATTGGCGGGTCCGAAGAGGTAACGCTGGTGATGGCCCCCGGCGAATCCCAGGCGCGGAAGGTCCCGTAGGCGACGTTCTTGTACCAGAGCTGGTCCTTGGTGAAGACGCCGTCCCAGCCGTTAGAGAACGTGATGGCGTCCGCCTCTTGGGCGCTCATCCAGGTTTGGACCAGGGTCACCCCCCCGAGAGCGATCGCGCCCGAGACCAGCAACGCGACCGGCTTGACCAGGCGGCGCGGCAGGCGCTTGACAACGCTCGAAACAGACAGGGTGGGGGAATTCGTGGCAGTGGAACTGGCGTTCATCGACTGACTTCCTTGGGGGTAGGTCCAAATCCCTGGCCGGGCTAGGTCAGAGACTGGTCTGGTCTTGGCCTGCAGACTGCAGAACAAGGCCATGCCCGGCGGAACCACTCCGCCGTCCCGGGACGAAGCCGGCACGGTGGGGAAGCCCCGACGGGCACGCTAATGGGCACAGGTCCCAAAAGCGGACTAATGGGAGGCTAACGGCTGGGCTGATGACGATTAAGGGCAACTGTGTAGTTCCACTCACAACGAAATTCTTGGTTATCGAGTCCCCGGCATAGCCCTTGACCTCGGCTTACGCTTCTGCTCTTAGCACCCACTTAACTCTACCGTGTCCGCCACGCCACCCCCCGGGCAAAGAACCCGGCACGCCCCCCGCCTCCCCCACGCGCCCCCGCCAACCAGATCCTCCCCCCCGAACGGCCCCCAAACGGCATCGTTTCGCCCCCTTCGCCCACGTCCCCACGCAAGGGGACGGTGATCCTGCTGATTCCGCAAGGGGACGGCGATTGTGTTGATTTCCGCAAGGGGACGGCGATTGTGTTGATTTCCGCAAGGGGACGGTGATCCCGCCGATTCCGCAAGGGGGACAGTGATTGTGTTGATTCCGCAGACCACGGTCCCACCAGCACATAGGAGGTCTGACCGGCGATCTTGCGCAGTGGTTGCGGCGCGGCGCCCCGAATCGGAGTGCCCCCAGCGAGACTCGAACTCGCACCGGACCGGTTTTAAGCCGGCTGCCTCTGCCAATTGGGCTATGGGGGCCTGCGCGGCAGACGCCGCCAGACTCAGTTCGGACCAGACTATAAGGAGAAACAGCGTCTCGGGTGGCGCGCCGCCGACAGAGCGATCCCGTCCAGAATGTCATGCTCCGAGGTGACGACGTGCTCCAAGGCTCCGCCATTCGCCTCCACCTCCAGGCGCACCCGCTGGACCACCCGCGACCAGACCAGCGCGCCAGCGCCGATCACATCGGCCCGGCCCGGATGCATAAAGCCCATGCGAGCACGCTCCTGGCGCGCCGCCTGCCACAACTCCTCGCAGGAACGCAAGACCTGGCCCACAGTCAAGACCGCGCCGTCGATCCGTTCCGGCTGGTAGCGCGTCAGCCCCAGGGCATGAGCCGTGATAGTGGTGATCGAGCCGGCCAAGCCGATCAAGGTGGCCGCCTGGCCCAGCGGCACATGGCCGGCGGCCGCGTCCAAGACCGCGTCCACGGCCCGGATGGCGGCCGCGACCTCATCGCCAGTCGGCGGATCGGACCGCAAGTAGCGTTCGGTCACGCGCACACAGCCCACATCCATCGAATAGGCGAAGTCCGGCTCGGCACTCCCCAGGACCAATTCGGTGGACCCGCCGCCCAGGTCGACGCACAAGTACGGCTGTTCCAGGCCGCTCGGCAAGGCCGTCAGCGCGCCGGCGAAAGATAGACGAGCCTCCTCCAGACCGTCGATCACCTCCGGCTCGACGCCCAGTTCCGCCCGCACCCCGTCCAGGAAGACATTGCGATTGGCCGCGTCGCGCGTCGCCGACGTGGCCACGAAACGCAGGCTGCCCACCCGCTCTTGGCGGCAGAGCTGCCCGAACCGCGCCACCGCGCCCAAGGTCCGCTCGAGCGAATCGGGTGCGAACCGGCCCGTCCGGTCCACGTCCTGGCCCAGTCGCACGATCTCCATCAGCCGGGTGACATCCCGCAGCCGCCCCGCGGCCGGGTCCACATCTGCGATCAGCAGCCGGATCGAATTGGTCCCGCAGTCGATCCCGGCGGCCCGCACCCGCTCAGCCACGCCGCGCCCCCGGGCCGCCCTGGTTCGCGCCTGCGCCCGGCCGCTCCCCGACGCGCGATGCCGTGCCGCCGGGGCCGCTCCGGTCTCCGCTTCCATTCGGCTGGGCTTGCGCCTCAGGGCGCGATGCCGTCTCCCCCGGGACGCTCTGGCCTCCGCTTCCGTTCGGGTGGGCTTGGCCTTCAGGGCGCGATGCCGTTCGGCAGGCGCAGCTATCCGGCCGCCACCGATCCGCCACGGCCACGAGCGCCTGGTCTCCGAAGGGGTTGACTCCCGGTCCAGCGGCCAGGGCATGGGCCGCCAGCGCGTGAAGACACTTGACCCGATCCGGCATGCCCCCGGCCGAGACCCCCTCGATCTCGCTGACCCGGCCGAGTCTCTCGCGGTCCGCCAAATAGGCGCCATGCGCCCGCCGATAGGCAGCGGCCACAGTCGCGTCTTGGCGGAGCTGGAGATTCATCGCGGCCATCAAGCCTTCCGATTCCAGGCGTCTAAGAGCGCGGTTAGCGACCGGATGCGTCAAGTAATACAGGGTCGGGAACGGCGCCCCGCCTGGCAGCCGGGGGGCGGTCATAGCAACCAATGGGGCACCGCAGACGCAGCGGGCGGCCACCGCCACAATGCCGCGCACCGGGCGGCCCAGTTGTTCGGCGATCGCCCGGATGTCGCCATCCCCGACCACCGGATCGGCGCGGTCGCCCTGCGGCACCGGCACGGTCGAAAACTCGGCCTCAGGGTGGGCTGGGTGCGGCGAGACGGCATCGTGCATAGGAACTGTCACGGCTGGACGTTTCCGGCCACGACAACGGACTGCCACAACTGGGCGTACCAAGGATCGGGTTGCTCCGAAGGGTCAGGCTGCAACAGGTGCGTCGGCGCCGCCGGCGAGGGCGCCACGGTCGGCGTGACCGGCGCGTTCTCAGGGTCGGAGACACGATAAGTGCGGTCGCCAGGCATGGCGAAACTGAGGCGTTGGCGGGCCTGCGCCTTCACATAACTAGGGTCCTGCCAGCGTTTGAGTTGGGCCTCCAACTCCTGGTTGACCTCAGCGGCGGCCTCGACCTGGGCTTTGAGTTCGGCGGTCTGGAGTTGCTGAGCCATGTACAGACGCAAGGTCGGAAACACCAAAGAGAACGCCAACAGCCCAATCATGACCAGCAGCACAATCTGAAAGCCGATCCTCAGGCGGCGACCCGCCTGGATCGCCTGGGCACGCTTCGAGGCCTCGATGCCGTCGGCTTTGGCCCGCAGGCGGCGGGCGCCCGTTGGACGGCGCGCGCCCGGACCCGAGTTATTCGGCATCCATCCATGATGCCCCACCGACCTGGTCCGGGGCGGTTGGCCGGCCACGCGCGGCGGTTCTTGGATTCCGGTGGGCCTTTACGCTTCCCCGCTCTATTCGGGACGGCTCTGGTCCAGGTTGATTCCAAGACCGATCAGCGCAGGTGCTCAGTACCCTCTTGCCGCGACGGCGGCGCGGCCCGGCACAGTCTTGAGGTTGTCAGGAAGTGGTGAAGCGAGGGAAGGCGGTCCGGCCGGCGTACAAGGCGGCATCGCCCAACTGCTCCTCGATGCGCAACATCTGGTTGTACTTGTTGACGCGCTCGCCCCGGGCCGGTGCGCCGGTCTTGATCTGGCCGGCATTCGTCGCCACGGACAGATCAGCGATGGTGGTGTCCTCGGTTTCGCCCGAACGATGCGAGGTCATGGCGTAGAACCCCGCCCGCTGCGCCATCTGGACCGCCTGCAACGTCTCGGTCAGGGTGCCGATCTGATTGAGCTTGACCAGAAGGGCGTTGGCCGCCTTCAATTCGATCCCCTTGGCCAGGCGGGTCGGATTGGTGACGAACAGGTCGTCACCTACTAGCTGCACCTTGTCGCCGATCTCAGCCGTCAAACGGGTCCAAGCGTCCCATTCGTCTTCCGACAGCGGGTCCTCGATCGAGACCAACGGATAATCCTTGATCAGCTTCCGGTAGTAGTCGATCATGAAATCGGTCGAACGGGCCTTGCCCTCGAACTGGTACTTGCCGTCCTTGAAGAACTCGGTCGAAGCCACGTCCAAGGCCAAGGCCACATCCGCGCCAGCCTGGTAGCCGGCCTTCTCGACAGCGGTCAAGATCAAGTCGAGCGCGGCCGCGTTGGAGGACAGATCGGGGGCGAACCCGCCTTCATCGCCCAAGCCGGTCGACAAGCCCTTCTCCTTCAACACCGCCTTGAGCGCGTGGTAAATCTCCGCGCCCCAGCGCAAAGCCTCCCGGAAAGACGGCGCGCCCAGAGGGGCGACCATGAATTCCTGGATGTCGACGTTCGAATCCGCATGCGATCCGCCGTTGAGAATGTTCATCAGGGGCACTGGCAGCACATAAGCGTTCGGGCCGCCGATGTACCGGTAAAGCGGTAGTTCAGCCGAGATCGCCGCCGCCCTGACGGTGGCCAACGAGACTCCCAGGATCGCGTTCGCGCCCAAGCGCGATTTATTCGGCGTGCCATCCAAATCGATCATGGTCTGATCGACAATGCGCTGGTCCGTCGCGTCCAGGCCGACCACCTCCGGGGCGATTTCTTCGATCACAGCGCCGACAGCGCCCTCGACGCCCTTTCCACCGTAGCGCGGGCTGTCGGAATCGCGACGCTCAACCGCCTCGAAAGCTCCGGTCGAGGCGCCCGAGGGAACCGAGGCCCGGGCTATGGTGCCATCGTCAAGGCCGACCTCGACCTCGACCGTGGGATTGCCGCGGGAATCCAGGATTTCGCGCGAGAGAACTAGATCAATATTGGCCACGAGGCACTCCTAAAACTCGAAGAAGACGAACCGCTTGTGCGTCAAACATGGTAGCGCGCAGCGATTGGGACGCTCGACCGGCCCCGCCCCGGCTCGCTGGGCAAGAACCCCCCGCCAACTCCGCAAGGGGACGGTGATTGTGCTGACCGGCGCCGCCTCGCGGGCCGGTCCCACCCGCCGCCAGTTCCGCACGGGGACGATGATTGTGCTTACTGGCGGCGCCTCGCAGCCCGATCCCAGCCCATCCCAACGGTTTATGGGCGGGGCGGACCGGCCAGAAGGGAGCGCACTGCGGCGCCGAGCGTGTCCAGCGCCGCCGCCGCCTGGCGGCGGACCGCCGTCACAGCCGCCAGGTCGGCCGTGGCCGGCACCGGAACCACAACCTCCAAGTAGCACTTGATCTTGGGCTCCGTGCCGGACGGGCGCACCACCACGCGCGAGCCATCGGCCAAGTTGAAGATCAGTGCGTCAGCCGGCTCCAATCCCTCCCAGCCCAGCGCCAAATCGATGGTCCGGCTGACCGGCACGTCACCAATGGCCGCAGGCAAAGCCCGGCGCAGCCGCCTCATCGCGTCAGCCAACTCCGAGCTTCTGTCGAAACGCAGCGCCACCTGGGCGGTGGCATAAAGACCATAGCGCCGAGCCAAGTCATCAAGCAGATCGATCAACGTCTTACCAGTCAGTTTCCCCTTGGCCGCCAGCCGCGCGATGGCCAAGCCCGCCGTGATGCCGTCCTTATCGCGCACCATGTCCGGCCGGACGCAATAGCCGATCGCCTCTTCGTAGCCGAACACCAGCCCCGGCGTCCGCACAATCCACTTGAACCCGGTCAGCGTCCTTTCATAGCGCAGCAGGTAGTCGCGCGCGATCCGCGCCGCCAGCCGCGACGAGACGACAGAAGACGCCAAAGCGGGCCGGACGGCATCGTGCGCCAAAGGAACGTCACGCCAAACCTTGGCGGCCTCCTCCCCCAACAGCGAGCCGACCTCATCGCCGGTCAACATCCGCCAAACGCCGCCACGCGGACCGTGAGGATCGAACACGGCGGCGGCGCAACGGTCCGCGTCCGGGTCGTGGGCTATCACCAGATCGGCGCCGATACGCTCTGCCAACGCTGTGGCCAGGTCAATCGCCCCCGGCTCCTCCGGATTCGGAAAGACGGCGGTCGGGAAGTCAGGGTCCGGCTGGGCCTGGGCCGCGACCGAATGGACATCCCCGAAACCGGCCTGGGCGAACGCCTCCAGCGCGATCCGGCCGCCCACGCCATGCATGGCCGTGTGCACAATCCGCAGGTCGGCGGCGCCGGGCGCGGGCGCCACGCCTTCGACCGCCTGACGTAGATACTCGCGCTCCAGATCGCCGCCCACATTCCCCCAGCCTCGGGCCGCCCGTTTGATCTGGTTCGCCGGCGGCGCCTGGGCGATCAACTCCGCGATCTCGGCGTCCGCCGGCGGCACTATCTGCGCGCCTCGGGCCGGCCCGCTCGCCACCCGTCCCCCCAGGTAGACCTTGTATCCGTTGTCACCGGCCGGATTGTGCGATGCCGTCACCATCACGCCCGCATCCGCCGCCAGCTGCCGCACGGCGTAGGCCAGCAGCGGAGTGGGACAGTTCACCTCCCACAGCAAGGCCCTGCCCCCCGCCGCGACCACGACCGCCGCCGTGTCGAGCGCGAAGGCCGCCGAGCCATGCCGCCCGTCGTAGCCGATCACCACCTTTGGCGGAGCCGCCGTGCGGAACTTGGCCCGCCTCAGCAGGGCCAGCGCGCCGGTTTGGTTGAGTTGGCGGAAGCCGCTGGTCAAAGCTGTCGCCACGGCGGTCGGATGGTCCGTTCGGCCGCGCGCGGCTCGCCTTCGCCGGCCTGCGCCCGACCACGCGGCGAGGTCGGCATCTGTCGGGAGCGGCTCTTGGCCGGTTGTCGGCTGGGCGGTTCTTGGCTGGGCGCCGTCTTTGGCGGTTGGCAGGGGCGTACCGTCTTTGGCGGTTGGCGAGGCGTCGTCTTGGGCTGTTGGCGCGGCATCGTTGTGGCGATCGGGTTGTCCGATGACGCCCCGCAGGTAGGCCATCAGCCCCGCCGCCGTTCGGATCACCACCGCCCGGTTCATCCGGCCCGGTCCCGGGCCCAGCGGCCCCCGCAGTCCGGCGGTGCCGAAAGCCAACGGCCCGGCGAAGGCCTGGGTCAGCTCGGCCTGGGCGGTTTCATCGCCGGCCTCGGCTTGGGCCAGGGTATTGGCCAACGCCTCCTGGTCTTGGGGGTCCGGATCAGCCTTGATCCATGCCTCGACCTTGGACTTGAGTGCGGCGGTCACGCTCATTCCGGCAGACCCGCCAGCACTTGCTCAGTCGCCGATAAGCCCAAGCGGGTGGCTCCGGCCCGAACCATGGCCAAAGCTTGGTCGGTGGTGCGGATTCCGCCCGAAGCCTTGACACCCACGGCCGGCCCGACCGCCTGCGCCAACAGTTTGACCGCCTCAACCGTGGCGCCTCCGGCCGGATGGAAGCCAGTCGAGGTTTTGACAAAGTCAGCCCCGGCCTCGGCGGCCGCCTCGGCTGCCCGGACAATCATGCGGTCGGTCAGAGCCGCAGTCTCAAGAATCACTTTCAACACCAATGGACGTGGGAAAGCCGCACGGACAGCGATCACATCTTGACTCACCCGCGCCCAATCTCCCTCGACGATCCAGCGCAGATTCGTCATCATGTCGAGTTCATCGGCCCCGTCGGCTCGCGCCCGGGCGGCCTCCGCCGCCTTGACCTCCGGATAGTGGGCGCCGGACGGGAAACCAGCGACCACGGCCACTTTGAGTCCGCCCCTGCCGAGCTGATCCAGGCACTCGGATCCCTGCTGGGGCTCCGCTGGCCCGGCCGCCGCAGACCGGGCCAGCGGGTCGGGGCCAAGCGCCGAGACTTTGACGGCGTGGCCTGACGTCACGGCGTCTCCCAGTGGAATCAGACTGGGAGAAAGGCAGACCGCCCATACGCCAAGGCGGCGGGCCACTGCCACATGTCGGGCGACGTCTGCGGCAGTGGCCTCCGGCCTGAGCAAAGTGTGGTCGATCAGCTGGGCGAGTTCGCTGCGTTTCATCTGTGAATTCTCTCATTGCCACCAGGGCCGCGGTGGGCCACCGCCGCCCGATCGCGCAAACCGAGGTGGCGGCCTTAGCGGGTGCGGGGTCCGGCGTGCGAACAAGAAGGGCAGGCGCGGCGGGCTGGTTGACGTGGAACCGCAGGCCCGCGTCCCCTCGCGTACCTTGCGGAATCAACGCAATCACCGTCCCCCTGCGGAATCAGCACAGATCGAATTCGGCGGTTTGCAGCCTTTTCTCCGTCGAGTTCGGCGGAGCGATTCGGCCAGTTTTCATTGGGTGAAATGGGCTGTTTCCGCTAGCCGATATCGGCTGTGTCGGTCATGGTTGCCAGGCGTCGGGGAGGAGATCTGACATGGGGCGCTCACCGGCGGGAGTCAGCACCCTCAGGTCGGGGCCGCCGTGCTCCCACAGGAGTTGACGGCATCGTCCGCAGGGCAGGATCACCTGGCCCAGGCCGTCGACGCAAACAAACTGGACCAGACGGCCGCCACCGGACATGCGCAGGGCGCTGACCAGCGAACACTCGGCGCACAGGGTCAAACCGTAGGATGCGTTCTCGACATTGCAACCGGTCACCACACGTCCGTCCTCGGCCAAGCCGGCGGCGCCCACCACATAACCCGAATAGGGCGCGTAGGCGTGGACCGTGGCGGCCGAAGCCCGCACGATCAGATCATCCCACTGCGCGGTCATCCCGCCCCCCTCACGCCACCAGCGCCGGAATCAGCCGCGCCAGCAAAGACATGCCGTCGGGCGACAGGGCCGATTCGGCGTGCCCCTGCAGCGACGCGAAACCGGGGCCGCGCAATGCGACCACCTCGTCGGTGCCCCGTCGCCGCGCCACCTCCAGCCCGGCGGGCGCCTCGAGCGGGGCCACCGCCGTGAAAGTGTTGTAGTAGCCCAACGTGGCCTGCTCGCCGAACAAGTCGTCGGTGAGCTGTTCGCCCTGATGAGGGCGCGTCAGTTGGCGCAGCTCGAGCCCCAGGCTATGAGACAGGATTTGATGCGACAAGCAGACTGCCAGGAACGGCTGGCGCCGTTCAAGCCTGAGCCTGATCACTTGTCGCAGCTTTTCGATCCTCGGCTCAGTTCCGGACGGGTCGCCTGGGCCGGGGCCTGGAATCACTAGAGATTCGCCATCACCTTCCGGCCTGAAATCGCGCCACGATTCGACCCGGGCCCTGGCGCCGAGGCGTCTGAGCAGATGCGCCAGCATCTCGGAGAAGTGATCCTCCGCGTCCACGATTGCCACATCGAGACCGGCCAATGGGCTGGCAGCGCTGATCTGGGGCCGCAGCCAGAACTCGGCCAGACGCTCATTCCGGTACAACAGAGTGGCCTTGACCTGCGGGTCTGCGGCCACTGCGGCCGGTGTGCCGGATGTGGTCGGACGGGCTGGGGGGGTGGCGGGGGATGGGGCGACGGCATCGGGCAAATTCGGGGAAACGGTGGCGCCGATCGCGGCGAGGACTCCGGCGGCCTTGGTGCGGGTCTCGGCGACCTCGGACAAGGGATCGGAATGGCGGACCAGGGTGGCGCCGGCCGGCACCGACAAGCGCCCGGAGGGCTCAACGTACGCGGTGCGGATGAGGATCGGAGCGTCGACGTCCCAGACTCCGGCCGGACCGGGTTCGAACAGCGCCATCACGCCCGCGTAGTAGCCGCGCGGGCGGCGCTCCCGGCGCGCGATCACGGCGCAGGCGTTCTGCATGGGCGCGCCCGTCACCGTGGGAGCGAACATGGTCTGGCGCAGAACGTCGCGCGGATCGGCCTCGGTCAGGCCCTCCAGCAGGTACTCAGTGTGGGTGACCTGGCTCATGGCCTTGAGATACGGGCCGATCATGCGGCCGCCGCTGGGGCAAATGGCACTCATGAGCTTGAGTTCCTCATCCACCACCATGAAGAGTTCGTCGACCTCCTTGGCGTCCGTCAAGAAGGCGAGCATGCCCGGCACGGTGGGGCCTTCGGCCGGGTGGCGGTAGGTGCCAGAAATGGGATTCATGGTCACCACGCCCGACTTGACGGTCAGGTGGCGTTCAGGGCTCGCGCCCGCGAATGCGAGCCCGTCGGTGAAGACCGCATAAGTCCAGTACGCGCCCTGCTCGCCGCGCGCCAACGCGGCGAACCAAGCCAGCACCGCCGTCCGGCTGTCCGCCGCGACCTCGCCCCTGAAGGCTCGATGGAGCACAAAGTTCGCGCCCTCGCCTTGCCCGATCTCTTCCGCGATGACTTGTTTGACCTGGGCGGCGTACTCCGCGTCGGAGATGTCGAACCCGTCCGAGCGGATCGCGGGGGGATTCGCGGGGAGCGCCGCCAGTAAGTCGGCGATGCCGACCTGGCGGCGCTCGGCCACGATCAGACAGCGCAACGGCATTTGGTCATCCACGACGTCGAACCCTCGCTCGGCGATCTGGCGGAATGGCACCACGGCCAGCACCGCTTCGCCTTCCAGGGGGATGTCGGCGGTGGCGCCAACATCGCGGACTTGGCCGGTCAAGACCTCCACCAGGGCTGAGTCACCGCGCCTGATCAGCGCGAACGGCTGCCCGGCCGGCGGCAGCGGGCCGGGCCGGGGGCTGGGCTGGGGGCCGGCCTGGGCGGCGGGCCGCGGGGCGGCGGGCGGCAGCGGACTGGGCTGGGGGCCGGCTTGCCGAGCGCCTTCGGCGACCTGCGGGGCAGCCTGGGCAGGGGGTGCCGGCGGAGCGGCATTCTGAGTGGCGTTCATCTGTCCTCCAAGTACTGAATCCGGGCGTGCGGTGGGGCCCCTTGCGCTCCCGCGACGGCATCGGCGGCCAACGCCAACATCAGTCGAACCCCGCCCCGTGTATGGGGTCGAGCTGCTCTGGGGACTGACGCTCGGCCGGGTCGGCTGTTTGGAGCCCGGCGCGGGCGCCAGTTGCCCACCCTGGGCCCACCGCCGGGTCGGCGCCGCCGTAAACGCTTCGAAGCGCCTCGATCTCCCGCCGCCAAAGGCCGGCCGGGACATCCGAGGGCTGGCGCCAATCGCCCCTGGGCGACAAGGCTCCGGCTCGCACCACTTTGGGACCGTTCGGCAAGGCCGAACGTTTGAACTGCTGGGAGAAGAACCGCTGATAAAAGACCTCCAGCCAGTGCAACAACTCCTCCGGCTCGTAGCCCCGGCGGTCCGCGTCTGGCACGCCCTGCGGCCAGCGGCCGCGCTCGGGATCCTCCCACGCCTGGCGCAGCCGGAAGAAGACCTGACTGGGCGTCAGCCCGAACCTCAGAGTGTAATAGAGCGCGAAATCCTGCAGAGCGTACGGCCCGACCGCCGATTCCGTCGATTGGATTTCGCCATCTGGGTCCGGGGGCACTAATTCGGGGCTGATCTCAGTGTCAACAACCGCCTGAAGAGTGGCACTCACTCGGTTATCGAACTGGGCCGTCTTGATAACCCAGCGGATCAAGTATTGGATCAGCGTTTTCGGCACGCCGGCGTTGACGTTGTAATGCGACATCTGGTCGCCCACGCCATACGTACACCAACCCAGAGCTAATTCCGACAAATCTCCTGTCCCAAGCACAATTCCGCCTCGGTGATTTGCGAGCCGGAACAAGTAATCGGTCCTCAAACCCGCCTGGACGTTCTCAAACGTGATGTCGTAATCCGCCCGGCCATGGGCGAACGGATGGTCCAAATCCGCCAGCATCTGGTTAGCCGCAGGCCGAATGTCGAGTTCCTCGAAGCTCACCCCCAGCGCGGTGGCAAGCGCCGTCGCATTCGCCTTGGTGGCCTCCGTGGTTCCGAATCCCGGCATGGTGTACGCCAGAATGTCGCGCCTGGGCCGGCCTAACCGATCCATCGCCTGGGCCGCCACGATCACCGCCTGGGAGGAGTCCAACCCGCCCGACAAACCGATCACGATCTTCGGCCGCCCGATCGCTGCCAGACGTTGGACCAGGGCGCTGACCTGGATGTTATAGGCCTCGTAGCAGTCCTGGTCGAGCCGTTCCGGGTCGTCCGGCACAAACGGGAAACGCGCGATCTCGCGCACCAGAACGCTTTGGCCGGCGGCGTCGTCGCTTTCGCCGCCGGTCGCCCCCGCCTGTTGCACGATGCCGTCCGCCCGCTCACCAGCCCCACATCTCGCCATGCTCTGGTCACCGCGCAGACGCCCATTCCGCAAGGGGACGGTGATTGTGCTGATTCCGGCATCCTGGGCGGGCGGGAGCGCGGCGGAGACAACTTGGAGATCGGCCGTCCGGTGGGCATGGGCGGCGCGGTTGTCGTCGAAGGTGCCCTGGCGCAATCGGTCTTGTCGAATTAACGCAAGATCGATGTCGGCGAGAATAGTGACGGCGGCATCCGAGAAACGCGGGCCTTCGGCAAGCAATTCGCCACGCTCGTGCACAATTGTCTGGCCGTCCCAGCTAAGGTCTGTCGAGGACTCTCCTTTCCCGCTGGCAGCATAAACGTAGCCGCATATCAGCTTCGCCGATTGGACTTCGCTGAGGCGGCGGCGCTCGCGCGCCTTCGCCACGGTAATAGGGCTTCCGGAGATGTTGGCGATGATTTCGGCGCCGGCCAGCGCGGCCTCCGCGCTCGGCGATATGGGCACCCACAGGTCTTCGCAGATTTCAACACCGAGCCGGAAGGTCGGCGCTTCGAGGGTCGGTCCGGTTGGAGGCGGCGCCTCGGCGCCTTCGGCCGGGGCGGCGGTGACAGTGGCGGCGCCTTCGGCGGGCGGGACGACAGCGGGCCGGGCGGCATCGGCGGACGGTGCTGTCGCGGTTCGGGCGGCATCGGCGGACGGTGCTGTCGCGGGCCGGGCGGCATCGGCGGACGGCGTCACGGCGATATCGAAAAGCTGCTTGGGGCTGACGCGGATGGGCTCGGCCTGACCGGGCAGGTGGATTGTCGCGCTGGCGTCGACACCAGAGGCGAATTGACGGTGCTCGTAGAACTCGCGGTAGTTGGGCAGGTAGGACTTGGGCACAGCACCGAGAACTCGGCCGGCCGCGATCACAACCGCGCAGTTGTACAGGCGGTGGCCGGCGCGCAGCGGCGCTCCTGCCACGATCGCGATTGGCAGGTCGGCGCAGGCCGCCGCGAGTTCGGTCAGCGCTCGCTCAGCCGCGTTGATGACGGCCGACTGCATGAACAAATCGTCCAGCGAATAGCCGGAGACGCTGAGTTCAGGGAAGACCGCGAGACTAGCCCCCGCCTGCGCGGCCGCCTGCGCCTGCGCCGCGATGGCGGCGGCGTTGGCCTGAGGGTCGGCCAGGCGGACTGGGAACGAGCAGGCGGCCACTCTAACGAAACCGGCCGCAGCGGCGTCATAATTCACCAACCCAGTTTCCCAGATGCGGCGAACACCAATGTCCGCAAGGGGACGGTGGCTATTGGAGGGCGTGGACGATGTCTTCGACGCGGGTCTTGGCGTCGCCGAACAGCATGGCTGAGTTGTCGTTGAAGAACAACGGGTTCTGGACGCCGGCGTAACCAGTCGCCATCGAACGTTTGAACACGACCACTTGGCCGGCCTCCCACACATGCAACACGGGCATGCCCGCGATCGGGGAAGACGGGTCGTCCAGGGCGGCCGGGTTGACCGTGTCGTTCGCGCCGATCACCAACACCACGTCGACTTCGGGGAAGTCGTCGTTGATCTCGTCCATCTCGAAGACGATGTCGTACGGCACCTTCGCCTCCGCCAGCAGCACGTTCATGTGGCCAGGCAAGCGGCCCGCCACGGGGTGGATCGCGAACCGCACGTCCACGCCCTTGGCCCGCAGCTTCGACGTCAAGTCCGCGACCGCCCCCTGGGCTTGCGCCACAGCCATCCCATAGCCCGGCGCGATCACCACGCTCGAGGAGTTCACCAGCAGGTCCGCCACGTCTGCGGCGTTGGTCTCGCGATGCTCCCCGTAGTCCTTCGCCTCGCCGACCACCGCCCCATCGGACCCGAACCCGCCCATGATCACCGAGATGAACGACCGGTTCATCGCTTTGCACATGATGTAAGACAGATACGCGCCGGACGAGCCCACCAAAGCCCCGGTGATGATCAGCAGATCGTTGTTGAGGGTGAATCCGGCGGCCGCGGCCGCCCACCCGGAATACGAGTTCAACATCGACACGACCACCGGCATGTCCCCGCCGCCGATCGCCGCGACCAGATGCAAACCCAGCAGCAAAGCGATCAAAGTCATAGCAGACAACAAGACCAAGCCGAGCGTGCCCCCGGCGCCCACATGGTCGGCATCGGGCAAAATAACGAACCAGACCGTCAATCCCACAAACGCGACGATGGCGGCCAAGTTGATCAGATTATGGTGCGGCAACGCCAACGGCGCGGACTTCATTTTCGCGGACAGCTTCAAATACGCGATGATCGACCCGGTGAACGTCACCGCGCCGATGAACACCCCGATGAACAACTCCCCGTAATGCAACCCGGCGTTCACCTCCGGGGCGCCTTCCAAATAGGACACCCAACCGACCAGCACCGCCGCCAAACCGACAAAGGAGTGGAACAGGGCGATCAGCTCTGGCATCCCGGTCATCTCGACCCGCAACGCCCTGAACACGCCGATGCCCGCGCCCACCAGCATCGGCGCCAGGATCGCGGCCAGGCCCCACCCGGGCAGACCACCAGCGACTTCGTCGCCGCCGGACTCGACGCCCAGCTGGGTCGCGAGCACCGTCACCACCAAGGCGACGCCCATGCCGACCGACCCCAGAATGTTCCCGCGCTTGGACGACTCGTGCTTCGAGAGCCCCGCCAACGCCAGAATGAATAACAACCCCGCCAGGATGAAGGCGCCCGCCTGCAACGAATAAGACATGACCGGTCAGCCTTTCTGGAACATCTTCAGCATCCGCTGGGTCACAGTGAACCCGCCGAACACGTTGATCGAAGCCAACAAAATCCCCGCCACCGACAACACCAAAATCGCGATGTCCGTGCGGCCCTCATGCTGCGACTGGGTGAGCCCCGCCAAAGAGCCCACCACGATAATCCCCGAAATCGCGTTCGTCACGCTCATCAACGGCGTGTGCAACGAATGGGACACGTTCCCGATCACGTAATACCCCACCACCACCGCCAGCATGAACACCATGAAGTGCCCCAGCAGCCCCGCCGGCGACACCCAGAACAGAGCCAGCAGCGCCGCCGCGCACACCCCCAGCACCGTCCACGTCACGCGCGGATCCCGCTTCTTCTTGCCCGATGCCGTCTCACCTCCCCCAGCGCCCGCCGGCTCGGGCGGCGGGGCGGCCGGCGCCGCGGACACGCTCACCGGCGGCGGCGGCCACGTCACCTCCCCGTCCAACACCACCGTCATGCCCCGCACCACCACGTCCTCCTGGTCCAACACCAGCTCCCCGTCCTTCCCGGGGGTCGCCAGCTTGAGGAAGTTCACAATGTTCTGCGCGAACAGGTTCGACGCCTGGGTCGGCATCCGCCCCGCCAGATCCGTGTACCCGATGATCGTCACACCGCCCGCCGTGACCACCAGTTGGTCCGGCTTGGAGCCGGCCACGTTCCCGCCCGTCCCGGCCGCCATGTCCACCACCACCGAACCCGGCCGCATCGACGCGACCATCTCCTCGGTCAACAACCGGGGCGCGGTCTTCCCCGGGATCTGCGCGGTAGTCACCACGATGTCGACGTCCTTGACCTGCTCCGCGTACATCCTCGCCGCCGCCGCAGCGTAATCCTCCGACGCCTCCTTCGCGTACCCGTCCGCGGACTCCTGCGACTCCGCCTCCACGCCCACAAAATCCGCGCCCATCGACTCGACCTGCTCCGCGACCGCCGCCCGGATGTCCGTGGCCCGCACAATCGCGCCGAGCGCGCGGGCCGCGCCGATCGCCGCCAACCCCGCCACGCCGGCCCCGGACACGAACACCTTCGCCGGCGGGACCTTCCCCGCGGCGGTCACCTGGCCCGTGAAGAACGAGCCGAACACGTTCGCCGCCTCGATCACCGCCCGATACCCGGCGATATTCGCCATCGAAGAGATCACATCCAACGCCTGCGCCCTGGAGATCCGCGGCACCGAGTCCATCGCCAACACGGTCACCCCCGCTTTGGAGAGCTTCTTCAACAGCTCCGGGCTCCTAGGCGCCGCGACCAGCGACACCAGCACCGCGCCTTTGCGCAGCAGCTTGATCTCCGCGTCTGTAGGCGCGTCGATCTTCGTGACGACATCCGCGCCCCAGGCCGCCTGTCTGGACACCACATCCGCCCCGGCCTCCACATATTGGGAGTCCGGGAACGACGCCGCCGCGCCCGCGCCTTCCTCCACCGCCACCCCATAACCCAGCTTCACCAGCTGCGCCACGGACTTCGGAGAAGCCGCCACACGCCGCTCCCCCTTCGCCGACTCCCTCGGCACACCGATCAACATCCGCCACTCCTTCCGTTAGACACAGCCCAAACCCCCACACGCCACACCTTCGACACGGCCGCCGCCCGCCGGGCACGGCCGCCGCGAAAACTAAGCACAATCACCGTCCCCCTGCGTAAACAACACAATCACCGTCCCCCTGCGTGGCGCACCGTCGGCGGGGCCGGCGGGGGCGCCGCGAAAACTAAGCACAATCACCGTCCCCCTGCGTAATCAACACAATCACCGTCCCCCTGCGTGGTGGGGGGTCGACTCGCGATCTTTGATTCGGGCCTCCAGGCGGCGAGTCGCCGCGCGGAGCTCTTTTTCGGCGTCCAGGCCGAGCAAATCGGCCTCCCATGCTAGAGCCGCCAGGCGCTCGCCCAAGTCGCGCGCCCGGTCTTCCGATGTCGCCTCGGGCGTGCCCGCGTCGGTCCCAATGTCGGTCAAGCCTGCCCGACGGGCGCGCGCGAACACCTTCTGGGCCCGGGCCAGAGCCGACTGGCCAACCGGGATTCCATCCAACACCGAGCCGCGAGCCTTCTCGGCCGCCTTCATTTGATCCCAACGCCCCAGCGACTCGTCGGCTGAAATGCCTTCCGCCGCCCCGGCGGCGAAGACATGCGGGTGACGACGCACCAGTTTGTCAGCCACTCCCCTGGCCAAGTCGTTGAGATCAAACGGGTCATCGCGGTGTTCAGAACCGACGCAGGCGTGGAAGACGACCTGCAAGAGCACATCGCCCAATTCTTCGCGGAGGTCGTCGCGGTCGCCATGCTCAATCGCCTCGGCCGCCTCATAGGCCTCCTCGAGGAGGTATTGGACCAGCGAGTCATGCGTCTGTTGGGCGTCCCAGGGGCAGCCGCCCGGGGCCCGCAAGCGCGCCATGGTGTCGACCAGATAGGCCACGCCGTCCAAATCCCTAGTGGCCAGACCCGCGCCGCCCGGCGCTGAAACATGCGTCGGGAGGGAGTCGGAAAGATGCGGTTGATCTGGAGAAGCGCTCACTGGACCGGTTCCGGGACAGGCGCGAGGTCCGAATCCGTCCCGGCGGCATCGGCCAGGGTTAGCAAGTCCAGCGAGATCCGCCAGGGCGGGCTCACCGCCTCGATGGCGACAGATGGCTGTTCCCCCTGCGGCAATTGGCCGTAGCGCGGATTGACTTCGACCTTCTCGAGGGCCGCCTCCAGTTCTTCGGTGCTCACCTGCCCGGAGTCGTAAGCTCCCTGGAGGACCTCCACGCGGGACTGAGTGAACACGTAGAAGGCGTCCGGCCCCATCGCCTCGACGCGCTTGATGTCGGCGTCATCGCCGACGCCGTTCTCCCTCAGCCAGGTGGCGAAGTCCTTGATGGTCAACGCCTGGGTGGCCTCGACCAGCGCCTGGTCGCCGGTCGCCTCGATCAAGTGGGCGGCCACACGATCGAGGATGACTTGGCTCAAGATGTCCGCGGCCGCGGCCGGTTCGGCCTGGGCGTACAGCGCGATCATGAAGTTGTAATCTTCAGTTATGGTCGCCAGCTGATCTTGGGTGATCTTCTCCGTGTCGACCAGGGCCGCCACATCCGGTTGATCGCAAGCTGTCAGCACCGGTCCGGCCAGCAGCGCTCCGGCCAATATCAGCCCAGCGCGCCGGGTCAAGCGCTTCAAAGCCACATCGGGCCCCTTCCTCGGGTCAATGGGTCGCCGTCAACCGGCCAATTCCGCCCCTATCTTACGCGGCCTTGACCGCTGTCCCGCCCGGCACACGCTTGATCAGGTCTTCGATCAGGGCGCCCAGCCAGCGCACCAGATCCACTCCCGCCATGGCCGGGTCCCCCAAGCGAGCGCCCGAGCGCGGGATCGGCACCAACACCGTTCTGGTCGCCGGGCGGATGACCGTCCCGCGGGCCACCCGCTGGAGCCAGAGTTGTTGCGATTCGGCCAGCACGCATGGGGTCAGGCGGATGAACTTGCCCTGGGCCGCGATTTGGGTCAGGCCGCCGGCACGCGCTCGCAGGCGCAGCCGTGCGACTTCGAACAATGTTTCGACGGGTTCGGGAATGGGGCCATAACGGTCCGTCAGTTCGTCCGCCACCGATTGGAGATCTTCCGCCGATGCCGCCTGGGACAGTTTCGCATAGGCCTCCAGTCGCAGCCGATCCCCATCCACGTAGGTGTTGGGAATATGGGCGTTGACCGGCAATTCGATCAGAACCTCGGCCGGCGCGCGTTCGCCTTCGCCTTTCGCGGTGGCCACAGCTTCCGCCATCATGCGCAGGTAGAGGTCAAACCCGACCCCGGCGATGTGCCCGGACTGTTCGCCGCCCAACATGTTGCCGGCGCCCCTGATCTCGAGATCCTTCAACGCCACGCGCATGCCGGCGCCGAGTTCCGATTGCGAAGCTATGGTCGACAGACGGTCGTGAGCGGTTTCGGTCAACGTCTTGCCTTGGCTATAGAAGAAGTAGGCGTAGGCGCGCTCTTTGCCCCGGCCGACCCGTCCGCGCAACTGGTGGAGCTGGGCCAAACCGAACTTGTCGGCATCGTCGACAATTAGGGTGTTGGCGTTCGCGATGTCAAGCCCCGTCTCGATGATGGTGGTGCAAACCAGAACGTCAAAACGCTTCTCCCAAAAGTCGACCATGACCTTCTCGAGTTGGGCTTCACGCATCTGGCCGTGGGCTATGGCGATGCGGGCCTCCGGGACCAGCTCAGCCAGCCGGGCCGCCGCGCGGTTGATCGACTGGACACGGTTGTGGACGTAAAAGACCTGGCCCTCGCGCAGCAACTCGCGCCTGACGGAGGCCGCGATCTGGCCGGGCGTTCGTGGGCCGACATAGGTCAAGACCGGGTGGCGCTCCTCCGGCGGCGTGGTCAAGGTCGACATTTGGCGGATGCCGCTGACAGCCATCTCCATGGTGCGCGGGATGGGAGTGGCTGACATCGACAGGACGTCGACTTCCGGGCGCTGGGCCTTCAGGGTCTCCTTGTGCTCAACGCCGAAACGCTGTTCCTCGTCGACGATCACCAGGCCCAGGTCCTTGAAGCGGACATCGCCGGTGACCAGCGAATGGGTGCCGATCACCACATCGACTTTGCCGGCGGCCAGATCTTCCTTGGTCTGGCGCGCCTCCTTCGGTTTCTGGAAGCGGGACAGCGCTCTGACCTCGACCGGGAAAGGGGAGTAGCGGTCTGTGAAGGTGTCCATGTGCTGGCGCACCAGCAAAGTGGTCGGCGCCAGCACCGCCACCTGCTTGCCGTCCTGGACGGCCTTGAAAGCCGCCCGGACCGCGATCTCAGTCTTGCCGTAGCCGACATCGCCGCAGATCAGACGGTCCATGGGCGGGGTTTGCTCCATGTCGCCTTTGACCTCGTCGATGGTGGTCAGCTGGTCCGGGGTCTCGACATAGGCGAAGGCGTCCTCCAGCTCCCGCTGCCAGGGCGTGTCCGAACTGAAAGCGAATCCCTTCGTCGCCATGCGCGCGGAATAGAGCCTGATCAGCTCTTCAGCCAGGTGGCTGACGGCCTGACGGGCACGGGCTTTGGTCTTAGACCAGTCCGAACCGCCAAGCTTGTTCAGGGCCGGGTTCTCGCCTCCGACATAACGTGTGACCTGGTCGAGCGAGTCGGTCGGCACGTACAGCCGGTCGGCGGGCTGGCCGCGCTTCGACGGCGCGTATTCAATCAGGAGGTATTCGCGGGTGGTCTTGTTCTCGCCACCGCCCACCGTCCGGTCGATCAGCTCCACAAAACGTCCCACGCCGTGCTGTTCGTGGACCACCAGGTCGCCGGCCTTCAACTGGAGCGGGTCGACCGCGGCCTTGCGCCGCGAGGGCATGCGGCGCATATCACGGGTGGATGTGCCCGAACGGCCGGTCAAATCCTTCTGGCCGACCAGGGCCAGTTTGAGGTCTGGCACTTTGAAGCCGGCGCCAGAAGCGGTGGTCACCAGCGCCACGCCGCGGGCTTGTTCGGCCGCTTGGCGATCTAGGTCGGCGACGAATCTGGCCGGAACGCCTTCGCCGCCCAGGCGTTCGACCAGCCGCTTGGCCGGGCCGGCGCCCTCGGTGGTCAGCACCACCGTCCACTGGCCGCGGACCCAGTCCCTCAGTTGCTTGATCGCGGCCGCCATGCGGCCGTGGTAGTTGTCGAGTTCGCGCGCCCCAAGCTCAATCAGGGATATGTCCTCGTTTCCCGATCCTCCGGGGCCGGGTCCAGTGCCAGATCCAATGCCGGGTCCAGTGCCCGGGGGGAGGGCTCGCGGGCCGCCGGCCGGGTCGGGACCATCAACGGCGTTGGCGGCGGGCATCGATGCCGTCGACTCTCCCGTTTGTGCTGGCACTTGTGCTGGCGCTGGCGTTTGCGCTGGCGTCGGCGGCGGCACTTGTGCTGGCGTTTGACCTGGTGTTTGAGCTGGCTGGGCTTCGACTTGGATCTGACCTATCTCCAAGAGGGCCGGTTCAGGCAGGCCGAAAGTCGAGGCGTTCCACCAGCCGCAGCCGACGGACACAGCCTCGCTATGGAGTTGGTCCAGAGTCAGGAACGACCCTTGAGCCAGGTCCACCGGGGAATCCGCCCCGACTGCGGCGGCCTCCCAGGCCGCCTCCAAGAACTCTTGGGCCGTCGAAAGCAGGTCCTCGGCGCGGCGGCGCAGCCGCTCCGGGTCCAGGAACAACATCAACGATCCCCTCGGGGCCAGGCCCAGAACCGGCGTCAAACCGTCTGCCAGCACCGGAATCAGCGACTCCATGCCCTCGGCTCTGATCCCCTCGCCGATCTGGTCCAGCATGTCGGTCAGGCCGGGCAGTTGGCCCACCAGCATCTTGGCCCGCGCCCTGACCGCCGGCGTGAGCAGCAACTCCCCGCAGGCGGAGGCCCACAGGCCGTCTTCGACCAGGTCAGACGAACGCTGGTCAAGGACTGCGAAATAACGGATCTCGTCGACCTCATCGCCCCAGAAATCGACCCGGACCGCATGGTCCTCGGTGGGCGGAAACACGTCCAGGATCCCTCCCCGGACGGCGAACTCGCCCCGGCGCGTGACCATATCGACTCGGGTGTAGGCGAGCGCGGCCAAGCGTTCGGCGACCTCGGTCAGATCGGCCTGCTCGCCGGTCATCAGCTTCACCGGCTGCAATTCGCCTAGACCCGCCACCACCGGCTGAAGCACCGAACGCAGCGGGGTGATCAGCAATTCAATCGGACCACGCCGTCCGGACGGCTCCGGATGGGCCAAACGCCTAAAGACCGCCGTCCGGCGCCCCAAGGTGTCTGCCCGGGGCGAGAGCCGCTCGTGCGGCAGCGTCTCCCAGGCCGGTAGGACGGCGATGGCGTCTTTCGGCATCATGGCTCCGGCCGCTTGCGCCAATTCCTCGGCCGCGCTGGTCGATGCCGTGATCACCACCACCGGTGGATGAGGCCGGTGTGTCGGCGCGGCGTCAGTAAGCGGAATCACCGTCCCCTTGCGTGGCGCGCGGGTCTCGGCCATGGCGCGGGCCATCGCCGCCACTAGGGCCGGGCGGGCCGGCTCGGCGGCGACGATGTCGACGTGGTCGGTTTCGGTCGCATCGAGGCGGGCACGGGCCCGCACGCGCTCCAGCACCTCGGCCCAGCCGGGATCTTGGGCGAGCAGGTCGGGTAGGTGGCTCAGGGTCACGTCGGGCTGCCTTCTTCAACCGGCGGCCTCCCGCCGCCAGCGGCCGCCGGCCTGGCGGCGGCCGTGTGGGCGCCTTGGGCGAGCAGGTCGGGTAGGTGGCTCAGGGTCACGCGGGCCCGCCCTCTTCGGGCGACGGTTGGCCGTCGCCGGCGGCCTTGTCGGACGCCTTGTCGGACGCCTTGTCGGCGGCCTGGTCAGACGTCTCGCCTGCGGGGGTCTTGGGATTGGTGTGGAAAGCCAGCTGGGCGGCGTCTAGACCGAACAGAACTAGCTCCGTGGCGGCATCGGCGGCCTTGTCGGCCAACAAAGCGACGTCGGCGCGCTGACTGGCCGGGAAATCTCGCAACACGTAGGCGCTGGCGTCCTGATTGCCCGGTGGCCGGCCGATCCCGCAGCGGACGCGCAGGTAATCCTTGCTCCCCAGCGCCTTGGTGATGTCCCGCAAGCCGTTGTGACCGCCCTCGCCGCCGCCGCGCTTGATCCGGATCTGCCAGGCCGGCAGATCGATGTCGTCGTGGACCACAATGACGTGGTCCACCCCGACACCGAAATAGTCCGCCAGTTCGGCCGTCGGGCCGCCGGAAAGGTTCATGAAAGCCAAGGGCTTGGCCAGGACCGCGCGCGGTCCGGGCGCGCCGCCCGCCGCCACGCCGATCCGCACCGCGGCCGCCAGCGCCCGCCCATGGGCGCGGGTCGCGAAGGACGCCCCGGACCGCTGAGCCAGGACGTCCACCGCCATGAAACCGAGGTTGTGGCGGTTGCGGGCGTAATCGGGCCCTGGATTGCCCAGGCCCACAACCAGCCAGACGTCGTTCACAGTTCACCCACGGTACGCGGAATCACTCCTCGCTGAAGGCCTGAGTCGCTTCTGTCTCCGGTGTGAGCGCCGGCTCTTCGCCCTGCGGCGAGGTGATCGTGACCACGTTGGTGTCCGGATGGTCGACCGCCTCCACGCCCTCAGGCAGCTGCAAATCGGCGATCCTGACGGTCTCGCCCTCGTTCAGGCCGTCCACGGAGATCGAGATGACCTCGGGGACGTTGGTGGCCTCAGCGCGCACATGCAGTTCCTGCGAGTCGAGGATGGCCAGGCCCGTCGTCGGCTCGCCGGCGATGTGCAGCGGCACCGACGCCTCGATCTTCTCGCCCCGCTTGACGATTTGGAGGTCTATGTGCTGGAGGGTGTCTTTGAGCGCGTCGCGCTGGATCTCGCGGGCGATGGTCAGAGTCTGCTCGCCGTCCAACTCGATCGTCAGCACCGCGTTGACGTGGCGCAACGCCAAGTAGGCGTCATGGCCCGGCAGCGAAATATGGATCGGCGACTCGCTGCGGTCATGCATCACGGCCGGGACCAGCCCGGCCCGGCGGGTGCGCCGCGCGGCGCCTTTGCCAAATTCGGTCCGCTGCGCGGCCTTGAGGACAATCTCAGCCATCTTGGGCTCCCTTTCGGTTGATGAGGCCCCGGGCTCGAGACGGCCGGTCCGCTGGCGGCGGACCACTCCAGAACTCGACCCAGTGCCGGGTTGGTTCAGCCCGGGTCGAGGGCGCCCGCCCACCGGGCCGGCGCCGCATGCAAGTCGATCACGGAGGTCACGGCAGGGCACCGGCCATTCACTATCCCCAGTCCGATGCCGCCCGCGGCCTCCCTCGCCAAGGCAACCGTGCCATCCTACCCGCCGCCGCGCGGGGGCGGCGCCAACAGAGAGGGTCAGCAGGGGCCCGATTCGGGCACGCCCGAATCGGCGGAGACGTGGGACTGCGTTTGGCCGTTGGAGCCCTGGAGGCACCAAGTCGTCGCGCCCAGACGAGCCAAAGCTATCTGGGTGCCCTGGGAGGCGCCCGAGATGACCGTGCCCGCGCTCGCGCAATCAGACTCGGAAGCACCGCAGATGTAGTAGCTGCCGCCGCTGACCTGGACCTTCGGGTCTTCCCCAGCCGAGGTGTACCAGCTGGCCACCTCCTTGGCGACAATGCTCAACTCGGCCTCGAGCGCGCCGGCGCCAACCGCCGCCACTTTGCTCTCGCCAGTCAGGGCCTCGCCCAGATCATCCTTGGCCTGGTCGCAGCCGCCCAAACCAGTTCCGACCAGAGCGACCAGAGCGGCGGTGGCCGCACCCAGGGCACCGCCGCGCAGGCGCGCCCCCAAGCGGGAACCTAGGCGGGGAGACGAACGCGGATGGGTGGACGGCATCGGGCAACTCCTTTGTCTCAAGCCATATCAGGCGTGGCAACCGGCCCCATTGTGCCACCCGCGCCCACCCCCAGGCCAGGGTGCGGCACGCCGACGCGACTCCCGCAAGAGCCGCAGGCGCCGCCAACGCGAAGGCGCGTCAGATCTGGCCGACCAACTCCGCCGAGGGCTTGAGCGTGTCCGCGCCCAGAACCCAGCGCGCCGGGCAGACTTCCGCCGGATTGGCGGCGACCCACTGGGCGGCTTTGACCTTGCGCAGCAGGTCTCGGGCGTCGCGGCCGACAGCCCCGTCCGAGATCTCGATCGCCTTGATGATCCCATCCGGATTGATCAGGAAGGTGGCCCGTTCGGCCAGGCCGCTCGCTTCGATGAAGACGCCGAAACCGCGTGTGATCTGCCCCGACGGGTCGCCGACCATGGGAAACTCGATGGCGCCGATGGCGTCCGAGGTGTCATGCCAAGCTTTGTGCGCGAAGTGCGTGTCGGTGGACACCGAGTAGATCTCGGTTTGCGCGGCCTTGAAATCGCCGTAGAGCGAGGCCAGATCGGCCAACTCGGTGGGGCAGACGAAGGAGAAGTCGGCCGGGTAGAAGAACACCACCGACCAGCCGCCCAGCAGGTCTTGGTCGCTGACATCGCGGAAATCGCCGTTGGCGTAGGCGGTCGCGTTGAATTCGGGGATGCGGGTGTTGAGGCTAGACACGGTTCGGTGTGGACCTTTCTTGGTTTGGTGGCTCGGGTACCGGCGGTTCGCCCATCTTTCGGCGGACGATGCCGAGCGCCCTGTTCGCGCCCCGCGTCCCGACCGCTTTGAGTTACGCCGGGATCAGTCTAGGACAGTAGTCCCAGACTCCGCGAATCGATCGTTACCCTGACGGCAGGCGCCGTTACCGGGCCGAGAGGCCGGATGGGGTCGAATCGGACGGTTGGCTTGCCCGGTCGGGTCGTATCGGTCGCCCGGTCGGGTCGAGTTGCTTGCCTGGTTGCGTCGAGTCCCGGTCGGGTCGTGTCCGGTCGAACTCGACGGTTTGCTTGCCCAGGCGGAGCGGACTAGGAGTTGCCGTCGAAGAGGGACGTGACCGAGCCGTCGTCGAAGACTTCGCGGATGGCGCGGGCGATCAAAGGGGCGATCGACAGGACTGTCAGCTTGTCGATGCGTTTGTCCTCCTCGATCGGCAGCGTGTCCGTCACCACGATCTCGGAGATGCCCGAGTTCTTGAGGCGGTCCACGGCCGGACCCGACAAGACCGCATGGGTGGCGGCCACGATCACCTGGGCGGCGCCGTTGCTTATCAACGCCTCGGCCGCTTGGACAATGGTGCCGGCGGTGTCGATCATGTCATCGACGATCACGCAGGCCCGGCCCTCCACTTCGCCGACCAATTCATGCACTTTGACCTGGTTCGCCACCTTGGGATCGCGGCGCTTGTGGATGATGGCGAGCGGGGCGCCAAGGCGATCCGACCACTGGTCGGCCAGGCGGACACGGCCCGCGTCCGGAGAGACGATCGTCAGCCGTGAGCGGTCAACCCGCGTGCGGACGTAGTTGGTCAGGATCGGCAGCGCCCAGAGATGATCGACCGGTCCGTTGAAGAAGCCCTGGATTTGGGCGGTGTGAAGATCGACGGCCATCAGCCGGTCGGCGCCGGCGGTCTCGAACAGGTCGGCCACCAGACGGGCTGAGATCGGTTCGCGCCCGCGGTGCTTCTTGTCTTGACGGGCGTAGCCGTAGAACGGGGCGATGGCGGTAATCGACTTGGCGGACGCGCGCTTGAGCGCGTCGCACATGATCAAGTGCTCCATAATCCACTGGTTGATCGGCGCGGTGTGGGACTGGAGGCAGAAGGCGAAAGCGCCGCGCACCGATTCCGCGAAGCGGACGTAGACCTCGCCGTTGGCGAAGTCATAAGCCGAGGTCGGGACAAGTTCGCAGTTCAACTCCCGAGCCACGGCCTCGGCGAGTTCAGGATGCGCCCTTCCGGACACCAGGACCATCCTCTTCTCCGTGTCATGGCTGATGATTCCACTGGACAAGGCTTTGCCCCTTCTGGTCGGTGGTTGATTCAGTTGTTCTCGGGGATCTCGCCGGACGGCGCCGCTGGCCCGGCCGACCAGGCGAGCGTAGTCGGGTCGAGCGCTCCTTGGCCAGACGGCTCTGCTGTCGACGAGGTCTCTCCGTTAGCGGCCGGGGCGGGGACGGGCGCGGGAGGGGTGTTTTCGGCGGGGATGGTTGCGGCCGGGGTGTCCGCGGCGGGGATGGTTGCGGCCGGGGTGTTTTCGGCGGGGACGGCTGCGGCTGGGGCGCTCCCAGCGGGAATGGTTGCTGGCGGGATGTTCCGGGCGGAACCGGTCTGGGTGGACAACGCCCGCTCGGCGGCGAGCGCGCTGTCTGAGCCGGGGCGCTTGCGCATGGTCCAACCCTCGATGACGCGCTGCGGACCGGCGCTCACCGCCAGGGCGCCCGCGGGCACGTCCCCGCGCACAATTGCTCCCGCCCCCGAATAAGAACCGGCGCCCATTTCCACCGGCGCGACTATCACGTTGTTGGAGCCGATGCGGACCGCTGGGCCGATCACGCACTTGGACTTGGTGACCCCGTCGTAATTGGCGAAGATGGTGCCCGCGCCGACGTTGGCGAACTCGCCCACATCTGCGTCGCCGACATAGGCCAGATGCGGCACCTTGGCCCCATACCCGACCCGGGCGGCCTTCAATTCCGTGAAAGAACCCGCCTTAGTTGCCTGGCCAAGCACTGTTCCAGGCCTGAGGTGAGTGAACGGACCGACCGTGGCGCCGGTGCCTACGCGCGCGCCGTTGGCCACCGTCCGGTCGATGATCGCGCCTTGGCCCACCACCGTGTCGACCAGCGTGGTGAATGGTCCTATCACGCTGCCCGCCCCGACCGCTGTGGCGCCGCTGAGGCGAGTGCCCGGCATCAGCGTGACATCGGGTTCGAGTTCCACGCCAACATCTATCCAAGTCGACGCCGGGTCAATAACAGTCACGCCGTCGATCATGGCCTGGGCCACGATCCGCTGGTTGATGGCGGCGGACGCCTGGGCCAACTGAGCCCTGTCGTTGACGCCCTGGACCACCGACGGGTCCTCGGAGATGATGGCCCGAACCGTTCGACCGGCGGCGCGCGCCGCCGCCACGACATCGGTCAGGTAGAACTCGCCCTGGCTGTTGTCGCGGTCGAGCCCCTGCAGCGCCGAGCGCAGCAGGTCGACGTCGTAGACATAGACGGAAGCGTTGATCTCGTTGATCGCCGCCTGCTCCGCAGTCGCGTCAGCCTCCTCCACGATCCGCGCCACCTGGCCGGTCTGATCGCGCACAACCCGGCCGTAGCCAAAGGGGTCTTCGACCACCGCGGTCAGCATGGTGACGCCATTGCCGTCCGCTTCATGAGCCGCCACCAAGGCCTGAAGCACCTCGGAGTCGATCAGCGGCGTGTCGCCGCAAATGACCACGATCTGAGAGTCTCCGCCTGGCTCGGCCGCCTGACCGGCGGCCGCCGCCGGGTCTGGCGAATCGACGGCGCCCACGTCGCCGGACCCGGTCGTTGACGGTGCTGGGACTGAGCGCACGGCATCGGCGGCCTGGTCACCAGTGGCGTCCCCAGGCCGCTCCGGAACCGGCTCGGTTAAGACACCGGAAGCGGCTTGGTCGAGCGCCGCCAAAGCGCACTGAACGGCCCGGCCGGTGCCCGGCGCCTGGTCCTGGTCGGCGATCAGGACGGCCGGGCCGAAGCGCTTGGCCTCGGCGGCGACTTGATCGCGGCCGTGGCGGACCACCACGACGACGCGGCTGGGGTCCAGCCCCTGGGCGGCGGCGATGGCGTGGCCCAGCAGGCTCCTTCCGGCCGCCTGATGGAGCACCTTGGGCAGGGCGGACTTCATGCGCGTGCCTTCGCCGGCGGCAAGAACGATCACTGCGGGTTTGGTCATGTGCTGGCTCTCCAACGCTCGAGTGGCGGCCCAGGAATCCGCTCTGTAGAGCCGACCCGGGGCCGGAACCGTGTTCGCCTTCCGCGTTCGCGCCGGGCGGCTCGGCGCCGCCCCACGTCAACACGGCTGGAACGCCCTTGCTCGGCGCGCTCCTGGGACCTGAACGAATACAGCTTAGTCCGGCCCGGCTCAGCCTCGATCCATTGATCCTGTCCCGCCGCGCCGCGCCGGACAGGCACGCTGGCCGCCGCTGGCCAGGCTCGGCCCGGGCCCAGTTCTGCGCTCGCCTGCGGTCGTGGCAGACTTGATCCTGCTTTCCGCCTTGGTGTAATTGGCAGCACAGGGGTTTTTGGTGCCCTTAGTCTAGGTTCGAGTCCTGGGGGCGGAGCCGGGGTCGCAAACGCGACTGGCGGCGGCTGGCAAGATGGATACCGTGGCACGGCGCGCGAAACAACTGGCCCGACCGCGCATGACCGGGCGCGAGCGGCGCGAACAACTGGTGTCGGTGGCGCGCAGCGTCTTCGCCGAAAAGGGTTTCGAGCCGGCCAGCGTTGAGGAGATCGCCGCTCGGGCGGAGGTGTCCAAACCCGTGGTCTATGAGCATTTCGGCGGCAAAGAGGGCATTTACGCGGTGGTGGTGGACCGGGAGGTCCAGGACCTGTCCAACCGGCTGACCGCCGCGCTCGGCGTCCGTGACCACCCCAAACGCATCGTTGAACGCACAGCGCTGGCCCTGCTCGACTACGTCGAGGAAAACGAAGACGGCTTCCGGATTCTGGTCCGCGACTCGCCGGTCGCCCAGGCCACCGGCCCGTTCTCATCGATGCTGGGGGACATCGCGCGAACGGTCGAAGCTCTGTTGGCGACCGAGTTCCACAATCGCGGGCTGGATCCGGCCACCGCCACGCTCTACGCTCAGATGTTGGTCGGCATGATCGCTTTCACCGGACAGTGGTGGCTGGAGGCTAAAGAGCCTGACAAGGCGACGGTCGCAGCCCACCTGACCAACCTGGGTTGGAACGGACTGCGCGGCATGGAACCGGCGCCCCGCCTCACCGCCGGGGCGTATACCGCCGGCGCTTACACAGCCGGGGCCTACCCGGCCGGGACTCGCCGATCCGACGCGGCCGCCAGGCCGGCGAACCCAGGGGACGCCCAAGGCGGAGACGCCGCTTCCTGAGGAGCCGCCTTAGGCGACACCGAAAGCTTCGCGGGCAGGCTCGGCCCGAAGAAGATTGACCGCCCCGGGCAGTCACGACCAAGGACTCTCGACGTGGAGCGAAGCTGGGCTATGGTGGATGCTCATGAGCACTCCGCCCCGCATCCGCAAGGATGCCACCGGCCAAGTCGTCGAGGCTTGGGGCCGCGAGCGGCCCGACCTCGACGCTTCACCTTTGGAAGTTTTTTCGCGCGTCACGCGCCTGGCCAAGTACTTGGATCAGGTGCGACGCGACTCCTTCGACCGCTACGGCTTACAGGGTTGGGAGTTCGACGTGCTAGCGGAATTGCGCCGTTCGGGCGAACCCTACGAGTTGACCCCCGGCCAGATGTCCGCTGCCATCCTGCTGTCCACCGGCGCGATGACCAACCGGCTGCACCGGATTGAGGCCGCCGGCCTGATCCAGCGGCGCGAGGATCCGTCTGACGGTCGCGTGGTGCGCGTCAGTCTCACCGACGCCGGACGCCAACGGGTCGATGCCGCTTTGGCCGATTTGCTGCAACGTGAAGCCGAGCTGCTGGCGCCGGTTTCGGCCACCAACTTCTCGCGGGTGGCCGCCACCTTGGCCCAGCTTCTGACTCCCTTCGAGCAGACGGTTGAACGGCACGGCAACGGCGCTGGAGCCACCGGGGAGGCCCGGGGCGCCGGCGCCGGGCGCGCTGATGGCCCATCTGATCGGCGCTGAAGCAGTCTCCATCGCCTTCACCGGCGATCCGGTGCTGGCGCAGGTGTCTTTGGGGTTGGCGGATGGCGACCGGATTGGGATCGTCGGTCGCAACGGCGCCGGCAAATCGACCCTGATGGCCTTGTTGGCCGGACGTCTGGAACCGGATTCGGGCCGCGTGACGGCCCGTGCGGGTATCCAGGTCGGATGGCTTGATCAGGCCGATCGACTGCCTGCGGGCACCAGCCTGCGCGATTTGGTGGCCGGCGGCCAGCCGGACCACGTCTGGGCGGCGGATGCGCGCTCGCGCGAGGTGGTGGCGGCGCTGCTAGCGGGCCTCGATCTGGAATCGCCGCTGGACGCCCTGTCCGGTGGCCAGCGTCGCCGTGCGGCCCTGGCCGCCATTCTGATCCAGGACTGGGACGCCCTCTTCCTCGACGAGCCGACGAACCATCTTGATATCGAGGCGATCAACTGGCTGGCGGGCCATTTGAAAGCCCGCTGGCCGGCCCGGCGCGGTGCGCTGGCCATGGTCACCCACGATCGCTGGTTCTTGGACCAGGTCTCCCAAGACACCTGGGAAGTCCACGACGCGACGGTCGAGCCGTTCGAGGGCGGCTATGGCGCCTACGTCCTCCAACGAGTCGAACGCGACCGCCAGCAGGCGGCCCAAGCGGCCCGGCGGCGCAGCATTCTGCGCAAGGAACTGGCTTGGCTGCGGCGCGGGGCGCCGGCCCGGACCTCCAAACCGAAGTTCCGCTTGGACGCGGCCGCCGCTCTGATCGCCGGCGAACCCGAACCCCGCGACGCGCTGCAGTTGAAACGCCTGGCCATGACCCGCTTGGGCAAGGACGTTCTGGAGTTGGCCGGGGTCAGCGCCGGCTACAGCCAGGACGCCACGCCGACCACCGATGCCGCCAGCCCGCAAGACGGCGGCGACCATGCCGACCAGGGGGCCGCCAGCGCCAGCGGCAGCGGCAGCGGCAGTGGCAGCGGCAGCGGCAGTGGCGGTGGCAGTGGCGGTGGCGAGGTTCGCACTGTGCTCCACGACATCGACTGGATCCTCGGGCCGGGCGACCGGATCGGGATCCTCGGGGCCAACGGAGCCGGCAAGACCACCTTGCTGAAGGTGCTGATCGGCGACTTGGCGCCGCTGGCCGGGCGCGTCCATCGGGGCAAGACCGTCCGGGTGGCCTGGCTGTCCCAGACCATGGCCGACCTCGAACAGATGGCTGACCAGCGCATATTTGACCTCTTGAGTGAACTCAAGGCCTCTTATCAGGCGGGCGGACGCCGCAGCGGGGACTGGACTGGCGGCGGCCGGGACGCCACCGCCGGCTGGGCCTGCGGGACCGTCGACCTCAGCCCGACCGCCGTCCTGGAGCGTCTCGGATTCACACCGGCCCAATTCAGCACCCCCGTCCGCGACCTCTCCGGCGGCCAGCGCCGCCGCCTCCAACTGGCCCTCACCTTGTTCGCCGAACCCAATGTGCTGATCCTGGATGAGCCGACCAACGATCTCGACACCGACATGCTGGCCGCGATCGAAGACCTGCTCGACACCTGGCCGGGCACGCTCTTGGTGGTCACCCACGACCGCTACCTGATGGAGCGGGTCACCGACCGCCAGTACGCCGTCCTCGACGGACGCCTACGCCACCTGCCCGGCGGGGTTGACGAGTATCTCCAGTTGGCCTCGGCCCCAGGCGCCCAGTTGCCCGATGCCGTGCGCCACGTCCCAGCATCGGGCGGCCTTGGGGTTAGGGGGAGCGGGACGGCATCGGGCCCGGGTTCAGGCGGGCTAACGCGGTCTGGGCGGGGCAAGGCCGGGAGCGGCGAGACGGCATCGGACTCAGATGCGGGCGGGAAAGTGCGGCCGGGGCGGGGCGGGGCCGGGAGCGGCGAGGCGGCATCGGGCTCAGATGCGGGCGCGGGAACACAGACCGGGCCGGCCAAGACCGGGGGCGCCCGGGCCGTCCGCGAGGCGAAGAAGGCGCTGGCGGCGGTCGAGCGACGCCTGGAACGGCTGCGAGCCGAGGCACACGGGCTGAGCGGCGAACTGACCGCGACGGACCCGGCCGACTGGACCGCCATCCAGCGCCTGAGCGAACGCCTCGGCGAACTGGACCAGGCGATCGCGGCGGCCGAAGACCAGTGGTTGGAACTGGCCGAGACCATCGGCTGACCCGGATTTTGCGGGCAGTTCGACGGGCCTGAGAGCGGCGTGGCCGTCGGCCCGGGAGCGTGGTGAACAACCACGCTCCGACCGTGTTGACGCAGGGCAGCGGAACGTTGACCAGCGGAAACGCGGAAGGCAAAGACTCCTTCGGCCTAGGAAACCGGTTTGCTCACCGGTTTCCTAGGCCTCCTCCGGCGGGCTTCGCGGCCGCCCGCGCCACCGCCCTGCCTTCGAGACATTGATTCTGTCCGGCTGGGCCGCCGCGAATCGGCGGCCCCGGTTCTGCGCCGGTTGATTAGCAGTTGCCGTTGTCATGCCCGGCCTGGGCGAGCGCCACGAGCGCCCCGCGGGTTCAGGGCCGGTACAAGCTTTGCCGGTGCTCCAGTTGGCGCGCCAACAAAGCGCAGCCTGGCATTTCACGGCCGCGGGCGGCCGCCCAGCGGATCGGGTTCCAATAGATCGCCTCGATCTCCATCGGACGGCGGGCCAGGCAATCCAGGCGCATCGACGGATTGTAGGCCGCCATCGAGTCGGTGGTGCCGAGCATCTTGACGGCGAAGTCGGGTTCGATCGCGATGCCGCCCGCGGCCGCCGCGCCGATCACCTCTTGCATCAGCGCCAGGATCGCGGCCCTGGCCGCCGGCGAGCCGGACAAGTCGCCGGTGGTGGCGTCCAGGACCACGCTCAGGCCGTTGAAGGGGATGTTCCAAACCAGTTTGCGCCACCGCGCCTCCAGGGCCGCGCCCAAGACCTCGGTCTCGATTCCGGCTTCCCGGAAGATCGCCGCCAGCTCTAGCACCGTCAAGCCGGGGGCTCGCCCTGGCGTGGGTCGGCCTTCGCGATCCAGCGGAGCGCCGGGGCCTGAGTCGGGTTGGAGGTCTGATGGGGCGCCGGCCGTTGCCGGCGCGACTGCCTCTAGCGGAGCCGTCTGCGTCGAGGGCGCCGCTTCTTGGAGCGTCTGGGCCGGAATCGTCTCCGGCGGCGCGACTGCGGTCAAGGGCGCCAGCGAGGCCAGGCCGTAGGCGACGTGGTGGATGATCCAGGGCCGGGCGTCGCGGAAGGAGCAGATGAAACAGAGGCCGGCGAACACAGCCGCCTGCGGGTAGCAAGCCGCCAAGCGCTCCTCGGCGCCCAATCCGTTCTGCATCGCCACCAGGGCCGTGCCGGGCCTGACAGCCGAACCGAGCGCCGGCAAGACGGCATCGTTGCCGGTCGCCTTGGTCGCCACCAAGACCAGGTCGCAGGGTGGCAAATCGGCGGCGGAGGCATAGACGAGGGGGCGGTCGACCCGGAAATCACCGCTGCTGGACAACACTGTCAATCCGTGTTCGCGCAGCGCCTCGGCGCTCGACCGGGCCATGAAGTGGACTCGGTGTCCGGCCCGGGCCAGCCGGCCGCCGTAGTAGCCCCCGATCGCCCCGGCGCCGATCACGGCCACATCGAGCCGACTCCCCTGGGGCGTCATGTGTCCGTCCCAGGCGCCTGGGCGGTTAGGCGGTCGAGCGCGTCTTGGACCCGGCTCAAATGGGTGGCCTGGGCGCGACGAGCTGCCGCGGCGTTCCTGGCCGCCACCGCCTGCACGATCCGCCGGTGTTCTGCGTTCGACTCCTGGATTCGGCCATCGAGTTGGTTGATGAACCGCGACTGCTGGGCCAGCGCGATCCTGAGGCTCTCCACCTCTCGGGCGAAGACCGGGTTGCCGGAGGCGGCCGCCAGCGCGACATGGAAGCGGGCGTCCAGATCCACCCACCGCATCGGGTCGGTCTCTGCCTCCATCGCCTGAACCAATTGTTGGCAGGCGGCGAGCTGAGCGGCGGTATGGCGCTCGGCCGCGTAACCCGCAGCCGGGACTTCCAGGTGGTGGCGCACTTCTTGGAGGTCGCGGGCGGAGAAGCCGCCGAACTCCTTCGGGTCGCCCGGAACGGAACTGCGCACGAACGTCCCAACGCCGTTGCGAGTCTCCAGCACCCCGCGCGCCCGCAGCACGCCCAGCGCCTCGCGCACCACCGAGCGGGAGGCGCCCAGCCGGGCGCCTAGCTTCGCTTCCGGAGGCAGCCGGTCGCCCAGACCATACTCTCCGGCGGCGATCGCGGCCGTCAGCTCGTGGATCACGACATCGATCATGGCGACTGGCCGCAGCACCTCGCGTTCGCCGGGCATAGCCGCCTCCTCCCTCCGTCCGCTCAGTGGCGGTTCCGCGCCGCGCTCGGGGTCCCCCGGTCCGGCCGAAGCCGGCGCCTGGGAAACCGCCGAACCAAGCGAATTCCTCGGCTCAGACCGCGTTTCCTTGCCCGTGGCCAAGCCACAGGCGGGGGTTTCCGCTGGTCAGCGTGCCGCCGACTGTAGTCAACCGGGCCGGAGGGTGGTTGTTCGCCGCACTCCTAGTCCGCGAAAGGCTGGCGGCGACGGAAATCCGCCGCGCAGTCTTCGAATGTCATCCATTCAACACCCTCGTGTTCCTGGATGAAGTCGAAAACCCGGCCCAGCATCAACAAGTTCTGCGGGCGGCCGGACACATCCGGATGAATTGTGAACGGAAAGACCGCGTAGTCGAGGTTCTCGTGGACCCACCTGAATTGGTCTTTCCAGAGCTGTTCAATGACTTGCGGAGCGACGAAACCATGCGAATTGGGGTAGGCCTTGATGTACATCATGGGCGGAAGATCGTCGACGTACCAGTTGGCGCCGACCTCCACCAAGTCCACCGGGCGCCCGTGTATCAGCGGTTTCATCCAGGTGGCGGCCTCCTGCCCGTAGTCGACATTGGTCCAGGAGTCGCCGACCCGCGCGTAGAAGGGAGTGAAATCGTTGTATGACTGCGAGTTGTCATAGGAGAAGCCCTCGGCGATCAGAAGCTCGGCCGTCTGGGCGGACATCTCCCACCAGGGCGCCACATAGCCGCGCGGGCGCCGGCCCGTCAGGCCGACAACCAGCTCAATCGACTTGGCGAGCACATCCCGCTCCTGTTGCTCGCTGAGGGCGACCGGGTTCTCGTGCGAGTAGCCGTGGCAGGCGATTTCAGCGCCTGCGGCCGCCACGCGCTCGACCTGGCGCGGGAAAGTCTCGATCGAATGGCCGGGAATGAACCAGGTGGACGGCAGCCCCCGGGAAGTCAGCAGGTCCAACAAGCGCGGCATACCGACCTCGCCGGCCCAGACGCCCCGCTGGATGTCGTTCGGAGAATCCTGGCCCCCATAGGAGCCCAGCCAGCCCGCGACCGCGTCGACGTGGGTTCCCACCACCACTTTGATTTCTTTGCCTGCCATGTCTTGTCTCCTCTTCGTTGGCTCAGTTGGCGGTCCGCGTGGCCCGCAGCGCGTAGTGGAGCGTTGCGTGCAGCGCCATGGTTATCAGGAGGGCGGCGATGCCGGCCGGGAACCCACCGGGGAGCGCCACACCGTATTGGAACACCAGCCCCAGAGCCGCGCCCGCCGCGAACGAGATCACTCCGGGCCAGCGCACCGGCGCCTGGGCATGCGGCGAGGCGCCATATTGACCGCGCCGAGTGAAGTAGAAGTCAACAATGATGGGGCCGGCCAAAGGCACAAAGGCGGCGCCCAAGATGTTGATGAAGTCGGCGAAGAACAGTTGATAGAACGCCGCCGATCCCAAGATGGTGCCGACCACGCCGGCGATCAGGATCAGTTTGGTTCGCTTGGCTTTGACCCCGAAGGCGTCCAGGACAGGCCCGGTGTACAGAGCGTTGCAGTACAACTCGGAGTTGTTGGTGGTCCACAGGGAGGTGGTCCAGACCAGCACGCCAATGATGGACAAGAAGACGCCGGACCGGTACATCCAGTTGACGAAGTTGAAGTCTCCGCTGGCGACCGATGCCGCGTAGCCGATCACGTTCAGCACCGGGTTGGTCAAGATGAAGCAGGCGGCCCCGCCGATCAAGACGGCGCGGAGGTGCTTGGCGAACCGGAAGATGTCCACGCCCATGATCGCCCCGGCGATCCAGGCTCCGACCACCGTTGTGATACCAGCGCCGAACCCGAGTCCGCTGACGGCGTGGGACTTGTCGACCATGGCGCCGAAACCGCCGCTCTCAGCGATGATCGCACCGCCCACCCAGACCGCGACCACCAGGACGAACGGCGCCACCGGCAGGGCCACGCGCTCGATCGCGGCGATCCCCCGGTAGGCGGTCCAGGTGAATAGCGCCCCGAAGACCAGACACGAGGCCAAGACTTCCAAGGTGACCGGCGCGCCGGTCTTGCCGAACCAGGCTGGATCGATCACCGTCACGCCGGTCGGATTGCCGAGCCAGCCACCCCAAATGTCGCCGATCATGCCCAGGATGGATGCGAACCAACCCAGGGTCAGCAAGCCCATCACCGCCATGGGCAGAGCGAAACCTTTTGAGCCGTACGAATACTTGGACAGCAGGGACAGGTTCAGTCCGGTGCGCATCGCGGGGATGCCGAGCAGGATCGTCAGAGCGAACAGGAGCAGCTCCCCGACCGCGATGGCGCCCATGGCCTGGTCGAAGGGCATCCCGACCCCGGTGCCCTGGCCGGCGAGTGTGCCTCCCACCACCAACCCCGTGACCACGAAACCGAACCCGATCCAAATGGCCGCGATCCCGACGGTGCTGCGCCGCGCCCCGCGAGGGACCGGCTCGAGCATGAATTCGTCCTCGCCGGGGCGCCTGGCGTCTTGTTGGGCGGTGCTATTGGTCATTGTTTACTCCTTCTCGATGTGGTTTGCGGTCAGTGCTGACGCGCCGAGCGTGGACCGGATCTCAGCGGCGTCCAGGCCGATAGCGGCCAGATAGCGGATAGCAATTCCAGCGGCTTCGCTGGTCAGGCCCTGTCCGTCGATGGCGCCGGCGTCCGCCAGGCGACGTCCGGTGGCGTAACGTCCCAGATCGACGCGGCCGCCCTGGCAGCGGCTGGTCACCACGACGACCGTGCCCCGCACGGTCAGGCGGCGGATGGCCCTCTCCACGCCCGTGCCGTCCAGCGGAGCGGTCCCGGCGCCGTATGCCTCCAGGACAACCCCCGCGCAGGCGGCGCCCGCCCGCGCCAGTTCTCTTCCCCCGAACCCGGGGTAGATCGCCACCAGCGGCACCCGGAAAGCGCTCAACCGATGGCGCAGCGGCCGTCCCGCAAGCGCCGCCAAGCGGCCGGCCAGTGGCGCGGCGCCGTGATCGTGTTTTCCGGCCAGAGCAAACTCCGGCGCTGGAACCTGGAAGCCGTCCGGCGCCAGCGTCGTGGTCTTGGTGACGCCGAAGCCGGGCAGGATCCGGTCGCCGAAGGCGACCCAGGCGCCCCTGGCCGATTCGCGGCCGAAGCGGGCTGCGAGCGTGAGGTTCCGAGCGGCATCGTCCGCCCCGCGCCCTCCGCCCGCCAACGAGGCCTGGGCCCCGGTCACCACCACCGGTCCGGACGCGGTCGCCGCCAAGGCGAGGAGGGAGGCGGTGTAGGCCATGGTGTCGGTGCCCTGCAGCACCATCACGGCGGCCCGCTCCTGTCCGGCGGCGTTGACTTCTGCGACCAGGTCGTCCCAGGTCCAGGGGGTGAACTGGGCCGAGTCGCGCGGCGGCCAGGGCGACCGCAATTGGATCGTGGCGCCGGGCGCGGCCTCCCGCAGGAGGGACTCGATGGTGTCGATGCCGTCAGCCGAGGCACGCCACCCGCGCGGGGACTTCGCCATTCCCAACGTGCCGCCCAGGTAAAGCACCTCGATCCGGTCGGGTGCTGGCTGGTCGCCGGCCGTCTGCTCGCCCGCCGTCCGGTCGCGCGCTGGCTGGTCACAGGCTGCTTGGTGGCCGGGCGCCGCCGACCCGGGTTGTTCAAAAACAGTCACATTGCACCTTTGCTGTCCGGCTGTCTGACAGCAGGATAGCAGGGCAGCTAGCTCAGGCCTCTGGGACCTGTCTTGAGCCGCGAAAGCACCAGCCGCAACTGGGGCACGGAGCAGGAATCCGGCCTCTTCCCGCGAGCCGGGCGATGCGGGCCGTCAGCGAACGCCAGTCGCCTGAGGCGCCAGCGGCGGGGCGCTCGCCCCGGCCCGAACCCGGAGGCGGGACGGTCGCCCGGGGCCCGGGGCCGGTCGCCCGGCCCGAACCCCCGGCCCGAACCCGGCGCCGCACCCCTCGAGGCCCCCCAAACCCGGCGGTCACTTGCGGAAATAACGACGCCCGGCTACCTACTCCGGCCTTAACTCATCCAAATTCAGAAGACGGTCCAACTCGGCATCGTCCAAATAGCCGTGCTCCAAGACGACCTCCCTGACCGACTTGCCGCGAGCGGCGGCCTCCTTGCCGATCTGGTCGCCCAACTGGTGCCCCAACACCGGGTTGAGGTAGGTCACCAGCCCGATCGACCGGCTCACATAGCCCTGGGTCACGTCGGCGTTGACCTCGATCCCGGCGACACAGTAGACGCGCAGCGTGCGCGCGGCGTTGCGCAAGAGGCTGATCGACTCCATGACGGCCTGGGCAATCACCGGCTCGAAGGCGTTGAGTTGGAGCTGGCCCGCCTCGGCGGCGTTGGTCACCACGATGTCGTTCCCCATCACCTTGAACGCCACCTGTCCCACCACCTCGGGGATGACCGGATTGACCTTCGCCGGCATGATCGAAGAGCCGGCCTGCCGTTCCGGGAGACGGAGTTCGTTCAGCCCGGCGCGCGGGCCGGAGGACAAGAGGCGCAAGTCATTGGAGATCTTCGACAGCTTGACCGCTATCCGCTTGAGGGCGCCGTGGCAAGACACATAGGCGCCGCAGTCGGAGGTCGCCTCGATCAGATTCGGGGACAGGATCACCGCCAGACCCGTGACGCGGGCGAGTTCCGCGACCGCGCGCTCGGCATAGCCCTTGGGGGCGTTGACACCGGTCCCGATCGCGGTAGCGCCCAGATTGACCTCCAACAGCAGCTCCGCCATCGCCGTCGAGTGTTTGCGTTCTTCCGCGATCAGCACGCCGAAGGCGGCGAACTCCTGGCCCACGGTCATGGGGACGGCGTCCTGAAGCTGCGTCCGGCCCATTTTCAGCACTCGTCTGAATTCGTGCGCCTTGGCCTCAAAGGCCTCCTGCAGGCGGGCCAATTCGGCCACCAAGGCCTCAAGCTCCAGGATGGTGGCCACGCGCAACGCGGTGGGGTAGGAGTCATTAGTCGACTGCGACATGTTGACGTCATCGTTTGGGCTGACGGTGGCGTAGTCGCCTTTTTCGCGGCCCATATGCTCCAAGGCCAGGTTCGCGATCACCTCGTTGACGTTCATGTTGGTGGACGTTCCCGCGCCGCCCTGGAAGACGTCGATCGGGAACTCGCCATCCAGGTCCCGCACTGCGATGAGCCTGTCGCAGGCGGCGATAATGGCTTCGGCTTTCCCCTCCGGCAACGCGCCCACCTGCCAGTTCGCCAGCGCGGCTGCCTTCTTGACCATCGCCAACGCCCTGATCAGATTGGGGTGGCGCCCGATCGGGTGCCCCGAGATCTGGAAGTTCTCCACCGCTCTGGCGGTGTTGATGCCGTAGTAGGCCTCGGCCGGTATTTCCAACGATCCGATCAGGTCGGTCTCAGTGCGCGTGGCAGTGGGTCCCAGATTCATCCGATGAGCGTAGCGTCCCGCCCGAGCACTCCGGCCAGCCGCATGGCTCTTCCGTCGCAAGCCGCTGACTGGTAATGACGCCCAGTCTGTTCGCCGTGGGCGAAACCCGCTGCGGCATGGGCCGGCGCTGACCAATCAGCCCGCCAGGACCGCCGCCCCGCCAACGGAACCGGTCGCGCGGAGAATCCGGGCGGCCGGGTAGCAATCGGCAAGGGCAGACCGCAAGGCCTCGGCCTCCGGAGCCGAACCGGCCAGGCACGCCACAGTGGGCCCAGCCCCGGAGACCACCGCGCCGCGGGCGCCGGCGTCCAGGGCGCCTGCGACCACGTCGGCGAGCTCCGGGCGCAACCAGAACGCCGCCGGCTGGAGGTCGTTGACCAGGCTCGCGCCCACCCGTCCGGCGTCACCGCCGGCCACTCCCGCCAACAGCTCTGCCGGGATGGCCGGCGGCTCGGTCAGATTCCGGGCCCCCTCCAGCGCGTCGAAACGAGCGAACACCTCCGGAGTCGACAACCCCGCAGGGCTGGTCACCAGCACCCATTCGAACGAGTCGACCGCCGCCAGCGGGCGCAGGTCTTCACCGCGTCCATGCCCCACGGCATTGCCTCCCAGCACCGCGAAAGGCACGTCTGAACCCAATTCGGCGGCCAATTCGACCAGCCGGGCCGGACTCAAACCCAGATCCCACCAAGCGTTCAAGGCCACCAGGGCGGCGGCGGCGTCGGCGCTGCCGCCGGCCAGTCCACCCGCCACCGGGATCGACTTGACGATGCTCAATCGCACGGGCTCAAGCGGCCCGAACCGACGCCGCAACAACGCCGCCGCCCGGCAAGCCAGATTGGACTGGTCCAGCGGCACCGCTTCGGCTTGCGGCCCGGTCACGGCCAACTCGTCGCACCCCACCCTCGCGAAGGCGTCCGCACGGCCGGCGAGGCCCGTCCCCGCCGCCACCACCCCGACTGTCACCCGTTCAACCAGGTCGACCGCATGAAACAAACTGTTCAGCGGATGGTAGCCATCACTCCGGCGGGGGCCCACCCGCAGCGCCAGGTTGATCTTGGCGGGCGCGGCCGCAGTCAATTCAGCCGGCCGCATGATCGCTCCCGCCGCCAGACCGGTGGCCTCGGGCGCCGCACTGGGCGCTGGCGGCCCCGCCGCCAGCAGTTTCCGCCCAGGCGGCCCCCATTGCGCCATGGGGATCGGCCTGCACGGCGCCATCGGGATCAGCCCGGCTGTCGGCCAGCGCCGGCGCCGTGTCAGGCCGCCTCATGACTGCTCCCCTTAGACCCTGCGCCGACGACGGCCAGCGCCGCCGCCAAACGCCCGAAGGCCGCCACGTCCAAGGTCTCGCCACGAGCCATCGGGTCGATCCCGGCTGCCCGCAAGGCCGCCTCAGCCCGCGCGGATCCGCCTGCCAATCCGGCCAGAGCGGCCCGCAAGGTCTTACGACGAGCGGCGAAAGCGGCATCGACCACCGCGAAGACCTGGCGACGTTCGGCGCCGGCGGCAGGGGCCGGGCGCCGCTCCAGATAGACCAAGGCCGAGTCGACCCGCGGCACCGGGAAGAAGGCGCTTCGGGGCACCCGCCCGGCCAATCGCGCCGACGCCCACCAGGCCGCCTTGACGCTCGGGATCCCGTAGACGCGCGAGCCGGGCGCCGCCACCAGCCGGTCCGCGACCTCCGCCTGGACCATCACCAGCCCCCGCCGGATCGACGCTAATCGCTCCAGGCAGCGCAGCAACACCTTGGTGGCCACTCCGTAGGGCAGATTGGCCACCAGTGCCGTCGGCGGGGGTGGGGGGAGCACCGCCAGCTCCAGCGCGTCGGCGGTCAGGACGGTCAGGCGTTCGCCCAGGCCTGGTGCCCGTAGTTCGGACGATGCCGTGTGGCCACCGCCGCTCGTCCCCTCGCCTGTCGTCGCCCGGGAGTAAGCACAATCACCGTCCCCCTGCGGATTTTGGTGGCGGGAGGCGATGGTGGTGGGGAGGGCGGTGGCTAGGAGGGGGTCGATTTCGACTGCGGTCACGGTCATGCCTGCCTCCAGCAATGCCAGAGTTAGCGAGCCCAGGCCGGGGCCGATTTCTAGGACACGTTCGCCGGGGGCCAAGTGAGCGGCCGCCACGATGCGGCGGACCTGGGCTGGATCGACCATGAAATTCTGGCCCAGGGCCTTGGCTGGGCGCAGCCCTAGCTCGTTCACCAGGGCGCGGACGTCGGTCGGGGTCAGCAGCACAATTCGGGTCCTTCGCCGGCCCGGCGCGGGTCGGGGCGGGCAGCCGGCGGCCTCGGAGTGATTCGAGTGTCGGAAAGGCGGTCGCTGTGGCCGTATCGGGTCAGTGACGCGAGCATTTGGGCATCATCCCCGAGCGGAAAAGCGGCGGCCGTCTCCGCGTCCGGTCAGTACCAGCCCTTGGACTGGAAAGCGCCCCAGGCGCCGCAAGGCGTCCCGTAGCGCCCGGAGATGTAGCCCAGACCCCATTTGATCTGAGTCGTCGGATTGGTTTGCCAGTCGGCGCCGGCCGTAGCCATCTTCGAGGCCGGCAAGGACTGCGGGATGCCATAAGCGCCGGTGGAGCGATTGGCGGCGTTCGCGCGCCAGCCCGATTCCCGTTGCCACAGCGATACCAGGCAAGCGAACTGGTCGTCGCCCCAGCCGTAAGAATCGGCCATCATCCGTTTGGCGACTCCCTGGGCGCTGCCGGGATCGACGTCGATGTTCACGTCAGGCGCCGACGCGACCGGCTTGGTGCCGATCAAGACCACCTGGTCAACCGGCAGAGCGCTGATGGTCTGCAAGAGGACCTGGCGGGAGACCTCTTTGCCACCAGCCACCGTGGCGGTGTAGGTGACGGTCCTTCGGCCCGCCACCCCTGGAGTCTGGATCTTCTTGGAGCCCTTGGCGAGGGTCGGATCTTCCTTTTCCACGGTGGCGAACGGGATCGCCTCGACGTCGGTGCCGCTAGTGGCGACCGCCCGCTCGATCACGATTTGCTGGCCGTCCTGCGGGATCTCGTCCAGCGCCGGCGTCACCTGGTCGTCTCCGCCCAGGATCACCCCCAGCTCGCCCAGCAGCTCGCGGACTGTGGCGGCGTTGGAATAGGTGTCCAAGACCGCGCCGTCAACCGCGACTGACAACGCCTTCGGCGTTGACACGCTGACCACTCCCACCAGCCGCTCCACAGAGGCGCGCCGAGAGACCGACAACTGGGCCTCGTCAGAGCGCACGCCCAAGTCGATGAGCGCCTCTTCGACGGTGGCCGCGGTGGTCCAGATGGTTCGCGATTCACCGTCGATGTCCAACTCGATCGGCCGGGCCGTGCGCACCACGATCTCCCCGGAGCGTGGCACCGAGGCGTCTGGGCCCGGGGCGACCAGGTCGCGCTCGGTGTATTGGATGTGTTCTTGGGCCAGCACGCCCTTGACCGAAGCGGCGAAAGTGGTCACCTGATGGCTTTCGCCGTCCACCGTCACGGTCACGGTCTTGTGGGCGGTGGCGAAGCCGACTATGCCGGCGGCCGCCACCGCCAGCACGGCGACGCGGGCCATCAGCTTGATCCGGCGTCCGCGCGGCGCGCTCATGGGAGCGCGGGTGCGCTGCCTAGGCGCCGCATGGCCGCTGGGATGTGTCATCGACAAGATGCTTTGGCTCCCGGGAAGGTCGGGTACGTCGGTCAGATTCGACCATAACGGATTTATCACGACGGCGCGACTCCGCATACTCCCAAGGCGGCCGTTCCTGCGCGCTCCCCCGCCCCGCCTTCACCAGATCTTCACCAATCCCCGTACACTCGGGTCGTGTTCTCCTGGACTTGACGGCACGCCCGCTCAAGCTCGAAGCCCATTTGTTCGGCCAAGACCCTCATTGTCTGCGGGATCAGATACGGCGCGTTCGGCCGACCTCGGAAAGGTTCAGGGGTCAAGTACGGGGCGTCCGTCTCGACCAACACCAATTCCGGCGGCAGTTCGCTCACAGCCGCACGCAGCTCTCCCGCCGACTTGAACGTGACCACTCCCCCGAACGAGCAATACCAACCGCGGCTGGCCGCCAGCGCCGCCATCTCCCTGTCGCCGGAGAAGCAATGGAATACGGTCCGCTCGGGGGCGCCGTCGCGATCCAAGGCGGCGATCACGTCGGCGTGCGCGTCACGATCGTGAATCTGCAACGCCAAATCCAATTCCTTGGCCAAGGCGATGTGGTCCCCGAAAGCGGCCAACTGCGCTGGCCGGCCGGCCGGCCCGGTGCGGAAATAGTCCAGCCCGGTTTCGCCGATAGCCCTGATTCGTGGCTCCCCGGCGGCCAGCTCCGCCAGCTCCGCCAACGCCGCGGCATAACCGCCGGTCTTGGCCAGCCGGGCGGCATCGTTCGGATGAATGGCGATCGCGCCGACCACGGCGGGCGCCTTGACCGCGACCTTGGCCGTCCAGCGGGCGGCCTCCAAGTCGCAGCCGCATTGGACAATCCGGCTCACGCCGACCGCCGCGGCGGCGGCGACCTGCTGATCCAAGGTCAGCGGCGCGGCCGGGAAATGCTGCTGCGGCTCGATGTGGCTGTGGTTGTCCGTCACCGGCGCCGGAAGCGGGGCGGGCGCGGGAGGATAGGTGCGGTCTTGGGCCATCATTTGCCTCCGTCTCAATCAACTCTGGGCCGGGCGGCCAGCCGCCGGGCCCGTGGGGCGCCCGGCCAAATGCGGAACAGTGCCCGTCAGGCGCGGGTTTCCATCGCCGAAGAAGAGAACCACCCTCATTTAGGCGTCGGCTTCGGCGGCGGCCAGCCGGGCGTTCTCTGAGGCCGCCACCGACGGATCGAGCTTGACGAAGATCGGGCGGGCAGGCGGCACGGCCTGGCCGGCCGGAATGGGCTGACGCCGCCAAGCCGGCGCTGGCCGGCCCGCACTGCGACCATAGTCGCCGGTGATGATGGGATAGCTGCGCGACGGATCGTCCAGATCCGTCACTTCCTCGATTAGCGGCTGGTCACCGAAGACCCGGTCATAGCCCAGCGCGCGATCGACCTCTTGAGCCGAATGGGGCAAGAACGGCGCCAGCATCGTGTTGCAGTCCGACACGCACTGCGCGGCCACCTGCAAGACCTCCGCCATTCTGGCCCGATCAGCCGCCTCCCCCTGGGCCAGCTTCCATGGCGCTGTGTCCGCCAGATACTTGTTGACCTCGCCGACCGTTTTCATCGCCTGGGTGATGGCCGCCTTTTGCCGGTGAGAACGGATGAGCCGGCCGACCTCGCCGAAAGCCAATTCGGTGGCCCGCAGGACGGCCTGGTCCTCAGGGGCCGGATCGAGCGGCGCCGCCGGGATCGAACCGAGATTCTTGTGGATCAGATTGACCGTCCGATTGACCAAATTGCCCCAGCCCGCAACCAATTCAGAATTGGTGCGGCGCACGAACTCCTCCCAGGTGAACTCCGCGTCCTGGCTTTCCGGCCCGGCCACCGCGATGAAGTAGCGCAGAGCGTCCGGCTGGTAGCGCGACAGCATGTCCCGCACCAAGATGACGCGCCCGCGCGAAGACGAGAACTGCTCGCCGCCAATGTTCAAGAACTCCGATGACACCACCTCGGTCGGGAGGTTCAACTCGCCATAGCTGCCCGGCTCGCCGCCTCGCGCACCCTCGCCGTTGTAGCCGAGCAACTCGGCCGGCCAGATTTGCGAATGGAAAGTGATGTTGTCTTTGCCCATGAAATAGTAGGAACGGGCCTCGGGCGAGTTCCACCACTGGCGCCACCGGTCGGCATCGGCGGCCTGTCCCGTCCTCAACGCCAAACGACGGGCCCACTCGATGGAGGCGGACAAGTAGCCGACAACCGCGTCGAACCAAACATAAATCCGCTTGTTCGGATTGTCCTCCCACGTCGGCAGGGGCACCGGAATGCCCCAATCGATGTCGCGAGTCATGGCCCGCGGACGCACGTCCTCGAGGAGGTTGAAAGAGAACTTCAGCACATTCGGACGCCAATCTGTGCGTGTCTCCAGCCAGGCCGCCAACGATTCGACCAACGACGGCAAATCCAGGAAGAAGTGGTTGGACTGCACGAACTTCGGCGTCTCGCCGTTTATCCGCGAGCGCGGATTGATCAGATCGATCGGGTCGAGCTGATTGCCGCAGTTGTCGCACTGGTCGCCGCGGGCGCCGTCGAACCCGCAGATCGGGCAGGTGCCTTCGATGAATCGGTCCGGCAGAGTGCGCCCCGTCGAAGGCGAAATGGCGCCCATGGTGGTTTTCTCGACCATGTAGCCGTTCTTATGGACGGTGCGGAACATCTCTTGCACCACGGCGTAGTGATTTCGGGTGGTGGTGCGAGTGAACAGGTCGTAGGCCAGACCCAGGCGATGCAGATCCTCGACGATCACCCGGTTGTAACGGTCGGCCAGGGCCTGCGCGTTGATGCCCTCTTCCTCGGCTTGGACCAAGATCGGCGTGCCGTGCTCATCAGTCCCGGAGACCATCAGCACATCGTTGCCGGCCATCCGCATGTAACGGGAGAACACGTCGGAGGGGACGCCGAAACCGGCCACGTGGCCGATGTGCCGGGGCCCATTGGCGTACGGCCAGGCGACTGCGGACAAAACGCGATTCATGGGGGTTAGCCTACTTGGCGCCCGGCGGACGTAGGCTGGGGCCATGAGCCATGAATCCTCCGCTTTGATCATCGTCGACTTGCAGCCAACCTTTTGCGAAGGCGGCGAACTCGCGGTGACGGGCGGCAACGCCGTGGCCGAGCGCGTGGCCGCATACTTGGCCGCACACCGCTCGAACTACGGACTGGTCGTGACCACACAGGACTGGCACATCGATCCGGGAGCGCATTTCTCCGACAGCCCGGATTTCGTCGACACCTGGCCGCCGCACGGCGTCGCGGGCACGCCAGGGGCCGAACTCCATCCCGCTGTGGCGGACCTGGCCGCAGACGTCACCATCAAGAAGGGCCAGCACGCCGCCGCCTACTCCGGTTTTGAGGGCTCCGATCCGGCCGGACGCGCTTTGGCCGACATCCTGCGGCAGGCGGGGGTCACGCGGGTGGACGTGGTTGGGTTGGCGGAGTCGCATTGCGTCGCCGAGACCGCGCTCGATGCCGTCCGCGAAGGTTTCGCCACGCGGGTCCTGTTGGATTTGACCGCGCCGGTCTCAGCCGAGCTCGGCGCGGCGGCGCGTTCGCGCATGGCGTCGGCCGGGGTGTCGCTGCAGCGCAGTGACGCTTGACTGCGGGTTTCACCCCACGTCCTGACCGGCTGGCGAGCAAAATCGAGTGCCCAGGCCGGTGATTGGACATTGGCCCAGGAAAACTGGCATGCTTTTAGACCGCGCGTCTTGCGCGCGAGCAAGGCCCCGTGGCGCAGTTGGTTAGCGCGCCGCCCTGTCACGGCGGAGGTCGCGGGTTCAAGTCCCGTCGGGGTCGCGGACAGTCAGCAGGCCGACCAGTGGTCGGCCTGACCTGCCATTAGAGGTCATTCGGCGACCGGCCTGGGTCCAGCTCGCCGGCGTGGGGCCTCGAAGGCTCGATAGCTCAGTTGGGAGAGCGTCCGCCTGAAAAGCGGAAGGTCACCGGATCGATGCCGGTTCGAGCCACATTTGTCCGCAGTAAGCGAGGGGACGGTGATTGTGCTGACTGAGTCAGCACAATCACCGTCCCCTCGCTTAGTTCTAAGGTGAGGCTTCGGGCCCTTTGGCTGCCTCTTCATCGGCGGCGTAGCGGGCGGCATATTCCGCGTAAGGGTCGTCCTCGGAAGTGGCGTCTGGCTCCCCGCTCAACTCGCGCTCAAGCGCGCGATAGTCGGTTTCCGGGGTGTAGTACTTGAGCCTCCGAGCGACCTTGGTCTGCTTTGCCTTCTGACGGCCCCGCCCCATGTACGTGACCCCCTCGCGCTATCTGGTCGGCATGATCGTATGCGCCTACGTTACAAGATTGCGCCCAGCCAGTCGAGCCGGGCCCGGCCGGGCGGGATGGTTCAGCGATGGTATTCATCTATGAGCAGAACCGCGCCGCCCTCGACACCCTTGGCGCCCTGGGTCAGATCCTCCGCTCGCGCGCCCCTGTTCTCCGCTTCCGCGCGCACATCCGCCGCCAAAGCCACTCGCCCGATTGGCACGGCCTGTTCGCCCAACTCGGCCAGAGCCGCCGAGGCGGCGCCCAGGGCCGGTTCGGCCACCACCGCCGCCATGCCGATCCCCATATTGAGGCTGCGTTCCAGGTCGAGCCAAGTGACATGGCCAGCGCTGCCGAGAAGCTGGAAGACCGGAGGAACCGGCCACGAGGCCCGCGACACCACCGCCCCCAACGGCGCTGGCAGCACCCGCGACAGGTTGGCCGCCAGGCCGCCGCCGGTGACGTGCGCCAGCGCGTGCAAGTCGTTCCCGAGCCGCCGAGCCAGAGCCAACACAGACCGGGTATAGAGCCGGGTCGGCTCGAGCAGCTCTTCGCCCAAGGTCCGCCCGAACTCCGCCACCGGCCGGTCCCAGGCCCAGCCCAGCTCCCGCACAACAGCCCTGACCAGCGAGAAGCCATTCGAGTGCAAACCCGAGGAGGCCAAGCCCAGAACCACATCGCCCTGGCCAACCCGGTCCGGGCCAAGCAACTCTGAGCGTTCCACCACGCCCACGGCCGCCCCGGCGATGTCGTATTCGGAGGGGCCCATCAGACCGGGATGCTCAGCGGTCTCGCCGCCCAACAACGCCGTCCCGGTGTGTTCGCAGGCCGCCGCTATTCCAGCCACGACCGCCGCGATTCGCGCCGGGTCCACCTTGCCGGTGGCGATGTAGTCGGTCATGAACAGCGGCTTGGCGCCGGTCACCACGACATCGTCCACAACCATGCCAACCAGGTCGTACCCGACGGTGTCATGGATGTCCATGGCCTGGGCGATCGCCAGCTTGGTGCCCACGCCGTCGGTCGAAGTCACCAGGATCGGCTGGTCGTAGTCTTTCAACGCCGTCGCGTCCCAAAGGCCGGCGAAGCCGCCCAGGGCGCCCAGCGCCTCTGGCCCCAAAGTCGCTTTGACCGAGGTGCGCATCAACTCGACGGCGCGGTCTGCCGCGGCGACATCGACCCCGGCCCGGGCGTAGGCGTCGAACGACTCACGGGCGGCGCTGGCGCTGCGGCCGCCTTGATCTGTTGGGCTCATTTATGGATGCTCCAATGCTGTGTGGCCGCCGGCCGCGGCCACCGCCGTGGCCAGTCCGTCGGGGCGGCGATTCGGGTGGTCGATGGGGGAATCCAGGAGATGTTTGCCCAGCGCCTTTGACTCCGCTGGGATTTCGATGGGGTATTGGCCGGTGAAGCAAGCGCCGCACAGTCCGTCTGGGCTCTGGCCGGTGGCCTGGACCAACCCGCCCAGCGAGATGTAGCCCAGGGAGTCGGCTTCGATCGAGGCTCTGATCTCTTCGACCGCCAGACCAGCGGCTATCAGTTCGGCCCGGGTCGCGAAATCGATCCCGTAGAAGCAGGGCCACATCACCGGCGGGCTGGAGATACGAACGTGGACTTCGCGGGCGCCGGCCTCGCGCAGCATTCGCACCACCGCCCGTTGAGTGTTTCCACGCACAATCGAGTCATCCACCACGATCAGGCGCTTGCCCCGGATGACTTCCTTGAGTGGATTGAGTTTGAGCCTGATGCCGAGTTGCCGGATGGTCTGCGACGGCTGGATGAACGTCCGGCCGACATAGGCGTTCTTGGTCAGCCCCTGGGCGAACTCAATCCGGCTCTCGGCCGCGTAGCCGATCGCCGCCGGCGTGCCGGAGGATGGCACCGGGATCACCAAATCGGCTTCGACCGGGTGTTCGCGGGCCAGCATCCGCCCCATCTCGAGGCGCGCCGCGTTGACTGATCGGGTCGCCAGTTGGCTGTCCGGCCGCGACAAATAGACATACTCGAACAAACAGGTCGCCGGAGTTGGCTCCGCGAAACGGGTCGACCTGAGGCCGTTCTCGTCGATCGCGACCAATTCGCCCGGAGCCACCTCGCGGACCAGCGAGCCGCCAACGATGTCCAGAGCCGCCGTCTCCGAGGCCACCACCCAGCCGTTCTCGAGGCGCCCCAGCACCAGCGGTCTGACCCCATGCGGGTCGCGCGCCGCATAGAGGGTGGACTCGTCCATGAACACCAGCGAAAACGCGCCTCGCACCTGGCGCAGGAGTTCGATCGCGGTCTGCTCCAAGGTGTGGTCCAAGTCCCCGGCCAGCAGCCCGGTCAGCACCGCCGTGTCGGTGGCGGCCCGGGCGGCCCCTTTCGGATCGAGGACCGCCAGGCGCCGGGCCAGCTCGAAGGTGTTGGTCAGGTTGCCGTTGTGGGCCAGCGCGATGGTCCCACCGGCCGTGGGCCCTAGGGTCGGCTGGGCGTTCTCCCAGTTCGACCCGCCGGTAGTCGAATAGCGGGTGTGGCCCACCGCGATGTGGCCGACCAGCGAACTCAGCGCCGCCTCGTCGAAGACTTGCGAAACCAGGCCCATGTCTTTGTAGACCAAGATCTGGCGGCCGTTCGAGGTGGCGATCCCGGCTGATTCCTGCCCGCGATGCTGCAGCGCGTAAAGACCGAAATAGGTCAGCTTGGCGACTTCCTCGCCGGGCGCCCAGACGCCGAAGACCCCGCATTCATCCTGCGGCCCCTTATCCTCCGGCAAGAGATCATGCCCCAGCCGTCCGTCCGCGCGCGCCACCGTCCTATGGTGTCACAAAGCCGTCCCGGCGGCGGCAGCCTTCCCCTGGGCGGAATCGATCGCGGCGCCACCCGCGCCGCCTGGTCGGCGCCACCTGCGCCGCCTGGTCGGCGGCGGGTTTCGATCCGGCCGGCAGAAGGGCTTCCAGGGCGCACAGGCCGCTGGCGGCCCAAGTTGGACTCGCCGGGCCCCACGGTGGCCTAAGGAGTGAAGGCCGGGTTGAATTGGGGCATCAATTTCCTGTCCTTGGGAGTGACATGCCCGCAGCCGCCTTCGACCAGGCCGAAGATGATCAAGCGGCAGACGGCGCCGAACCGGTTAGCTGGTCTGTCGACTACGCCGGGGCGACCTACCAAGGCGAGGTCCGGTCAAGCCAGCAGGACGCGATTCTGGCCGACGGAACGGTCGCCGTAGCCGACGGCGCCAGCCTGGCGGGCCATCCCCAACTCGCCCCCGATGCGCTGTTACTGCTCGGCGTGATCGACGGCATGGGCGGACATCTGGGCGGAGCCCACGCCGCCGCGATCGCCGCCACTGACTTGGCCGCCGCCGACCCGCAACACATCCTGAACGATCCGGCCCTCGAGTTGGCGGAAGTCTCGCACCGGATTCTGCGCGCCGGCAGAGTCTGGGGCACACCGCAAATGGGCTGCGCCGCCGCGCTCCTGGTGCTCGGCCCAACGGGCGCTGTCAGCTTGAACGTCGGCGACTGTCGGAGCTATCAAGTCAGCGCGCCGGCCGAGACGCCGGCCGACGCCTCCGATCAGGGCGCCCACCGCGCGGCGCCACCCGCCGCCGGCCTGGCCCAACTCAGCTTTGACGACCGCCTGCCCGGGCCGCTGGCCCACGTGTTGACGCAATGCTTGGGCGGTCCGCCCCGCCTCCTGGACGTGCACCGGCACCGGGTCGAGCATCTTGGCAGGTCGCCAATTCGTTACCTGATCTGCTCGGATGGCCTCCATGGCGCCCTCAGCCCAGCGATCATCGGGCGCGCCGCGGCCCCCGGCCAATCGCCGGCCGAGGCCGTCCAACGTCTGGCCCGCCTGGCCGAACCCCTCTCACAGGACAATTTCTCCATCCTGGTGGCCGACGTCCATTTCCAGACCGCCGCAGCCGGTTGAGACCTGGTTCCGTCAAGCGCCGGGGAGGCGCTCTGCCGGTGGCCGTTGGGATTCCTTACGGGGGCCTGGTTCGGTCAAGCGTCGGGGAGGGGCAGAGGCAGGACGCCCGACAGGTCGGCCCGTGAACCGGAGGCCTGAACGCGGCCGGAGCGAACGGCATCGTGCCAGGTCAAGCGGCCTGTCGCCAAACTGAGCCAAGTCTCGGCGGACAGCTCGACAACGTTCGGCGGGGTGCCGCGGGTGTGTCGGGGGCCCTGGAGGCACTGGACGGCGGCGAATGGCGGCACCCGGACCTCGACCGTGTTGCCGGGGGCGAGGGCCGCTAACTCCTCCAAGGTGAAGCGGACAGCGGTGGCCAAGACGGCGCGCTCGGTTGCTTCGCCTGGGGAGGTCCAGGCGGCCACGGCGCTCAGGCCGTCGGCGGGTCGAACACGGCGGCGGGCAGGCACCCAGCCAATTTACCCTTTTCCGTCAGCCCGGCTTAGCGACCAGGCAGCGGCAGCGATTATGCTTGATGGTGAAGCCACGCGGACAAAGCCGGCAGCCGCCGGCGGTTTCCTATCGGGGAGGGAAGCGAGTATGCCCGGCCGAGAATCAGCACAGGCTTCGCGCAGGCCTGATCGGCCTGTGTCCGGAGACCTGGAGCACGTCCTAGCTGCCTGGTTGACCGACTATCAAGCCGACGATGCCGTCGTCACCGAGGCCGCTCCAGGCACAGTTTGGTACACCATCAGTCAGAAAGCCTTCTTGCGGCGGGCGCGCGCGAATGGGTTACGCCCGGTGATCGTGTCCGGCGAATTCACCGAGCTATCCGAGCCGATGCGCCAAGTGCTGCGCTTCCACGGCGGGGGCTGGGCGGTCAAAGACGAAGAGGGGAATCTGCGCAACGGACTGACCGGACGGCGTCTGCATAGGGTGGCCGAGGCGCCCGATCCGACCCGGCCGACCGGACTGGACCAGATGGGCCTGGCCCATTGGCGGCCCGCCCGTTCCGACCACGCCCAACTAATGGTCTGCGCCACAGCCGTCCATCCGGCCGCGTCGGCGCCTCCCCCCGGCGAGACGATCGAACTCCTGATGGCGGCGCTGAGCGCGGCCTCCGGCGGCGGCGACCTGTCCCCTTGGGCCTTTGGCCGGAACGAACCAGCTCTGCTGCCGTGGGACGCGCACGACTTGGCCCGGCATTGCCGCCGCGACCAGGAGGCCGGCATCAGCTTGTCGGCGTTCGCCGTGTCCGGTTCGAGTGCGGTTCCGGCCGCGCTGACCCTGGTCCTTCAGCGCCAGGGCCAATTCGTCCACGAGCACGTCACCGGCCTGGTGGGACTGGGCCGGTTGGGCAGCGCCGGCCTAGAACGCAAGCTGGCCGCCGCCGATCACGTCATGGAGACGCTGTCCAGCGCCGTCGGCATCACCTTCGCGCTGATCATGGCCCAGGCCGGCAATCAGGCGCTGACCAGACCGCCGGTGCTGGGCAGCGCCCCGGTGCCGTTGTCGATCCTGCTGGGGGATGGCTTGATCCGGGGTCTTCAGATCGACGCCGAACAGGCCCTGGCGCGGTTCCAAGCTTCGCCGGCCTTGGGCGGCCACGGCCTGATGGTGCCTTTGGACGCCGCCGCCAGCGGCCGCCCCCACCTGGCCGAGTTGTTCCGATCGGTCGACTTGGACAGGGCCAGCCCCCGCATGGGCATATCGCCCCAGCAGCTCCAAACCCTGCACTACGCCGCCCGCTACTGACCTCGAGGCGACCCGCCCACATTCCTGCGGGTTTCGATCTAGATGGTGGGGGTGGCCCGGTCGGACCCGCCCGCTTGCGGGCTTGCGGGCTTGCGGAAATAGGGGGTTCCTGAACTAGCGAGCTAGTGCCCGTGATGGCTGAAAGCGGTCAGGGCCTTGCTCGCGACCAGGGTTTGAGCCACCGCCGTGGCGGCGGCCACCGTGGCCGCGAAAACAGTGACTTGGAGGGTGGGCAGGGCCAGGTCGTCGGTGTCCTCCGGCGCGGCGTGGCCGCTGATCCCCCGCCACAGCGCCGCGATCAAATGACTGACTAGGAACCCGGCGGCGACCGCCGCGAGGGCGCTGACAAGGTGCTGCAACAGCTTCACGTTTAGAAAGAGTAGTCTGGCTGACACAAACGACAGGGGAGCCAACCCGGCCCGTCCATGGGCGGCCGAGCGGCTGAGAGTGTTGTTGGGCCAGCCCAGCAGCAGACCCTCGAACCTGAACCGGGTAATGCCGGCGCAGGAAGTCGGGATTCTCCGCCGACCAGACCATTTGATCGGCCCCCTCCTGATGCGATTACGGAGGAACGATGCAACGATCACGCAAGAGCTCGGGCGCAAGCCCGCCGGCCGCCTGGGCTAAGCCGCTGGCGGCCGCCTTGGCTCTGGCGATGGCCACAATCGCGCTCGCCGCCTGCGCCGAGACCGACCGGCCGGGATCGCGGGGCTCTGCTCGAACCGGCGGCGGCGCGGGTTCCAGCGCGCGGGGCGAGGCGCTAGAAACGGTCACCCTGGTGACCCACGGCAGCTTCAACGTCTCGGCTGACGTGCTGGCGCAGTTCACCGCCCAGACCGGCCTGGAGCTGGAGGTTCTGCCGGCGGACGACGCCGGAGCGATGGTCAACCAGTTGATCCTGACCAAAGACGCCCCCCTGGGCGACGCGGTTTTCGGGATCGACAACACCTTTGCCTCGCGCGCCATCGCCGCAGGCGTCCTCGAAGCCTACAAGTCCCCGCAGGCCGGCCCTGAACAGGGCGAATACGCCGCCAGCCAGGATGCTGAGTTGACTGCCGTCGACTTTTCGGATGTCTGCCTGAACGTGGACAAACGGGCTGTCGCGGACGGGGCGGACTTGACCTTCGATGATCTGACCAAGCCCGAATTCAAAGACCAACTAGTGGTTGAGAATCCGGCGACGTCCTCGCCGGGACTGGCATTCCTGCTCGCCACGATCGCGGCCAAAGGCGAGGACGGGTATCTGGACTATTGGCGGCAGCTGAAGGCCAACGGGCTGAAAGTCGTCTCGGGTTGGAACGAGGCCTATTACGACGAGTTCTCCGGCCCGTCCTCGTCCGGCCAACGGACATTGGTGGTGTCCTACGCCAGCTCCCCGCCATCGGAAATCCCCGCTGACGCCGCTGAGCCCGCCACCACCGCCGCTCTCGACACCTGCTTCCGCCAGGTCGAATACGCCGGCGTCCTGGCCGGCGCGGCCAATCCGGAGGGCGCCCGCAAGCTGGTCGATTTCTTCCTCGGCCCCGAGTTCCAGGCTGATATGCCAGGACAGATGTGGGTTTACCCGGTCAAGGCCGACATCCCCCTGCCCCAGGACTGGGCCGAATGGGCGCCGCTGGCGGACCGGCCGTGGGTGGTTGCACCGCAGGACATCGCCGCCGGCCGCGACCAATGGCTGTCCGATTTCAACGATCAGATCCTCGGCTAACCACCCATGATCAGGCCTCCGGCGACAGCCGACCACCCGGCCACGGACCAGATTCCCGTGCCGCCGGCGCCCTCGGCCGTCTCCGGGGGGAACGGCGGGGCGGATTGTCCCGATTCCGGCGAACCCAACCACCTGGGTGTCGCCGGCAAGGTGGCCAAGACCGCCACGGCGCACGATGCCGTTTGGCCCGGCCCGGTTTCCGCCCGCCGCTCTCCAGCCGGCGAGACCTGGCAGCTGTGGGCACGGCGGGCTGGATTCGCCCTGCTGGCAGGGGGGCCGGCCGTCTTCTTGGCGATCTTCTTCGTCTGGCCGGTGGCCACCATGGTGGCCAAGGGATTCACCTCTTCGGGGGCGTGGGACTGGAGCGGCTTCGCCGAAATGTTGGCCAAGCCCCGGACTTGGCGGTTGATCGGGAGGACGGTTGGGCAGGCCGCCGTCGCGACCGCGATCTGCGCGGCGGCGGCGGTGCCGATCGCGTCGCTGTTGTACCGCCGGTCCTTTCCCGGACGAGGATTTGTGCGGGCGCTGCTGACCGTTCCTTTCGCCCTGCCGTCGGTGGTTGTGGGCCTGGCCTTCCGGGCCTTGCTGGGCCGGGGCGGCCCACTCGGATTCCTTGGCATCGGCGACGGATTCTGGGCCGTGCTGTTGGCGCTGGTGTTCTTCAACGTGGGGCTGATGACGCGGGTTGTGGGGACGTTCTGGGCGGCGCTGGATCCGCGCCCGGAACAGGCCGCACGGGTGTTGGGGGCCGGTCCGTGGCGGGCGTTGGCGACTGTGACCCTGCCCGCCTTGACGCCCGCTCTAGCTGCCGGCGGCTCGCTGGTCTTCCTTTTCTGCGCCACCGCGTTCGCGCCGGTGCTGATTCTGGGCGGCTCGACCTACACCACCGTCGAGACCGAGATCTACTTGCAGACCGCGCAAATGCTGGACCTGCGCAGCGCGGCTGTGCTGTCGGTGGTTCAAATGGCGGTGGTGGCCGTGGCACTGTGGTTCGGCGCCGCCGCGCGGCGCCGGCGCGAGCGGGCGCTGAAGTTGACCGGAGCGGGCGCCGGCATCGCGCGAAGACGGCTGGCGAGATCTGGCCGGCGCCCGGCCCGGTCGCCGGAACCCCAGCCGACTTGGGCGGTTGATTGGGCGTCGTGGCTGGTGACAGCGTTGATGGCGGCGCTGATCGGGTTGCCGCTGGTGAATCTGGTCTACCGTTCGCTGCGCACCAGCGCGGGCCTGGGTCTGGGCAACTATCTGGCGCTGGGCGACGAGTCACGCGCCGGCCTGCCTTATTCGCTGGCTCAGGCGGCCGGCCGGTCGGTGGTGATCGCGCTGCTGGCGGGCGCCATGGCCCTGGCCTTGGGGCTGGCGGCGGCGGTGGTCTTGTCGCGCCCCAGGGCCAAAGCGAGCTGGGGCCGCCGGGCCCAGGACCTTTTCGACTCGGTGTTGATGGCGCCGTTGGGGGTTTCGGCGGTGACGGTCGGCTTCGGTTTCCTGATCACCCTGAACCGCGCGCCGCTGGATTTGCGGACTTCCTTTTGGCTGATACCGCTGGCCCAAGCGCTGGTCGCGTTGCCGCTGGTGGTGCGGACGGTCCTGCCGGCGTTGCGCTCGATCGACCCGCGCCTGCGGCAAGCCGCGGCGGTGTTGGGGGCGCCGCCCTGGCGGGTGTTCTCCTCGATCGAAGCCGGGCTGATCCGGCGGCCAGCGGTGGTGGCGGCCGCCTACGCCTTCGCCGTCTCAGTCGGCGAGTTCGGGGCGACGTCTTTCCTGGCCAGGCCCGACACCACCACTTTGCCGGTCGCCATCTACAAGCTGCTCGGTCGGCCGGGAGCGGACAATTTGGGGTTGGCCTTGGCCGGGGCGGTGGTCTTGGCCGTGATCACGGCACTGGCCATGGTGCTGGCGGAGACCACCTGGCGGCGGCGGACCAGTCAGGGGTTGCGACCATGAGCGATTCGGGTACGGACAAGGGGTTGCTGGTCGAACAGGCGATTGTCCGCTATGGGGCGGCCGTGGCCGTGGCTGGAGTCGATCTGGCTGTGCGGCCGGGCGAAATCGTCGCCCTGTTGGGACCTTCCGGGTGCGGCAAATCGACCTTGCTGAGGGCGATCGCCGGGCTGGAGCCCTTGGCGGGCGGGCGCGTGCTCTGGGACGGAGAGGATCTCGCGGCCGTGCCGGTGCACAAGCGATCCTTCGGTTTGATGTTCCAAGACGGCCAGTTGTTCCCGCATCTGAATGTGGGCGGGAACGTCGCCTACGGGTTGAGGATGGCCGGGGCCGGCCGCTCCGAGCGGACGGCGCAAGCGTCGCACTGCCTGGAGCTGGTCGGATTGGCCGGGTACGAGCACCGCGACGTGGCCACACTGTCCGGCGGCCAGGCCCAGCGGGTGGCGTTGGCACGAGCCCTGGCCGCGCACCCTCGCTTGATGCTGCTGGACGAACCGCTGTCCTGCCTGGACGCGTCGCTCCGCGAAGAACTGGGCGCCGCCGTCCGGTCGATCCTGGCCACGACTGCGACTCCGGCCCTTTGGGTCACCCACGACCCGGCCGAGGCGGCCGCCGCCGACCGCGTGCTCAACCTGGCCGAGGGTCGACTTGTGCCCTGAAGCGCCGCTGCGCCAATGGCTGGGTTCTGGGCCGGTCGCTCGCCCGGCGACTAAATGTGTGCTGCGCTCAGGGCTCGTCCAGGGACGCCCCGATCCTGATCAGCCTCCTGCGGCGGTCGTTTCCAAGGATTCCGTCCCGCCGAGCTGTGCTGCTTACGGCTTAGTCGGCGCCGGCGGGTCGCGCGTCGCGGGGATTTTGTATAGACTCCTAACTAACTAATCCAGTTGATGTCCGAGCACAGAATCGAGTCATTGTGGACACCGTCTCCTCCGGCCGGGACAACCCCGACCCGGACGCATCCGACCAGGGCACCTCCGATCGGGCGAACCCCGACCAGGGCACCTCTGATCGGGCCAACCCCGACCAGGACACACCCAGCTCAGACGGCCCTGACCGGGACGCCGCCGGCCAAGAGGCCGGCGGTCCCGGCGATCTGGGACCATCTCGGCCTGATCAGGCCGCCGGCGGCCAATCCGGCCCTAACCACGACGCCCCGGCGCCCGGCGCCCCGGTTCTGGCGGTCGTGTTGGCCGGGGGCGACCGGGCCTCGCGCCAGTTGCTGAGCCGAAAGCTGGGCGACCAACCGGTCGTCGACCACGTCATCGCCGCCACCGCCGCGGTGGTGGCGGCCTCCAACATCACGATTGTCGTCAGCGCCGATGACGACAGCCTCCGCAGCCGACTCGGGGAGCGGTTCTGCTATGCCGCCCAAGGCGAACCGCTGGGCCCGGCCGATGCGGCGCGAACCGGACTAGACGGCATCGGACAACCGGGCCGGGCCGGGGACGAAACCCTGGTGCTGATCGTCTCCGGAGACCTGGCGCTACTGCGGCCGGCCTCTCTGCGCGGGCTCATCACACGGCACAGGCTGAAGGGGGCGGACCTGTCGCGGCTCACCCTGGACGGGCGGGACGTGGGCGCCTACGTGGCCAAGGCCGCGACTTGGCGCGAACTGCTGGCGGGCGCCGGGCGCGGCTCCGCGGTGGGGCGCGGCTCGCTGACACGCATCGTCGGGAACGCCGGCGGGCGTGGCCAAGCAGAGATCCGGGACGGCGCCGCCGGGGTGGGAGGGCCTGCGGCGAAGCAGCCGGCAGCCCTCAAGACCAGCGAATACCAGATCATCGATCCGGACGAACTCCATGACATCAACACCGACGAAGACCTCGCCACCGCCGCGGACATCCAGCTCAAGCGGCTCTTCGCGCCGCAACACGCGATCGAATCCGGGGCCATCCGTTTCGGCACCGGCGGCTGGCGGGCCAAGATCGGCGAAGGATTCACCATCCACAATGTGCGCCGACTGAGCCAAGCGCTGGCCGGCCAGATGATCCGCGACGGCGCCGAAGCCGCCGGCGTGGTGATCGGCGGCGATCGGCGCTTCCTTTCCCTCGAGGCGGCCGAGGCCGCGGCGGAAGTGTTCGCCGGCAACAACATCCCCGTGACCTTGCTGCCCGGGGATGTGCCCACCCCGCTGGTGACCTTCGCGGCGCCACATCTGGGCGCGCACTACGGGCTGGTCTTCACGGCCAGCCACAACCCGCCGCAATGGAACGGGCTGAAAGTGTTCCGCCAGGACGGATCTCTGCCGCTGGCAGCCGAAACGGACCGCTATGAGGCCGATGCCAACGCTCTGACCAGGGAAGACATCGTCGCGACCGACCTGGACGCGGCCCGCCGCGCCGGCTTTGTGCAGGACCGCGATCTGACCGGGCCGTACATCGACGCGATCGAGCAGATCGTGGACATCGGTGTGATCAGGGCGAATCCGCTGCGCGTCCTGGTCGATCCGATGTACGGGACCTCGCAGTTCACATTGGGCGCCATCTTGACCGACGCCCGCTGCCGGGTGGATTTCATCCACGAACGCCACAATCCGCTCTTCGGCGGCCGTTCGCCGGCGCCCGATCCTCAGGCGCTGACCGCCCTGATCGACCTGGTCCGGACCGGCCCCTACGACCTCGGCCTGGCCACAGACGGCGACGCCGATCGGATCGCGATCGTGGACCAGGACGGCCGCTACATCTCCACCAACGATCTCCTGGCGCTGCTGTATTGGTATCTCCACGAGATTCGCGGCGAGCGCGGCGGGGTGGTGCGCAACATCGCCACCACTCATCTGCTGGACCGTCTGGCGGCCCACTTCCAGGAGAGCTCGCGCGAGGTGCCGGTCGGCTTCAAGCACATCACCAAGGGCATGTCCGATGACGCCGCCCTCCTTGGCGGCGAATCTTCCGGTGGGTTGACCATCCGTGGGCACATTCTGGGCAAGGACGGCATTTTCGCCTGCGCGCTGGTGGTCGAGATGCTCGCCCGCACCGGCCGGCCCTTGGCCGAGCTCCTGGATAACGTCTACGCCTTGGCCGGAAGGCTGTATGCGGTCGAGACCGCGCTACCGGCCACACCCGAGATGCGGCTGGCCGTGCCGCGGCGGTTGGCCGCCACTTTGAGCGGCGGCCAGGGCGCCAGCGCCAATGGGACCGGCGCCCACGGGACCGGCGCGGCTGGTGGGGGTGCGGACGGAACTGGCGAGCCGGGGCGCGGGGACGGCATCGGCGCCCTGGACAACGGCGACGGCGACGCTGACGGAGACGAGGGCGGCGGCGAGGGCGAAGCGGGCGCCGTGACGGGAACCCTGGGCGGGTTGCCGATCGTCAGGCTCGACCAATCCGACGGATTCAAGTTCTATCTGGGCGGCGACGCCTGGGGGCTGTTGCGCTTCTCCGGCACCGAGCCGGTCCTGCGTGTGTTCGCCGAGGCGCCTTCGGCTGAGCTAGCCGACCGCGTGGCCCAGGACCTGGTCCGGTTGGCCAGCGGCCCCCCGCAGAGCCCTTCGCCAGGCATTGCGAGTGCGCCCGCGGCAACAGCGGGGCCGAATTCGGCCCGTTCATCAGAGCCTGCAACCCCCAATCGGGACGGAGGCGCCTGAAGATGCGTTACGGCCACTTCGACGCCTCGGCGCATGAATACGTGATCGACCAGGTAGACGTTCCCGCGTCCTGGATCAACTACCTGGGGACCAAGGACATGTGCACGGTCATCAACCAGGTGGCGGGCGGCTATTCGTTCTATCGTTCGTCCGAACGCGGGCGGATGACCCGGTTCCGGCCCAACGGCGTGCCGAAGGACCGGCCGGGCCATTATCTGTATGTGCGGGACCGGACCGACGGGGATTTCTGGTCGGTCTCTTGGCAGCCGGTCGGCAAACCACTGGACCAGGAGGGGACCTCTTATAAGGCCCGACACGGGCTCGGCTATTCGGTGTTCGAATCCCGCTACCGCGGCATCGACGCCTCGCAAACGGTCTTCATTCCGGTTGACGACCCAGTGGAGATTTGGGATGTCTCAATCACCAACAATTCCGGCCAGACGCGCGACTTAGATTTGTTCGGCTACGTCGAATGGTCTTTCCACAACGTCTTGATCGACAACCAGAACTTCCAGATGTCGCTCTATTCGGCCGGGGCGGACCACGCGGACGGCGTCATCCAAGACGACTTCTACTACGAGCCGTGGACATACCACTTCTTCACCTCGACCCTGGCGCCAACCGGTTTCGACTGCCTGCGGGAGAGCTTCATCGGCCCTTGGCGGACCGAGTCCGATCCGGCCGCAGTCGTTGCCGGAGCCTGCGCCGACTCCCAAGGAACCACCCAGAACCATTGCGGCGCCCTGCAGCATTCGCTGCGTCTCTTGCCCGGCCAGTCGGTGCGGCTGGCCTACCTGCTGGGTTACGGCGACCGCGCCCAAGGCGCCGCGCTACGGGACCGCTACGCCGCCCCCGGCGCCGTTGACCAGGCTTTTGACGCCTTGCGCCGCCACTGGGACGAGCGGCGGCGGAAACTGGCTGTGACGACGGCATCGGCCGATATGGACTTGCTGGTCAACGACTGGAATCTGTATCAGGCGGAAACCTGCGTGGTGTGGTCGCGGTTCGCGTCTTTCGTCGAAGTGGGCGGCCGGACCGGCCTCGGCTACCGCGACACGGCCCAGGACCTGATGAGCGTGCCGCACGCCAATCCGGCGACGGTCGAACGACGGATCATGCAACTGCTGCGCGGACAGATGTCGGACGGCTACGGGCTGCATCTGTTCGATCCGGACCTGTTCGCGGAGAACCGCCATCCGGACATCCCGGTGGGGGTCAAGCTGCCGACGGTCGTGCCCGCATCGACCGCCGGGCAACTGCACGGGCTCGAGGACGCCTGTTCGGACGATCATCTCTGGCTGGTGCCGTCGGTGCTCGCCTACGTCAAGGAGACCGGCGATTTCGCCTTCCTGGACCGCGAGGTTGCTTTCGCCGACGGCGGGACGGCCACGGTCTGGTCGCATCTGCGCCAGGCGGTCGAATTCACGGCCGCGCACCTGGGGGCGAACGGCTTGGCTCAGGGTCTGCGGGCGGACTGGAACGACTGCCTGAATCTGGGCGGCGGCGAATCGGTGCTGGTGACCTTCTTGCACGTGTGGGCGGCCCGCGAGTTGGCGGCCGCGGCGCGCTGGCTGGGACGCGAGCAGGAGGCGGCGCGGCTGACAGAGTTGGCGGACGCTTCGGCCGCAGCCGCTAACGGCGCCGCCTGGGACGGCTCTTGGTACCTGCGTGGATTCACGGCCGGCGGGCTGCCGATCGGTTCGGCCAAGTCTCCGGAGGGGAAGCTGTTCTTGGAGCACACGCCTTGGGCGGTGATCTCCGGCGCGGCGCCCCGGTCGCGCGGATTGGCGGCGATGGACGCGATCTGGTCGCACCTGCGCTCGCCCTACGGGACGCATCTGCTGTGGCCCTCCTACACCGAGGTGGACGATTCGATCGGCTATGTGACCAGGGTCTATCCCGGCGTGAAGGAAAATGGGTCGATCTTCTCCCACCCCAACGCCTGGCCTGTGATCGCAGAGGCCATTTTGGGGCGTGGCGAGCGCGCCTGGGAGTACTACCAGACCATGATGCCGACCCGGTTCAACGATCAGATCGAGGTCAGGCGGGCCGAACCCTACGCTTACTGCCAGTTCATCTACGGCCGCGACCACAATTTGTATGGTCGGGCCGAGAATCCGTGGCTGACCGGCACAGCGGGCTGGATGTACACGGCGGCGACGCAGCACATCCTGGGCGTGCGTCCGGCCTGGGACCACTTGACGGTCGACCCGTGCATCCCGCCTTCCTGGGACGGCTTTTCGATGCGCCGGGAATGGCGCGGCGGCGTCTATGAGATCGAGGTCGCCAATCCCAATCATGTCTCCTGCGGCGTGGCGTCAGTGCTGCTCGAAGGCCTCGGCCCGCTCGCCCCAACCCCCGACCCCCTAACCGGCCGCCCCTGCGCCCAACTCCCTCCCCTCCCCCCCGCCTCCCCCCCCCTCCACGTCCGAATAACCCTCTCCTAACCAAAATGGGGACAGGCCCCTTT
>JAISXH010000002.1 GCA_031270825.1 Bifidobacteriaceae bacterium
CAGGCTTTCGCCATCTGACGCGCGCTTCGCGGTTTCTGTTTCGGCTGAGCTTGGGGCGTGCGCACGGCGCAGACCGGCCCCGTCCGCCGCTTACGCGGGCAGCGAAATGGGCCCCTCGATCGGCATGGATAGCCTTGCCTGGTGGTTGTATGGCGGCGTGATGATAACTGAACAGGCACCCCGTCTGAACGCCCTCGATCGGTGCGACCGCTGCGGCGCGCGCGCCTACTTCCGGGCCACCCTGATGTCCGGCGAACTGCTTTTCTGCGGCCACCACGGACGCGAGATGAGGGCTGCCCTTGAGCAGCAGGCCATCAGCATCGACGACTTCACCGATCAGATCCCCGGCCTCGCCTGACTCCAGGCGCCTCAACCACTTCGCTCAACCGGTCGGAACGAGTTCGTCCGGGTCCGGGTCCCGGGGCGCGCCTACGCCAGGCCGATCACGTGCCGGAGCATTCTGTCGGCTCCGACTTGCTCCCAGCTCTCGAGGCGGCCTGCGAAATCACCCAACTCCGCCGCTGCGTCGACCGCAGCCGTCTGCTCTAGGAGCACCCGCATCGTGGTCCCGTCAATGACCATCTCGGGGCGGAAAATGGCCGGCCGCGCGCTGGTCGAAGTAGGCGCCACCAGAACGGTGGACGCGCCCGGTTTCAGGGAGCGGGGGCGGACAATTTGCGTTAGGTGAGGCTAGCCTATGACGGTGCCCCGTTTAGGCCTGCCCGCGCGCCCAGACCGCGCCGCGCGGGCGCCGAGCCGCGATTGGCCGCTTCAGCGGCGGCGGCTGGTGTTCGCGGGCGGCGCGCTGCTGGCGCTGGCCGGCGCCTTGACCGCCTCGCTGATGCTGGGCAGCAACCTGATCAGCCCGCTGGCGGTGATCACTCGATTGGCCGATCCGGCGGCGGACGTGGACGCCGTGGTCTGGGGCTCGCGCGTCCCGCGCACGGTGCTGGGGTTGATGGTCGGGTTCGCCCTGGGCGCGGCTGGGGCCGTGATGCAGGGCCAGACCCGCAACCCGCTCGCGGACCCGGGCATCTTCGGCGTGTCCGCCGGGGCGAGCCTGGCCGTGGTGCTTGGAGTCAGGCTGCTAGGAGCGACATCCATGCTGGCCACACTCTGGTGCGCCCTGGTCGGCGCGGTGGTCGCGACCGTGGTGGTGTTCCTGGTGGCGGCGCTGGGCCGGGGCCTGTCCAGCCCAGTGCCGCTGGCCATCGCGGGCACGGCGGTGTCGACGCTGTTCGCCGCCGTCACCTCGTTCCTGGTGCTGACCGACCAGGCCACGCTGGCCGCGTACCGGATCTGGGTGGTGGGGTCCCTTTCCGGACGGACGCTGAACGGGTTCGGCCTGGCGGCTGCCTGCGCCGTCCTGGGGCTGGTCTTCGCCGCGGCCAATGCCCGGTCGCTGAACTCCCTGGCGCTGGGCGCGGACATGGCGCGCGGCCTGGGCGAGAACCTGATCGGGTCCCGCGTCATTGGCCTCGCCGCCATCACCTTGATGACGGCCGGCGCCGTCGCCGTGGCCGGCCCGATCGGCTTTGTGGGGCTGACGGCGCCGCACCTGGCGCGGGTCGGGGTCGGCTCGGACCACCGGTGGCTGATCCCCATGGCGGGACTGGCCGGGGCTTTTGTTCTCCTGGCCTGCGATGTGATCGGCCGGCTCCTGGGAGGCAACGGCGAGGTGCCAGTCGGCGTGGTCCTCTCGGTGGTGGGCGGGGTGGCGTTTGTCCTGGTGGTGCGGCGCGTGCGAATGGCGGCGCTGTGAGGCCGCCCGCGGCCCCGGCCCGCGTTCAGCAGGCGGACGGGTCTGCACCCGGTCGGACGCGCCCCCGTTTCGGCGCCCGGACGCCGGGCCGTCCCGAACCAAGGTCCGAACCAAGGTCCGGACCCAGGCCCGGCGCCACGGCGCGCGGGCGCGTGGTCGCGGCGGTGCTTCTGGCGGGAGCGGTCGGCATTGGGCTGGGCGGGTTGATGGTGGGGTCGGCGCCGTTCACCCTCCAGGAGGTGCTGGGCGTGCTGACCGGGGCCGGCACGCCGGCCCAGGAGCTGGTGCTGCTCGAGTTCCGGGCGCCCAGGGTGGTGGCCGGCCTGGCCGTGGGCGCCAGCCTGGGCCTGGCCGGGGCCCTGACCCAGACGTTCGCGCGCAACCCGCTGGCGACGCCGGACATCCTAGGGGTGACCTCGGGCGCGGCGCTGGGCGCGGTAGCGGCGATCTGCCTGGGCGGCGGGATCTATGCGGTGGGGGTCCCGCTGCTGGCCCTGGGCCTGCCCGCGACCGCCGCGGTGGGCGGCCTGGTGACGGCCGCGCTGGTGTATGGCCTGTCCTGGCGCCACGGGATCGACAGCTACCGGCTGATCCTGATCGGGATCGGCGTCACGGCCGCGCTGTCCGGGGTGACCAGCTACCTGATCGCCCAGGCCAAGATCACCGACGCGCAGGCGGCGGCCCAGTGGCTGGTGGGCAACCTGTCGGGGGTGTCTTGGGCCTCGGTGTGGCCGGTGGTGGCGGTCTTGGCGGTGGTGGCCCCGGTGGCGGCCTTCCAAACCCGGAACCTGTCCGCGGGCCAGTTGGGCGACGAGTTGGCGGTGGGGCTGGGGGTGCCGCTGGGACGGCATCGGCTAATTGTCATCGCGTGCGCGGTACTGGCGACGGCCGCCGCGGTCTCCGCGAGCGGGCCGGTCGAGTTCGCGGCCTTCGTCTCGCCGCAGATCGGCCTACGGCTGGCCCGGTCCGCCCGGCCGCCCCTGGCCGCATCCGCCCTGGTGGGAGCGGTGCTGGTGGCGGGGGCGGACTTGCTGGTGCGGGGCGTGCTACCCGGTGAGCGCCCCGTCGGGATCATCACGGCGATGGTCGGAGCCCCCTATCTGATCTGGCTCTTGACCCGTCGCAGAGGCAAAGGGGAGGAACTATGACAGCGGACGGCGCCGTTCCCGCACTGGCGGCCGAGGGCGTGACCCTCACCTACGACCGCGAGCCGGTGTTCGAGTCCTTGTCGCTCGCGATCGGGGAAGGCCAGGTCACCACCCTTGTGGGGGCTAACGGCAGCGGCAAGTCGACCCTCCTGAAGGCATTCGGACGCCTGCTGGCCCCCAGGGCCGGGCAGGTCTCGCTGTCAGGACGGCGCCTGAGCACGATGCCGACCCGCCAGATCGCCCGTCAACTCGCCATACTGCCCCAAAAGCCGCTCACGCCACCGGCCACCACCGTGCGGGAGCTGGTTTCGCGCGGGCGCCATCCCCACCAGGCCTGGCTGCGCCCTTGGACCGGGCGGGACGCCGCCGCGGTCGAGGCCGCCTTGGAGGCCACCGGCCTGGCCGGCCTGGCCGAGCGCGACGCGTCCACGCTGTCCGGCGGGCAGATGCAGCGGGCCTGGATCGCGTTGGTGCTGGCCCAAGAGACCCCGCTGGCCTTGCTGGACGAGCCGACCACTTTCCTGGACTTGGCCCACCAGCTCGAAGTCCTGGGCTTGGTGCGGCGCGTCAACCAGGAGCGCGGCACCACGGTCCTGATGGTTCTGCACGATCTGTGGCTGGCCGGACGCTTCTCCGACCGGTTGATAGTCCTGGCCGGCGGCCGGGTGGTGGCGGACGGGACGCCTTGGGAGGTGCTCACCCCCGCGACCCTGCGGGAGGCCTTCGGGTTGGAGGCGGAGGTGATGCCCGATCCAGTGACCGGCACGCCGTTGGTTGTGCCCGCCGCCGGGTCCGGGGCCGGCGGGCCGCCGCGCCCTGGCCGGTTGTGACGCGGCTCGCATTAGGTTAGGCTACGCTAACCGTCATGACTAAGCCCCCGGCGGCGCGCGGCGCCGCGACACTCCTGGCCGCTCTCCTCGCGGCCGCCACCCTGACTAGCTGCTCCGGCGGTTCCGCCGACCCCGATGAATCCGGCGAGGCCGGCGTCTCCCAGTACACCGGTTGGACCTACACGGACGACGCCGGCGTGACCGTGGACCTGGACCAGCGACCCACGCGGATAGCCGCCTTCACGGACTACGCCATCGGCCTGTTCAGCTACGGGATCGAGCCGGTCGCGATCTTCGGCCGGGAGGACGTGGCGACCGACCGGCGGCTGAAGGACTACGACCTGTCTGACGTCGCCATCGTGGGCAACAACTACGGCGAGATCGACTTGGAGGCGCTCGCGGCCGCGCAGCCGGACCTGATCGTCACCGGCATCTACCCCACAGATCGCGACGGAACCCTGAGCCTGGAGGACCCGTACTACGCGCTGGCGGACAAAGAGCAGCAGGAGCAGCTCGCCAAGATCGCGCCGATCGTGGTGATCAAGGTGGGCGGCGCCGGGATCGACGTGATCGAGAGCCTGAACGCTCTGGCGGTGTCGCTGGGCGCCAGCGCCGACGCGATCAACCAGGCCAAGGCCGCCTACGACGCGGCCGCGGCGGAGCTGACCGAGGCCGCCGCCCAGTCGGACTTGGAGCTAACCATGATTTACGGCGGCGCCGACGGCATCTACCTGGTCAAACCCATGGACGAGCCCACCACCGAGCTGTACACCAGCTTGGGCGTGAAGTTCACCGACCTGGCCCCGGACGGCGACTACTACTGGGACATCTACTCCTGGGAGAACGCGGCCCAGACTATGACCGGCGACGTGCTGCTGGTCTTCACCGAGGGCTACCAGGAGGCGGACTTGCTCGCCCAACCCACCTTTGCCTCCCACCCGGCACTGGCGGCTGGACAGGTCTACACCTGGGCGGACGCCGCCTTCGACTACGACTCCCAAGCCGCCCAGTTCGAGTACCTGACCACCATCCTGCGCGACTCCGAGAAGGTGGCCTAGCCCCAATCCCGGTCATCTCAAAATGGCGCCGGCGTCCGAACCACGTCCGCCGCCAGCCAGCGCTGCACGTGCTCCCAGGCGCGGGCCGGCCGCAGCGGCGCGGCCGGGGCTCTGGGGTGGGTGGCGATGCGCTGGAAAGCCAGGATCGAGGCCCATGGCAGGCCGATCCGGCGCGCTCCCCCCAGAGCCGCCTCTAGCCAGTCTTTGGCTGGCGCGTGGAACGGAGCGTCCGCGTTGACGGCCTAAAGCAAGACGCTGGCGCCGACTATCACGGCGCGGCTGGTCCGTCCAAGAGGTCCAGGGCATCGGCCACGTTCGACACGTCGACCATGGCGCCCATTCGCTCCACGGGCTGCGCGAACGGCGTCGGCGCGGGCGTGTTGGAGCGGGCGAGCCCGGCCTCGGCCAGCGAGTTGACGGCGGCGGACAAAGAAATCCGGCGGGACTGGCTGAGCTCCCGTGCGGCGGCGACCACCTCTGGCGTCAAACGGACGGTGGTTCTCACAAACGGACTCTAGCATCGGTGACGCGCCAGACGCGCACCGCAGCGTCACTCGCCTCGACACGGCGCCCTCCGCTGCGTTCCCTCAATCTGCCACCGAATCAAACTGCGCCAGGCTCATTTCTCGGCCGCCGCCGTCCGGTAGGCCCGGAACGCCGCGCCGATGACGACCGCGCCGTCCCCCAGCGCCCTCCCGTCGCGCCGTTGGGGTGCTCCGATCAGGTGATACTGTGCTCACCAACCAGAAGGAGGGGACGATGACGCAAGGAGACAACGCTCTTGGCCTCCCCGATCCGGCCGTCCGCCGCCCGGTGCCCGGGTTCGACGTGACCTATGTGAAACCGACGATCACCCGGCCCAATATCGAGGTCGGCGATTTCACTTACTATTCCGGGTTGGATTTCGAGGCGTGCGTGACGCACCATTACGAGTTCTACGGGGACAAATTGGTCATCGGACGTTTCTGCCAGATCGCCGCCGGCGTCGAATTCGTCATGAACGGCGCCAACCACCAAATGAACGCCGCCTCGACGTTTCCCTTCTACATTCTGGAGCGGTGGGACGCCGAGGCGCCGGGCCTCGACCGATTGGGCAGCCGGGGCGACACGGTGGTCGGCAACGACGTTTGGATCGGCCAGAACGCGGTCATCCTGCCCGGCGTGCACATTGGCGACGGCGCCGTCATCGGCCAACGGGCCGTGGTCGGATCCGACGTGGAGCCCTACACCATCGTGGCGGGGAACCCGGCCCGGCCCATCCGCCGCCGCCTCGACCCGGAACTGATCGCCTTGCTGTTGGCGTTCAAGTGGTGGGACCGGCCCGTGGCAGAGATCAACGCCCTGATCCCGCTGCTGTCCAACCCCGACACCGACACGGTCAAGACCGGTCTGCGCCAGCGGTTAGCGCCCTGACCTGCGAGTTTGGTGTTTGATGGCGCACAGGAGGCGTCACGTGTTGCCGTGTCCACAACGTCCGCGCGACTCGCCCAGCCAGGCAATTGAGTGTGGCGATTCACCAACTCCCGCACTGCTTCGTCGGCGGCCCTGGCGCCTTCGATCATCGCGGCCGCGATCCTTCGCGCCTCAGGCGACGGCCCCACACCCTCGGCGCGCACGGAACCCGCTGCCGCGGCCTGCAGCTACTTGAGAGTGGCGGCGTTCGTGACCATGCCATGACTTTCTACCGAGTGGCTGGCCAGGTTGGCCGGTCACCCCACAAGTCGCTCGGCGCGGGCGCCGCTCCCCGGAGGCGCCGGCCTTTGGCGGGCGGCACCGGCACCGCTGCCTTGCGGGTGAGCGTCACGTAGAGGTCTTGGAGGACTTGGACGCTGTGCGCGCCCGTTTGGCTCTCGCCGGAGTCGCGGGCCAGTTGGCGGGCGACCTCGTGCCGGTCTCTGGCTATGGTGGCATAGGCGTAGACCAGTACGTTCGTGGTGGCGAACTGCCGGGTCACCGCTCGGGCACCTCGTCCCGGCTCTAGCTGATTTCGCCTAATGCGAGGCCGATGCCGCGCTGCGTCGCCTCCTTCTCGCTCTCCCACACGAGCTGATAGTCGCCGGCCGTGCCCGGATCTCATTTCGCGCGTATCCAATGTGCTTCAAAGTCAATTGCCCGCGTGGTGGTGGGGTTCCCGCACAGAACATAGCGGCGGCGTCTCTGCGGCGAGAGGCCTGATCCGGGCGGTGGCCGCCGGGTGGCCCCCAATGGGTTATCCATGCTAAACCGCATGCGGCATAGCATGGATAACCCATTGGCCCCCGGGATCCTGCCGCCTGATGCTATAATTGTGGGGGCTTCTGGCCAGCTATCGCGCCGTGGGGGCGGGAACCCTAGCGATAACCGCACGTCTTAGGAGTTCCCGTGACGCAAATTGCCCGTGCGCGCATCCCCAGACTGGCTGCCGCCTCCGCTCTGTTCGCCTTGGCCGCTCCAGGTTTGGTGCTGGCGCCAATGCAGGCGGCCGTTGGCGCCGATCCGCCAGCGTCTTTCGATGGGGGTGGCCTGTCCGTCGTGACCACGAGCGACACCCTCAACTGTTACGTTGAAGTCGAGGGTGATCGGTCACCCGAGTTCTTTGGGGGCACCGCGTGCGGAACCTTCGTGGCGTATGGGGGAATCATCTGTGGCCCCGAGTCCATTCCCGCCGGCGGTAACCTGCGCCAGGTGCCGTTTACCTCGATGCCGTGTTGGGGCGAGGCCCCCTCGGTGGCACCCCGTCAGAGCCAGTTGCGGCACTGCGTGTCTCTTGGCTCCACGGGAATACTCTTGGAGCAGGTCGACGGTTGGACCCCGGGTGGCACGAGGATCGACACATCCCTCTCTCTAACAGCGATCCGCGGAATTGCCGGACCGGCGGGGAACGTGGTTGTCTACCGGGCGGGCGACTGTTACGTGGCGGACGACGACTTCGGCACTGGTTCGCTCAATGAAGCCCGGCGTTCTGTCTCATGCATTTCTGAGGCAACCGGTCGCGTGCAGCAGTGGCGGGACACTACCGCGGGCGCAGACTTGCCGCATGCCACCATGGCAGAGGGGGTGTACAGCGCGATGTGGTCTTGGATTAACCTCGGGCTGGCCTTCACCGGCGGATTCGACGCGCAACGCCACGACAACGCAGCAGGTTTGAGTTGGAGCTTCTCCGCGCTTGGCCTCGGACTGGACTCATCATTCACGCTGACCAGTTCCATGTTGTTCACGCCCGAGGATTTCGCCTTAGACACCGATGCTGATGGCCTGCCCGACTCGTGGGAGACAAGTTGCTATGACGCCAACTCTGACGGGCAGTGTCAGGCGACCGACGACGACGTCATGCTGGCCCTGATGGGAGCTGATCCAAACGTGCGTGACATCTTCCTGGAGATCGATTGGATGTTCGAACCCGCGCGGGGCGTGCGCGGGGCCATCAACTTCCAACCGAGCGCCACTGCACTCGACCTCACGCAAGGTGCCTTTTGGGCCTATCAGGGCGACGTCGGCGATCCATGTGCGAGCCTCCCATCCGGGTGCCAGATCAACCTACACATTGACGCTGGGCTCGACTCGGTCATGGACTTCGCCAGTGGACGCACTTGGCGCGACCTGCTCAACGGAGGGGGGCCGGACTTGTCGGACGGCGATAGGGTCGCTTACTCCCCGGACGAGGTGGTTCCGACGAGCGGAGGTGGCCTGGATTGGAGCGGGTTCGACCAGGCCTACCGCAATGACCCCGACCCAGCGTTCGACCCCAATCGGGCCAGGGTTTTCCGCTACGCTGTGGCCGTCGAAGCCCCCCACGGCAGTTCCTCTGGTCTCGCCAGAGTGGATGACACAGGACGCCCGCAGGGCGCCCTTCCGGCTTTCGCCTCCGGCGGTCAGTATTTTCTCTTCCAAGGTGACCTCCCGGGGCCCCAGGCACTCGCCGGCACCATCGTGCACGAATTGGGGCACACCCTGGGTCTGGGTCATGGAGGCACCGACCACGTCAATTTCAAACCGAATTACCTGAGCGTCATGAGCTATTCGTTCCAGTTTTCGGGCCTCTTCCCCAGTAATCGGATCGATTACTCAAACGCGCGTCTCGCCTCGCTCCAAGAAAGCGTTCTCTCAGAATCGAACGGGATCGGATTGGTGATGGGTGCTGCCGACGGCACCAGGTTCCATTGTCCGGCGGGCAACGAAGAGGACTGGCAACCGGGGTTCTCCTTCGCGCCGGCTCCGGCCGCAATTGACTGGAACTGCGACGGCAGGCTTGATTCGCTGTTCGTGACTGTGGACGTCAACGACGACGGCGGTTTCGACAACCTGGTCGGATTCGATGATTGGGATCATCTCGTGTTTCGTGGCGGCTCCATCGGCGCGCTGGGGTTGGCCGCCGAGGAGCCGCCGGCGGTGACCCAGGAGTCGGATGACGAATTGAGCGAGGAAGAGGCGCTGCGGCGCAATGTCCTGGGCAACCCCGGGCAGGGGAGGGTCACGGCGGTCGGTCCGCATATGTTCATCGCGGGAGAGCCGGGACAGGAGTTCTATTTGCGGGTGAGCAACCTCTCGTGGTCGCCGGGCTCCTGGACGGTGGTCGCCGATGGAGACCTTCTGGCCGAGCCGTTGGAGACGGTGGTGGACATCGAAGGCTCGAGCGCGACGGAGCTGGCGACCGCCACGCTGGCCCTGCCCATCGTGGCGGACCCGCAAGAGGGCGATCACCAGATTGAATTGGAACTCATCGGCGCGGCCCACGCGGAACGGCTCACCGCCGATGTCACAGTGGCCGCACTGACTCGGGACGAGCGCGACGTCCTCCTCAAGGAGGCTCAAGACGGGGAACTCGGAGTCGACCCGGTGGTTGTCGAACAGCTGATCAGGATTCTGACGCCGGACGGTGAACGTCCCGAGGGTCAGCCGTCCGCCTCGGACGCCGGCTCGTCGGCCGATAGGCCGAGCCAGAGCGCGTCGAGCGCGGTTGACGGCGACGGGCCGACCAAGGGCGGCGCCGGCCCTCGAGGCTTGGACTGGACGGGCTCGAGCCCAGCGCTGGCGCTGGCGGGCGCCGGCGCGTTACTGCTGGTGGCGGTGGGCTTGGTGGCGCTTTGGCGGCGCCGCGCGGCCGCCGGCCGCCGTTAGCACGGATTTCCGCGCTCATGGTGACCGACCCTCCCCCGGTTTCGCCGCGCTCGGCGCAACCAGGGCATCCGCTCCGGCCGCCGGCCGCCGACCCGAACCAGTAAACCCGAATTCGGTGCAGACGGCACGTATATAACCAAAAGCCATGGTCAGCGCTCTGCGCGCGCTGCGGTGCCGCGTCGAGCGACGAATTCAGATCGGGGGCCGGGCTTGGGCCGGGCACGGCCGGCGCCGCCAGGGCCTCTACGCGAGCAGCGTGTCGAAGGCGCTTGTCACGAGGTCGTAAAGGCGGCCTGGCGGGGCCCGGTTTGGGCCGCCTTCGCGGATGACCTGTCCCTGCCGGGCACGTCCGCGCAGATCGGCGCGGACCTGCTCGCCGAGCACGCGGACGCCGGGGCGGGCAGCGCCTCGCTCATCGTGTTCCAAGTCGCCTCGGGAAGCCTCGCCGACCACCGCGCCGCGATCAAGGAGACAGTCGAGCGCCTGGGCGCTTTGGACCATGTGGAAGGCGTCGCGGACCCGTTCTCCGCTCCCGGCGCTGTCGCCGAGGACGGGCGCACCGGGCTTGTCGCGGTCACCTTCGCGGCCGATCCGGTCGGCTACGGCACGGACTACCTGGGCCGCGTCGACGAGGCGGTTGACGCGGCTCGCACGGCGGGAGTCGCCGTGGACTACGGGAGCCGGTTGGGGCAACTGGCCCGGCCGTCCGCCAACGACGCGCTGAGCGAGGTGATCGGAGGCGCGGTGGCCTTGCTGCTGCTGTTGCTCACCCTCGGCAGCGTCGCCGCGGGCTGATCGAGACGGTCCTGCCGGGCGCTCTGCCGGCAGAGGCAGAAGGCTATGTCACCGGCTCCACCGCCGCCCAGCTCCAACTCCGCGACGCCCTCAACGAGCGGCTCCCCGTCATCATCGGAGTCGTGGTCGCCGCAGCGTTCCTCCTGCTGCTGATCGTCTTCCGCGGCGTCCTCATCGCTGTCAAAGCCGCCATCCTCAACCTGCTGCCGATCGCCGCCGCCTACGGGGTGGGCGTCGCCGCCGCAAACGCAGGCCAACAATGCGCAAGTCGCAGCGACCACGTAACCGCGAGCGAGTCTACTTGCATTCATCCGGGGAAAGGAAATCTGCCCCAATGCCGGGATAGCTCGAATATTGTTGCGACCCAACGTGATAGCGAATCTCAAGACCGTCCGAACTACCGCGATCACCGACGGTCGGCGCCACTCCGACGATCAGGTTGAACGACTCGCCGGGGCCGAGTTCTGCGCCCTCCAAAGGTATCCTCTGCTCCCACAACTCCATTTGGTGCTCGTCGACCTGCGCGGCGCCGTCAGGGTAATCGCGATCAGGAGGCAACACGAAACCGGATCCGAAGACCTCGGCCTGGTCCGCCACCACCCCAAAGAGCACAACATAGGCCTCGCGCACTTCAACTTCCTGGCCTGTCCCCGCCGCCACCGAATCGAACACGACCACGTCATCTGTCGAATCGTTGCGGCCGGTTAGTCCTCCCAATGAATTGGAAGTTCCAGGTCCCGCGTAGCACATGCCGTAGAGAGCGGTGCTCCCGTCGCTCATACCAAAATCCAACGGACCACTACTCGTCACCACGTCGCGATCAGTCCCACACCCGAAGGACCCGCCCACCGCCAGAAACAGTCCGACCAGGGCCAAGCCACTGACAAGCGAGGAAACGGGCCATCCCGCCGACTCATTTCGGCTTGGCAACAAGCGCTCCCGGATTGTTCTTGAAGGGGAAATTGGTAGTTCCGCAGACCTGAAATCCCCTGGCCGTCGCTCCGCTCTTGAGCTTGAACGTCGAGGAGATGCCACTATCCCGTCCCGAGGTCGCTTGCAAGTCAATTGTTGCGAACGAGTTCGCAAAATCCACGCCGCCGGTGAAAGTGGTGGCTTTATGCGAAGCATAAGTCACGTTGTTCGCAATCGGCTCGCAGTGTCCCGCGCTGGGCGTGGCCGCCTTGGAATCTTCTTTGGCCCCATGCGCGTAGCCACTCGGTTTGATCTGGTACTGCTCCTGCCAAACTGTTATCTTGGGGTTATAACTGGGCACGCATCCAAATCGCCATTTGTCATATCCGACATAACGGAAGAAACGGGTTGAGAAGGGGCCGGTGTAGGTATTGAAACCGTAGGTAGCATTCGACGTGACCGTCTTGGTTCCCTTCGCGCTGTAGCCAATCGTGCTCTTGGTGCTTGCGGCCCATCCCACTATGGAAGACCTACCTGACTGATACTTGGTGGTGCCCTGGACCTGATTAGTCGTGGAAGCAAGATGCTCGAACTGCATTATGACATCTGGCGCTGTAGACCATTTGAACCAATTGCAGTAGGAATCCTTGAGCCCGGCCGCGGTCTCGGACTCTTCGACCGCGTCCTGAGGCGAGAGCGGCTCGGTCGCAGCCAATTCGATCCCGGCAGTGCCGGTGCCGTCCTCAGTAGTCGAGATGACTTCGACTCCGTCGCTATCGTCGGCGCTGACAACTGCCGTGAAGCCGGCAGATTCGCGGCCTCCTTCCACGAGGACGACGACATCCAAGTCCACCTGCCCTTGATCGTCGGCATATTGATCCACCAGGCTGGCGTCCTCGATCTTCAGCTCGAACTGGCCGCCTGTGTCAGTGACGGCCTTCGCGACCGTCGTTACCTGGGCGGCCTGGCCAACCGGTATGGCGGCTAGGTCCTCTGGACGGGGCCATGCCTCGAGTGTCACCAGAGCTCCTTCTTGGGGTTCCCCTGTGAGGGGATCGGCCACGACTCCTTCGGCGACGGGCGCTGCACCTGTGTCGTCTGGCAGCGGCAGTTCCGGGATGTACTCCTCAAGAAATGCCTCTTCGGTGGAGGCATCGGGGCCGCTCGCTTCGGCGGCGTTCGAACTAGCTCCCGAAATGGCCAGTGCGGCTGCCGCGAATGCCGCAGACGCGGCGACGCAACGGCTCATTCGGCCATGGCCTCTTCGGGCACGATTAACTAGTGGGGGGTAGCGCTGGCACTTGTAGCCTTCCTTGTCGGGGCGTTGGGGTTCCCATCTCTGAAAGTGGACTTGAAGGTTGACCTACGGCTGTGCCGACGCTGCGGCCCAATAGCCAATTACTGGTCACGCTAGCACCAACCCTTGACATGAGGCAAGACGGACGGACGGACGTGGGGCGGCTGGGCTGCCGGCCCGGCCGGTAACCGATGGCCGTCCTCAGGGGTCCAGCGGACGCCAGGAGGATGGCTTCGGGGCGCCCGATCCCGGACCATCACACGACAACAAAATCCGGCTACCATCGACACGCTGACCAGCGTAAATATCGGGCAGGCTTGACTTGAACCCGCGACCCCTTGACCCCCAGGCACCTCGAAGAGGCCTGGACGCGGACAGTCCGGGGGTTCTTCGGTTTCCCAGTGGCCGCTCCCTCCCGGCGAACCACCAGCCGGCGCACGATGCCGTGAGCCCCTCCATCGCACCGTCCCGCTTTCCAGCCCCTCCCGGCCGCGCCGGGACATGCCAAGGCGATTTGGCTCCGGCTAACGGAAGAGGTCTGGGGCGGTCAGTTCGCTAGCGAGCGGGTACGGGTTGAAGGTGCACCCGTCAAGGCCTTTTGATTGCTGCATCATCAACGGCGCCACCTCGCCGGGTCCAGGGCAGCTCGAGTGGAGGTGATGTCCCAGCCAATGGCCCACCTCGTGGTTGACGACCATCATCCGGTACTGGTCAAGCGGGATTTCATCCATCACGCCGGGTGGGGCGGATTCGAGCCAGCGCACTTCGTTGATGATGATGTTGCGATCAATCGAACAGGACAATCCGGTGGAGCAGATCCGGGAGAAACTCGGCACCTGCGAATCCTCCGTCAGCCAGATGGTGATCAGACCGCCGCTGGAGACCCGCTTGAATTCGACTCCCGCCGCCGGCCACCCCTTCGGGTCGCTCAAGTACCGCGCCACTTGGGTCGCGAAATCCTCTAGGTCGGCGGTCACAGCTCCGCGTGAGGCGATCTCGTAAGGGACGGTCGCCCGGACCGGAACTGGCGGGGCGGACGGCGATGGCGCGGCCAGGGCACTGGGCGGCGGCGGCGGCGCCGAGCGGACCGCAGGAGTCGGCGTCGGCGACGGCGCCACCTGATCGCGCAGTAGGAAGGCCGACCCGTCAGCCGCGTCCCCTTCGGCGCCATCGGTATCAGGGCCATTGCTGGAGGCGTCCGCCGAAGTCGAGCCGGCGTTCCGAGCGAGCCAATCGGCCCCGGACGGCCCCCAAGCGGTGGCAGCGCCCCAGACGATCAAGACCAAGGCCACACCGGCCAGCATTCCCAGCACGGCGGACCGTTGGATCGCGCGCCGGGGAGGCCCAATCCGCCCCGAGCCCTGGTCCGCCGGCTGCTCCGACCGCTCCTTTGTCACTCAGTCAAGATAGTCGCGTAGGACCTGTGAGCGCGAGGGGTGCCGCAGTTTGGACATGGTTTTGGACTCAATCTGCCGGATGCGTTCACGAGTCACGCCATAGACCTTTCCGATCTCATCTAGAGTCTTCGGCTGGCCGTCCGTCAGGCCGAAGCGCATCGAGACGACCCCGGCCTCCCGCTCCGAGAGAGTGTCCAACACCGCGTGCAACTGCTCTTGCAGCAGGGTGAAGCTCACCGCCTCGGCCGGCACCACCGCTTCCGAATCCTCGATCAGGTCTCCGAACTCGCTGTCGCCATCCTCCCCCAGCGGGGTGTGCAGCGAAATCGGCTCGCGGCCGTATTTCTGCACCTCGGCGACCTTTTCCGGAGTCATGTCGAGTTCTCTGCCGAGTTCCTCCGGGGTCGGCTCGCGGCCCAGGTCCTGCAGTAGCTGACGCTGCACCCGCGCGAGCTTGTTGATGACCTCCACCATGTGCACCGGGATCCGGATGGTCCGCGCTTGGTCGGCCATCGCGCGGGTGATCGCCTGGCGGATCCACCAGGTCGCATAGGTCGAGAACTTGAAGCCCTTGGTGTAGTCGAATTTCTCGACCGCCCTGATCAATCCCAGGTTGCCCTCCTGGATCAGGTCCAAGAACAGCATCCCGCGCCCGGTGTACCGCTTCGCCAGCGACACCACCAGGCGTAGGTTGGCTTCCAAGAGGTGGTTCTTGGCCCGGCGGCCGTCGTTCGCCAGCCATTCCAATTCCCGCCGCAGCTTCGGGTCCAGACCCGACTCGGTGGCCAGTTTCTCTTCCGCGAACAGACCGGCTTCGATCCGCTTGGCCAATTCGACTTCTTGCTCGGCATTGAGGAGTGCGACTTTGCCGATCTGCTTGAGGTAGTCCTTGACCGGGTCCGCCGTCGCGCCCGCGACTTGGACTTGCACCGCAGGCGCGTCGTCCTCATCAGCGTCTGAGAACACGAATCCGCGGTCGTCCTCCTCTTCCTCCTCGGCCGCAAGGGCTTCGGTTGGGGCGTCGGCCGGCACATCTTCCGCGGCCCCGTCTGGCTTCGCGGCCGCCTCGTCCGGATCCGCCGATGCCGTGCCTGTCGCCGCGCCCTCAGCTGCGGCAGCGCTCTTGGCGGCGGGGGCAGCCTTGGCGGGCGCCTTCTTGGCCGCCCGCGAGCGCGTCGCCTTAGCAGGCGCCTCGGTTGCGACGGAATCCGACTCTGAGGCCGAACCGTCCACCGCCGTCACCGCGACGGCGACCGTCTTGGCGGCGGGCGCCTTCTTAGCCGCCCGCGAACGTGTCGCCTTAGCAGGCGCCTCGGTCGCGACAGAATCCGACTCTGAACCTGAGCCGTCCATCGCCGTCTCGGGAGCGGCGGCCGTCTTGGCGGCGGGCGCCTTCTTAGCCGCCCGCGAGCGCGTGGTGGCCTTGGCAGGCGCCTCGGTTGCGACGGAATCCGATCCTGAGGCCGGAGCGTCCACCGCCGTCTCGGCCACGCCAGGCCGGTCGGTCGAGGACTTACGGGCTGCGGCTTTGACCGCCGGAGCCGGGCTAGTGGACGTCTTGCCACCAGCCGGCTGACGGGTCCTGGCAGGCGCGCGTTTGGCGGCGGCCGGCTCTGTGGCCGCCGCCTTGCCGCTCGAGGCTGTGGCCCTCCGAGTGGAACTGGTCTTCATGCTGGAACTGGACTTCGTCGAGGCGCGGACAGAGCCCTGCGCCGAATCAGTTGGTTGGGCGGCTTCAGTCGAAGATGCTGATGTAGCCTTCGCCACGTACCCACTCCTTATCATCATCACCATGGCCGTACCTTGCCGACCCGAACATCTGATCGCCCTGCGACCGGCCCCTGGCGTAGTCAAACGAAGGCGTCGACGGCCTGGTCGAAGGAAGGGGGAGGCACACGGAATCCCGGTAAGTATAACGACAGTGCCAGCTAGTTTGTTTCACTTGGCGCGGCGCGGACTGTGCGCGACTCGGAACACAGGGGTTGCCACAGACCCAAGTCAAGGATCCCAACGGCTGTGGTGCCGCAGTCAGCGTTGGACCAGACCGGTCCGCCAAGAGGTTGCGGAAACCATGATAACTCCGGCGCCCTGACCCCGGAGCCTAGGTTCCCCGACCGTCTCTCAGGTGAACGCTCTCAGGTGAACGCTCTCAGGCGAACGCTCTCAGGTGAACACTCTCAGGCGAACGCTCTCAGGCGAACGCTCTCAGGCGAATTGGCCTTGCAGGGCGGCCGGAAAGATGCCGCGCGCAGTCACCGCCAGGATCAGCGACGCCAGTTGCGGGCAATCGTTGCAGTCGAGCCCGGCGCGCGCCCATTCTTCGGCTGCGGCGCCGTTCCCGGACCACCAGTGCCAAGCCGCGCCAAGGGCGTAAACCGTGCCCCGCCGCCGCGGTGTCAGGTGCGATCCGATCCACTCGAGCAACTCCAGCGCGACCTCGGCCCGCTCGTGGTCGATTCCGGCAGACGTCCATGGGTCGAACACGGTTCCGGCGTCGCCACCGCCGGCAATCCGTCGGGGCAGGTCATCGCAGTCGACAAAGACGCTGGCCATCACGGCATCGCGGCTGATTCGATCCGTCAGCAGGGCGGCCAACCGACCGAGTTGCGAGGCTGGCGGCGCCGTGGCCGGACGGAGCAGCAATTGGTTGAGGCAACCCACCCAGTTCTCCAGCCCGGCCAGCCGCCACTTCCGCATCTGTTCGGGTCCCAAAGCCAGGGTTTGATCAAGGGCACGCTGCTCCGCCGCCCGGGCCGCTTTGCGGGCCGCCGCAGAGGCGGGCTCGATCCGGGCCAGGTCCGCTCGGCACGCCTTCGGCGCCAATCCGGCCACCGCCAGGGTCGCGGCGCCTCGAGTGGACTGCAGATCTGCGGCGCCGAAGACTGGGCCGATCGGCCGGCGTCGAGCCGGGTCGAATTCCTGACACGACTCCCCCATCACATCCCAGCACCCGACCACCGGCAGCTGCCCGGCCAGCGCCTCGGCCCACACCCAGAAGAACTCGTCGGCCTCAGCCGCCACCGAACCGGCCGGCGCGTAGCGCACCAGAAATGACGCCCGAGCCCCGGACCCATGCAGAAAGCCGATCCGGTCCAGGGCGAATTCTTTGACTGCCGCAGCGTCGGCGCGCAGTCTGTCCACGCGCATGACCACTCCCAGGCCACCCCTGGGCGGATGCAGACCGCCCACCACGATGCTGTCGTGAGGGATGAATCCGATCCGGCCGGGCAGGATCGCCAGCACATCCAATCCGCTTGCCTTACTGACCAGGTATTTCGAGGAACTCGCGCCAAACACGTCAATCACCTTGGCGCCCTGGCCGCCGCGCCGGGCGAAGAACCCTTCAATCCTGTGGATAAAGTGACCGGTTGTTGAGCTGGCTCAGGGCGGGCCGCGACTCGGGCGGCCACCCGGCGCTGGACACGACCACTCACGGCTACCATCGACTCATGGCCACCCCACAGCTGCCAAACCCGCCCCTCCACCACCTGCGATTTACCCGATACGAACTGAAGTCTGGGGTTTCGTTTAGCACCCAAACCGGCACTGCTGGTCCGTGGACCGGGATCTACGTCCTCGAGTTCCGCGACGGTCAGGAATACGTGGGACAGACAGTGAACCTTCCAAGTCGGTTGGCCGCCCACCGGCGGCGCTGGCCGGATCTAGTGGCGGCTCGGTTCGCGCCCGTGCCGCAGGATGACCTTGACCAGTTTGAACAGGCGATGATCAACGAACGTCAGGAGCAGGGCCTCGGACTCCGCAACCAGATCGGCGTGATTGCGTCGGCTGAGCCGATCAAACTCGACCTGGCTGAGGACGATGCCGACCTTCCAGAATGGCTGACCGCCGAGTTCGGAGTGCCTCGAATCGGTGAACGGTGGCAGGAACCCAAGGGACCGCTCATGGCCACAGCAGCCCAAGCGGAGGCCGCGAGAAAACTCAGCCAGAGGGCCGACTATGGCGACATCGTGCTGTTGCTCGCCCTGTACGTGGCCAAGGTCATCAACACCCGTCCGGACTTAACTGAATGTAAGGAGTGGTATGTCAGCGCGCTGCCCAGCACCAATCGAGCACGCAATCACCACCGGCTGTCCGCCATCTCTGTCAATAACGCAGAGGTGTTGGTCATTTGTGAAGGCCGGGACGATCAGACGCGGCCGTGGGAGACGTTCTGGTTCATGAACACCGCGCCAGTGGACATGCCCCGATGGGCCGCCGATGAAACTTACGCGGGCTATTACCACACGACCGGGGTAGTGACCAGGGTATTCGGGAACCGGGCGATTGACCTGGCCGCACTGCTGACGGACCGGAAAGTGTTGGACGCGGCGCGGTTGCTGGCCCATGGGTTACTGCGCAAAGGACCTGGGCTGTACGCCCGGTACCACAGCTTCTGCTTGGCGGACGATGTGTTTCAGGCGGTGCGGGAGATCGCCGTTGGCTGGCCTGCTGGCCATTTGGTGGACGACGAGTGGCTGGCTGGCAAAGGTCTGGGCCGTGCCCAACTGGCGGACCAGCCGAGGCCCCGGGGTCGTCGGTTGCGGCCGAATCTGAGTGTGCCGCTGGTTCGCTCGAACACAAACCGCGCTGCATAGTGAAATAGCTCAGCCGTGAGCTGGCTGGCACGCCATCACCAGGCGGCACGGGGCCACGGAGCCTAGTTCGCCGACAGGGGCGCCAGGCCGGCGCCGCGGCAGATGGCCTCGGTCTCGGCCGAAGAATTGAGCGTGTAGAAGTGGATGCCGGGGGCGCCGGCCCGCAATAGCTCTGCCACCAGTTCCACGCACCAGTCCACGCCGATGCGGGTCAACTCATCTGGGTCGGCGGCGCGCCGCGCCTGCTCCACCCGCTCAGCCAGCTCCTCCGGCAGCGGACCGCCAGCGAACAGCTCCAGCTTCTCGCGCCTCACGGAGCCGGTGATCGGCATGATGCCGGGGATTATCGGCAAGGTGGCGCCATGTCTGGCCGCCCGCTCGACCAGTCGGGAATAGGCCTCGGCTTCAAACAGGACCTGGGAAAGCGCGAAATCGGCGCCTGAGCTTTGTTTGCGGGCCAACACCACGGCATCGTGCTCCAAAGACTGGGCCGACGGATGCCCAAACGGAAACGCCGCCACGCCGATCGGCAAGTCGGTGCGGTCACGAATCAACTCGACTAACTCGTAGGCGTAAGTGAGACCGCCGGGAACCGGGCGCCAAGGCGCCGACGGGCCGCCCGCCGGATCGCCGCGTAAAGCCATGAAGCCGTCCACGCCGCTGGCCAGGAAACGGCCAACCACCTCGACCAATTCGGGCCGCGAATGGCCGGCCAACGTCAGATGGGCCAGCCGCGGCGCCGAGGTCGCGCCCGCCAACTCCTCCGTCGCCCGGATCGAGGCCGCTTGGCGGCCGGCGCCCTCCGCGCCGCCGCCGGCGCCATAGGTCACCGAGACGAAACCAGGGCCTAGCGCCTCCAGCCGGGCGGCCCGCTCCAACAACGGCCCAAAGGTGGCGCCATCCTTGGGCGGATAGAACTCGAATGACACCGAGGGTTTTGAGGACCGGATGGCATCGAGGATTCGCACCCGGACAAGCTACCGGGCCGGATCGCGCTGCCGCCAAGGGCTTCCAGTATTTGGGACAACAGGCGTGAGGTGCGACACAGCTAGGCTGGTTGGCGTGGTTGGGGCAGACCAAATCGATGGTTTCGTGCGGCAAGCCGAGTACGAACGCGACGCCCACCTAGCCCAGACCCTCAAGCGGCTGGCCATGTACGGCCCCCTGCCGATCATGGGATTCGCCGGCGTCAACCACGCCCGTTCGGGTTCCAACTTGGTGGTCACCAAGCTGATCGGCTTGTCCTACCTGGCCCACGGCGGCACCGGGCCGCAGGCCCTGTTAACCCCCCGGCGTATGGCGCTGGCGGCCACCGCCCATGAGATGTTCCAGGACGCGGCCCTGGTTCACGACGACCTCATGGACCGGTCCAATACCCGCCGGGGGCGGCGGTCGCTCCACCGCTACTACGCCGGCGTCCACGAGGAATCAAACTGGCTGGGCGAACCGGCGCGGATGGGCCGCTGCCTGGCCCTGATGATCGGCGACTGCCTGTTGGCCGCATCCGGCGACCTCTTCTATGAGGCGCTCGACGCCATCCACGGGGAGATGGCCGACTACCTGGTGGCGCTCCACCAAACAACTCGCGTCGAACAGCTGATGGGCCAGTCCTTTGACACGATCCTGCCCTACCTGCCCGGCATGGAGGACCCCGACAAGGTCATCCAGAACGCCCTCGACACTCTCAGAGCCAAGACCGCCCGCTATCTTGCCGGCACCCCGTTGGCGTTGGGCGCCGCCGGCGCCGGCGCGAACAGGGCCGAGGCCGACATCATGATGAATGTGGGCCTGGCCCTGGGCGAGGCCTATCAGCTCAAAGACGACCTGGTCGGTGCGCTAGGCGACCCAGAGCTGTCCGGCAAACCGGTCGGCCAAGACCTCATTGACGGCAAGCGGACCGTGTTGGTCGGCCTAACCCTGCGCCTGCTCGAACTGAAGGAGCGGCGCGCCTTCGCCGGGGCCCTGCTGCGAGGCGACGCCCCACCAGTCGAAGCCAGGGTCCGCCACCTCCAGGCGGTCATCCAAGCATCCGGCGCGGTCGAAGAATTGGAAGAGATGATCGCCGGCCGCCGCCAACAGGCCTTCGAGATCCTCGATTCGTCCGTTCTCGATGTTTCTGGCCGCCAGGCGGTCCGCGAAATGGCTGATTGGCTGCTCGCCCCGGCGCGTGCGTAGGCCATGAACGTTCCCAAGTCGTAGACTCGCGCACGTGACATCCAACCCGTCCGATCCAATGCTCGGCCAGACCATCGATGGCCGGTACCGGATCGAAGCCCGTCTGGCGCGCGGAGGGATGGCCACCGTCTACAAAGCCCACGACCTCCGGCTAGACCGGCCCGTCGCGGTCAAAATCTTGCACCCGCATTTGGCCGAGGGCCCCCGGTTCATTGACCGGTTCCGCCGCGAAGCCCGCGCCGCCGCCCGTTTGGTGGATCCCGGCATTGTCGGCGTCCACGACCAGGGCACTTGGGGCGAGGCCCCCTACCTGGTCATGGAACTGGTGGACGGTCCGAACCTGCGCACCCTCATCCTCTCGTCCGGGCTGCCGACAGTGGGCAAGGCTCTGGATCTGATGATCCAGGTGCTGCAAGCTTTGGCGGTGGCCCACGCGGCCGGATTCGTCCACCGCGACATCAAACCGGAAAACATCCTCATCTCCCCCGCCGGCCAGGTCAAAGTCGCCGATTTCGGCTTGGCCCGAGCCGTCTCCGAAGTCACCGCCGCCTCCTCTGGAGTGGTCCTGGGCACCGTCGCCTACCTCTCCCCCGAGTTGATCGCCGAAGGCGTGGCGGACACCCGCGCCGATGTTTACGCCGCCGGCGTGGTCCTGTTCGAGTTGTTGACCGGAACCCAGCCCTTCATCGCCGAAGCGCCCATCCAGGTCGCCTTCCAGCACGTCCACGCCGAGTTTCCGCCGCCCTCCAGCCGTGTGGACTGGCTGCCTCCCGAGATCGACGCGCTGGTCTTGGCCTTCACCGCCAAGGATCCGGCCCAGCGGCCCCAAGACGCCGCCGCCGCCCTGGCGCTGATCCGTCCGGTCCGCCAGGCGCTGCCGGCCGAGATCGCGGACCGCGCCCCCGAGCCGGCCGCGACGCCATTCGGGCTCGAAGGGGATTTCGACCAATTGCCCGATGCCGCCGTCCTCCTGACGCCTCCCGGTGACGCCCGCACCGTGCCCGGCTCGGGAGCCGCTGGGGTCAGCGGTCCAGGCCGTGGTGGCGAATCCGGGGCGAACACCGCCGTCGCGGGCGCGGCCGGGTTGGGCGCTGGCGGGGCCGGGTTGGGCGCTGGCACGGCCGGGTTGGGCGCTGACGGGGCCGGGTTGGGCGCTGGCGAAGCCGGGTTGGGCACTGGCGGGGTCGGGCCACCCGGGGCAGACGAAGGCGGCTTCGGGTCAGGCGGCGAGCCGGACGGAGGCGCTCCCCGAGTGGTCGGGTGGGCCACATGGGACGACGACACCACCGACTCCGTGCCGACATCGCTGCCAGGTGGGGGCACGGGTGGAACCCAAGCCTTGCCATTGGCGCGGATTCCTCCGCCGGCGCCACCCCAGGCGACTGGGGCGGGGAAGGTGAGGCGGCGGCATCGTGCCCTGTGGTGGGTGTTGGCGGCCGTGCTGCTCCTGGGCGGGGGAACTGGGGGCGGCCTGTACTGGTACTTCGAGCACGGGCCCGGGTCGCTGGTGCGGGTGCCCCTGGTGGTGGACCGGCCTCAGGAGGAGGCCGAACAAGCCTTGACGGCGGTCGGTCTGGCGGCCCGTGTGGAGGCCGATTTCTCAGACGATGTGGCCGAGGGCCAGGTGATGAGGGCTTCGCCGGAGGCGGGCGAACGGGTCAAACCGGGCGCGATCGTGGACCTGTTGGTGTCGAAGGGTGTGCGCCAGGCGACCGTGCCGGCGTCCGGGATAGTCGAGGCGTCGGTCGCGGCTGCTCGCCGGGCGCTGGCCGATGCCGGCCTGGACGGCGAGGTGACCGAGGAGCTGGTCTTCCACACCAGTGTTCCGGAAGGCGCCGTGATCGAGGTCAGGCCCGCCGGGCAGACGCAGGTGGCGCACCACCAGCCGATCACCTTGGTGGTGTCCAAGGGCCCGGAGCCGGTCGAGGTGCCAGACCTGTCCGACATGACCGTCGAGGAGGCCGAGAACGCGGTCGAGGACCTCGACCTGACGGTGGAAACCGCAGAGCCGGAGTACTCCGAAGAGATTGCCGAAGGACGGATCATCCGCCAGGACCCGCCAGCTCTCCAAGAGAGCCATCGCGGCGGGACCGTGTCGGTGGTGGTGTCACTGGGGATGCCCTTCGTCGATGTCCCGAAGGTGGTCGGCGACTCCTACGAGGACGCCGCCGCCAAGCTGGACAGCGCCGGTTTGCTGGTCGAGCGGCGCACGCCGATCGGATCGGTCTTCGGTCTGGTCCAAGCGCAGGACCCGGCGGCCGGGCGATCGGTGCGCAAGGGAACAACGGTGGTTCTAACCGTGGTTTGACCGGCGCCGCGCAGGCGATTCGATCCGCGAAGGACGGACCGCCTGGTTTGGGCGCTGACCCAGGCCATGCGCTAGGCTCATGACCTGGTGTTCTTGGCCCTGGCCGGGGCCTGGCGGGCACCAACGGGACGTGGCGCAGTTTGGTAGCGCACTTGACTGGGGGATAAGGGGTTCAGGCCCTCCGCCACTTCCCGAAAACTCGATAGCGGGCTGTGGCGCAGTTTGGTAGCGCACCTGACTGGGGGTCAGGGGGTCGTGGGTTCAAATCCCGCCAGCCCGACGTTTTCCCTGGTCACAGCGTTGGTTGTGCCAGGGTTCTGT
>JAISXH010000031.1 GCA_031270825.1 Bifidobacteriaceae bacterium
AGGGCGCGTTGCCGGTGACCGGGGCTGGTTCGCCTGCGGGTCTGGTGGTGTTGGCGCTGGTGTTGGTGCTGGCGGGCGGGGCGGCGGCATCGTCCGCCAGGCGCCGCGCCGCACGGCCCTGGTGAGCCGGCACCGGTCGGGCCACCCGCCGCCTCGGCCGATGGCGTGAGCCCGCGACTCGCGCCGAAGCCAGGCGCGCGCGTGATGGCGCCGTGCACACAACAGGTTTGGGGCGGCGGCCGAGCCTCCGGCCCTCTCCTCCGAGCGGGTGCCGGCGGCGGGACCGACTCGCGGGATAGACTGTCCGCGCAAGTTGACGAGCGCAGAGATTCGCTGGTGCTTTTGGGTCCCCCCGGCGGGCCGGGCGGCGCCAAACTGAGGGCTCGCCGCGGCGGTGTGTCAAGGCCCTGACGCCCGGGACGGGCGGTTAGCCTGAATGGGTAGCTGGTTCGGCGGCGCCGCGGGGAAGTCAACGACCCCAGGCGCCGGCAGGCCAACCACGTCAGACACGGGAAGCAAACAGCCTCTAGGAAGACCGGGAAGCAGGAGAGAGTCACGCCCAGGAATTCGCGCCCTCAGGGTAGGAGCGCCGCGACCCCAAGGACACGGGCAGGATCGGCCGCGCCCCAAACCGCCCGCACCCAGGTCCAACCGGGAGCGAGCGGCGCCCCCAACCGCCCGGGCGCGCAGCGCGGCGCCCGGAGCGGCGCCCAGAGTGGCGCCCAGAGCGGTGCCGAATCCGACCAGCGATCCAGCAACATAGCCGTCAGGGCCACCAAGGGAGCTTGGCTCGGCCTGGCCCATGGCGTGGGCGCCGGGGCCAGGCGGTTCGGGCGGGACGCCCGCGGGCTGCCGCCTGAACACCGCCGCGACGGCGCCGCCCTGGCGCTGATCTGCCTGGCCTTGGTGGTGGCGGCCCAGAGTTGGTTCGGGCTCAGCGGCGCCGCTGGCGGCGCCATCGAATGGGCGGTGGCGGGCAGCTTCGGCGTGCTCGGCAAAGCTCTGCCCGTGGTGCTGGTCTTTCTGGCCGTCAGGTTGATGCGCCATCCCGAGCAGGCCGAAGACAACGGCCGCATCTCCATAGGCTTCACCACTTTGATTGTGGCCCTGGCCGCGATGATCCACATTGGTCGCGGCCAGCCCAACCCGGCAGACGGCTGGGGCCCCGTCCGGGCGGCCGGCGGAGCTGTGGGCCTGATCGGCACGCCTTTGGCCGCCCTGGTCACCCCGGCCATAGCCTTCGTGATCTTCCTGCTGCTAGCCTTCTTCGGCCTCTTAGTGCTGACCAAGACGCCGGTGGCGCGGATTCCGCAACGCCTGCGCGAGGGCTGGACGGCGCTCGGCCTGGGACGGGGCGAACGTGACGGGGGCCGGCCGGATCAACCCGCGCTCAAGCTGGCCGAGGGCTACGCCCACGACGAGGCCTACCGCCGTCCTGAAGAAGCGACCGACGGCCAGCGCAAGTCAACCCGTCGCCGCGCCGGCCACGGCCGCCGAGCCCAGTTCGACCCCGCGCCTGATCTGGGCCAAACGCCCCCGCAGGGCCAGACGGACATCTCGGACCAGGACACGGCCGATCTGGCTGCCAAAGACGGCCAAGCGGCTGGTGAGGCGGGAGGCCCGGGGGGACCAAACGGCATCGGGCAAGGGGCGCGGGCCGGAACAGACGGGCAAAGCCGGCCGTCTGGGCGCGGCCCGTCTGACGCCGGGGGGACCAGGCCGCACAAAGTGCCCGGCCCAGGCGCCCAAGGCGAACTGACCGGCGACCTGCTCTATCAACTGCCGGCGGCGGAGCTGCTGGTCAAAGAGCTGCCGAAGCACGATCAAGGCGAAGGCGCGGCGAACATGGTGGAGGCGCTGTCTGGCGTCTTCGAACAATTCTCGGTCGACGCGGCGGTGACCGGATTCACCTGCGGCCCCACCGTCACACGCTATGAGGTCGAACTCGGGCCGGGGGTCAAAGTCGAGCGGATCACCCAGCTGCAGCGAAACATCGCCTATGCGGTCGCCAGCCCGGAGATCCGGATCCTCTCGCCCATACCAGGCAAATCGGCGGTCGGAATCGAGATTCCGAACAAGGAACGCGAGACCGTCCCGCTGGGAGATGTGCTGGCCAGCCCGGTGGCGCGGCGCAACACCCACCCCATGGTGGTGGCGCTGGGCAAGGACGTGGGCGGCGGCTATGTGGTGGCGAATCTGACCAAGATGCCGCACCTGCTGGTCGCCGGCGCAACTGGCTCCGGCAAGTCCTCCTTCGTCAACTCGATGGTGGTGTCGTTGCTGATGCGCGCCACCCCGGACCAGGTCCGGATGGTGCTGATCGACCCGAAACGGGTTGAGCTAACCATCTACGCCGGCATCCCGCACCTGATCACGCCCATCATCACCGACCCCAAGAAGGCGGCGGAGGCCCTCGACTGGGTGGTGCGTGAGATGGACGCGCGCTACGACGACTTGGAGCGTTACGGACTCAAACACCTCGATGACTTCAACAAAGCGGTCCGCTCCGGCGCCATCAAGGCACCGCCAGACGCGGCCCGTCCGCTGCGGCCCTATCCCTATCTATTAGTGGTGGTGGACGAGCTGGCGGACTTGATGATGGTGGCGCCCCGCGATGTCGAGGCGTCGGTCCAGCGGATCACCCAACTGGCGCGGGCGGCCGGCATCCACCTGGTGATCGCCACCCAGCGGCCTTCGGTCGACGTGGTCACCGGTGTGATCAAGGCCAACATCCCCTCGCGGATGGCCTTTGCGACCACGTCGCAGACCGACTCGCGCGTGGTGTTGGACCAACATGGCGCCGAGCGGCTGATTGGCCAGGGCGACGCGCTGTTCCTGCCCTACGGCTCCTCGCGGCCGATGCGATTGCAGGGCGCTTGGGTCGGCGAATCGGAGATCCACGCGGTGGTGGATTACGTCAAGTCCCAGGCCGAAGCCGAATACCGGCCCGATGTCACCGCCCAGGCGGCCCGCCGGCGGGTGGTTGAAGAAGACATCGGCGACGACTTGGACCTCCTGCTCCAGGCCGCCGAACAGGTCATCACCACGCAGTTCGGCTCGACTTCGATGCTCCAGCGCAAGCTCCGGATCGGCTTCGCCAAAGCCGGTCGGCTGATGGATCTGTTGGAGAGCCGGGGAGTGGTGGGGCCATCCGAAGGGGCCAAAGCTCGTCAAGTGCTGGCGCCTCCAGAGTCCCTGGCCGCCACCCTGGCGCTGCTCAGCGGCCAGGATCCGGTCACCGGAGAGGCGATCTCACCGGTCGCGCCGTCCATCGACACAGCCGATGACGAACCCGAAGGCGCCGCCAATTCCGTCTAGGAATTCCCCGAAAGCGTCCCGCAGTACGAGCTGACCAGCGAAAACTCCCCGTGTGCGGGTTGGGTCCAAGATTGCGGGAATGACTGGGGACTAACAATTCGCTGTGGTCGGCGGATTGCTAGGCTAGGCAGGTGCCGACCAAACCCGACCAGCCTGTGGCGCCGCCCCCGCTCGTCAACCTAGCCAATGCGTTGACAGTGCTGAGACTGGTTTTGGTGCCAGTGTTCGTAATTGTGTTCGTGCAGGATTCGGCGGCTTCGACCGGTTGGCGGGTCGCCGCCGCCGGGGTGTTCGCGTTTGCGGCTTTGACCGATCTTTACGACGGCCATCTGGCTCGCACTCGCGGCATCGTGACTGATTTCGGCAAACTGGCCGATCCAATCGCGGATAAGGCGCTAATCGCCGCCGCCTTGATTTGTTTGTCCGTGTATGGATTGTTGTCGTGGTGGGTGACCGGGATCATCCTGGCTAGAGAAGTGGCCGTCACCGTGATTCGCATGGCTGTGGTCAAGTACCAGGTCATCGCGGCATCCTGGGGCGGCAAGGTGAAGACGGCGACCCAGGTCGCCGCCATTTTCGGTTTCCTGCTGCCGAGTACCTGGATCAACGACCACGGCAACGGCCTGATCGCGATGTTCGTCACGCTGCTCATGGTCGTGGCTGTGGCCGCGACCGTGGCCACCGGCTTCGACTACGCGCTGACCGCTGGGGGAATTGTCCGCCGGGCCAAAGCTCAGGCGGCCCGGCCTGAGTCTGAGTCTGGGTCTGAGTCTGACTCTGAGGCCGGCGACAGCGCTGAGGCCATCGCCGGGCCCGTCGCCGTGTCGGTGGCGGCCGCTCCGGCGGGCGTCCAGTCCGAAGCTTTGCCCGATGCCGACCGCCCCACCCCAGCCCCAAGCACCGTCAGTCCTCCTGCCGCCGCACCAGCCGCCCAATCGGAGCCGCCGCCGCCCGCTGCGGCGGGCGCCGCCGCAGTTGGCTCGGGCGGCCAGGCCGAGCCGGCGCGGAAGCGGCCACGAGTGCGGTTCAAGCCGGTGCCCGGATCGGTTCCGTCTGGACAAGAGGCCAGCGCTTCGAGATCGGCCCAGAGCGACAGTGTGTCAGCGGCGCCGAAGGCGCCCACGCCGGGCGGCCCGTCAACAGGGATTGGCGCAACAGCGGCCGGCCCAACAGCGGCGCCTAGCCGAGCGGCGGCGCCAGCCGGCGCTGATCGGTCCCAGGACGGAGCTCCTCCGGGTGCCCGCAGATGGGCGCCGCCGCCGCGCCCGAGCTTCGTCATAGACCGGTCCGCCCAGATCGGCTCAGACGCCTCGGCGAAGGCGCAACCTGCGGGCGCTGAACCGGCTTCGCAGCATCAGCCGGCGCCAGCCAGCGAAACCGTCAAGCCGACCCGGCCGGTCGAGGGTTGGCCAGATGCCGATTCGGCCCCGGTGCGGCCATCGGCCAGGCCGCCCACTGCGGCCCCGGCGGTTCGGGCGCCCGAATGGGAGCAACTGCGGACAGTGCGCCGGACCGCCGCCCCGCCGGCCGAGACGGCTCCGACACCCGCGACCGGGCCAACACCGGTTGGATCGGCGCCGCCAGCCGCGCCGCCAGCAGGCGCCTCGGCGGCCGGGACGGCCGGCGTGGCGGGACAGCCAGCGGAGCCGCCCACGGCGAGGACCTATGCAAGGCCCGCGAGCGCCGGCCGGCCGGCGACTGGCTCCCGTCCGGTCCCGGCCCCAGGAGCCTCGGGGCTGACGGGCGAGAGGACGGCATCGGCGGAAGGCAGGGAGCCGACGGCGCCACGTGCGCGACCGGTTGGAAGCTCTGCGCCAGAGCGCGCGGGGCTGGGAGACGGCCCGACGGCATCGGCGGCTGGCTCCATGGACGCCGCCCAGGCCGCGGCGGAAGCGCGACTGGCCGAACTCAAACGGCGTATAGGCTGGAACACGTCGCCGCGGCCCGGCAGCGGGGGAGAGGAGTAGGGCATGTCGCCGTTTCGGAACATCGGGGGACTGGACAATGAGAAGCGGGCAGTCTCTCTAGTAGATTTACTGCGCGAACACGGCTTGACCGTGGCCACCGCCGAGTCGCTGACCGGCGGTTTGGTCAGCGCCGTGATAGTCGACGTGCCGGGCGCGTCCGCCGTGCTGCGTGGAGCAGTGGTGGCCTACGCCAACGAGATCAAACGTGACGTTCTCGGCGTTGACGGAGAGCTGCTGGAGGAACGCGGCGCCATCAACGGCACCGCCGCCGCGCAGATGGCGATCGGTGTCCGCGACTTAATGGGCGCCGATGTCGGCATCGCCACCACCGGCGTGGCCGGGCCCGATCCGGCGGACGGCGCCCAACCGGGGACGGCCTTCGTCGCTTGCTCGTGGGCCAAGGAAGAGCCGGCTGTTCGCGCGTTGCGCCTCGAAGGCGGCCGGGCGCAGGTGCGCACCCAAGTGGTGACCCGGGCGCTGGAGCTGGCCGAGGCCACCATCCGTCAGACTGCGGGAATATAGGATTGGCTCATGGCGTTTACCCCGGTGATGAACAGCCAACACATGACACCGGTCAGACCCGCGAATCAAGCGGAGGGTCCGAAGCGGTACCGTTTAACCAGCCATACTCAACCCAAAGCCAGCCATGCCGAGAAGGGGGGTGCGAAACCGATGGCCCTGTTGCGAAGCGAACTGGGCAGCGTGCTGAGATCAAACCGGCTGCGCCAACGGCGCACCCTGCGTGACGTCTCGGCGGCGGCCAAGGTTTCCCTCGGCTATCTCAGCGAAGTTGAGCGCGGACAGAAAGAGGCCAGCTCAGAGTTGCTAGCCTCCATTTGCAACGCGCTGGGCACGCCGTTGTGGTCCACCCTGCGCGAGGTTTCGGACCGCTTGGCCGGTCAGGACGCGAACTGGGTTCCGGACACGGCGGAAGCGTTGTTCGAAGACGAGTTGGCGGGAGTGCGCTGAACACCGACACGGGTTTGCTCGTTCTCTAGCACACGATCATTTTGGGCGCTGCCTTCGGGCGGTGCCCAAAGTCATTTAACGGCCGCTTCAGGCACGCTGGCCAAGTCGGGCCGGGCTCGCGCCGGGCTCGCGCCGGGCCCGCGCCGGACTCGCGCCGGCGGGCGAGTGACCGGGCGAATTGGGTCTGCCCCGGCGCGCATGTGACGGGGCTGGGCGGAGGCGCGCCGGGGCGGGTCGGATGTGACCGGCCCCCGCCGGCCGTCAACTGGGCTGGCAGGTGGGGCAGTAGAAGGCTGGGCGGTCGAGCGGCGGGACGCCGACCCGCATGACTGCGATCGGGGTCGAGCAGCGACGGCACGGTTGATGTTCGCGGCCATGGGCCAGACTCGTTTGACCGCGTCCGGTCAGGCCGGTGGCGGTGGGCGTGCGCGCATTGACTGAACGCCACAGCAAACGGCGGGCATAGGCGAGGAGTCCGGGCAGGTCAGGGACCCGGTTGGCGGGACGATCCGGCCGGACCCGCCACTCGAACAGCGACTCGGCCATATAGATGGTGCCGATGCCCGCCACCACGGTTTGATCCAGCAGCGTGGTGCCAATACCGCGATCGCCCTGGGCCGCCACGCGCCCGGCGGCCTGGTCGGGATCGAAATCTTCGGCCATCACATCCGGGCCCAGCCGACCAGTCAACCGTTCCAGGTCGCGGCTGCGCAGCAAATCGGCCATGCCCAGTCGCTGGCCGATCACCACCCAGGACTGGTTGGCCAGCACCGCTCGCGCAGTCCAACGTTCGGCCCGAGAACCGCTCGCGGGACTCCCATCGACGGCCTTCTCGACCAGCCAGGCGCCATCCATCCGCAGATGGGAACGGAAGGTCAGCCCCGAATCGAGCCGCATCAGCAGATGCTTGCCGTAGGCGTCGACCCGCTCCACGGTCTGGCCGGTCAGGTCTGCGCCGGCCAGACTAGGCCAACGGAACAAGCAATAGGTGATGGTCTGGTCCACCAGGACTTGGCTCAGCCGCAGTGCCACCCGGCGCAGGATGTCTCCTTCTGGCATCACCGTCCTCCTCGTTTGACCAGGCCAGATGGCGTCACCGCGAATCCGGCCGCGATCAGGGCGGCGGCCGCCGCAGCCCCATCGGCATGGGCCGCCAGCGAGTCCCGACCGTCCAAGCGAGCCACCTTCAGCGATCCGATCTCGCTGCCGCCGGCCGTGCCGTTAGCCGTGCCGGCCACCGCGTCGGCAAGGGCCTGCGCCGCCCGTTCCAGCCTGCCTTGATCGGTCCCGAACGACAGCGCGGTGCGGCCGCCGCGCTCCAGATACAGCGCCAAGTACCCGTCCACCAGCACCACGATCGCCCCGCCGGTGCGGCCGGGCCGGTGCGTGCCGGGATGGTCCGGCCAGGCCAGCGCGGCGCCGTAAGGGTTGGCCGGGTCGGTGGCGGCCAGGACCAGAGTCCCGGATGAATCGGCCGCCAACCGCAGTTGGTCCGGCACCGGCGGCAAAGCGAACTGGGATCCGCCCAGGTGCTCCACGAAGTACCCGCGCCGGATCGAGCCGGCCTCCTCCATAGCGCTGAGAACGGGGTAGACCTGCGCAAACGTGGTTTCCGATGCCGCCGCCCCACGTGTCACCACCCCGTACCGTTCCAGCAGGGCTAAGGCGGTGGCCGCCAGGCGACGCTCGACCGGCACGGGCTGCGCCCGGGCGGCGGGCGTGGGGGCCAGCGCCCAGCGGGCCGCCAGTCCGGCGCCGATCGAGGCTTGCGGGCCCAGACCGGGAACGGTCAAACGCCCGCCCAAAGACCGCGCGCGGGGAGGGCGGCGCCTGACCTTGTGCACGGTCTTGCCGCCGGACAGCCAAGTCCGCAGCGGGCCAAACGAGTCGGCCGTGACCCACCCGGCCCAAACCAGCTCCCAGACCGCCTTCGCCAGGTCAGGCGATCCGACCTCCAACGCCAGGCGTTCAGCCAGCTCAAACGGCCAGAAGGCGCCGCCGGCGGCCAGCGGCGCGAGCACTTGGGCGGCCAGCGAATCAGGGGCCAGGGGTTCGGCGTCCGCCAGCACGCGGTCTTCGGTGGTGAGCGAAAACAAGCGCACCAGGCCGTCTGCCGCGGCGGTCTTGCCCTGCCCCACCCAGGCCACTTCGCCGCCGGTGATCAATTCGTCCAGGGCGCCGGGGGAATAGTCCGCCACTCGGCCGGGCAGGATGAGCGACTCGATCGCCGAAGCGGGCAGGGCGGCGCCGGCCAGGGACTCGATTGCGGCCAGGACGCCATCGGCCCCGCGCAGCCGCCCGATCTGTTGCCAGACGGGCGCGAAAGCGCCCAAGACATGGGCTGGGACCGGCTCGATCTGTTGACGCAGCGCCGCCAGCGACCGCCGTCGCAACCGTGTCATGATCCCGGGGTCGGAATAATCTGGCCCTGCCGGCCCGCCCGGCCCGCCGCCCGGCGGCTCCGGCGAAGCGTCTGGTTGGTGGCGTGCTTCGGCGGGTCGCAGGCGCCCCCGCAAAACCTTTCCCCCGCGCGCCAACAGCTCCAATTCCCGTTCGGCCACGGCCACGCCGAGCCCGAACTCGCGGGCCAGAGCCGCCGCCTCAAAAGGACCGTGAGTCCTGACATAACGCCGGATCAAAGCGCCCAGAGGATCGGTCGCGGGCGCCAACAGCGCTTCCGGCAAGCCGGTCGGCAGAACCACGCCCAAACCGTCCCTCAGGGCGGCGGCGTCTTCGACGGCGGCCCAGCGCGTCTGGCCGCCGACGCGCACTTCGATCACGCGGCGGGCCGCCGCCAAAGCTGTGATCCACTGGCGCCACGGGCCCGCTGTGGACTGATCCAGGCGCTTGGCGCTGAGAGGCCCGAGTTCCCTGAGGACGTCTGCCAACTGTTCTGCGTTGGCGGCCTGACGCTCGGGCGTCCGGCGTGACAACTCGGCATCGGCGGCCAAGACCACCGCCGGGTCCAACAGGTCGGCCAAATCGGTGGCCGGACCGGACCCCAACAACTCGGACAGCATGGCCGGATCGAGGCTGAGGGCGGCCGCACGGCGCTCGGCCAAGGGCGCGTCCGCGTCATATAGGAACTGGGCGGTGTAACCGAAAGCGACCGAGCCGGCGAACGGCGAGGCTGACGGCGTCGCCACTTCGACCACACGGATGCGGCGCTGCTCAATGCCGCGCATCAATTCGGTCAGGACGGGCACGTCGAAGTCGTCCTGAAGGGTTTCCCGGAGCGCTTCCATGACCACCGGGAAATCGTTGAACTGCGCGGCCACGCCAAGCAGTTGCTGGGCGCGGTGGCGCTGTTGCCACAGCGGCTGGCGCTTGCCGGGAGCGCGGCGCGGGAGCACCAAGGCGCGGGCGGCGGCTTCGCGGAAGCGGGCGGCGAAATGGGCGGTGCTGGTGATGGCCGCTGTCACCGCGGCGGGCACGTCATCGGAGGCGATCAACAGGTCCAAAGCGGTGTCCTGGGCCAACTCCGGCAACCGCAACATGATGCCGTCGTCCAAAGGCATGACCTGGGCGTCCAAACCGTAGCGGTCCCGCAGCCGGGCGCTCAGCACCGCCGCCCAGGCGCCGTTGACGCGGCCGCCCCAAACCGAGTGGATCATGACGCGCGTGTCCCCCAGTTCGTCGGGGAAGCGTTCCACCACAACGGTGCGGTCATCCGGCAACTGGCCGGTGGCCTCGCGTTGATCGGACAGATAATCGACCAGATTGGAGGCGGCCCACTGGTCCAGTCCCTGGGCGGACAGGGCGGCTTTGGCCGCGGTGGGGGCGAGCGCGGCCGTCTCGCGGATGAACTGCCCTATGGCCGCGCCCAGTTCAGCCGGACGCGCCGGGGAGTCGCCTTTCCAGAACGGCAGCCGTCCGGGAACGCCCGGCGCCGGGGTGACGTAGACCGCGTTGGGTGTGATCTGTTGAATGCGCCAGGTCGAGGAGCCGAGCATGAAGGTGTCGCCAACCCGAGATTCGTAGACCATCTCCTCGTCCAAATCGCCCACGCGCTTGGCGCTCTTCGGATCGGCCTGTTCGCCGGCCAAGTAGACGCCGTAAACTCCGCGGTCGGGAATGGTGCCGCCGGACACCCGTGCCAGGTAGGCGGCGCCGGGCCGGGGAGTGACTTCGCCGGTGGTCCGGTCCCAGACGATCCGGGGTTTGAGTTCTGCGAAATCGGCGGACGGGTAGCGTCCGGACAGCATGTCCAGCACGGCCTCTAGCGAGCGTTCTCCCAGGTGCTCGAAGGGCGCCGCTTGGCGTATCAGGCGGCCCAGGTCCGTCGCCGTCCAAGTGTCCATTGCGACCATGGCCACTATCTGCTGGGCCAGCACGTCGAGCGGGTTCGCGGGGATGTGGAGGGACTCGATCTGCCCTGCCCGCATTCGCTGCGCGGCGACGGTGGCGGGGACTAGGTCGCCGCGGTGGACGGGGTAGACCAGGCCCTTTGAGACCGCTCCGACCTGGTGTCCGGCCCGGCCCACCCGCTGCAGGCCGGCGGCGGCCGAGGGCGGTGCCCCGACCTGGATCACCAGGTCGATCGAGCCCATGTCGATACCCAGTTCAAGCGAGGATGTGGCGATCACCGCCGGTAGCTGGCCAGCCTTCAGCTGGTTTTCGATTTCGGTTCGCCGCTGGCGGCTCATGGAGCTGTGATGAGCCATGGCGATGAACTGGTGGACTGGCGTCGCCGTGCCCGCCGCCGAGATGATCTGAGCTGGCTGAGCCGCTCCCGGATCTGGTTCCTCGCCGGTGATCCGGGCCTGGTGCTCCTCGTTGACCCGAGCCGCCAGACGTTCGGCCGCCCGCCGCGAGTTGGTGAACACCAAGGTCGAATCGTGGGCCACGACATGATCCACGATCGCCTGATGGACGTGCGGCCAGATCGACCCGCCCTTGATAGCTCCGGCGGCGTCGCCGCTGAGGTCGAGCGCGCCATCCGGCCGGAGCGCGTCGCCGGGCCCAAAGCCGGCGTTGTAGGTCCTGGCGCCGCCCAGATCGGTCAGATCTTCGACCGGGAGTCTGACGGCGACATCGATCACCTTGGCCGAGGGCGGTTGGACCACCTGCACCAGCCTGCGGCCCGGCCGGTCCTGGGCCCCGCCCACGAACCGGGCGACTTCTTCGACCGGCCGGACTGTCGCGGACAGGGCGATCCGCTGGGCTGGCGTGGCCAGCAAGGCGTCCAGGCGTTCCAAGGACAGGGCCAGGTGGGCGCCGCGCTTGGTCCCGGCGACGGCGTGGACCTCGTCCAGGATCACGGTGTCCACCCCGCGCAGCGCCTCGCGCGCCCCGGAGGTCAAAATCAGGAAGAGCGATTCCGGCGTGGTTATCAGGATGTCCGGGGGCTTCTTGGTGAAGTTTCGCCGGTCCGATGCCGCCGTGTCGCCAGTCCTGACCCCCACCCGTATGTCCGGTACCCGTTTTCCGGCCGCCGCCAACTGGTTTGAGATACCGACCAACGGCGCCCTCAAGTTCCTTTCGACATCCACCGCCAGCGCTTTGAGCGGCGAGATGTAGACCACGCGGCAACGCTGTCCGGGATCGAGCGGACTTGGTTCGCGGGCCAGGCGGTCGATCGCGGATAGGAAGGCGGCCAGCGTTTTGCCTGATCCGGTGGGAGCCACGACCACCGCGTCGGTGTTGTCGTGGATCGCCCGCCAGGCGCCCGACTGGGCCGCCGTGGGGGCTTCGAATGAGGCCCCAAACCATGATCGGGTGGCTGGCGCGAACCAGTCCGGAAGGGTCGCCTCGCTTGCCACCCCTCAACTGTGCCACGCCGCTGTGACACCATCGAGTCGACCCCGTGCCGCGGCCATGGCGCGCGACCGGTCTTGTCCGCATGCGCGGCGCCGGACAGGGAGCGACCAAGCCCATAACGAAATCTGAACAAGTGTTAAGGGCCAACTCGATCGGGTGCAATACTGGTCGTTGCCAGGTGCCCGCCGTGAGCTGATGGGCACGCCGTGGTTCTGACCCCTGTACCAAGGAGGTAGCCCCAGATGGAGTCTAGTTCTGCAAATCGGCCCGTGCCAGGCGCCGGCAGTCCGTCCCCAAGCCGTTCCGGCCAGGCTCAAGGCCGCGCCGAAGAAGTCCGACTGGTCCAGGCGGTCGAGCGCTACAGGGGATTGGCCGCGACTGACCCGCACGGCTACAACCCCGGCCTGGCCGACGCCCTGACCACGCTCGGCTCATTGCTCTGCGAGCAAGAGCGGGCCCCAGAAGCCGAGCCGTACCTGGCCGAAGCGGTCGATCTGTACCGGGCGCTGGCCCAGTCGGATCCGGGGGCGCATGCCCACGGGTTGGCCGTGGCCCTGAACATCTTCGGCTGGATGCATTCCGAGCGGGGCCAAACAGACCAGGCGCAGGCCGCGGCGGCGGAAGCCGTCGGCCTCTACCGCAGGCTCGCCCAGGCCGAGCCGAAGGTCTACAACTCCAGCCTGGCCGAAGCGCTGAAGGACCTCTCCAACCTGCTCCTAGGGCAGAATCGCCCGGGCGACGCCGAGGCGGCCTTGTCCGAAGCGGTGGGCCTGTTCCGGTCTCTGGCCAAGTCCGATCCGCAAGGCCACGACGCCGCGCTGGCCTGGACGCTGAACGCCTTGGGCGACCTGCACCAACGCCAGGGCCGCAGCCAGCAGGCCGAGGCGGCGTTCGCCGAGGCCGGCTCGCTGACGCCGGCAACCCGCTAGCCCCGCGCCGGACCCCGGTGTGTTCAAGAACCGCCTGGGCTCAAGCAGTCGGGCGCCCGGTGCGGGCGCGTGAGCGCAAGCACCGATGAACCGTGACAAGACAAAGACCGTCTGATGGAGCTTTACCGAAAGTAGTAAACGTCCATCATGACTGTTCGGGATGACCTGTGGGACGTGGCCGTTGACCACCATGGCTACGTCACCGCCCACGACGCGCGCGACCTCGGTGTTCCCGTGGTCGAACTGGGCAAACTGGCGGCCAGGGGCAAGCTGGAGCGCGTCTCCTACGGCGTCTATCGGTTCCCGCAGTGGCCCGTGGGCCCCAACGATCCGTTGATGGAAGCCGTGCTGTGGACCAGGGACCGCAAAGCCGCCCTGTCGCACGAGACCGCTCTGGCGCTCTACGAGTTGGCGGACGTCAACCCGGACAAGACGCACGTCACGGTCACCCCGAAGTCTCGGGAGCTGCAACGCAAGCAGATACCGGCGGCCTACGCGATCCACTACCAGCGGCTGGCCGACGACCAGATCGGATGGTGGGAGCACATACCCGCGGTCGCCATCCCCACCGCCATCGACCAGTGCATCGACACCCATGTCAGGCCAGACCTCGTGCTGCAAGCCATCGCCACCGCCGAACGACTCGGACGCCTCCCGCCCCAGACCGCCGAACGCCTGGAGGCCAAATTGCGGGGGGACCTCCGATGACGCTCATGGACTTGCCGGACAAGAAGCGCCCGGTTCCCGGCGTGCGGGCATTGCAGACGTGGGTTCGGGACGCGCACAGGGTCACCGGGGTGGCCGCCGAGAGGATCAGCTGGCTGGTCGCCTCCACTGTCGTGGTGGCGGGCCCTCACCCGCGAGCCGGGGAATCGCTCCCATCAGAGGTGAGCGGGGCAAGACCGCGCCCACTTGACAAACCGCCACTTATCAGCCTCGGGCCGGGCGGCCCACAGCCGCGCCGGGCCAGCCGCGCCGGCAGCAGAGACTAGAGCCCGAGCGCTGACGGCAGAACCGCCAGGGGCAGTGAGCCCAGCCGCAGGGCCCGATTGTGAAAATCGCGCACGGCCGCGTCGTCCGAGCCGTCGGAGCCGGCGGTGGAGTCAGCCCGCAGGCGGTTCCACTCGCGCTGACCCAACTTGTAGGACGGCGCTTGGCCGCCCCAGCCCAGGTAGCGTGCCCACTCGAAGCGGGCGAAGCCCTCCGACATGCCGGAGACGTTGGCCTCAAGCAGCGCCCAAGCTTTGTCGGCGTCCCAACGCCCGCCGCCGAACCGCGCCGGGGCGCTCAGCCGCAAGTGCACGCCGATGTCGAAGACCACTCGCGCCGCGCGGAGGCGTTCGGCGTCCAAGAGGCCGAACCGGTCGCCTGGATCGTCCATGAAACCGAACTCGCCCATCAGCGCCTCGGCGTACAGCGCCCAGCCTTCGCCGTAACCCGAAGACCAGGAGGCGAGCCGCCGCCAATCGTTCAACTCGCCGGCCTGAGCGGTGGCGATGCCGATTTGGAGGTGATGGCCGGGCACGCCCTCGTGATACACGGTCGATTTCTCGCGCCAGGTGGCGAACTCGTCCACCCCCTCCGGCACCGACCACCACATCCGGCCCGGTCGTGAGAAGTCCTGCGAGGGACCGGTGTAGTAGATCGCCCCCGAATCGGACGGCGCGATCATCGCCTCGATCCGCTTGACCGGCTCGGGGATGTCGAAATAGGTCCCGTCCAGGGCGGCCATCGCCTGGTCGGCTGTGGTCTGCATCCATTCCCGCAACGCCGCCTTGCCCCGAATCTTGCGCGAGGCGTCGTCGTCAAGCGCCCGGACGGCATCGGGCACCCCGGCGGCCGTACCGGCGATACGCACGGCTAAAGCCTCTTGCTCGGCTGTCACACGGGCTAACTCCTCTTCGCCCCAGGCGTAGGCCTCGTCCAGGTCAACGGCGGCGCCAACGAAGTAGCGGGACCAGAGCGCGTAGCGGTCGCGCCCGAAGGCGTCCTCGGTGGGCGCTTTGGGCGCGAGCTCCCGCTCCAGGACCTCCGCCAGCTCGCCGTAGGCCGCCCTGGCCGCCGATGCCGCGCGCTCGAGTTCGGCCAGCAGGCCGGCGCCCAGCCCGCTTTCGTTTTGGCCGGCTGTGGCGATCAGGCGCCTGAAGGCCGAGTCCGGTCCGGCGAGCTTGCGGGCTTCGTCCGCGCCGAGTTCGATCTGGCGCACAGCCGGGGTCGGGCCGGTCGGCTGGCCGGCTCGCAGCGACTCGGCGTAACTGTTCAGGCAGGCGGGAACAGCCGCGAGGCGTTCGGCTATGGTCTGCCAGTCTGCGGCGGTGGCTGTCGGCATCAAATCGAACACGTCCCGGATCTGCTGGATCGGGCTGGCCACCACATTGAGATCGGCCAAGTGCTCACCGGCTTCGAACAGGGCCTGCTCCAGTCCGAGACGCTCTTGCATGGCTTCAAAGGTGATGCGGTCCTGGGGCCGGTCGGCCGATCCGGCCTGTTCCCAGGCCTCGCGCAAGGCACGGGCGGTGGAACGCGACAGCTCAAACCGGGCGGCGTGCCCCTGCGGCGAATAGTCCGGCAACTCGTGGTCGTGGCCATCCACACCCATGCCGGTGGCCTCGATCGGGTCGAGGGCGGCCATCATGGCGACATGGCGATTGGCGATTCGGTCGATCTGGCTGTTCGGTCCCGGCGGGACGGCAGGCGCGGTCATCCATCGACCCTACCCGAGCGTCGATCCGTCGATCCCCCCTGACGCGCCGCCTCTGACAGGGCCGCCGGCCGCCCCGACCGAGCACGCTGGGCGCCCCGACCGGGCACGCTGGGCGCCCCGACCGAGCACGCTGACCGTCCGGACCCGGCACGCGAACCCCCTAACCAGGCACGCTGACCGCCCCGACCAGCTCAACCGCCGTCTTTCGGCTACCCTGACCGAGTGCGTCACAGCGAGTTCTGGGAGTCAATGGACCATGCCTTCGGTCCGGCCTACGCCAAGTCGCTGGCATCCGACCTGGTGATCGGGACTTTGGGGTCGCGTAGCGCGGCCGAGGCGCTGGCGGCCGGAACGGACCCGCGCCGGGTCTGGGATGCGCTCTGCGACGCCATGGAAGTGGACGAATCGGTCCGCTGGCGTTACCGCGATGCCCGCAAACCCAAACCGCGCCGCTAGGAGCCCTGTGTCCAACAACCATCGCCGCCTCCCAGGCCATCCCACCCATCCCCAACGCCACCGCAAAGGCGTCGTCGACGCCATACGCCACTCCGCCCCAAGGCGCCAAGCCATTTGACCCGACTCAGGTTCGATCGGGCGTGTTGTTCGGGGTTTCCGAGCCGGGTCCTGAGGTGTTGGCCGGCTTTGAGCTGCCCGGGGGGTCGCCTGCGCCGAGTTCGACGTTCTGCATCTGCCCGGCGGGTCGCCTGCGCCGAGTTCGACGTTCTGCATCCATTTGACCGCCGACTTCGACGTTTAGCATGCGCCTGAGTGAGCGTTTAGGCCGCTGACCAGCACAAACGCTAAGAAGGGCCGGTGCAAAGTGTCGAAGTCGGCCCGGTTTAGCATGCAAAGTGTCGAAGTCGACCCGGTTTAGCATGCAGACTGTCGAACTCGCCGGGGCAGCGTCGGTCGAGCCGTGACGGACGCCAGTTGTCACATAGCCGAGTTGCCTGAGCCCTGGTCCGGGGGCCGCGGCCGGGTGACCGGCCGGTTCACCGGTCTCCCAGGTCGAGGTCTCCTTGGTCGATCGCCTCTTCCGACTGCCAGGCCAGGTCGGCGTGGCGGCGGTGCCAGCGGGTGCGCAGAGCCAGGGCCGCGGCGCCGATAGCGGCCGCGGCCAGAGAACCGATCAGAACGGCCGCCTTGATCGCTTCCTCATGCGGCGAGGCAGGAGAGAAAGCCAACTCTCCGATCAGCAGCGACACGGTGAAGCCGACCCCGCCAACGCAGCCCACGGCCACCACGTCGGCCCAGCGAACCGATGGGTCGAGCACCGCCTTGGTCAGCGACACCAAAGCGAAAGTGGTCAAGAAGATGCCGGCCGGCTTGCCCACCACCAGCCCGGCCACCACCCCCTGGGCAGCCGGGTCGGCCGCGGCGTGGCGCAGAGCCGCCGGGCCGACCGGCACGCCGGCCGCGAAAAGCGCGAAGACCGGCACCGCCAGCGCCGAGGAGATGGGGCGCCACCAATGTTCGTAATGGACGGCCAGCGGCGTCCTGGTCGGTGATTGGCGCGCGGTCGCCAGCGCCGGGGTGGCGAAGCCCAAGAGCACGCCAGAAATGGTGGCGTGCACTCCCGAGCGGTGCATGCAGTACCAGGCGACCAGGGCCAGCGCGAACAACAGCGGCGGCCAGGGGCGCCGGCCCCGAACCAACACCAGATAGACCCCGACGGCCGCTAACGCGCCCCCCAACCAAACCAGCGAAATACCGCTCGAGTAGAACACCGCGATCACGATGATGCCGAGCAGGTCGTCCGCCACCGCCAAGGTGAGAAGGAAGGCCCGCAAAGCGCTCGGCAAAGAGCGCCCGAAGGTCGTCAAGACCGCGACCGCGAAGGCGATGTCGGTGGCCACCGGGATGGCCCAGCCGCTCAGCGCGTCGGAGCCCTGGGCGGCGACGATCACCCAGTACAGCGCCGCCGGCACGGCCATTCCGCCGGCGGCGGCGACCACCGGAACCACGGCGCTGGCGAACCGGCGGAGCTGGCCGACAACCATCTCCCGTTTCAGCTCCAGCCCGACAGTGAAGAAGAAGATGGTCAAGAGCCCATCCTTGGCCCAGTCGGCCAGGCTCAAGTCGAGGTGGGCCGCCGCCGGCCCGACCACGGTGTCGGCCAAAGCGTTGTAGCCGTCACGCCAGGGCGAGTTGGCCCAAACCAGCGCGATTATCGCGCCCGCCAGCAGGAAGCCCGCCCCGGCCGACTCGCCGCGCAGGGTGTCCGCCAAGTTGCGGATGGCGCCAGCTGTGGGACGCCCGAAGACCGTCCGGCGCTGCGGCTTGGCTGAACTCACGCACCGCATTCTCCCACGTCAAGGCCTTTGGTCCCAAAGCGCTCGCCGCCGGGCGGTCGGGGCCGCCTCGATTCGGTAATCGTTTGGGCTGGTGCGCGACACGCGGAGGCAGGTTATTGTTTGGAGGGTTGGCGCACCCTAACGTCAATGTCGTATATCTATCTGTCTAAGCAACGGAGGACCTCGTGGCGGCACCACAGAATTACCTTGCGGTCATCAAGGTGGTTGGTATTGGCGGTGGCGGCGTCAACGCGGTCAACCGAATGAAGGACGTCGGGTTGAAAGGCGTCGAGTTCGTCGCCATCAACACCGACGCGCAAGCCCTCCTGATGTCCGATGCCGACGTCAAGCTTGACATTGGCCGCGAAAGCACCAGGGGGCTGGGCGCCGGAGCCGATCCAGAGGTGGGCCGGCGCTCCGCGGAAGAACACGCTGATGAGATCCGGGAGGTCCTCGAAGGCGCCGACATGGTCTTTGTGGCCGCCGGGGAGGGCGGCGGCACGGGCACCGGCGGCGCGCCGGTCGTCGCGCGGATCGCCCGCGAGCTTGACGCTCTGACCGTTGGCGTGGTCACTCGGCCGTTCGCTTTCGAAGGGCGCCGGCGCGAGAACCAGGCGATCGAGGGCATCGAAAAGCTGCGCCAAGAAGTCGACACGCTAATCGTCATCCCGAACGAGCGCCTGATGCAGATCTCCGATCCGGGCATGTCCATCCTGGAGGCCTTCCGCAGCGCTGACCAGGTGCTTCTCTCCGGTGTTCAGGGCATCACGGACCTGATCACGACCCCGGGTCTGATCAACGTCGACTTCGCCGACGTCGAATCGGTCATGAAGGGCGCCGGCAGCGCCCTGATGGGCATTGGCGCCGCGCGCGGCGAAGACCGCACCGTGCGAGCGGCGGAGATGGCCATCAGCTCGCCGCTGCTGGAAGCTTCGATCGACGGCGCCCACGGCGTCTTGCTCTGCATCCAAAGCGCCAGCGACATCGGCCTGGACGAGGTCAACCGGGGCGCTTCGCTGGTGTCGGAGGCGGTACACCCAGAAGCGAACATCATCTTCGGCCAGATCATTGATGACGCCCTGGCGGACGAGGTGCGGGTCACCGTTATCGCGGCCGGCTTCGACGTGCCTGATCCCAAGGCTTACACCTCCGAGGTCAAGACTGTCGCGACGCCGGCCATCCCGCCCCCCCTGGTGGCGACTCCGGCCCCGGATCAGGCGTCGGCTCAGACGGCCCCGGCGCCAGCCCTGGCGGCGGTCCCGGTCCAGGGCGCTCCAGCGCCGGCTGGCGCTCCGGCCGAACAGGCCGCCAGCGCGCCTGAGGCGGCCGCGGCGCCGCCCCGGACCGCTGGTTCGCTGGGGGGATTCAGGATCCCCCGCGCCACCACGCCGGTGAGCGGCCTGTTCGGCGAGTCGTCCAGCGAGGATCAATCCCAGGGCGCGGCGACCCCCTCGGACAGCCCGACCGCGCGGGTCGGCATCGACTCGACGCCGCTATTCGACTCCGCCCGGCGGGCGCGCGATCGTTCGACCCCGCAAACGCCGCCGCCCTCGAAGGATGACATCGTGGTGCCGGCTTGGCTGAACGAGGACTGACCGAAGTCGACTTCGGCGTAGGCGCGCGGGTCTGTTTCACGGGTCGCGATTTCGATTTGGCCACCCCTGGCGGCCGGAAGCGACTGGCTGACGAAGTCGGTTTGCCGTTGGCGTTTGCCAACCAAGTCCACGGAGTGCAGCTGCGCTGGATCGGCCAGGTGGCCGCCGAACCGGCCGAATACCCGGCTTGCGACGCTTTGGCGACCCGCGCGAGCGGCATCGGACTGGTCATCCGAACTGCCGACTGCGTGCCGGTGGTGCTGGCCGACACCGACCGGACCGTGGTCGCGGCGGCGCATGTGGGCTGGCGCGGCCTGCTCGGCGGGATCCTCGGCGCGGTGTTGCGCGACCTGCGGGATAGCGGCGTCGGCGAGTTGCGGGCGGCCGTCGGGCCGGCCATTTGCGGGCGTTGCTACCAAATCGGGGACGACCTGGCCGAGCGGGCCCGCGCCCAGGGCCAGGTGGTGGCCCGCGGCCGGGACGGATCAGCGCGTCTGGACCTGTCCGCCTCGGTGGCGCGCCAACTGCGAGCCGGCGGCGTCGAAGCGATTTGGCTGGCGCCGCAGTGCACCGCCGAATCGGCCGACTTCTACTCTTGGCGCGGCCAGCGGGCCACCGGCCGCCAAGGCATGGTGATCGCGCTGCCCGCGTCGCCCTGATCGCGCGGGCGCCCGGTGGGCTCCAGAGGCTTGGTGTTGGCCCAGCGCCAGCCGGGGACTGGCCCGGCGGCTTGGAAAAAGGCGAACTGAATGGCGACACGCCGAGGAATTGCAGGGTAGCACCGGGCTCGGCCACTTAGTTTGCTTTTGGGTAACACTTCCTCACCCGCAACAAGGAGAAACACAACTATGGCCGGTTGGATGCAAAACACAGGGAGAAGGCTTGGCCTGCTCCCGTCCGATTCGGACGACTATTACTACGATGAGCCGGAGGAGCAGATCGCCGATGTCACGCCGATCCACCCGCCGCACGGCCGGGGCCATCTGACGGTGGCCGAGCCGATGCAGCGGATCGTCACGTCTCGCCCGCGCAACTTTGAGGACGCCAAGATCGTGGGCACCACTTATCGCGAGCAGGTGCCGGTGATCATCGACCTGTCGGAGGCCTCGGATGTGGACGCCAGGCGCTTGATCGACTTCGCCATGGGGCTGACCCATGCCCTGCGGGGCAACTTGGAGCGGATCACGCGCGACGTCTTCTTGCTGTCGCCGCCGAACCTAGACGTCTCTGAGGTCACCGCCGAGCCGCATCGGCGCTACGACAGCGAGTAGGAGTGGTCGCCACCGCCTACGTCATTTGGGGGTTGGCCCAGCTCTATCTGTTGGTGCTGGTGATCCGGCTGATACTTGACCTGGTGATGGCGTTCAGCCGGTCCTGGCGGCCGCAGAAGGGCGCCGCGGCCGCGGCGGAGATCGTGTTCGTGGTCACCGATCCGCCGTTGCGGTTGGCGCGTAAGCTGATCAAGCCGGTTCGGATCGGCCCGATGGCCCTGGACTTGGCTTTCCCTGTGGTGATGGTGGCGGTGTCGGTGGTGGCCTATGCGGCGACGGCGGTGGTCGGAGCCGCGGCGAGCTAGCCGGACGAGGAGATTGTGTGACCACAAAACTCGCCCGGCAGGGCCCGAAGTGCTAGAACTGGCCTATGATCGGCTAGCGTAGGACGTAGTGAAAGTCTCAAGCGAGGCTTTAGGGAATCTATCTAGGTGGAGAGATGGCGCAACTGACAGCCGACGATGTGGTGTTGAAGGGTTTTCAGACCACCAAGTTCCGTGAGGGTTATGACCAGGTCGAAGTCGATGATTTCCTCGACGAGGTGGCCGTGTCGATGCGGGCGATGGCGGCCGAGAATGACGAGCTGAAGAGGCAATTGGCTGCGGCCGAAGCCCGGATCGCCGAACTTGAAAGAGCGGCCCAGTCCGTTCCGGAGATCGGGCCGGGGCCAGTGCCGCCGCCAGTGGCGGCGCCGCCGCCGGTGCTGGCCCCAGAGCCGGTCGCCGAACCGATCGCCGGGCCGCCGCCGGGTTTCGGACTGCCGGGCCCCGCGCCCGCCGCGCCGTTGGCGCCGCCTGCGCCGCTGCCGCCCGCGCCGCCGGCGCCGCCGGCTCCGATTGGCGGCCCGATCACCGGCCAGCCTGTGGGTGAGGCGCCGGGTGGCGTGGCCAGCGAGGCCGAGACCGCCACCGGCATGTTGGCCTTGGCCAACAAGCTGCACGAACAATACGTGCGGGCGGGCCAAGAAGAGGGCGACCAGATGATCGCCGAGGCGAAGACTCAGGCGGCGTCGATTGTCCGCGAAGCCGAGGAGACCGCCGCTCGCACCAAAGCCCGTCTAGAGCAGGAGCGGGCCGAACTCGAGAAGGACATCGAGTCGTTGCGGATCTTCGAACGCGACTATCGCACCAGGCTGCGGACCTATCTGAAGAACTTGTTGGCTGATGTCGACGGCTCTTCGGCCTCAGGTGACCAACCGCTTTGAGCGAACGCTGATCCAGTGCGTCGATTGGATCATCTAGGCTGTCGGGGTGACCGAGCCAGCCGCCGATGAGCTTTCCGCCGCACCTTCGGCGCCGCCGCGTCGTCGGTTGACCCTGCTCTTGGTAGTCGCCGCTGTGATCTTGGCGGTGGATCAGCTGACCAAGATCTGGGCTGTCGAGGCGCTCGCAGGAGGGCGCGCGATCAGCCTGCTGGGCAGTTTCCTGGAACTGCGCCTGGTTCGCAACGCTGGTGCCGCGTTCTCCATGGGCGAGTCGTTGACCTGGGCTTTCACTATTCTCTCGACCGCTGTGGTGGTGGCGGTGTTGGTTGTCGCCCGCAGGGTCTATTCGACCACTTGGGCACTGGTGCTGGGGGCGCTGTTGGCCGGGGCGGCCGGGAATCTGGCCGATCGCCTGTTCCGCCCACCGGGGGTGGGCCAAGGGCACGTGGTCGATTTCATCGACTACGCCGGACGATTTGTCGGCAACGTGGCCGACATCGCCATTGTGCTGGCCGCCATCGCGATGGTGGTCACGGTGCTGCGCGGCACGTCCCTGGATGGTGTCAGGAAGTGAGCTGGCAGGGACCGGTGCCGCCGGCGCTGGCCGGCGAACGGGTCGATGTCGCGGTGTCCCGGCTGCTGGGGATGGCCCGCACTAAGGCGGCCGAGCTGGCAGCCGGCGGGTTGGTCCAAGTCGATGGCGCCAGGACGGCCAAATCGGCCCGGCTCGCGGAGGGCCAACAGCTAGTGGTCGAGATCCCGGTCGCGCCTGATCTGCCGGAGCCGGTGGTCGAACTGGAGCGGGTGTATGAAGACTCCGATCTGATCGTCATCGACAAGCCGGTGGGCGTGGCCGCGCACGCCGGCCCCGGTTGGTCCGGACCGACCGTGTTGGGATCGCTGCTGGCCCAAGGCGTGGCCTTGGCCACAGGAGGGCCCCTCGAGCGCCGGGGGATTGTGCAGCGATTGGATGTCGGCACCTCGGGGCTGATGATGGTCGCCAAATCCGAGCGCGCCTACTGCGTCCTCAAGCAGATGTTCAGGGACCGAGGGGTGGCGAAGACCTACCATGCCGTGGCCCAAGGCTTGCCGGATCCGCTGACCGGAACAATCGACGCCCCGATCGGCCGAGTCCCCGGAGCTTTCAAGTTCGCGGTGCTGGCCGGAGGCAAGCCGTCAATAACCCACTACCAGCTGATCGAGGCCTTCGCCCGGGCCAGCCTGCTCGAAGTCGGCCTTGAGACCGGCCGCACCCACCAGATCAGAGTCCACCTGGCGGCGATCGGGCATCCGCTGGTGGGCGACCCGTTCTACGGCGGCGACCCGAAACTGGCGGCCCATCTGGGGCTGGGCCGGCAATGGCTGCATGCTGCCGGACTGGCCTTCGATCATCCGATCACCGGTCTGGCGCTGCGCCTCGAATCGCCCTACCCGGCCGACTTGGCGGCGGCTCTGGCGCTGCTGCGCGAGTCGTGACGCCTTCGCGCGGCCGCAGAACTAGACTCTAAATCCATGCCGCCGCCAAAGGGTAGCCAGTTCGCCCATCTGCATGTGCACACCGAGTACTCCATGCTGGACGGCGCGGCCAGGATCGGTGACCTGCTCAAACGCTGCCAAGAGTTGGGTCAGCCGGCGCTGGCCACAACCGATCACGGCTTCATGTTCGGCGCGCATGCGTTCTGGAAACAGGCCCGGGCGGCCGGCGTCAAGCCGATCATCGGTTTGGAGGCCTATCTGACGCCGGGCTTGGCCCGGCGGGACCGGCGGCGAGTGTCATGGGGCACGCCGGAGCAAAAAGAAGATGACATCTCGGCCGGCGGCGCCTACACCCACCTGACCCTGTTGGCCCAGAGCACGCCGGGCATGCACAACCTCTTCCGCATGGCTTCGCTGGCCTCGCTGGAGGGGCAGTTCTACAAGCCTCGGATGGACCGGGAACTGCTGCAGCTGTACTCGCAGGGCTTGATCGCGACCACCGGTTGCCCCTCTGGAGAAGTCCAAACCAGGCTGCGGCTGGGGCAGTGGGATGAGGCGCTGCGCGCCGCCGGAGAATTTCAGGAGATCTTCGGACCGGAGAACTACTTCGTCGAATTGATGGACCACGGCCTCGAGATCGAGCGGCGGGTGATCAAAGACCTGCTCCGGCTGGCGAAGGCGATCGGCGCGCCGCTGGTCGCCACCAACGACTTGCATTACACGGCGCCTGAGGACGCGGCCGCGCATGCGGCGCTGCTGTGCGTCCAATCGGGCAAGACCATGGACGATCCCAGCCGGTTCAAATTCGATGGCGACGGCTACTACCTGAAGTCGGCCGAAGAAATGCGTGAGACTTGGCGGGAGCTGCCGCAGGCTTGCGACAACACGCTCGCCATCGCGGAGCGTTGCGAGGTCGAATTCCCCTCCGAACCCGGCCGTTATATGCCGAAATTCCCGGTGCCGGCCGGCGAAGACGAGGTCTCCTGGTTCATCAAAGAGGTGCGGCGCGGCCTGGAGCAGCGTTTCGCCGGCCAGGTTCCGGCCGCGGCGGCCGAGCGGGCCGCCTATGAAGAGGACATCATCGCCTCCAAGGGCTACGCCGGCTATTACCTCTGTGTCGCCGACTTCGTCAACTGGGCCAAGTCGCAAGGAATCCGGGTCGGCCCCGGCCGGGGTTCTGGCGCGGGTTCGATCGCGGCCTACGCGATGGGGATCACGGAGCTCGACCCGATCAAGAACGGGTTGATGTTCGAGCGCTTCTTGAACCCGGAACGGGCCTCTTTGCCGGACTTCGACATCGACTTCGACGAGCGTCGGCGCGGTGAGGTCATCCGCTATGTGACGGCGAAGTACGGCGCCGATCGCGTCGCCCAGATCGTCACCTACTCCACGATCAAGGCGAAGGCGGCGTTGAAGGACTCCGCTCGCGTGCTGGGTTACCCGTATCAGATGGGAGAACGGCTGACCAAGGCGTTGCCGACGGCGGTCATGGGCAAGGAGATGCCGCTGGCGGCGGTCTTCGACCCGTCTCACGCGCGCTACCGCGAAGCCGAAGAATTGCGCACCCAAGTGGCCAGCGAGCCGGACGCGGCCCGGATTGTCGAGACCGCGCGCGGTTTGGAGGGCCTGACCAGGCAGTGGGGGGTCCACGCGGCCGGTGTGATCATGTCCTCGGCTCCGCTCTTAGATGTCATTCCGATCATGCGCCGCGAGCAGGACGGCTCGATCATCACGCAATTCTCCTACCCAGCCTGTGAGGACTTGGGCCTGGTCAAGATGGACTTCCTGGGCCTGAGGAACCTCACCATCCTGGAGGACACGCTGGCGAACATCGTCATCAACGGCAAGCCGTCGGTGGTGTTGGAAGACCTGCCGATGGATGACAAACCGACTTATGAACTGCTGTCCTCGGGGGACACCCTGGGCGTGTTCCAGCTTGACGGCACCGGCATGCAGACTTTGTTGAGGCGTTTGCGGCCGGACAATTTCGAGGATATCTCCGCCGTCCAAGCGCTCTACCGGCCGGGCCCGATGGGCGCCGACTCGCACAACAACTACGCCGACCGCAAGAACGGACGTCAGAAGATCACGCCGATCCATCCCGAGTTGGAGGAGCCGCTGAAAGACCTGCTGGGCGGCACTTATGGGCTGATCGTGTACCAGGAACAGGTCATGGCGATCGCCCAGAAGCTGGCCGGCTACACGCTCGGCCGGGCGGATTCGCTGCGCCGGGTGATGGGCAAGAAGGACGCCAAAGCGTTGGCCCGCGAGTACGAGCCTTTCTCTCAGGGCATGCGGGACCGCGGCTACTCCGACAAGGCGATCCAGACGCTGTGGGACATTCTGGTGCCGTTCGCCGATTACGCGTTCAACAAGTCCCATTCGGCGGCCTACGCGCTGGTGTCCTATTGGACGGCGTACTTGAAGTGCCACTATCCCACCGAGTTCATGGCGGCCCTGCTGACCTCGGTCGGGGATGACAAGGACAAGTCGGCCATCTACCTGGCCGAATGTCGGCACATGGGAATCAAGGTGTTGCCTCCGGATGTCAACTCCTCGGTGTCCGCGTTCACCCCGGACGGAACCGACATCCGCTTTGGCCTGACAGCGGTGCGCAACGTGGGCGAGGGCGTTGTCGACGGCATCGTGCAAGCTCGCCGAAACAAAGGCGCGTACGAGTCGTTTGGCGATTTTCTGACCAAAGCGCCCATCGGCGTCTGCAATAAACGTGTCATTGAATCCCTGATCAAAGCGGGGGCCTTCGACACCTTCGGGGAGCCGCGGCGGGCGCTGATGACGGTCTACGAGGAAGCGGTCGACTCGGTGCTGGGGGTCAAGCGCAACGAGGCGGTCGGCCAGTTCGACCTTTTTGGCGGCGCGCCAGAAGATGTCGGCTCGGTCATGGTCGAAGTGCCAAACACTCCCGAGTGGCCCAAACCGGTCAAACTGGCGTTCGAGAGAGAGATGCTGGGCCTGTATGTTTCCGACCATCCCTTGTCCGGCCTGGAGGAGGGTTTGGCGGCGGCCGCCAGTCACACAACCGCCGCCTTGATCGCCCCCGATCTCTTGGGGGACGGCGAACAGGTGCGGATCGCCGGGTTGTTGACCAGCCTGACCCGCAAGACCACCAAGACCGGCCTGTTGTGGGCTCAAGGAACCCTCGAAGACCTGCATGGCTCGGTCGACGTCAAATTCTTTTCCAAGGCCTATGCGCGGTTCGCCGAGCTGCTGGCGGAGGACATGCTGGTGTCTCTGGCGGGCAGGTTGTCGCGCCGCGAGGACGAGTTGTCCGTGTTCGTGGCCGAACTGGAGGTGCTCAAACTCGCCGCCGCCGGGCCGGTCACCCCGCTCGAGATCACCTTGCCGGCGCACCGCGCGACCGAGGCGATTGTCTCCAAACTCCAAACCGTGCTGCGATCGCATCCCGGCCAGGCCGACGTCTACCTCCGGCTGACCAAACCGGCTGGGGGCATCACCGTGGTGCGGCTCAACCACGGGCTCAAAGTGGCCAAGAGCGACCCCCTCTACGCCGACCTCAAGGCGACCCTGGGAGCCCAGTGCGTGGCCTGACCGGCCCGCATGGCGTGACCGCCGGCCCTGGCGTGACCGGCGGCCCTGGCATGGTCGGCGCGCAGGGCGATCCGGCGCCGCAGGTGGGCCGGGCTCTGGCGGCGGATTGGCAGCGGGGGGCGCCAGATCAGGGACAGGCCGCGCACGGTTTCAACCCGCCGGTCGGTGTTTATCCTCCGTCTCCAGCGGCCGCCGGGGTCCCTCCCGTGCCCGGCCGACGTTCTCTTGGGCACGATGCCGTTTGGGCCGTTGGCGCCCAGAGTGTGGCCGGTGTCTTGCTTGGCTTGGTCTGGCTGGTGGCATGTCCCCGGCCGCCGGCCGAGTGGGCCGGGTCCTTTTGGTACGCCGAATCCGATCTAGGCTTCGGCGCCGCCCAGGACATCTGGTTCGGCGCCCTGACGTTGGTTCCGGGGCTGGTGGTGGGCGCCCTGCTGGCCAGGTGGTCGGGCCGGCCGGCGCCGCTGCGCCGGGCAAGCTGCTGGCTGGGCGGCGCGGCGCTGGGCTCGGCCCTGTGCTGGCTCACCGGCGCCGGGCTGAGCGGCGGTTTCGGCTCTGTCGAGTTGGCGGCCGAGGTCGCGGCGGCCCCGGCCACTTTGACCTCCTGGGGTCTGCTGGCGCTGTGGCCGTTCGCGGCGTCCTTGGTGCTGACGCTCTCCCTGGTGGCCCGTGCGGCCTTCGGCCGCACCTGGTAGCCTCAGACCACGTTCCCACGCAAGGGGACGGTGATTGTGCGGATTCCGCAAGGGGACGACGTCGCAGCCCTCACCGCCCTGATTGAGCGGTTGCTCGCGTGATGAGCCCGCACGGTCCCGCGCCCGATGCCGACCGGCCCCGCCCCAGCCCCGCACCGCCTGACGCCGCGGAGCCGGGCCCGGCCCCCGGCCCGCCCGGTGCCGCCCTGCCGCGCCCCAGGCCCGCCCGTATGAGTTCCCCCGCCCGGCCGCCCCGGCCGTCCGCGACGCGGGCCGTCCTCGCCCTGGCCGTCCCGGCGTTCGGGGCTCTCGCCGCCGAGCCCCTGTTCGTGATGGTGGACACCGCCATCGTGGGGCACCTCGGCACGGCCCCGCTGGCGGGCCTCGCGCTGGCCGGGACGGTCCTCGACACGTGCGTCTACCTGGGCTGGTTCGGCGCCGAGACGCCCGTGCACGCCGCCGCGTGGGAGTATTTGCGCTGGTCCGCGCCGGGCCTGCCCGCGATGCTGGTGGTCTTGGCCGGGGTGGGGGCCGCCGCGAAAACTGGGGCGCCGCTGTTCCTGCGGACGTGCTGCCTGCGGGCGGCGGGGCTGGCGACTTTGGCGGTGGCGGCCTCGCTGGGGGCGGTGCAGCTGGCGGCGCACCAGATCGCGGCGAACGTGTGGATGTTCTCCGCTTTGACCACCGACGCGCTGGCGATCGCGGCACAGGCGCTGGTGGGGGCGCGGCTGGGGGCGGCCGACCGGGCGGGGCTGACGGAGGTGAAACGGGTGGTGATCCGGCTGTCCGTGCTGACGGGTCCGGCGCTCCTGTGGGCGGGCTACGCGGGCTGGTTCATGCTGGTCCGCGCTCTGGTCTACCGCCGCCGCGCCCTGTCCATCTAAGGAATGGCGCCTGGCCCTGTTCCTGGCGAAGGCGGGTGCTAGTCGTTGAGGGGGCAGCGCGGCAAGACGGGCTCCGGCTCGCCTGTGGCCGGGTCGACGGCGGCCCCGCGGCGCTGGAGGCGGCCCAGGGCGTGGAGCGAGAGGCCGTTGAGGCCTGAGCGCTCGCCGGCAAGGCCATTCATAGGCCTTGTCACGCGCTATCGGAAGCGTTACGTGGCATAATAGTTCCAGTGGAAACGGTTAAAGCCCCCCTCCCCGCCCCGGCGCGGCATGCGGTCAGCAAACTCGGCGCGGATATCTCCCTGGCGCGCCGGCGGCGCAGGTTTACCCAGGCGTCGCTGGCGGAGCGGATGGGGGCGTCCGTTTCCACCGTGCGGCGCATGGAAGCGGGCGACGGGCGCGTCCCAATTCACTTCTACGCGCGCGCCTTGTCGGTGTTCGGGGAGATCCAATCGCTGGAGAACCTGCTGGACACCGAGAGAGATTACATCGGGCTTGCCATGATGGACCAGCGGCTGCCCAAACGGGTGCGGCCCTCGAAGTCGAAATCGGTCTGGTGACAACCGGCGATCAGGCGCGCGTCGAGGTGTTCATCGGCGCGGAACCGACCCGCGTCGGTTCGCTGGTCTATTCGCGGCAGGGCCGGCGCGAGTATTCGGCCCTGGCCTACGCCGAGGAATGGCTCGCCAATCCGGAGGGATTCGCCGTCTCAGGCGACTTGCCTTTGCGCCCCGGGCACCACCTGCAACGGGCCGCGACGCCCTCCGACTCGGTGTTCCACGGGGCGCTAGCGGACACCGAGCCGGACGCTTGGGGACGGCGCGTCATAACCCGCGACCACGCGAAACGCCGGGCCCGCGACCGGTCTCTGATGGAGTTGACGAATCTGGACTACCTGCTCGCGGTCGACGATTTCAGCCGGGTCGGCGCGCTGCGGCTGCGAATAGGGGCCGGAGGCTTCGCGCGGTCCACGGCAGACGGCCGGCGGCGGACTCCGCCACTGCTGGAGTTGCCGCGGATCCTCGATGCGAGCCGCCTCCTCGAGGAGGGCAGGGAGACGGCCGAGGACCTACGCTTCCTGCTGGGCAAGGGCACCTCGCTGGGCGGCGTGCGGCCCAAGTGCACGGTTCTTGACGAAGACGGCCGCCTCGCCATTGGGAAATTCCCGAGCGTCGGCGACACCCGCAGCGTCACGCGGGGGGAGGTCTTGGCGTTGGAACTCGCGCGGCTCGCCGGCCTTGGCGCCGCGCGTGGCCGCGTGGCGTTGGTGGACGGCAGCCCGGTCGCTTTGATCAGGCGCTTTGACCGTACCGCCGGCGACGGGCGCCTGCCGTACCAATCGGCCGCGTCGTTGCTAGGGGCGCGCCGAGGCGAAGATCGGGCCTACTCGGAGATCGGGGACGCCATCCGCTCGCATGGCGCCTCGCCCACCCGCGACCTCCGGGAGATGTGGCGCCGGATCGTTTTCCGGGCGTTGATTACCGACGTGGACGACCACCTGCAAAACCACGCGTTTCTGTACGCCGGGGCCGGCCTCTGGCGGCTAGCGCCCGCCTTTGACCTGAATCCGTTCCCAGACAAACGCTATGAGTCGAAGACGTGGCTCACGGAGGCGGACGGGCCGGTAACCGACCTCGGCGCTGTGGTGGCGCGGTGCGAGGCGTTCGCGCTGGACCGCGACCAAGCCATCAGCGAATTGGGCGGTCTGTGCGCGGCGATCGGACGGTGGCGCGAGGTCGCGTTGGCCCCGCCGGTCGGACTGGCGGCCGCCGAACTCGACTCGTTCGCCCCGGCGTTCGAGCACGAGCGCCTGACCGAGGCGCGGCGCCTGCTGCCGTGACAGCGGTCCGTCAACGTCCCATCCGGCGGCTGGTCGGGGTGGTCGCCTTGGCGAGGTCCGCGTCCCCGATGGCGCCTGGCCCCATTCCTGAAGAAGGGCGGCGTCGGAGCGGGTAGGCCTGGATCGGCGGGTGGTTGGAGCGGAACAGCTCGGCGAAGGCCCGGTCCCGGCCCGTCACCTGCTCCACCCGCCCAACGGTAGCGGTCGCGGCTTTTGCGCACGCCCAATACATGTCGCGAGGCCGCCCAAACCTACCGGGGCGCCGTAGGGCCCCGTGTGTCACAACTGCTGGAGGACATCGCGCGCGGCGGCCATTCCGGCGTAGGTAAGGCGGAACCGCTCAAAGGCGAGTTCGCCGGATTCTGGAGCCGCAGAATTGACGAGGTCAACCGGCTGGTGTATCGGCCGCGGGACGGGGCCGTTGAAATCCTGTCGTGCCGCGAGATCCCCAACCTCCGGGCGATCCCGCTCACCGGCTCGCCATCCCGGGCCGACGCCCGCGCCTGCTCAATCTGATCCACTAACGTGACCTGGGCCAGGACGGTGATTGTGCGGATTCCGCCAGGGGACGGTGGTCCAGTCAGCGCCGGCCGGGACTCGACCGGTGGCTTCGGACTTGGTGTCGGACGCACACAATAGACTTGGGCTTCGTGATGCGAACAATCGACTTGCGCGGGGCGAGAGGTCTGCGGCCAGGCGAGTTAGCGGCGGCTTTGCCGCGCGCGGCCCTTGACGTGGACGCCGCCGCCAATCAGGTCAGACCCCTGCTAGAGGCGGTGGCCCGGCAAGGCGCCGCCGCGATCGCGGACCAGGCCGCCCGCTTCGACAAAGTTGTGCCGCCGAGCGTGCGGGTGCCTCCAGAGCTGATCAGCCAAGCCCTGGCCGGGCTGTCACCCGAGGTCCGGGCCGCCATGGAGGTCTCGATCGAGCGAGTCCGCCGCGTCCACGCCGCCCAAGTCCCTCCAGACGGCACGGTTGAGGTGGCGCCCGGCGGCTTCGTCTCCCAACGCTGGATCCCGGTGCGGCGCGTCGGCATGTATGCCCCCGGCGGCCTGGTGGTCTATCCCAGTTCGGTGATCATGAACGTTGTCCCGGCGCAGGTGGCCGGGGTCGCAGAACTGGCGGTGGCTTCGCCGCCGCAGCGTGACCACGGCGGCTATCCCCATCCCACCATCCTGGCCGCCTGCGCCCTGTTGGGCGTCAAGGAGGTTTACGCGGCCGGCGGCGCCTCCGCCATTGGCCTGTTCGCTTACGGTCTGCCGGAGCTGGACCCGCCGGCCGAGCCGGTCGACGTCATCACCGGTCCCGGCAACGTTTATGTCGCCGCCGCGAAACGGCTGGTGATGGGCCGGGTCGGGATCGACGCGGAGGCCGGGCCGACCGAGATCGCCATCATCGCCGACCAATCGGCCAACCCCGAATTCGTCGCCACCGATCTGGTCAGCCAGGCCGAACACGATCCGCTGGCCGCCGTCGTCCTGATCACCGACGCTCCCGATTTGTCCCAGGCCGCCGCCGCGGCAACCGCCCGCCGCGCCCGCGCCACCCGCCACGCCGAGCGGGTCAGCCAGGCTTTGAGCGGCCCCCAGAGCGCGATCGTGCTGGTCGACGACTTAGACCAGGCCATTCAGGTGGCCAACGCCTACGCTCCGGAGCACTTGGAGTTACAGGTGTCCGATGCCGCCCAGGTGGCCGAGCGGATCACTTCCGCCGGAGCGATCTTTGTCGGCAGCTACAGCCCTGTGCCGCTGGGAGACTACTTGGCCGGTTCCAACCACGTCCTGCCAACTGGCGGCACCGCCCGCTTTGCTTCCGGGCTGGGGGTCACCGCCTTCCTCAAATCGGTCCAGCAGATCGAATACAGCGCCGCGGCGTTGGCCCAGGTCGCTCCCTTGATCACAGCCTTCGCGCAGGCGGAGGATCTGCCCGCCCACGGCGTCGGCCGCAGCCCGTCCGGAGCCGGCGAGTTCGCCCCGCCCGGGGGGTGAGCGTTGATGGCCAGTTTGCCCGTTCGCCCAGAGATCGCTGCGGCCGCGCCCTATGGCGCTCCGCACCCCCCGGTCGCGGTGCGCCTGAATGTCAACGAGAACCCTTATGCGCCGCCGCCGGAAGTGGTCGAGAGCGTTGTCGAGCGCGTCCGGGGCGCCGCCGGCTTGATCAACCGCTATCCCGACCGTGACTTTGGCGAACTGCGTTCGGCCCTGACGGACTATCTCATCAGCGAATCTGGAGTGGCTGAGTTGCGCCCGGAGATGATCTGGGCCGCGAACGGCTCCAACGAAGTCCTGATGCAGGTCCTGCAAGCTTTCGGCGGTCCCGATCGAACCGCGACCTCTTTCGAGCCCACCTACTCGATGTATCCGGAATACGCCCGCGGGACTTTCACGGCCTGGAAGCCGGGTCGGCTGGAAGCGGATTTCCGGCTCGACGTCGCCCACGGCATCGCCCATATTGACCGCGTGACTCCCACCGTGGTGCTGCTGGCGAGCCCCAACAACCCGACTGGGACGGCTCTGCCGCTGGACGCCATCGACGCCATCGCGCGCCACGTCGAGGGACAAGCTGTGGTCGTGGTGGACGAGGCCTACGCGGAATTCCGGCGGGCCGGGCAGCCGAGCGCTCTGCGGTTGCTGGCCAGACACCGCCACCTGGCGGTTTCCCGGACCATGTCGAAGGCTTTCGCCGCCGCCGGTCTGAGGCTGGGCTATCTGGCGGCTGATCCGGAGCTGATCGGCTACCTGCGGACGGTGCGGCTGCCCTACCATCTCTCTGCCATCACCCAGGCGGCGGCCTTGGCGGCGCTGGACCACGCTGGTCTGATGCTGCGCGGTGTGGCCGAACTGCGCGAACGTCGCGACCGGCTGGCGGCGGCGCTGGCGGCGATGGGCTTCGAAGTGGCCGAATCGGACGCGAATTTTGTGTTGTTCGGCCGTCTGGCCGACCGCCACGAGGTCTGGGAGCAACTGCTCGCCCGCGGCATAGTCATCCGCGAGGTCGGTCCGGCCGGGTGGCTTAGAGTGTCGGTGGGCACGGAGGCTGAGACCCTGGCATTCTTGAGGGCGCTGGCCGACATCCGGAAGGAGCTGGAATGAGCCGTAAAGCAACAGTCAAACGGGAAACGAGCGAATCGTCGGTGCAGGTGACGCTGAACTTGGACGGAGACGGCCAGTCGCGGATCGACACCGGCGTCGGCTTCTACGACCACATGCTGACCGCGTTGGCCCGGCATTCGTTGATCGACCTGATTGTCACCGCCAAGGGCGATCTCGATGTCGACGTCCACCACACCGTCGAAGACACCGCGATCGTTCTAGGCCAGGCGTTGAAGCAAGCCCTGGGGGACAAACGCGGCCTGGCGCGGTTCGGCGAGGCGACCGTGCCCCTGGATGAGGCCCTGGCCCAGGCCGTGATCGACCTGTCGGGTCGGCCATACTTCGTCCACTCCGGCGAGCCGGAAGGGCTCGCCTTCACGCTCATCGCCGGCCATTTCACCGGCTCGCTAGCGGCGCATGTGTTTGAGTCGCTGGCCCTCAACGCGGGTTTGACCCTGCACATGCGGGTTCTCGCCGGACGCGACCCGCATCACATTGTCGAAGCGCAGTTCAAGGCCTTGGCGCGGGCTTTGCGCGCGGCCGTGGAGCCGGATCAGCGAGTCAGCGGAGTGCCTTCGACAAAAGGCTCGCTATGACCACAGCCCCCGATCCGGGCGACTGGGACCAGGCTCTGACCGATTTGCTGGCGGCCGAGGAGGCCTCGGCGGACGGGGCCGGGCTGGGCGGTTTCGAGGCTGGCGAACAGGCTCCTGAAGTGGCGGTTCTGGTGCTAGGCGTGGGCGAGCCGTGGCTGCTGGCCGCGCTGCTGAAAGGACCGCAGATCGCGGCTCGCGCGCTGGCCGCCGAGGGTATTGGGCTGGCGGTCTTGGAGGACCCGGCGGAAGAGGCCGCGCTGGAGGCGGCGCGAACGGCATCGGGCACCTTGCGGGGCCAACAGTTGCTGTTGCTCCGGCGGGGCGAATCGGCCGACCCGGCGGCTGGGGACGTCCAGGCCTACATCTATGTTGACGGCCAGGAAGTTCAACGGGTTTCGCCGGGCCTGGTGTTGGCGCAAGCGCCGCAGTTGCTGGAGGACCTGTTGATCGACCCGGCGGCGGCGGCCCGAGCATTAGACCGCGCGATCAGAGTGGCGGATGTCTCGGCGGCGGAGGCGATCGGGATCATCGGGCGCTCGGTCGGCTCGGCCCGTAAGGCCCGGCGCGGACGCCGGCCGCGCGCGGCGGGCGATTCGGGGGGAACCGCATGAAGGTTGTGGTCCTCGATTACGGTTTCGGCAATGTGCGCAGCGCCGTGCGGGCGTTGCGCCGCGTCGGCGCCGAAGTCGAATTGACGGCCGATCCGGTCGCGGTGCTTGAGGCGGACGGCCTGGTCGTGCCGGGCGTGGGCGCTTTCGCGGCCGTGATGGAGGGGCTGCGGCGCGTTCGCGGGCCGCAGTTGATCGACCGTCGGCTGGCCGGGGGCCGGGGCGTGCTTGGGATCTGCGTGGGACTGCAGGTCATGTTCGAACGTGGCGAGGAACACGGCCTGGTCAGCGAGGGCTTGGGCCAGTGGCCCGGGGCCGTCACCCGCCTGCGGGCGCCGGTGGTGCCGCACATGGGCTGGTCGCCGGTCACGCCGCCGCCGCAGACGGCATTGTTCCGAGGGGTCGAAGAGGAACGGTTCTACTTTGTGCATTCGTATGCCGCCCAAACGTTTCCCCTAACGGGCGATGCCGTGGGAACAGCAACGGTTCAACCTGCGGTGGCCGCGAGCGGCGCCCGCGGCCCGGAGCTTGTGGCCGGGAGCGGCGCCCGCGACCCGGAGCTTGTGGCCGGCGCCGCAGACGGGAGTGCGGTCGGGAGTGCAGGCGAGGGCCGGGTGCTCAGGGGGCCCGAGCCGGCGGGCGGCCGCGATCAGGCTGGCTGGCCGGGGGCGCCCCATCCGTCGCCATTGGCGCCGCCTCTGGTGACTTGGGCGGACCACGGCGGACCGTTTGTGGCGGCCGTCGAGAACGGCGCGCTTTGCGCCACGCAATTCCACCCCGAAAAGTCCGGCGACGCCGGCGCACACCTCCTCGAGAACTGGATTTGGACCCTATGACCGCCTCCCTTGAACTCCTTCCCGCCGTTGATGTGGCCGCTGGCCAGGCCGTCCGTCTAGTGCAGGGCGAAGCCGGCACCGAGACGTTCTACGGCGACCCGCTGGCCGCCGCCATGGACTGGCAGCGCGGCGGCGCCTCCTGGGTTCACTTGGTCGACCTGGACGCGGCCTTCGGTCGCGGATCGAACGCCTGCCTGCTCGACGGCGTGGTCGCGGCTCTGGATATCAGGGTCGAGCTTTCGGGCGGCATCCGGGATTCTGACTCGCTGGCTCGCGCGTTGGCCACCGGGGCCAACCGGGTCAACATTGGCACCGCCGCGATCGAAGATCCGCAGTGGACCCGCAAGATCCTGGTCGAATACGGCGATCGCGTGGCGATCGGGCTGGATGTTCGCGGTGAAACCCTGGCCGCCCGGGGTTGGACCCAGGACGGGGGCAACCTCTGGGAAGTGCTGGACCGCCTCAACGCTGACGGCTGTCAGCGTTATGTCGTCACCGATGTCTCCCGGGACGGCACCATGACCGGCCCGAACTTGGATTTGCTAGAGGCGGTCTGCGCCCGCACCGACGCGGCTGTGGTGGCCTCCGGAGGCATTTCCTCCTTGGCCGACTTGGCGGCCGTGCGCGGACTAGTGCCCCTGGGCGTTGAAGGCGCGATCGTCGGCAAGGCGCTTTACGCCGGCGCGTTCACCCTGGGCGAGGCGCTCCAGGTGGCCGAAGGCGCCTCGGCGCCACCCGCCTGACCCCGAGTTCGGCACGCAATCCCTCGCGTGGGATGGCCGGCGAGTCGGAGGGGTGACTGAGACCATGCCGCACGCCGCTTGCGGGTGGGGATGGATAACCCGTGTCGAGTCGAAGCGGGCTTGGGAACTGCTAAGATGACCGGGACCGACTGCCGGACTGGGCTTCAACCAGGCCGGCAAGGCGTAAGCGGAGGCCTTAGGCTTCCCACCCGAGCACCCACCGGGCCGCTGGGAAGGTGTTGAACAACATCTTCCGGCCGTGTTGATGTGGGCCGGCGCAATGCGTTGGCTAACTGAAGCGCGGACACAAGTGCTGTTGGATGATCTGGGCGTCCGTTGAATAGCGGATTGCCGGGTCTCCTGAAGACTGCGGCCCCAGCCTGGCGGGGGCTGGGTCGAACGAGGTCTGAACCTCCGCGCGCGCCATGGACCACGCGCAAAAGGAGCAGATTATCAGCGAACCTCGAATCAATGACCGTATCCGGGTGCCAGAAGTGCGCCTAGTTGGACCCAGCGGGGAGCAAGTCGGAATAGTCAAGCTGGAGGTGGCGCTGCGGCTGGCCGCAGAAGCCGACCTCGATCTTGTGGAAGTTGCTCCGGACGCGCGGCCGCCCGTCGCCAAGTTGATGGATTACGGCAAGTTCAAGTACGAGTCGGCCCAGAAGGCCCGCGACGCGCGGCGCAACCAGGCCAACACGGTGCTGAAGGAGATTCGCTTCCGCCTCAAGATCGATCCGCACGATTACGGAACCAAGAAGGGACATGTTGAGCGCTTCTTGGGCCAGGGCGACAAAGTCAAAGTCATGATCATGTTCCGGGGCCGCGAGCAGTCGCGCCCGGAGTTGGGGATGCGGCTGCTGCAGAAGCTGGCCGATGAAGTATCCGAGTTGGCAACCGTCGAATCCGCCCCCCGTCAGGACGGCCGCAACATGGTCATGGTGTTGGCGCCGGTCAAGAAGAAGGCCGCGCGCGCCCAAACTCGCAGACGGTCTCGCGACTCCGATCCTGCGGCAACGGTTGCCGCCAGCCCTAAGACAGATGCCGCTCCCGCTGTTTTGGTTCCCGCCGATGCCGCCTATGCTTCCGATGCCGCCGACCACGCCGCCGATGCCGTCGATCTCGCCTCTGTTTCCGGCCACGCCGATGCCGCCGGCCACGCCGATGCCGCCGACCACGCCGATGCCGCCGATGCCGTCGATGGCCCCGGACCCGCCGAACCCGCAGATGACGTCGACGATGTCGATGCCGCCGATGTCTCCGCTCCCTCCGATCTTGCCGATGCCGTAGCTGGCGCCGGTCCCGCCGATGCCTCCGCCGCTTCCGCTGGCGCCGGTCCCGCCGGGGACGGCAGTCCCTCCGCTCCTTCCGATGCAACCGACGCGGCCGATGCCGCAGACTCATCCAGCACCGCCAAGGCCCCGGCCGCGCAAGGCGCCGAGGCTGCTCAGCGCTCGACTCGATCTCCTGGCGCCCCGGCGCCTGGAGCAGCTGCCGGCGCCAGGACCTCCGCTGGCGCCAGGACCTCCGCTGCTGGCGCCAGGACCTCCGCTGCCGGCGCCAAGACCGCCGCCGCCGGCGCCAAAGCGCCGGCTTCAGCCGACTCCAATCGCGTGTCCAGCCAACGCGCCCCGTCGTCAACGGGAGGGGCGGGCCGAGCTGCGACCACGGCATCGGCGGCTGGAGCCGTCCCCAAAACGCCGACCGCTTCCGCGGCCGGAGCCGTCCCTGAAGCCCCGACCGCCGCGGCGGCCGGCCCAACGCCCAGATCCGCCCCGAAGCCAGCTCCGGGACCGTCCGCCGGCCCCAAGCCGGCGGCCAGGCCCGCCAGGCCCCTGCCTGCGCCGCCCCGGGCGTCGGCCGAATCGGCGGCCAACAGCGCCAAGGCGAACGGCGCCAGGCCAGGGCCCGGCCCGGCCAAACAACGGCCGAGCAGACAGCGCGCGACCCAATCGGGCCGGGCGCGATCAACAGAAGAATCGACTAAGGAAAGTTAAGGCCATGCCGAAGAACAAGACGCACTCTGGTGCGAAAAAGCGCTTCCGGGTCACCGGAACCGGCAAGATCATGCACGAACAGCCCGGGATGCGGCACAATTTCGAATCGAAATCCTCGCGCCGCACCCGCCGACTGTCTGCGGACAAGGTTCTGGCGAAGGCCGACCGAAAAGACGTCAAACGTCTGTTGGGCCGTTGAGGGCGAGAGGATAGAGGAGCAGAACAATGGCACGTGTCAAGAGATCGATCAACGCGCGCAAGAAGCGCCGGTCCGTCCTCGAGAAGGCTTCTGGCTACCGCGGGCAACGCTCGCGGCTTTATCGCAAGGCCAAGGAGCAGGTCCAACATTCAGGCAACTACGCCTACCGGGACCGCAAGGCCCGCAAGGGCGATTTCCGCCGCTTGTGGATTCAACGGATCAACGCGGCGGCTCGCGCCAACGGCATCACCTACAACCGTTTCATCCAGGGTCTGCGTCTGGCCGAAATCGAGGTCGACCGCCGCATGTTGGCTGAAATCGCCGTCACCGACCCGGCCACTTTCTCCGAATTGGTGGCCAAGGCCAAGGATGCCCTGCCGGCGGATGTCAACGCGCCGGTGGCAGCCTGACCTGCTCTCAGCGGGTGCGCAAAGCCCTTCTGATGAGGCAAATCCGGTCAGATTTGCAGTCGCCGCGAGGAATGCGAAGAACGCGAGTGACGCGCGCGACGCGAAGGACCGGGTGCCAAGCGCGCCGGCCCTCGGGTGGGGCTGAAAGCGGCGTGGGAAGGTCGTGAGAGTGGAGCATGACCGCGCCCCGGCGTTGTCAGGCGCCAGCGCGCTGACCAACGTGGCCTCCGAACGAGTGCGCCGGGTCCGCCGCCTGGCCAAGCGATCGGCGCGTTCGGAAACCGGGCGCCTGCTGGTCGAAGGCCCGCAGGCATGCCGTGAGGCGGCGCTAGCCGGTCTGGTGGTGGATCTCTACCTGACCGCCGATGCCGCCCACGCGCATCCCGAGATCGCCGCGGCCACGGATGAGTCCGGCGGACACATCCATGAGGCCTCGGCCGAATATGTGCGGGCGATTTCCACCGACGCCCAAGGATTCGTGGCGGTGGCCGGCGACCCCTGGTCGGGTTGGACGGTGGCCCGATCCTTGGACCGACTTGTGCGCTTGGCGGCGGTGTTCGAGCAGATCAGAGACCCAGGCAACGCCGGGACCGCGATCCGCTCAGCCGATGCGGCCGGGGCGGACTTGGTGGTGTTCGCCGACCAGTCGGTCGATCCGGCGGCGCCCAAGGTGGTCCGGAGTTCGGCCGGCTCCTATTTTCATCTGCCGGTGGTCCGGGCGGGCATGATCGAAGAGGCGGTGGCACCGCTGCGGCGAGCCGGCCTGGAGGTGTTGGCGGCTGATGGGGCCGCGGACTTGGCCTTGGGCGCGGCCGTGCTGGAACGGCCGGCCGTGTGGTTGTTCGGGAACGAGGTGCGGGGATTGAGCGCGGCGGCGCTGGCGGCGGCGGACCGGTCGATCCGGATTGAGATCCACGGGCGCGCCGAATCCCTCAACGTGGCCATGGCGGCGACCTTGTGCCTGTACGCGTCGATTGGCCAGCTGCGGGCGGACTGATCGGCTCCGCAGGCTCCCGGGCCTGGCCCGGCTCTTTCGGCCAGGGCGCGGGGTGGATAGCATTGGCGTATGCGCTGCCCACGATGCCAAGCCTCGTTGCCTCCGAACGCTTCTAACTGTCCCCAATGCGGCTTGCCGACATCGGCGATGGCTCCAGAACCGGTCACCCAGTTAACGCATCCGGCAACGGCGCCCCCTGAGGCGGCGAAGAAGCGGACCAGGCCGAAGACTCTGACCATCATTCTGGCGGCCGTGATCGCGCTGCTGCTCGGGGCCGGGGCCGCCTTCGGCCTCAACGCGGTGACGGCCAAGTCGGTCAGCGCAGAGTTCGGCAAGCTGGTGTTGGTTGGCGACTCGATCGCGATCGCCCCTGGCCAAAGCGTCGACGTGAAACTGCTGAGCGAGCCGAAGACGCTGTTCATGGACACACTGTCGCTGACCTCGAGCCGGCCCTCGGTCTTGGAGGTGGCGGATAAGAACGGCAAGACCACGATCAAGGGTGTCAAGACCGGCGAGGCGAACTTGACCGTCAGCTCTTCGCAGCGCAATGCCTCCAAGACCTATCGGTTCATCGTGTCGGATCCGCCCGAGGCAATAGCGGGTCTGCCGGAGGAACTGATCCTTGACATTGACGAGGTCTTCGCGCTCGAACCGATCCTGGAGCCGGCCGATTCGGCCTATCCGATCGGCTTTGAATCCTCCGATGAAGCAATCGTGTCCGTCAACGACGACGGCGAACTGACCGGGCATGCGAAGGGGACCGCGACTATCACCGTGTCCAGTGGCGACATCACCCAGGAAGTCGCCATCGACGTGCACCGGCTGGTCCAAGCGGTCAGCTTGCCGGACGCCAGCGTCGAATTGCTGCCCGGCCAGACTTACCAAATCGAAGCGGCCGTGGAGCCCGGCGACGCCCAAGATAAGACCGTGTCTTACCAGACCGACGATCCGACCTCGGCGATGGTCAGTGAGAGCGGACTGGTCACCGCGGTCTGGGACGATCTTTCGAGCTATTACACGTACATCACCGTGACCTCAGCCGACGGCCCTGAGGCCGTCTTGACGGTGGAGGTGAACAATCCCTACCGCGTCGAGCCGGGCGACGGCCCGGAGGACATTCCCGCCACCAGCTACGAGGTCACGCCGATGATTTTCGACACCGCCGTGCCCAACTGCACTGGTCTGACCGTCGAATATGGTGTCACCGAGGCGTCTAGCAGCGGCTACTTGAGCGAACTGAGGAACGGCAGTTTCGATGTCTGGGTGATTGGCACCTCTGGCAGTTGGACCAAGGTCGGTTCTTTCTCCATGGGTGGCAAGGAGGAGCAGACGGCGGACATCACCTTCGAGGCCCGCACAATCGCGCGGGTGGGCGTGGTGCCGTCCTCCGCCACTGGATCCGGCACCAGCTGGCGGTCCAGCCTGGGCATCACGGCGATCGTGTTCGCCGGCCAGCCGGCCCTTCCCGGCGACACCTGATCGGCCCCCGCGGCGGGAACGCCGCCGGCGTCTGGGCGGGTGTGAGCCCAGGGCGCCGATGCCGTCGGCCCGAGTTTTCGGGTTGCCGCCAGTTCGCAGGGGTTCGCGTGCAGGGCGAGTAACCCCGGGCGCAGACCCAGGGGTGGGCCGGGGTCGCGGTGACCCCGGCCTGAGTCCCTGCGGGACGCCGCCGGTCTACCAGGCGTAAGCCCAGGGCCCGGTGGCGCTCTCGGCGCCCGGATCCGCGCCCGAGCCGGGGTCGCCAGGACCGGGGAAAATCTCATCCAGAGCGGCCAGCAAGTCGGCGTCGAGTTTGATCTCCGGCACCACCAGCGTTTGCGTCAATTGCTCCGGGGTCCTCGGCCCGATGATCGGCGCGGTCACCACAGGATTGGCCAAAGTCCAAGCCAGTGCCAGATTGGCGGGGCTGTGGCCAGCCGCGGCGGCCAACTCGTGGAAGCGTTCCAAGCGGGCCCGCACGCCGCTGTCCAGGCTGGCGCCGGCCTCAGCCGAACGCTGGCCGCCCTGGCCGTCAAGCGCATGGCCACCCAATAGTCCCCCCGCCAGGGGTGACCACGGGATGACTCCGAGCCCCAACTCCAGCGCCGCTGGCAGGACTTCAAGTTCCGGCTGGCGGGTCAACAGCGAGTACTTGTGCTGCTCTGAGACCAGACCCAAGAAGTGCCGCGACTGGGCGGCCTGCTGGGCCCAGCAGAGGTGCCGGGCGCCGAAGTTGGACGAGCCGGCGTAGACCACTTTGCCAGCCGAGATCAGATCCTCGAAGGCGCCCCAGACCTCTTCCCAGGGCGCATGGGGGTCGATGTGATGCATTTGGTACAGCTCGATGTGGTCGGTTTGGAGGCGCCTGAGCGAGGCCTCGACCGAGCGCTTGATCTTGTAGGCGGAGTAACCGCCCTCGTCATTGGGGCCGTCCAGCGGATTGGCCATGGGGTTGTACACCTTGGTGGCGAGAACCACCCGTTCGCGGCGCTCGTCGCCAAGGGCGAACCAGCGCCCGATGATCTCCTCGGTCCAGCCATGATGGGCCTGCGGACGGTCGCCCCAGCCGCCATAGACGTTGGCTGTGTCGAAGAAGGTCAATCCCGCCTCCAGGGCGGTGTCCATGATGCGATAGGCGTCCTTCTCCGCCGTGTGCGGTCCGAAGTTCATGGTGCCGAGGCAAAGACGCGATACTTTGAGGCCGGTCCGGCCGAGGTGGGTGTACAGCACGTGCAGCTCCTGGGTTTGTCGGGGCGAGAATAGGTCACGGCAAGTCTAGACCCGTCCGGCTGGAACCGCTACCACCAGCTTTGAGCAGGGAAATTACCCTTGAAGTAACTCGAACGTTGGTGTATTGGCGCGCGCCAGTCGGCCTGTGCGTTGGGTCGCGCGGGGATGAATTGGGGGCCAGGCCCCTGGTGGGTGCGGCGCGGAGGCTCCCGGCGATCGAGTGCGCCGCGGGGATGAGTTGAAGCCAGTCCCTTGGTCAGCGCGGCGCGGAGGCTCCCAGCAACCGGGTGCGCTGGGACGCGCCACACTCGACGGCGCGGTTGATCGGGTGCGGGCTGCCGGCAGGCTGTAGTGGCCGCGAAGGTCTGCCGCCGAGGACTGGCTGAAGAAGCGCTAAGGCGACCGGTCGGCATCGGCGGCCAATAAGATTGCCTACGGCCGTAAACGACGGCGCCGCTGGGGCGCCAGATCAGGAGACCAAGACGTGACCACTGACGCGACCGACTACACCGCCATCCCGCTGGCGGAGATCGACCCCGAAATCGCAGCCGTGCTGGACGGCGAGTTGGCTCGCCAACGCCGGACCTTGGAGATGATCGCCTCGGAGAATTTCGTTCCCCGCGGCGTGCTGGAAGCCCAGGGATCGGTGCTCACCAACAAGTACGCGGAGGGGTATCCGGGACGGCGTTACTACGGCGGTTGCGAAGTCGTGGACATCGCCGAAGAACTGGCCATCGCCAGGGCCAAAGAGCTTTTCGGGGCCGAATACGCCAACGTCCAGCCGCACTCCGGCGCCCAGGCCAACGCGGCCGCCCTGGCGGCCATGCTGCAACCGGGGGACAAGCTCCTGGGTCTGGAACTGGCCCACGGCGGACACCTCACCCACGGCATGAAGCTGAACTTCTCCGGCAAGCTCTACCAGGTCGCGGCCTACGGAGTGGACCCCGCGACCTACCGGATCGAGCCGGAAGCGGTCCGGGCGGCGGCGCTGGAACAGCGGCCGCAAGTGATCATCGCCGGATGGTCGGCCTATCCCCGGCATCTCGACTTCGCCGCTTTCAGGGAGATCGCCGATGAAGTGGGCGCCTACTTGTGGGTGGACATGGCCCATTTCGCCGGGCTGGTGGCGGCCGGGATGCACCCGAACCCGGTGCCCTTCGCCGATGTCACCACCTCGACCGCGCACAAGACCCTGGGCGGCCCCAGGTCCGGATTCATCCTGTCGCGCTCCCAGGAACAATGGGGCAAGAAGCTGAACTCGGCGGTCTTCCCCGGTCAGCAGGGCGGGCCGCTGATGCATGTGATCGCCGCCAAGGCGGTGGCGTTCCGAGTCGCCATGACGGAGGATTTCCGCGACCGCCAGGCGCGGACGCTCGAAGGCGCCCAGATCCTGTCCGAGCGCCTGTCCGCCGGCGACCTCAAGGCCGCCGGGGTGACGGTGTTGACCGGCGGGACCGATGTGCACCTGGTGCTGGTCGATCTGCGCGATTCCCCCCTCGACGGCCGTCAGGCCGAGGACTTGCTCGAAGAGGTCGGCATCACGGTCAACCGCAACGCGGTGCCATATGATCCGCGCCCGCCAATGGTCACCTCGGGCCTGCGGATCGGCACTCCCGCGCTGGCCACCAGGGGATTCGGCCCAAGCGAGTTCACCGAGGTGGCGGACGTCATCGCGACGGCCTTACGGGAAGGCGACGGCGCCGATGTCGCAGCCCTCAAGGCCCGCACCGGCCGCTTGGCCGAGAATTTCCCTCTCTACACCGGTTTGGCGCAATGACCGCCCAGGTGTTGGACGGCCGCAAGGCCGCCGCCGAGATCAAACAAGACCTCAAGCGCCGGGTGGCGGCCCTGGCCGCGCGAGGCGTTCAGCCCGGATTGGGCACCGTCCTGGTGGGGCAGGATCCCGGATCGGTGATCTACGTCAACGGCAAGCACCGCGATTGCGCCGAGGTCGGGATCGCCTCGATCCGGGCCGATCTGCCCGCCGATGCCGGCCAAAGCCAAGTTATGGAGACGTTGGCGCAGTTGAACGCCGACCCGGCTTGCACCGGCTACATTGTCCAGTTGCCGCTGCCGCCCGGCCTAGACGCCGATGCCGTCATCAAAGCCATCGACCCGGCCAAGGACGCGGACGGCCTGCATCCGGCCAATCTGGGGGCGTTGGTCTTGAACGTCAACGCGCCCATCGCCACACCCTTGCCATGCACTCCCCGGGGGATTATCGACTTGATCGCTCGCAATGGGTTGGATCTGCGTGGCGCCCATGTGGTTGTGCTGGGACGCGGGATCACGGTTGGGCGCTCCATCGGCCTGATGTTCACCCGCCGCGAGATCAACGCAACCGTCACCTTGACGCACACCGGCACCAAGGACCTGCCCTCCCTGATCCGCCAGGCCGATGTGATCGTGGCGGCGGCCGGCGTGCCTGGGCTGGTGCGGGCGGAAGACGTCAAACCGGGCGCGGTGGTGCTGGATGTGGGCGTCAGCCGGGTGCCGGATGCCGCCGGCAAACTGTCGATCGCGGGTGATGTGGCCGCGGATGTGGCCCAAGTGGCCGGGTGGCTTTCGCCCAACCCGGGCGGGGTCGGTCCCATGACTCGTGCCATGCTGCTGACCAACGTGGTTGAAGCAGCTGAGCGCGCCAGCGCTTGAGGTCGGCCAATGTGCGAGCTGTTGTGGTGAACCGCTGAGTTGAGCCGCTGAGTTGAACCGCCGTGGCGAAGCGCTGGGTTGAGCCCCGGCGGTGAACTGGCGGGGTGAACCGCGTGGTGAAGCGCTGTGGCGAAGCGCTGGGTTGAGCCCCGGCGGTGAACTGTCTGACCCGGGCTGTGTCATGCCGCGCGCCGGGGTTCACCGTGTTCTAATGTAGGGGCTGTCAGTCGAGTGAAAGGTGGCGGCAGTGCTTGAGTTGGAGGCGGTGAGCCGGGCGTTCGGATCGCTCCAAGCCCTGGACAAGGTTAGTTTCAAAGTCCAACCGGGCCGGTTGACCGGGTTTGTGGGCGCCAACGGCGCCGGCAAGACCACCGCCATGCGGATCGCCATGGGGGTGCTGTCCTTGGACTCGGGCCAAGTCCTGTTCGACGGCCAGCCGACCACCCCGCAGATCGCCGCCCGGTTCGGCTACATGCCCGAAGAGCGCGGCCTGTATCCCAAGATGGGAGTCCGCGAGCAACTGGTCTTCTTCGCCCGGCTGCACGGCCTGGACCTGGGCAGAGCCCAAAGGAACGCCGATGACTTGCTGGAACGCCTGGGCCTGACCGCACGGGCCGCCGACAAGGTGGAGAAGCTGTCACTGGGCAACCAGCAGCGCGCCCAGATCGCGGCGGCCCTGGTGCACGATCCCGCCGCCCTGATCCTGGACGAGCCCTTCAGCGGCCTCGATCCGATGGCGGTGGAGACCGTGATGGGCGTGCTGCGGGATTTCGCCGGCCGAGGCGCCCCGATCCTGTTCTCGTCCCACCAGCTTGATGTGGTGGAACGCATCACCGACGACCTGGTGGTCATCGCCGCCGGTCAGATCAAGGCCAGCGGCGCCACCGAGGCCCTGCGCGAACGTTACGCCGGCTCTCGCTACCGCCTGGTGCTGCCGGCCGCGACCGCCTCGGCTGGCGAAGCGCTCATCGCCGCCAGCCCGGGCGTCAGCGCCGTCAGCGTCGAGCGGGTTGGTGCTGGGGGAGGCCAGACGGCATCGTGCCTGCGGGTGAACTTCGACGCCACGGCCGAACTGGCGCAACGACTGCTGGCCGAAAGCCTGACGCTGGGTCCGGTCGAGGAGTTCGGACGGGTGATACCGCCGCTGTCCGAGGTGTTCAAGGAGGTGATCGCGTGAGTGACGTGTGGCTGGTGACCGAGCGTGAGATGAAGACTCAGGCGCGCAGCCGCGCCTTCCAGATCGGCACCGGCCTGATGGTGTTGATAGCGTTTCTGGCCGCGGCGCTGCCTGGGCTGTTGGGCGGGGACTCGGATTCGGCCGAGGACCACGGCACCATCGGTTGGGTCGGTCCGCCGGGCGCTTTGGCGGCCGCTTTGACGGGTTTCGAAATCGTCCAGTTGTCCGATGCCGCCGCCGCCCGCCAGGCGGTCATCGAGGGTTCCGTGGACGCCGCCTTGGTGCCGGATGCCGAGGCTAGCGGCCTGGGACTGACGATCCTGGCCAAAGAAGAGGCGCCGGACGAGTTGTTGGGCGCGTTGACGCTGACCCCGGCCGTGGAGTTGCTGGAGCCGCCGAGGGTGTCGGGAATCTTCCGGTACATGGCCGGAACCGTGTTCGCCGTGGTGTTCTTCATGATCGTGATGATGTTCGGGCAGACCGCGGCCTCCAACACGGTGGTGGAGAAACAAACCCGCGTGATTGAAATCCTCTTGGCGGCCGTGCCGGCCAGGGTGCTGCTCGCCGGCAAGATCCTGGGGAACGCCGTGCTGGCGCTGGGCACGGTGGTGGCCTTGGTGCTGGGCCTGGTGGCAGGTCTATGGGTGGGCGGCGGCGCCAGTGACCTGGGCCGGTATGGCGCCCAAGTCGGTCAGGCGCTGGGCGCCGAAGGGGGTTTGGTCGGCCTGCTGGCCGAACCGTTGATCTGGTTCGCGATCTTCTTCGTGGTCGCGTTCGTGATGTTCTCCGCCCTGATGGCGGGCAGCGCGGCGACCGTCTCCCGGTTGGAAGATGTGGGCTCTGTGCTGATGCCCACCATGATGCTGGCCATGATCCCGTACTTCCTGGTGATCTTCTTCCAGGACAACGCGACGGTGATGCGCTGGCTCTCCTACGTTCCGTTCTCCGCGCCCATCGCCATGCCGCTGCGGATCTTCGTCGAAGGCGTGCCCTGGTGGGAGCCGGTGGTCGCTCTGGCCATCCTGATCGCCACCACCTGGCTGGCGATCTGGGTGGGCGGACGGCTCTATTCGAACTCGATCCTGCGCACCGGCGCGCGCACCAAATTCAAGGACGCCTTCCGGTCGGCCGCCTGACTTCCGAAAGCCGCGGCCGGGCCGGTGGCAGAGCCGACGCGGGCCGCGCCGCCGGGAGTTAGGGGTCGCTGGTCCCGGCTGCCGGCGCGGTTACGCTGGTGCGATGGCTTTGGACGTCACGACGCTCAACACCGGCGGCATTAGGTCGGCTCTGCGCAAAGGCATGGCCGATTGGCTCAAGCGGGCCTCGCCGGATGTGCTCTGCCTGCAGGAGGTGCGGGCCCCGGCCGAGGTGGCCGGCCCGGCCCTGCCGGGCCGCGATACCCGCCAATCGGTCTCGCTGCTCAAGGGGCGCGCGGGCGTGGCGGTGTCCTCCCTGTTGCCGGTGTCCGCCAGCCGCGAGGGCCTGGACGGCCTGGAGGGGGCCGACACCCACACCGGCCGCTGGCTCGAGACCGACCTCAAACTCCCGGACGGCCAAGAACTGACTGTGGTCAGCGCCTATGTCCACTCCGGGGAAGTCGGCACCGTCCGCCAAGGCCACAAGCTGGATTTCCTGGGCGCCATGACCGAGCGCCTGCGGGCGCTGGCGGCGGATGGCCGCCAGAGCGTGGTGTGCGGCGACTTCAACGTGGCGCACCGCGAGGCGGACATCAAGAACTGGCGCGGAAACCGTCAGCACTCGGGCTTCCTGCCGGAGGAGCGGGCCATCCTGACCAGTTGGTTCGCGGACCTGGGCTGGATCGATGTGGGCCGCGCCCTGGCGGGCGAACGCGAAGGGCCCTACACCTGGTGGTCGTGGCGGGGCAAGGCCTTCGACAACGACACCGGTTGGCGGATCGATTACCAGATCGCCACGGCCCCCCTGGCCGCCAAGGCGGTGGACTTCCGGATCGACAAGGCCGAACGATACGACACCCGCTGGTCCGACCACGCCCCGTTCACAGTCACCTACGACTTGCCGGGCTACCAACCCCCGCCGAACCATTGAGTTCGGCGCCGCGGTGATTATTGGCCGCCGGCCGGCGTGTGCTGCTGGCGCGCCGGCTCGGCCCGCAGGCCGCCATCCGGCCGAGTTCGGGCTTCTGCTTGCCGGGCGCGGTCGACTTCGACGGTCTGCATCCCAAATCGGATCGAGTTCGACGTTTAGCATCCCAAATCGGATCGAGTTCGACGTTTAGCATCGGGGCATTTTGCGTTTGTGCTGGTCAGCGGCTCAAGCGCCGATCCGGCGGCATGCAGAACGTCGAACTCGACGGGCAAACGGAACCTGTCAAGCTGATTGAGACGTTTTGGTTGGAGGCGTTTTGTTGGTGGTTGTTTGTTGTGGTGTTGGCCGGTTGATCCAGGATTGGGTGGGGAGCGGGGGTGGTGTGGGGATGC
>JAISXH010000038.1 GCA_031270825.1 Bifidobacteriaceae bacterium
GCATCCCCACACCACCCCCGCTCCCCACCCAATCCTGGATCAACCGGCCAACACCACAACAAACAACCACCAACAAAACGCCTCCAACCAAAACGTCTCAATCAGCTTGACAGGTTCCGGACCCGATTTAGGATGCGAAACGTCGAACTCGACCCGGTCCGAGCCGGCTTGGGATGCAGAACGTCGAACTCGACCCGATTTGGGATGCGAAACGTCGAACTCGACCCGGTCCGAGCCGGCTAGCGATGCAGAACGTCGAACTCGACCTGGTTTAGTTGACGAAAGGCGCCGCTTGGGGGCGCAGTTGACGAAGGGCGTGCCTCGGCGCCGGAACGGTGGCGCCGAAACGGCGGCGCTAGGCGAAACGGATCTTGACGTCTGGTCCGCGGGTGCGCTTCAGCTCGAAGAAGTCGGGATGCTGGGCCAGTAGTTGGCAGCCGTCCCAAACCCGGCCGGCGTCCTCGCCCCGAGGGCTGCGCGCCAGCACCGGGCCGAAGAAGGCCGGGCCGCCCTCGATGGCGATCACTGGCGAGCCGACATCGGAGCCGACCAGACCCATCGCCGCCTCGTGGTCAACCAGGATGACCTGGTCCCAACTGGAGTCTCCGGCGGCCGCGACGGCGGGCCGCTCATCCAGGCCGAGGGCGTGAGCCGTTCGGGCCACCAGGTCGGAATCGGCTTTGGCGCGGTCGATGAATAGGGCATTGGCGATCAACTGGTAGGCCTGCTCCATGGCGGGATCGCCTTGTTCTTGGCGGACGAAGGCCAGGAAGCGCTCCAGCGCGAGTGACGCCAGATGGCTTTCGGCGTGGGGCGGGTTCTTGCGGTCTCGGTTGAGGTAGTGCAGGGATAAGAGCCGGGGCAGGATTTGGATCTCGCGCACCGCGCGCACCTCGGTCAGCCACTGGTAGGTCACATAGGTCCACGGGCAAATCGGATCGAACCAGAATTGGGCAGTCTTCATCCCGGAATCCTAACCGAGTCGCCCGGCAGCGGCCCGAAACCGCTCCCGATGCTTGCCCTGTGGCCAGGCCCCCAGCGGCACGCAAGGGGACGGTGATCCTGCTGATTCCGCAAGGGGACGGTGATCCTGCTGATTCCGCAAGGGGACGGTGATCCTGCTGATTCCGCAAGGGGACGGTGATCCTGCTGATTCCGCAAGGGCACACTACGCAAGGAGACGCAGGCCTGCGGTTCCAGGCCAACCGGCCCGCCGCGAGTCAATGACCTGGGGCCGGATGGCCTGCGGCCGCCTCAGCCTCACCGCCGGCCCGCGCCAGGTCGCCCTCGAGCTGGCGCTCCAGCACCGCCCGCTCGGTCAGGTGCTGATCGGCCCGCAGGGTTGTCCGGTCAACCCGGTAGCGCTCATCGGCAAATTCGATCGGGACCCCGGCGGAGTCCCGCGAGACACGCCTGACCCGCAGCAGGGGCGCGTCCGGCGGGACCTCAAGAGCCTCGGAGTCGACCTGGTCCGCCGGGACGGCGTCCAGCACATGGCTGCTCGAGTCCCACCGCACCCCGCGTTCCCGCAGGTAGTCGAAAACCGATCCTGATTCAAGATCGCAGCTGAGCAAATGGCCCCCGGTCGCCTCGGGGAACACTATTCGCTCCACCATCACCGGCAACCGCTTCACCGTCCGCAGCCGAATGAGCGTGACCACCGGCGCGGCGGGCTCAATAGCCAGCCAGGCCGCTGCGGCGGCCGCCGCCCGGCCGCGCGCCACCGAAATGACAGATTGGCCCACCGGCACACTGAACTCCGCACCCCAGCGGCTGAAAGAGACCAAGCTGGGCACCCGCGCCGCCGCTTCGCTCCGGCGCACGCGCGTGTTCCGGCCTTGGCGCACCTCCACCAGGCCTCTGTCATTCAGCGTGGCGACGGCCCGTCGAATGGTGCCTCGGGCGACTCCGAACTCCCGCATCAACTGGGCCTCGCTGGGCAATTCCGACCCGCGCCCCAAACTCCCATCCTTGATTCGCGATTCCAGAGAGTCGGCGATCCGCTGGTGGAGAGTGGGACGCGGCATGTCAGCACGCTCAAAGGCGATGGGGGCTGCTGTGCTCATGAAACCAAGCCTAGAGATGGCCACGGACACTTTCGGCAGTCCATCGCGTTCGCGCGTTCGCCTCTGAACGGGTCAGGCCAGTCTGGACCGCAGGTACTCGCGAATCTCCTGGACAATGTGGGATGCGGTTTCCTTGCGCTGGGGATACTTGTCGGCCCACGACCGGCCCGGATGAAGGGTGTCCCAACGCGACCGCACCCCTTTGCCGCGACCGCTGCCCGGATCGTGGTTGCCGAAGCCGTCCACGATCACGTTCCACACCGGGCGATGCTGGCGGATCACTGCGGACTCGCCAAGGGGAACCGGGACCATCTCGGTCATCCGAGTCACGATGCTGTGAGCCAGAGAGTCCATAGCCAAAGGGTTGAAAGGCTCGGATGTCATGCGGTCGCTCGTTCTCTTTCGGCCCGCTGCCAGGCCGAGGCGCCCCGCTTTCGCAGCTCGGCCAACTCAAGGTGCTCGTGAACGGACGAAGCAACAATCTGGGCCAGCATCACGGGGACGGCGTTGCCGAGTTGGCGCATCGCCTCACTCCATGGGCCGTGCAGGCAGTAGCGGTCGGGGAAGGTCTGGAGCCGGGCGGCTTCGCGCACGGTGAAATAGCGAACGCTGCCGTCTGGCCAGGCCAGCATGTTCTCGCCGCCAGGAACGCCATGGACGCCCGCCTTCAAGGCCTTGGCAGGTTCATCTATGGGCGAGCCGGTATGCCCTGGATATGAGCGGGCGCCCTTCTGCAGGACGTGATTCAAGAACAGACGACTGCCTGATTCGGTTGGCTCCGGCAGGTCGGAAATGGCGTCGCGCACTGTGCGCCAAGGCTTGGTGCTCATCGGGAAGTCAACCAGTTCGGCCTTCAGCGCCAGCCGATTGCCCTTCATGCGGTACCTGTCCCAGTAGGCACCGGTCACCTGCTTCGTGTGGCGCAGCGCTTCCTCGGAGTGCGTGGGCTCGGGGAACGACCACTCGGCGTCAAGGTCTGACCGAAACCCCACCATGAACACCCGCCAACGTTGCTGCGGGACGCCGTAGTCGGCTGCGTTGACCAGTGTGGTGACCACCCGGTATTGGAGGTCGTCGCGGATAGACGTGTGCTCTGCCTGAAGGCGCTGGAAGTGCTCCGCCCAAGTCTCGCGGTCGAACGGCGCGACTTCGGGGTGGGCCAGGCGAAGCCGCACGTATGCGAAATAGTCAGCGAATCGAGGCCGCGTCAAGCCCCGGACGTTCTCGATGATGAAGGCGCGCGGTCTGACCTGCCGAACCACTTCCGCAGCCGCGGGGAACATGTCGCGGGGGTCTCCCGCCGCCATGCCTTTTCCGCCTCCGCTGAACGGCTGGCACGGCGGCCCGCCGCTGACCAGGTCTACCGCGTCCTCGTAAGTCGACCAGTCGATCTCGCGAACGTCTCCCTCGCGCACGTCAACCCCTTGAACCAGAGGGTGTCCAGCGGCCTGGTTGACGCGCAGAGTGTCACAGCACCAACGGTTCCATTCGGCGACCACTTCCGTGGTGAACCCGGCCAAATGGGTTCCCAAGGCCAGGCCGCCGCCCCCGGCGAAGAGTTCCACAGATCGCATGACGTGAGCCTATCTCTCGGCACTGACATTTTCCGGGCGGCGCACTGGGCCCAGGGGCCCCTGGGCCCCTGGGGCTCGGTTCGCGAAGTCGTCGCCGGAACGCCGCCAACGATTCAGAGACTAGACCTTGGCGCTGGCAGTCCCGGGCGCACGGAACCCCCAACACGCCCACGACTCAAACCCCGGGCGCACCCCCTTGTCGACTTGTCGACGCCAGCCAACCAGCCCTCCCGATGCCTCTACTGGCCGCTGAACCAAACCGCTCGTCGGCGGGCGGGGTCAAGGGCTGGCGCAACTAAGCCGCATGCAGCCCAGTCGCGCCAGCCCTTGGTCGGTTGATAGCCCTTCGAAGGTCAGCTCGCGAAGGGGGACAAATCCGGCCGGACGCCATCGGACCAGGGGCTGTGCGCCCCCTCAAGGCTGTGGGCGACCCGGAGCACCTCGGCGTCCGCGAGGTGTGTGCCGGCGATTTGCAATCCGATCGGCCGGCCGTCGGCGGTGAAGCCGGCGGGCACCGTGATGGCGGGCACGGTCAGCATGTTGAACGGATAGGTCAGCAGCCAACCCAGAAGCTGGCTTTGGACCGAATTGCCGAGCAGGTGATCGGGCGCGAACTGGCCGTGGCGGTGGGCCGCATGGGTCAACGACGGGGACACAATGACGTCGAAGTCCTGCATGAACGCCGTGTAGGTGTCATACATCTGGGAACGCGTCAGATTGGCCCGCCCGTAGTCCGCCAGGCTCACCGTGTCCGCCTCCTTGACCATGGACACCAATTCGGGATCGATCTGACCCTCCCAGGCGTCCCAATCGATCAAGTCCCGCTCGCATGAGAAGCCCGGGATCCAGATCGCATGCCACATGGCCGTCTCCGGGGGAGCCCACGGCGGAGTCGCCTCCACCACGGTGGCGCCCAGGTCCTCAAGCTTGGCGGCCACATCCCGGCAGGTCCGCGCCACCTCCGGATCGACCGGATACCCGGTCCCGAGATCGGGCGAATAGGCGACGCGCAAGCCCTCGATGCCTCCTGCCAGCGCCGCCGGATAGTCCGCGCCGTCGCTTGGCAGGCTGATCGGGTCCTGATCCGAGGGCCCGGTCATGACCTGGAACATCAACGCGGCGTCCGCCACCGAGCGCGCCAACGGTCCGTGAAAAGCCCAAGTCTCGAAACGCGCCGGCAGCACCGTACAGGGGATCCGACCCAGCGACGGTTTGAAGCCGACGATGCCGCACAGCGACGCGGGTATCCGCACAGATCCCGCCCCATCGCTGCCCTCCGCGATCGGCACCAGCCCAGAGGCCACGGCCACAGCCGACCCGGTGCTCGAACCGCCGGCGCTGTAGCCCTGTTTCCAGGGATTGTGCGTGGCGCCGAAGAGGTGGCTCTCGCCGACGCCGGCGTAGCCCGCCTCCGGGACAGTGGTCTTGCCGACAAAGATTCCGCCCGCGGCGACCAACCGCTCAAAGACGGCGGCGTTGGACGTGGCGATGTTGTCTTTGAACGCGATCAGGCCAGATGTCTGCAGCTCGCCCTCGACCGCGGTCAGGTCTTTGATCGCGAACGGGACACCGGCCAGCGGACCGACGGGCTCACCCGAATCGAGGCGCTTCGCCACCGCCTCGGCTTGGGCGCGCACCTGATCGGGTTTAAACTCTGTGAAGACATTCAAGCCCTGCCCGTAGCTCTCGATCCGGGCGATGCTCGCCTCCGCGACATCTTGCGGAGTCACCTCCCGCTGTTTGACAGCGCGGGCGATCTCACCGGCCCCGGTCCACGCATAATCCAATGCCATGATGGTTCACTTGCCTTTCGTTCGGTTGGTTGGAACAAAACTGCGCGAGAGCGCTGAAAAGCGGTCTTTGGCTTTGCGCCCCAGTTCGCGGGCCCGCGGTGTGGCGGTCAGGGAGGACGCCGCGGCCAGGATCAACACCAGGCCGGTGACAATGCCGGAGGCCTCGGGCGGAACGTTCATCAGCGTCAAACCGTTGTTGAGCACGCCGATCAGCCACACGCCCAGCACCACCCCAACCACGCTGCCGCGCCCGCCGGTGAACGGCACCCCGCCCAGGAGCACGGCCGTCAGGATCGCGGTCTCGAAGCCAATGCCCAAGGTGCCCGAAGGGGCGCTTCCCAGCCGGGCGACCTGCAGCACGGCGGCCACTCCCACGCTCGCCCCCACGGCGACGTACAACAGGAACACGAACCGCTTGACCACCACACCGCTGAGGAAGGCCGCCCGTTGATTCGCCCCGATGGCCAGGGCGTGCTTGCCGGCGGGCAGCCGCGAAGACACGAAGGCGAACGCGACGCAGACCAAGGCCGCCGCCCAGACCAGATAGGGAATCCCAATGAAGGAACCTGAGCCCAGCTCGAGGACTTCGGGCGGGAGCCCATAGAGCGAGCCGGGGGACAGGAACTGGGCCAGCCCGCGGGCCGCCGCCAGGCCGCCGAGCGTGACCACGATTGGGGACAGTCCCGCGAATCCCACCAGCAGGCCGTTGAAAACGCCCATCGCGACCCCCACCGCGATCCCGGCCGCGGCTCCCGCCACCAAACCGTGTTCGAGGAAGGCGAAAGCGGCGGCGACGCCCGCCAACGCCATCGCCGAGCCCACCGACATGTCGATGAAGCCGGCCATCAGCAGCAAGGCCGCCCCGGCGGCCACGATGAAGGTGGCCGCGTTTTGGCTGAGGATGCCGAGCAGATTCTGGGATGTGAAGAACACCGGCCTTTGCGCGCCGAAGAACGCCATCAGGCAGACCGTGGCGCCGATCAGCACCACGAGTTGCACATCCACATGGATGCGCGCGGACTTAGGGCGGCGCGGCGTCGGCAGCTGTTGAACTACGCGAGGCGGCGCCTCAAGATCAGTGACAGTCATGCGAGGGTTCCTTTCAGAGCCGATCGATGGACGGATTTGGTCGTCTAAGCGGTTAAGGCGGCGCCGTTGCCAAAGGCCAGGCGCATCAGCTCCGGTTCGCCGACATCAGGGTCGACAATCCCCGTCACCTTCCCCGCGTGCAGGACGACAACGCGATCAGCCAGGGCGGCCGCCTCCTCGTATTCGGAGGTGCTGAAGACGGCGCAACGTCCCGGCGCGTCGACATAGGACCGGACGAAGGCGTAGATGTCCTCCCTGGCGCCAACATCAACGCCTTGGGTCGGCTCGTCGAGGAGGAGCAGGGAAGCGCGGCTGGCCGGATTGGTCCAGCGGCCGATCATGAGTTTCTGCGCGTTGCCCCCAGACAAGGCCCGAGCTGGCGTTCTGGGATCAGGCGGCCGCACCGACATCACGTTCGCGACCACCTCGAAACACCGCTTCTCGGCCTTTTTCGAGCGCACGACCCGGCCCACCCGTTTCATGTGGGGGAGCATCACGTTGTCCGCCGCGGACATATCCGGATACAGCGCCTGGCTCTCCCGATCCGCTGGAACCAGGGCGACACCGCTCGCGGCCGCCTGGGCCGGCGATTTCGGGTCCAGTTCCACACCGCCCAGTTCCAGCCGACCAGCCCGCCGATGCCGTACGCCGGCCAGCGTCTCAAGCAGGTTGGTGCGCCCACACCCGAGCAGACCGAAGACGCCCAGCACCTCCCCCTCACGTAGCTCCACGTCGAGGGGGCCGCTGGCCGAACCGGCGAAGCCCGTCAAGCGGGCCACCACCGGCCGGGGGCGGCCCGAAGAGCGTCGGGCTCGCCCACTCGGCGCCCGGCCCGGCGAGATCGCCTCTATCAGCTCCGGCAGTGCGATTTCGCCCCGCCGGCGGTCCTTGTACACGTCGCCGTCTCGAAGCACCACAAACCGGTCCGCCACCTGCATGACCTCCGGCAGCAAATGGGTCACGTAGATCACCGCGATGGACCGGTTGCGGGCCAGGTCGGAGATCAGGCCAAGCAGGGCGTCCGCTTCCGCGCGGCTCAGCGCCGCCGTGGGCTCGTCCAAGATCAGCACCTGCGGATCTCGCCGCAGGGATCTGACGATCTCGACCACCTGTCGCTCACCCATGCTGAGCCCGTCAATTGTCGCCGTCGGATCCAGCTCCAGCCCGAAAGAGTGAAGCAGGGCCAGCGTCTCGCGTTCTTGGGCGCGGCGGTCAACCGTCCGCCGGACGGTCCGGATCTCCGATCCGAGGAAGACGTTGTCGGCAATGGTGAGCGACTCGATGAGTTGAAAATGTTGGTAGATCATGGCGACGCCGGCGTCAATGGCTTCACGCGGGCTCGATGGCGCGTGGCGCGCGCCGCCAATCGTCATGCTGCCCCCGCTTGGCGCCTCGGCGCCGCTGATGCAGGCGAGCAGAGTTGATTTCCCGGCGCCGTTGGCGCCAAGCAGAGCAGTCACCTCGCCGGCGTGGAAACCAAGGTTGACGCCCCGCAGCACAGTGTTCTGACCAAACGACTTGACCAGGTCTGTTGTCTCCAGCAGCGCAGTCACGGTGGGGGTCCTTTCATCGTCGCGATCGAGCGTCTCGAAGGGCCGGCAGGCTATTCGAACAGCGCCAGCAGATCGTTGATCTGGTCCTTGTCTTCAGCGGTCAGCAGGGTCATGGGCGTGAGGCTCGACGGGTCGCCCTCGCCCGTGATCGCGGCGATCGAGTTGTCGATGATCGAGTAGCCGAGTTCGCGCAGCGGGATGGCGGAGCTGGCCGTGTAGCCGGCGTCATCGCGAAGCGAGATCAAAGCCTCCTCGGTGCCGTCGTAGCCGGCCACGAAGAATCCATCCATGTCCACGCCCGCGTTCAACAGCGCGCGCAGGGCGCCGGTCCCGGCGTCATCGTTCATCCCGACGAAGATCTTGAGGTCGTCGGGATACTGGCGCAGGACGTCCTCGGCTATTTGCAGACCGCAGTCCTGGGCCACGCAGTCCTGCTGGGAGACCACTTCGATGCCGAGCTCGTCCAGCATCGCCAACGGATAATCGCTCCGACCAGAAATGGACGGCAGCGCCGTGGCGGTGGTCACGGCGGCTTTGATGTTCTTGTCGGGGTAGTTCTCTTCGATCCAGGACTTCAACAACTCGGCCATCTCTTGGCCGGCTATTTCGTTGTCGAAACCGACGGCCCCGTCCTCTTCGGGGATCGAGGAGGCGTAAGTCAGCCACTTGATGCCTTGGGCTTGGGCCTGCTCGCGGATGCCCTCGACCGCGGCCGCGTCCACCGGCCAGACCACGATGGCGTCGACCTTTTGGGTGACCCAGCTTTCGAGGGCTCGCCGCTGCGTCTCCAGGTTGGAGTCGACTGTGTTGTCAAGCAGAAGGTTGACGCAACCATTGGCCTCGGCGCGCTCCTCAACCGCCGACTTGACCGCCTTGACGGCGGCCACCTCGCCGGTCGGGTGGCTGAAGGCGATGGTGTAGGTGCGCTCGCAGCTGGCTTTGGCGCCAGAATCGCCGCCCTCGGCTGTGTCGGACGAGCAGGCCGTCACACCGATCGCGACCACCGCGAACAGGGCGGCGGCCGCCGCGTGGCGTGACCTGCCTCCAAGAGTTGTCTTCATCATTAGTTCCTTTCATCATCGGCTTGCAACAGGGGGTGCGCCGGCCGCACTCGAACGGCACTACGGCAATAGCGACCAGGCCGGAGCCCAGCGGTCTGGACCAAGGTCAGATGGGAAGCTCCTCAGCCAACGCCGTTTCCAGCGTCTCGAGGAACAGCGACACTTCTGGCTCGCCGACCACCAACGGCGGCCGGATCTTCAGGGCGTCGCCGCGCGGCCCGACGGTTGAGACCAGCACGCCGCGGTCCTTCAGCCCGTTGACGATCGCCGATGCCGCCTCAGGGGCGGATTCGCCGGTGACGGGATCGGCGAACTCCACAGCGGCGAACAGGCCGGCGCCCCGGACCTCGGCAATCCATGGGCATCCGGTCGCCAGCCCTTTCAGCCCGGCCTGCAGAGCCAGCCCTTGCTGGTGGGAGTTGTCCACCAGGCGCCGGTCGCGGATTTCGTCCAGGACCGCTTGGGCCGCGGCCATCGCCACGGGATTCCCGCCAAAGGTGTTGAAGTAGGCCACGCCGGTGTCGGCGACCAGCTCAGGGCGGAACAGCGTCGCGGCCACCGGGAACCCGTTGCCCATCGGTTTGCCCAACGTGACCAAATCGGCCGTCACCCCGTGGCGGGTGTGCCCCCACAGCGAGTCGCCCAGTCGCCCGAACCCGGGCTGGACCTCGTCGGCGATGAACAGGCCGCCGGCCTGATGCACCGCGTCGATCACGGGCGCCAGGAATCCCGCCGGCGCCGTCACCAGCCCGTCGCTGGAGAACGAGCTGTCGAGCAGGAACGCGGCGAACCCGATCCCTGACGACTCGAGTTCCCCGATCTTCTCCCGGATCTGCTGAGCCATGGCCGGGCCCGGGTCGGCGCCATCGCTGGGAGTCGCCGGCGCATCGATGGTGCGAACCCAGGACGAATCGACCGAGAACTGTTCGCCGGTGGAGGGCGAGCAGGCGTCTACCGCGATGGTGCCGCCGTGGTAGGCGTACCGCGTCACAATGACTCCGCGCCGGCGTGTGGCCTCGCGCGCCAGGCGAATCGCCAAGTCGTTGGCCTCAGAGCCGGTGCAGGTGAACACCGCGTGGTCGAGGCCGTCCGGGAAGGTCGCAAGGAGGTCCTCGGCGTACTTCAAGATCCCCTCGTGCAAGTAGCGCGTGTGGGTGTTGATGAGCGACCACTGTTCGGCCACCGCCGCGATCACCCTGGGGTTGGCGTGCCCCACACTGGCCACGTTGTTGTACATGTCGAGGTAGCGCTCGCCGTCACCAGACCACAGGTATGCGCCCTCGCCGCGCACCACCTCGATGGGACGCTGATAGAAGGCGCGGTATCCCGGCCCCAGGGCAGTGCGGCGCCGGTCCAACAGATCCGCCGCGCGGGCGCTCAACCCGACAGCCGGGTCGGCTCCGAACGCGTTCGTGTCGAGGGGCGACACGGCGCTTCTCACATTCCCGGGATGGATTTGCTGCGTCATCGTTCCGATACGTCCTTTCTTGGGTTTCATGGCCCTGCCAAGCTAGTGGCCGGAAATGGCGCTGCGGTTTCCCGGAACGCTTCGATCACGTGTCGACGCAACGCGATATTGACTCCTATAGACCACTTGAATAGCGTTTCCCCCGGCCAGAAGAACACTAACAGCACCCAATTCTTCGGCCTATGTAACATGTCTATACAAGTTATGTCACGGAGATTTCATAAGGCTGTAACAAAGCGGGCGCGAGTCCGGCACCTGCGGAAACGTGGTACTGTCCGGAGCACCTCGCCACGCCTTCGCTCCCGTCATAACAAATCGTCTAACAGCGTTAACTGTTGGTTACAAAATGGCGGAAACGCTTGACGTGCCATCTTGGCGGCCTAGTAATCTCTACCTCTTGCGGCGAAGCCGCTAATTCGGTCACCTCGAAAGGAAATTTGATGAGCGTAATCGCACCTGAGGCCGTCCATAATGTGTTGGGCCAAACGACTCAGCCAACCCTCGCCGCATTTGACTCCCTGAAAGCCGGCTCGCCGGCGCCGTTCTGGCTCTTCCGAGGCGTTGCCGCCGCGTGGTGCCTGGACCCGGATCGGATCGACCTGCGCCTGATGACCGTGTCTGAAAACGCCACCTTCCGGCTGTCCTTGGACGGGCGGGCCATCGGCGCGGTGCGTGTGTCGCAACCCGGGTACGCGGGCGGGGCGGACGCCATCGTCTCCGAGCTGACCTGGATCCAGGCGCTGCGCGAGGCGCTGGCCGAAGTCGACATCATCGAACCGGTGCCGTCGCCGCGGGGCCCATACCTGGCGATAGTGAAGGACAACAGCGGCACCGGCTGGATGTGCGTGTCGACCCGCTACGTGGACGGCCGGCCGCTGGAGGATCTGCGCGATCCGGCCCAGCACTACCGGATCATCGGGAGATGGACAGCCCTCTTCCACCAGCAGGCCAGGGCCTGGACCCTGCCGCGCGGGTTCAGGCGCTTCACCTGGGACATCGATGACATGGTGGGGCCGTCATGCCGCTGGGGGCGCTGGGAGACCGTGGCGCGCCTGCCCGACTCGGAGTTGGCTCTCCTGACCCGCGCCCAGGAGCTCGCCCTGACCCTGCTGGAGGACCTGCCCAAGAATTCCGAGACCTGGGGACTGATCCACGCCGACCTGCGTCCGGCGAATGTCCTGGTGGCTGGGGACAAGCTGACCGTGATCGACTTCGACGACAGCGGCTTCAGCTACTACTTGTACGACTACGCCGCCGCCTTGACCCTGGTGGAGCACCACTCCTACGCCCCGGCCATGGCGACGGAGTGGATGGCGGGCTACCAAGAGGTGACGCCGCTGAGCTCGAAGGAGATTCTGCACGCCAGCGCCCTGAGCATGGTGAGGCGTCTGCAGGGGCTGGGCTGGACCGGCGGGCACCGCGAGGACGCGCTCCCGGACGGGCTGTTCGCCGAACAGCTTCCCGGCACGGTTGAAGTGGCGCGTCACTTCCTCAAGTCCCCAACCTGGCTGCTCGACTAAACACCGCCCAGGCGCGCGCCCCAACCACGCCCTGCAAGACAACAGGGCCGCGCGCCATTACTTCACGGACCGCCGGCAAGGGGCGACCGCAACGCCGGCGGTCGCCGGTTCGGGGGGCACGCCACCGGGCGTCCATGCGCCACGTCCCGACTTGACCAGGCTGGTCAGCGCCTTCGCCGCCTCCGCCGACCGAATTCGGCCTCGACAGCGGCCCATCCACCGCCGGGAGCGGTGAACTAGGGCCCAGGCGGCCACCGGGTTGTGGGGAGCACAATGAATTCGACCCCTGGAAGCTCTTTGGCAGGTCGGCCGATGCCGGTTCAACGAAGGAAGCAGCTATGACAATGATGCGCAGCGCCCATGTGGCCGGGATCGGCCGAGTCGCAGTCGTCTCGCGCCCCAGACCCGCGCCCGGTCCGGGCCAGGCGCTGATGGCCCTCACCTATGGCGGGATCTGCGGTTCGGACACCCACGCGGTGGCCGGACACCATCCGCTGTTGACGCCACCGGATTACTACCCCGGCCATGAGGCCACCGGCCGGATCGAGGAACTCGGCGCCGGGGTCGAGGGCTGGGAGGTCGGCCAGCGCATCATCTTGAAGCCGAATGTCGTCTGTGGCGAATGCGTCAATTGCCGGGCCGGACGGACCAACGCCTGCCAGACGCTGGCCTGGATCGGATGCGACGTGACCAACCGGTGGCCCGGCGCCATGGCCGAATGCTTCATCGCCCCGGCGTCCAACCTGTTCGCCGTCCCGGATTCGATCGATGACCAGACCGCCGCCCTGGTCGAATGCTTGTCGACGCCCGTCCATGCCGTGCGCATAGCCGGCGACATCAGCGGCGACGGCGTGGTCGTCATCGGCGGCGGAACCATCGGCTTGTTCTCCGTCATAGCGGCCCGGCTGGCCGGCGCGGGCCGGATCGTGGTCACCGACTTGGATCCAGCCAAGCTGGAACGCGCCCGTCGCCACGGCGCCGACGTGGCCGTGGACGCCGCCGCCGGCGATGCCGACGCCCAGGTGGCTGAAGCATTGGGCGGCCCGGCCGACCTGGTCTTCGACTGCGTCGCCAACGAGGCGTCGATCCGCCAGGCCCTGGGGCTGTTGCGCCACGCCGGCAAAATCATGGTGGTCGGCGTGCCGCCGCGAGATTTCCAGGTTCCGATGCCGTATGTCCAGGACTGGGAGATGACCATCCAGGGTTGTGCGAGCTACACCGCCGAGGACATCGACGCTTCGATCGCGATCGCGGCTCGCGGCGAGGTGCCGACCAGCGAGATCATCAGCCGTGTCTATCAACTCGAGCGGGCCCCGGAGGCCTTCGCCGAGGCGGCTCAGTCCTCGTCCGGAAAGGTACTGATTCAACCGTGACCAACCCGGTTCCGATGCCGACCGGCTCGGCGCCCGCTCCGGCGGCGGTTGAGCCGTTGGCGGGCGGCAGCGCTGGCCACCAGCCCAAGGCCACCGGCTCCATGCGGGCCTGGCAATGGCGCGGACCCGGCGACCACGGGCTGATCACAACAGCGATTCCGGCGCCGGCCGAAGACGAGGTGCTGGTCGCGGTGGAGGCCTCCGGCCTGTGTGGGACCGATCTGAGGATCCTGGCGGGCGATTACAGCCACGCCCGGCCTGCGGTGGTGATCGGCCACGAGTTCGCCGGCACGGTGGTGGCCCTGGGGGAGCGGGCGCGCGGTTTCGTGGTCGGCGACTTGGTGGCGGCCGATCCGAACGTCTATTGCCTGGATTGCGAATGGTGCCGGCGCCAGGCTTACAACTTGTGCGCCAGCGTCAATCCGATCGGCGTCAGCCGGGCCGGATCGATGGCCGAATATGTCACCGTGCCGGCACGCCTGGCGGTCAAACTGCCGGGCGCTTTCGACCCGGCCTTGGGGGCGTTGATCGAACCGCTGGCCTGCGTGCTGCACGGCATGGAGCGCGGCGGCGTGGTCGGTGGACGGACCATCGCCGTCTATGGCGCCGGCGCGATCGGACTGATGGCGGTGGTGGTGGCGGTCGATCTGGGTCTGGAGGTCACGGTGGTCGAGCCGTTGGCGCCGAGGCGGAATCGGGCCCAAGCCCTCGGGGCCGCCGCTGTCGAGAGGTTGGCCGGAGGAGCCCAGTTCGACTATGTCCTGGACGCCTCGGGCGCTGCCGCGGCGGTCGCGGACGGGCTCGGCCGCCTGCGCAAGCGCGGCACTTTCATCCAGATGGGCGTCACGCCGCAGAGCTTCGAGCTGCCCTGGACGCCCTACCAGGTGTACCAGAACGAATGGCGTCTGATCGGCTCGAACTCGGTCGCCGACTGCTATCAGCGGGCGGCCGCGCTGATGCCTTCGATCAGCGAGCCGATGCGCCGGCTGGTCACCCACACCTTGTCCCTGGCCGAGCTTGACCGCGCGATCGAGTTGATCGCCGACCCGGCGGCGGTCAAAGTCCAGGTCGACCCACGCAGGTGATCCCGTGTCCAACCTCTCCGCGTCCAGCCCCGCTCCGCCACAGACAGCCCCGAACCCCATCCGACCGAGCGCGAAAGGCACATCCCGGTGGTAAGACTCAACCAATCCTCCCTCGATTCGCTAACTGACCAGGTCAAGACCCCGAAATACGACCGCTCGCAAGTCAGGGCCGGCTGGGCGCATTTCGGCGTTGGCGGATTCCACCGCGCCCATCAGGCCTTCTACCTGGACGAGGTGATGAATCGAGGCGAGTCGATGGACTTCGGCATCATCGGGGTGGGCCTGATGCCGGCAGACGCCCGGATGCGTGATGTGCTGGCGGCCCAGGACTACCTGTACACCTTGGTGACCAAGTCGGCGCGGGGGGTCTGGACGCCGCAGGTGATCGGTTCGATCATCGGCTACCTTTACGGCCCGGATGATCCGGATGCGTTGGTCGAGCGCATGGCCGACCCGGCCATCCGGATCGTCTCGCTGACCATCACCGAAGGCGGCTACAACTTCGACCAGGTGACCGGGGAGTTCATCGCCGACAACCCCGCGATCCAGGCCGAGTTGGCGCCGGGCGCGGCGCCCGCGACCGTCTTCGGCTACATCTATGAGGCCTTGCGCCGCCGCCGCGAGCGCGCTGTGGCCCCCTTCGCCATCATGTGCTGCGACAACATCCAGGACAACGGCGCCGTCGTGAAGCGGGCGCTGACCAGCTACGCGACGCTGAGGGACGAAGAGTTGGCGGACTGGATCGGCCAGGCGGTGGCCTTCCCGTCCTCCATGGTGGACCGCATCACCCCCCAAACCACCGACCAGGACCGGCGTGACGTGGCCGAACGCTTCGGGATCGAGGATGGCTGGCCGGTGGTGGCGGAATCGTTCACGCAATGGGCCCTGACGGATCGATTTCCGCTCGGGCGGCCGCGTTTCGAGGCGGCCGGCGTCCAGATGGTTGGCGACGTGGTGCCCTACGAACTCATGAAGTTGCGTCTGCTCAACGCCTCCCACCAGGGGATCGCCTACCTGGCGTATTTGGCCGGTTACCGTTATGTGCACGATGCCGCCCGCGACCAGGACATGGCCAGGTTCCTTCGCGCTTATATGGACTTAGAGGCCAGCCCGACTCTCCAGCCCGTTCCGGGAGTCGATCTGACGGCCTACAAGCAGGAGTTGATTTCGCGTTTCTCCAACGCCGAGGTGCGCGACACGGTCGCTCGTCTGGCGGCCGAGGGATCGGACCGCATTCCCAAGTGGCTGGTGCCGGTGATCTATTCGCGCCTGGAGGCCGGGGGCGACATCCGTCGTTCGGCGGCGATCTGCGCCGCCTGGGCGCGCTATTGCGAGGGGGTGGACGAACAGGGCCAACCCATCGCGGTTGTCGACAACGCCCTCGACCAGGTCACCGCCGCGGCGCGGGCGCAGAGCCAGGATCCGCTGGCGTTCGTGCGGCAAACGGCATTCTTCGGCGACCTGGCCGAGCGGCCCGAGTTCACTGAGCCGTACTTGGCGGCGCTGGACTCCCTGCATCGGCAGGGCGCGGCCGCCACTCTCAAGGCCCTCGCTGACCTGGTCTAGCTGGTGGCGCGATTCGACGCCTCCGATTCGGCGGGGGAGCGGAGCCGGACGAACCGCCGCCGGCGGCGGGCGGGCGAACCGGCCGGGCGGCATCGTCGCCGTGTGGGAAAGGCGAACCCGGCCGGACGAACCTCGTCGTGGCAGACGGGAGCCGAAGATGCTGATTAGGGTGGGCGAACCGATCATCGCCTGCGAGCGGGTGCGTCAGGCGGACGGACAGATCGCCCGGACGGCATCGTCGGCGTGTGGGAAAGGCGAACCCGGCCGGACGAACCTGGTCGTGGCAGACGGGAGCTGAAGATGCTGATTAGCGTGGGCGAACCGATCATCGCCTGCGAGCGGGTGCGTCAGGCGGACGGGAAGATCGCCCGGCGCGGGCCCCACGCCAGCGGCGCGCCGGCGATCTTCGCATACGTGGCCGCCGGGCTGGGGACGCCCACGGCTTTCATCGGCGGGGTCGGCGCTGACGCCAACGGCGCACTGTTCAAAGCCGAGTTGGCGCGGTCGGGCGCCGATCCGGCGGCGGTCCACACCGATCCGGCCGCGCCGACGGCCACGGTCATGATCCACTACGACCAGTCCGGCGGCCGCGGTTTCGACTTCGCGCTGGCGGATTCGGCGGCGGCGCGGCTGCCTGAATCGGCTCTGGGCGATTATCCCGAGCGCGCCACCTGGTTCCACTGTTCCGGGTCGGCCTTGCAGGTGGGAGGGGACCTGGCGGCGACCACAATGAGCGCCCTGACCAGGGCGAAGGCGGCCGGCGCGCGGGTGTCGTTGGACCCGAACATTCGCCAGGAGCTGTTGACGGCCGCCGGTGTGGCGTTGCTGCGCCGTGCCCTGGCTCTGGCCGACGCCGTCTTCCCGTCCGAGGACGAACTCGAGGTCTTGGGAATCACGGCGGATGCCCTGTCGGAAGGCGGCGTGTTGGTGGTGCAGACCATGGCGGCGGATGGGGCGCTGGCCCGGCTCGGATCGCGCTCCTGGCGCCAGCCGGCGCTGGCCGCTCCGCAGGCTGTGGTTGACACCGACGGCGCCGGCGACACCTTTGCCGGCGCTTTCGTCGCCGCCGCCATGGCCGGGCTCGAACCGGGCCAATGCCTGCGCGCAGCCTCGAAGGTGGTCGCCCAAGCCATCGCCGTCGAGGGCCCGACCACCGTCGACCTGTCCCGGCGCCAGTGGTCCGAACTGGTCGCCTGACCGGTCGGCCGGTCCAACTGGCGGACATACCTGGTGTGCGCGGGCGATCCAGGGCGGTGCATACTAGAACGGAACCGCACCCATCGGCCCACAGGAGGGGAACATGTCTTCCGGATTCGTTTCGACCGCCACCGACGTGGTCAAGTCATTCGGTCGCCTGCTCGGCGCCTCGGTTCGCGCCGGCGGCAAGGCGATGGACCAACTCAGCGATCGTCTGCGCGCCTATGCCGAGGGCGAACCGCCGGCGGAGCCCATCTCCCCGAACAACGACTAGCCGGCCGCGCCGACCAAGGCGCCGCCAAACGCCCTGCCCAGGGCCAGCGGCTGCGGTGCTCTGCGCACCGGCGCCGGCCGGCCGCACGTGGACCTGGGAAAGGGCAGGTGAATCGACTGGGCAGGCGAACGGGCGGCCGGGCCCGGGAGGCGGCGTCACAAGCGCGTCCTAAATGACGGGTACAGCCGTAGATTCGCCGATTCGTAAACCGGTACGTAGACTTTGGTATTGTCCGCCCCCAGGTTAGGTGTTCTCGATGATGGCCTTCCGATCGGTCCGCCGGGCCACCTCGGCCTGGCGCCCAGGATCCCGCTGACGCGGCGCCGCTCCTACTTAACCAAACTGGCGCCCGCTCACGCCGGCCACATCCACCGCGCCGGGGTGGTGGTTTGGCGGCATCAACACCACGTTCGAGCGAGCGTGGCTCGACGGCTCCCCGTTATACGGGGGCCGTTTTTCTTGTGCCGGGGGTTCCATGGGCGGCGGGAGAAGGCCAGCCCGGTGAACCCACACTTGGTGGGTTCACCGGTTTCCGATGTCCTGAGACATCACTTCGGTGCCCTGGGCGGGATTCGAACCCGCACCGTGCCGGGTTTGAGCCGACTGCCTCTACCAGTTGGGCCACCAGGGCCGGTGCTGACGCCTTGATCACGTCAGGGACACTAGGCTACATGCTGTGACTGACAAGAGGGCAAACGAGGTGGCCGCACGCCGGGTGGTGGTGGCCGAAGACGAGGCGCTGATTCGGCTGGACGCGGTGGAGATTCTGCGCGAGGCCGGATTCGATGTGGTTGGAGAGGCCACCAACGGCGAGGAAGCTGTCAAGCTGGCGGAGGAGCTCCGCCCGGACGTGGTGATCATGGACATCAAGATGCCGGTCATGGACGGCCTGACAGCGGCCGACAAGATCGGCCAAGACCGGATCGCTCCGGTTGTCATGCTGACGGCGTTCTCCCAACAAGACCTGGTTGACAGAGCCAAGGACGTGGGCGCCATGGCTTTTGTGGTCAAGCCGTTCACGGCTGCGGATCTGTTGCCCGCCATCGAAATCGCCATAGCCCGCCACGATGAGATCGTCTCGCTCGAAGAAGAGGTCTCCACCATGGAGGAGCGCCTGGAGACGCGCAAGCGGGTCGAGCGCGCGAAGGGCCTGCTGATGCAGAAGATGGAGCTGACCGAGCCGGAGGCGTTCCGCTGGATCCAAAAGACCTCCATGAACCGCCGCCTCACCATGCGCGAAGTCGCCGACGCCGTAATCGCCCAAATGGGCGCCTAGCCCCTCAAATTCCGCAAGGGGGCGGTGATTGTGTTGATTCCGCGCCAAACGGGACGCGGCGAAACTGGGCCGGCCGCATCTTGCCCCTGAACCGCTGACGGCGGGGCCGTAACCTAGAGCAATGACTCCGACGCTGTTGCTGCTCGACGGGCACTCACTGGCCTTCCGCGCCTTCTACGCCCTGCGCGAGGCCGACTTCACCACCACCACCGGCGAGCCGGTGGGCGCAGTCTATGGGTTCATCAACATGCTGGCCAGCCAGTTGAGGCGGTTCCAGCCGACCCATGTGGCGGCCGCCTTCGACGCCTCCCGGCACTCCTTCAGGACGGACCTCTACCCCGAATACAAGGCCGGGCGCGCGCAGACGCCGGAGGAATTCAAGGGCCAGGTGCCGTTGATCCAGGACGTGCTCGGGGCCCTGGGCATCCACTGTTTCGAGGTGCCAGAGGTGGAGGCCGATGACGTGGTGGCCACTTTGGCGACCAGGGCCGCCCAAGAGGGCATGAACGTTCTGGTCGTCTCGGGCGACCGTGACACCTTCCAGCTGGTCAGCGACCAGATCACGGTCCTGTATCCGCAGGGCAGGGGCTCCCAGTCGGAGCTGGCGCAGATCACCCCGGCGGAGGTGGAGGCTCGCTATCACGTCAGGCCGGATCAGTATCCGGATCTGGCGGCCCTGGTGGGAGAGCAGTCTGACAACCTGCCGGGGGTCCCGAAGGTCGGCAAGGTCACCGCCGCCAAATGGATCAACCAGTATGGCTCGCTCGATCAGGTGCTCGGCCGGGCCGACCAGATCAAGGGCGTGGTCGGGGAGTCGCTCCGCCAGCACCTGGAGCAGGTCAAGCTCAACCGCCGGTTGGGTGAACTGAGGCGGGACGTCGACTTGGGCGCGGACCCGCAGGAACTGAAGCTCGGAGCGGTCAACCGGCAGGAATTGGATCTGCTCTTCTCATCGCTCCAGTTCGGCCGCATCAAGGAGCGCTTGCTGGACTCCGGGGTCTGGGACGCGAACGCGATCCGGGAACCGCTTCAGGCCCCGCCGGAGGCGGTCGAACCGGTGGTGATCGGTGTTGGCGGCCTGGGCGCCTACTTGGGCGAATACCAGGGCGAGACGGCCGGGATCCAAGTGGAGGGACGCCTCCTACCGGGCGCAGGCGAGGCTTGGGGGATTGCCGTCGGTTTTGGCGACGGCCGCGTCACCGTGGTCGAAGCGCAGTCGATCGACCCGGTGGACGGGGCGGATTTGGCCAAGTGGTTGGAAGATCCCGATGCCGCCAAGGCAGTCCACGACGCCAAGGCCGCCATCCAGGAGCTTCACGGCAGCGGCTTCCAGCTGCGAGGCGTGGTCTTCGACACCCAGCTGGCGGCCTATCTGATCTGGCCGGATCAGCGCGGCTACGACCTGGCCGATTTGACCGAGCGCCTCCTGGGCGAGCGTTTGGCCGAGGAGGAGCGCGGCGGGCAGGGCGTGCTCGATCTGGGCGACGGTTCGGCGGACCTGCGCCAGGCCACCAGCGCGGTGGCGACCGCGCGTTTGGTCGAGCCGCTGACCAGGGAACTCAAGGATCGCCAGGCCACCAGCCTGTTGGTGGAAGTCGAACAGCCGTTGACGGGGGTCTTGGCCCTGATGGAGCGGGCCGGCGTGGCGGTGGACGCGAACCGTCTGGGCCAGGTCCGCGATGAGCTGGCCGGCCGCGTCGAAATGGCGCAGCGGGACGCCATCACGGCCCTGGGCGGTCGCCAGGTCAACTTGGGTAGTCCTAAAGCCCTCCAGGAAGTGCTGTTCAACGACCTGGGCATGCCGAAGACCAGAAAGACTAAGACGGGCTATTCGACTGACGCCGAATCTCTCGCCGACCTGTTCAAACGCACCGAGCATCCTTTCCTGGAACACCTGCTGTCCCACCGGGACGCCATCAAACTGCGCCAAATGGTCGATTCGTTGCTCAGCTCGATCCAGGACGACGGCCGCATCCACACCACCTTCGGGCAGACGGTGGCGGCCACGGGCAGACTCTCCAGTTCCGACCCCAATCTGCAGAACATTCCCGGCCGCAGTCAGATCGGCCGCCAGATCAGGCATTGTTTCGTGGTCGGCAACGGCTACGCGGAGCTGATGACCGCCGATTACTCCCAGATCGAGATGCGCATCATGGCCGATCTGAGCGGCGACGAAGGGCTAATCGCCGCCCTCGGCGAAGGCGAGGATCTCCACCGGACGGTGGCCGCCCGCGTCTTCGGGACGGCGCCCGACCGGGTCACGTCTGAGCAGCGATCCCGCATCAAGGCGATGAGCTATGGCTTGGCCTACGGGCTGTCCGCCTACGGCCTGGCCCGGCAACTCGGCATCGGGCAAAGCGAAGCGGAAGAGCTGCGCAATGACTACTTCGCGCGCTTTGGCGGCATCCGCGACTACCTGGAGGGCGTCGTCAGGCAGGCGCGGCGGGACGGTTACACCCAGACGATTCTGGGCCGGCGGCGCTACCTGCCCGATCTCGCCAGCCCGAACCGCCAGCGCCGCGAGATGGCTGAGCGGATGGCTTTGAACGCGCCCATCCAGGGCAGCGCCGCCGACATCATCAAGGTGGCCATGTTGAAGGTTGACGACGCCCTGCGCCAGGCTGCGGCCAAGTCCCGCATGATCTTGCAGGTCCACGACGAATTGGTGGTAGAGGTCGCCGATGCCGAGTCGCCATTTGTGGAGGAAACCTTACGTCGGGAGATGGCGGCCGCCGCGCAGTTGAAGGTGCCGCTGACGGTCTCGGTGGGACGGGGCGAGTCCTGGCGCGAGGCCGGTCACTGACGGATGGAGCCGGTGGTTGACTGACCGGCGGAGCCGGCGGTTGACTGACCGGCGGGACCGGCGATGCGCGTCCAAGAAAAGTGCCCGCGTAGTGGTGGTTAACAAGGACGGCCAACGTCTAAGCTTGGCTGGTGCCCCAGCCGGTTTTGCCCAAGTCTCAAGCCGGTTTGATCGTTTTGCTCGGATCGATGACGGCGCTGGGAGCTGTTGCCGGAGACATTTATCTGCCGTCGCTGCCAGAGGTGATGGAGGACCTCGACACCTCGCGGGCGTGGGTTCAGGCGACGATCACTGTGACCATGGCGGGGGGCGCCGTCGGCCAGTTGCTGATCGGGCCGCTGTCAGACCGCTATGGGCGCCGCCAACCGGTGCTGGCCGGATTGGTGCTGCATGTGGCGGCGTCGATCGGGATCATCTTCACGCCTTCGATCAGCCTGCTGGTCGGCTTGCGGTTCCTTCAGGGGATTGGCAACGCCTCGGCCGGGGTGGTGGCCATGGCCATCATCCGCGATCTCAGGACCGGTTCGCAGGCGGCCAAGCTGCTCTCGCAGCTGGTCTTGGTGATCGGGGTCGCGCCGCTGTTCGCGCCGACGATCGGGACGGCCCTGGCCGGGCTGGGCACCTGGCGCTACGCCTTCGTGTTCCTGGCGGTGGTGGGCTTGGCTCTGGGCGCGTTCGTTTGGGCGCGGGTGCCGGACACCCGCACTGAGGAGGTCAAGCGCACGGCGACCGGCGTGGGGAAGGCCTTCAAGGCCTACTGGCGGCTGGCTCAGGATTATCGTTTCATGGGCTACGGGCTGATTCCCGGCTTGGCGCACTCGGCCATGATGGCCTGGGTCATATCTTCGCCCTTCCTGATCCGGACGCAGTATGGCCGTTCTGCGACGGCGTTCGCGTTCATCTTCGCGCTCTGCGGCGTGTTCATGGTGGGCGGCGCCCAGTTGAACGCCGCCCTGGTGTACCGGTTCAAACCGAAGTCGCTGCTGCTCTTCGCGCTGCCGATGCAGCTGGTCTTCGCGCTGGCGGGCCTGGTGTTGGGCATTGTCGGTTGGGGAGGCCTTCCCGGCCTGATCGCGGGCATGTCGGTGCTGCTGTTCCTGAACGGTCTGGTGCCGGCCAACGCCTCGGCGTTGGCCTTATCCCGCCATGGCGAGTCCTCGGGCGCGGCCAGCGCGCTGATCGGCACGACCCAACTGGGCGCGACGGCGGCGGTGATGGCGGTGATGTCATTGGTGGGCGAGAATCAGCGCGACATGATCTCGGTCCAGGTGGCCGTGCTGGCCGGCGCTTTGATCATTGTGCTGGCGGGCGGCGGCTACCGCCGAGCGCGCTAGCGGATGTCCCCTGGCGCCAGGACGCCGGTCTGAACGCCGTTGGGCCGGGCCTATCATGGTTGCGCTCGGAGGCGGGCGCGGCCCCTCTCAGGTGGCGGGTTGTCCCACCTGAGAGTTCGCATTTCGGCCGGATTGCGACTAGCATCGGGGGAGTTTTTGGATACACAAGTGTTGCGCATTAGGCGCGGAAGTGGGAGGCGGATGATGACCGAGCCGGCCGCCGATCCCGGCAGCGTCAGCGACGCCAGCGGTCCGTCGCCGAAGAGCGATCTCGCAGCTAGCGCGCCCTCATCCGCGCCCCAGTCGGTCGCCGGTCCCGCCAACGGCGATCCCGCCAACGCGGAGCCGGCCGGCGCCGCGCCGGCCGATGGCGCGCCGCCAGCCAACTCTGACGCCACCACCAGGGCGCAGATCCTCGGCCTGATCGTCACGGACGGGCCGATCTCGGCCGGTCAGATCGCCTCCGACTTGTCGCTCGCCGCCGCCGGCATCCGCCGCCACCTGGGCGAATTGGCCGCCGCCGGGCTGATCGAGGACCATCCCGGGCCGGGCCCGGCCAACCGCCAGCGCGGCCGCGGCCGTCCCGCCCGCTACTTCGTGGCCACCCGCAGCGCCCATCAGGCCCTCAAACAGGAGACGCCTTCGCTAGCGGTGGAGGCGATCGAATTCCTGGGCCAGGCGGCCGGGCGAGAGGCCATTGGCGGCTTCGCCGGACAGCGCGCCCAACGTTTGGAAGACCGCTACGCGGACACCGTCCAAAATGCTGGCTCGGACCTGGCCGCCCGGATCGAGGCGCTCGCCGGCGCCATGAACGAGGATGGCTTCGCAGCCACCGTCAGGCCGGGTCCAAGGGGCCTGACCCTCCAGCTGTGCCAGGGCCACTGCCCGGTTCATCAAGTGGCGCAGGCCTTCCCGGAGTTCTGCGAAGCCGAAACGCGAGCGATTTCGCGTTTGCTGGGCGTTCATGTCCAACGTTTGGCTACCCTGGCCGGGGGCGAACACGTTTGCACCACCTGCGTGCCGGTGGCCCTCGGCATACCGACCGCACCGACCGCGCCGACCGCGCCGACCGCGCCGACCGGAGCCGCCCAGGCCGGGGGCCAACCCAAGGCGAGCGCTTTGGCTGGGTCTGGCACGGCATCGGACAAAGGCAGAACTAAAGGAGATCTATGACCGCGCCCGGCACCGAGAAGCTCAGCCAGGCCGACGCGATCGCGTCGATCGGTCGTTATCAATACGGTTGGCATGATTCGGACGCGGCCGGCAGCGCCGCCAAGCGCGGTTTGACGCCTGCGGTCGTCAAGGAGATTTCGGGCATCAAGGACGAGCCGGCCTGGATGTTGGAGAACCGGCTGAAAGCGCTGAAGCTGTTTGAGAAGAAGCCGCTGCCGCTGTGGGGCGCCGAGTTGGCCGACATCGACTTCGACACCATCAAGTACTCCGTCCGCCCCGTCGACCGGCCCGCCACCAGCTGGGACGCGCTGCCGGAAGAGATCAAGCGGACTTACGACCGGTTGGGCATCCCGGAAGCGGAGAAACAGCGGCTGGTGGCCGGAGTGGCCGCCCAGTACGAATCCGAAGTCGTTTACCATCAAATCCGCGATGACCTCGCTAAACAGGGCGTGGTTTTTCTGGACACCGACACTGGTTTGAAAGAGTATCCAGAACTGTTCGAGCAGTATTTCGGGACCATTGTTCCGGCCGGCGACAACAAGTTCGCCGCCCTGAACACCGCCGTCTGGTCTGGCGGCTCGTTCATCTACGTGCCGCCCGGCGTGCAGGTGAGCATCCCGTTGCAGGCCTATTTCCGCATCAACACCGAGAACATGGGCCAGTTCGAACGGACGCTCATAATCGCGGACGAGGGCGCCTACGTTCATTACGTCGAAGGCTGCACCGCGCCGATCTATCAGAGCGACTCGTTGCACGCGGCGGTGGTGGAGATCATTGTCAAGCGGAATGCCCGGGTCCGCTACACCACCATCCAGAACTGGTCCACCAATGTCTACAACTTGGTGACCAAGCGCACCCGGGTGGAAGCGGGCGGCACCATGGAATGGGTGGACGGCAATATCGGCTCGAAGGTGTCGATGAAATACCCGGCCTGCGTGTTGGCCGGGCCCCACGCGCGCGGGGAGACCCTGTCGATCGCCTTCGCCGGGCAGGGACAGCACCAGGACACGGGCGCCAAGATGGTCCATGATGCCCCCGACACCTCGTCGTCGATAGTCTCGAAGTCCATTTCTCGCGGTGGCGGGCGCACTTCCTACCGGGGTTTGGTCCAAATCAACGACGGCGCCGAGCGGGCTAAGTCCAACGTCATTTGTGACGCCCTGCTGGTGGATGACATTTCCCGCACCGACACTTATCCCTATGTCGATGTGCGTGAAGATGACGTCACTATGGGCCATGAGGCGACTGTGTCGAAGGTTTCTGAGGATCAATTGTTCTACTTGATGTCGCGGGGGCTGGCGGAGGCGGAAGCCATGGCCATGATCGTGCGCGGGTTCGTCGAGCCGATCGCCCGCGAATTGCCGATGGAGTATGCCTTGGAGCTGAACCGTTTGATCGAATTGCAGATGGAAGGATCGGTCGGCTAAATGGGGATCGACACCAAATCTCGGGGCACGCGCCTGGCGTCATTCGACCTGACGGATTTCCCCATGCCCACGGGCCGCGAGGAGGAGTGGCGTTTCACGCCGGTGCGCGACTTGGCGGATTTGCTGCTGGACGACTTGGCCGCGGAGGTCGTGGTCCAGGTCCAGGGTCCGCTCGGGTCTGGCGTCACGGTTGAGGTGGTCGGCCGGGATCATCCCGCCATCGGCCTGGCGCCGGCGCCGGGGGACCGGGTGGCGGCGGCGGCCTGGGCCGCGGCCGAGAGCGCCACCTTGGTCACGCTCAACGCCGGGAAGGTCGAAGACGGCGTCACCGTGGTGCGTGTGATCGGCTCTGACGGCTCGACGCCGGCGCGCCCGTCGGCGCTGCATCTGGCGATCCTGGCCAAGGCGGGCGCCCGGGGGACCGTGTTGTTGGAGCACACCGGGCTGGCCCATCTGACCCAAGGCGTCGAGATCGTCCTGGAAGAGGGCGCGGATATCACCGTGATCTCAGTCCACGATTGGGCTGACGGCTCAATCCAGGCCGCCTCACACCGGGTCAGACTGGCTCAAGACGCCCACCTCAAACACGCTGTGGTGGCCTTGGGCGGAGCGCTGGTCCGCCTCACGGAGCAGTTCGAGCTGGCCGGCCCAGGCGCGAGCCTGGACGCGCTCGGCATCAACGTGACCGATTCCGGCCAGCATCACGAAGCCCAGCTATTCGTTGACCACGCGGCGGCGAACTGCCGCTCTCGCGTCGCTTACAAAGGCGCCCTGTTGGGGCCGCTGGCGCGCTCGGTGTGGATCGGCGACGTGCTGATCAGGTCCCGAGCCGAAGGCACCGACACCTATGAGTTGAACCGCAACTTGGTGCTGTCCAAGGGCGCCCGCGCCGACTCGGTGCCGAACCTGGAGATCGAGACCGGGCAGATCCTGGGCGCCGGGCACGCCAGCGCCACCGGACGGTTCGACGAGGAGCAGCTCTTCTATCTCCAATCGCGGGGCATACCGGAGGAACTGGCCCGCTCGCTGGTGGTGCACGCCTTCTTCGCCGAGTTGATCGACCAGATAGGCGTGCTGGGAGAGATCAAGGACGCTTTGAAAATGGCGGTCGATTCCAAACTGGACCAACGCAGCAATCACAATCAACGGAGGAGCCAATGACAGCCCTTGTCGTCGCCGACGCGGCGGAGGTCGGACCCGGCGAAGTCAAGTCGGTCCAGGTGCGCCTGGGCCCCGAGCCGGCCGTGATCGGACCGCCGCAGGAGCAGGGGCCGCCGGGCACCACTGCGATCGTGGTGGCGCACACCGAGGCCGGCGAGTGGTACGCCATCGGCGATGTCTGCTCGCATGGTCCGGTGCTGTTGTCGGAGGGCGAGTTCGACGGCTGCACGCTGGAATGCTGGGGGCACGGCTCGCGTTTCGACCTGGCCAACGGCGAGCCGGAGAACTTGCCGGCCGATCAGCCGGTGCCGACCTATCCGGTCTTTGTCGAGGACGGCCAGGTGGTGATCCACCTATGACCCAAGGCCAAGCAGGAAGCAGCGCTCATTTGGCGCCGCCAAGAACGGGGACGGTCCTGGCCGCAGCGCGGGGCGGTCTTGGTGACGCGGGGGCGGCCGCGGCCACCGCGGCGCCCCACGGCGATTGGAGGAACAGCCGATGACCACGCTTGAGATACGCGATCTGCATGTCAGCGTCGACACGCCGGAGGGCGACAAGCCGATTCTGAAGGGTGTGGACCTGACCATCGGCTCGAATCAGACCCATGCCATCATGGGGCCGAACGGCTCCGGCAAATCGACGCTGGCCTATTCCTTGGCTGGTCACCCCAAGTATCGGGTGACCAGTGGCAGCGTGCTGCTGGACGGCCAGGACCTCTTGGCCATGACCGTTGACGAACGCGCGCGGGCGGGGTTGTTCCTGGCCATGCAGTATCCGGTCGAGGTCCCCGGCGTGACGGAGGCGAACTTCCTGCGCACCGCCAAGACGGCTGTCTCCGGGCAGGCGCCGCCGTTGCGGGCGTGGATCAAGGAAGTCGCCGCCGCGATGGAGGCGCTGCGATTCGACCCGGAATTCCAGGAGCGTTCGGTCAACGAGGGATTCTCCGGCGGCGAGAAGAAGCGCAATGAGATCCTCCAAATGGAGTTGCTGAAGCCCAAGATCGCCATCCTCGATGAGACCGATTCCGGGCTCGATGTGGATGCCCTCAGGGTGGTGGCTGAGGGCGTCAACCGCGCCCAGGCCGCCACTGGCGCGGGCGTGATGCTGATCACGCACTACACCCGCATACTGGATTACATCACGCCGGACTTCGTTCATGTGTTCGTGGCCGGAAGGGTGGCGGAAGAAGGCGGTCCGGATCTGGCCGCCCGGCTGGAGGCAGAGGGATATGACCGTTTCCTTAGCGCCGACTGACCAGGAACTGGCCGCCATTCGGGCGGATTTCCCGATCCTCGGCCGGCGCCTGATCACACCGGCGGAGGAGGCCTTCTACCAGCCGTCCGCCCCAGAAGGCGGCGGCGCCAAGCTGGTCTATCTGGACAGCGGCGCGACCGCGCAGCGGCCGCGGGTGGTGCTGGACGCCATGCGCGACTTCTCGGAGAACCACAACGCCGCCGTCCACCGCGGCGCGCACGCCCTGGCCAGCGAGGCGACCGAGGCCTTCGAAGGCGCTCGCGAGTCGATCGCGGCCTTTGTCGGCGCCGAGGCGGGTGAACTGGTCTTCACCTCTGGCGCCACCGGCGCGATCAACTTGTTGACAGCCGCGCTGGGCGCCGCCTCGACCGGGCGCGGCCAGGGCCTGGGCCGGCGCTTCGCGATCCTGCCGGGCGACCGGATCGTGGTCACCCAGGCCGAGCATCACTCCAATCTGGTCCCCTGGCAAGAGTTGGCGGCTCGCACCGGAGCGGAGCTGGCCTGGCTGAGGGTGGGGGCTGACGGCCGGCTGCGGTTGGACGATCTTGAGGGCGTCATCAATCCGCGCACCCGCGTGATGGCCTTCACGCATGCGTCCAACGTCACTGGCGCCATCAGCGACGTCGCCGCGATCACAGCGGCCGCTCGCCGCGTCGGGGCTTTCACCGTGCTCGATGCCGCCCAGACCGTTCCCCACCAGCCGGTCGATCTGCCCGCCTTGGGGGTGGATTTCGCGGCCTTCTCGGCCCACAAGATGCTCGGCCCGAACGGCATCGGCGGGCTTTATGGACGCGCCGAGTTGCTGGAGGCGCTGCCGCCCGGCTTCACCGGCGGCTCGATGGTTGAGATCGTGACCATGCGGGATGCGACCTTCCTGCCGCCGCCGCACCGCTTCGAGGCCGGCACCCAGGCGGTCACCCAGGCGATCGGCTGGGCGGCGGCCGTCGGCTACCTGTCCCATCTGGGCATGGAGCGGATCGCCGCCCACGAACACGAGTTGACCGTGCGGCTGCTTGATGCCCTGGCCACTTTGGAGGGCGTGCGCGTTTTGGGCCCGGCCGAGGCCCAAGACCGCCTTGGCGCGGTCGCGGTTGACGTGGCCGGCGTCCACGCCCATGACGTCGGCCAGTACCTGGACGCCCAGGGCATCGCGATCCGGGTGGGCCACCATTGCGCCCAGCCGATCCACCGCGCGCTCGGCGTTCAAGCCTCGACCCGGGCCTCGCTGGCGCTGTACAACACGGCCGACGAGATCGACCGATTCGTCGCCGCGCTGGGCGAGGTGCGCGGCTATTTCGGGGCGGCCGGATGAGTTCGCTGGACCTGATGTACCAAGAGCTGATCATGGATCACGCTCGCCATCCCCACGGCCGTGGCCTGGCCGAGGACTTCGACGGCGAGTCTTTCCAGGTCAACCCGACCTGCGGCGACCGCGTTCAGTTGCGCGTCCACCTGGCCCCGCCCGCCGGCCCGGGCGCGGCGGGCGAGCCAGTAGTGGCCAGGATCAGTTGGGACGGGCAGGGCTGCTCTATCTCCGCGGCCTCGGCCTCGATGATGAAAGACCTGGCCGAAGGCAAGACTCTGAGCCACGTGGCCCAGCTTGGCGACGCCTTCGGCGAACTCATGCGTTCGCGTGGGAAGGGGATCGACGGCGCCCAGGCCGATCTCCTAGAGGACGCCATCTCGCTGGAGGGCGTTTCGCGTTACCCCATGCGGGTCAAGTGCGCTCTGCTCGGCTGGATGGCTCTGAAGGACGCCGTCGCCAAGGCTGTCGTCGGAGACGACAGCCCGGCCCACATACCGGAAGGGATCTGATCGACGTGACGCCATCGCCTTACACCTCCAGTGATTTCGTGCCGCCGCCGGCCACCAGAGACCAGGCCCAGGACGCCGCCGAGCGCCCGGCCGGCCTGGAAACGGAAGGCGACCAGACGGCATCGGGCAATGAGAAGGCTGGTGGGGAGTTGCCGACCGAATGCCCGCAGTCGCCGGCCTGGCCGAGCGCGGCGGACGTGGAAGAGGCCCTGCGCGACGTGATCGACCCGGAGTTGGGCATCAACGTGGTGGACTTGGGCCTGCTCTACGGCGTGACGATCGACCCGCAGGGGCGGGCGGTGGTCGACATGACGTTGACCTCGGCGGCGTGTCCGCTGACCGGCCTGATCGAGTCGCAGGCGGCGGCCGCGCTGGAGGGCCTGGTGGCGGACACCCGGATCAACTGGGTCTGGTCGCCGCCTTGGGGTCCGGATCGGATCACCGCCGACGGCCGCGAGCAACTGCGGGCGATCGGCTTCAACGTCTAAACGGATCGCGGGTCCGTCCCCGGGTTGATGGACACCGGAGTCTTCGTCGCCGGGCCCACGCCCGGAGGCGGTCAGGCGCCCCGCCGCCAGCCCGGGTAGAATTGGCACTTCGACTGGTCGAGTGCCAACCGTGCCAAAGCGACGGACGTCAAAGTCCCCGAACACGGTCAGACCCGGCCGGGGAGCGGCGCTGGCGGGGGGCGCGCCGGAAGGCCGTGTGCTAGCAGACTTGGAAGTGGGTGACGTCAATGCTGGATGACCGCAGACTGGCGGTGCTCAGGGCGATCATTGAGGACTACGTGTCGACCGGCGAGCCGGTCGGATCGCGGGGCTTGGTGGAACGTCATCATCTCAGCGTCTCGCCGGCCACGATTCGCAACGACATGGCCGTCTTGGAGGAGGCCGGGCTGATCACCCAGCCCCACACCTCGGCTGGACGGGTGCCGACCGATGCCGGCTATCGCTTGTTCGTGGACCAGCTGGCGACGGTCAAACCGCTTTCGGCGGCGGAACGACGTGCCATCCAGACCCTGCTTGACGGCCCGCTGGACCTGGATCAGATCGTCTCGCGGGCGGTGCGCGCGCTGGCCCAGCTGACCCACCAGGTGGCGGTGATCCAGTATCCGTCCTTGCGGATGACTCGGGTCCGGCACATCGAATTGGTCGAATTGGCGCCGGCCCGCTGTCTGCTGGTCATGATCACCGACGCCGGCCGGGTGGAGCAGCGTTTCATCGAGTTGCCCGTGCCGCTGGGGGCGGAGACGGCGGCGGTGCTGCGCTCCCGGCTGAACGAGGCCACCGCCGGGCCCTCGCTGGAAGACGCCTTCGAGGACTTGGACGGACTGTGGCTCGGCTTCTCCGAAGAGGTCAGGCCGGCCGTGCGGGCGGTGGTGGAGCGGCTGAAGGAAATCCCCAAGGCCGGCTATCAAGAACGCTTCGTGCTGGCCGGCACCTCGAATCTGGCTCGCTCCTCAGCCGATTTCTCCAGCTTCATGCCGGTGCTGGAGGCGATCGAGGAACAAGTGGTGCTGCTGAAGTTGTTGACCGAGCTGTCGGCGGATTCGGGTCAGATCGCGGTCCGGATCGGCCATGAGACCACCCAGGCGGGCCTGGAGGAGACCTCCTTGGTGGCGGCAGGATACGGGCCGGGCCGGACAGTCGCTAATCTAGGGGTGCTGGGCCCCACCCGAATGGACTACCCTGGCTCGATCGCGGTGGTCCGCGCAATTGCCTTATACCTTTCACGCATACTGGCCGCCTAGCGCGGCCGAACGGGACCGAGATTCGCCGGCGGGGAGAGCCGGCGCAGGTTGAAGAGGGACGGAAGACGGGACTGAACTGGATAATGAACGACTACTACGCCATCCTTGGGGTCGCCAAGGGCGCCTCGCCGGAAGAGGTCAAGCTGGCGTACCGTAAAGCCAGCCGAAACCATCACCCTGACATCGTTGGGCACACCCCGCAGGCGGAAGAGGAGTTCAAGCGGATCAACGCCGCTTACGAGGTTCTGTCAGACCCCAAGAAGCGCGAAATGTACGATCTCGGCGTGGATCCGCTGGCCCCCGGCGGTGGCCAGGGCGGCGCCCAGGGCGCGGGGCCGTTCGGCTTCTCCGGCTCTTTCGCCGGGTTCGGGGACATTTTCGAAGCCATGTTCTCCGCCGCCGCAGGCGGCGCGGCGGGTCAATCAGGTCCCCTCACGCGGGCTTCGCGCGGCCGTGACCAGCTTGAACGCTTGACCGTGGAGCTTGATGAGGCGGTTTTTGGCGGCGTCCACGAAGTGTCCTATTCGACCCATCTGACCTGCGCCAGTTGCCAGGGCAGTTGCTGCGCGCCGGGCACGGCGCCAACGCGCTGTTCGGCCTGCCAGGGCCGGGGCGTGCGCGAACGCCTGGTCCGTTCGCTGCTCGGCACCGTCCGGACGATGGATCCCTGCCGTCAATGCCAGGGTTTCGGCACCATCATCGCCAGCCCCTGCCCGGAGTGCTCGGGCCAGGGCCGGGTCCGGGGCCAGGCCGCTGTCGAGGTCAATGTTCCCGCTGGTGTGGACACCGGCAACCGGTTGCGCATGGTCGGCAAGGGCGAGGTCGGCCCGGCCGGCGGTCCGGCCGCGGACTTGTATATCGAGTTCAGGGTCAAGCGCCATCCCGACTTCATCCGCGACGGCGACAACCTGCTCGCCACCTTGCCGATCCCCATGACCGCGGCCGCGCTTGGCGCCGCGATCGTGATCGAGACGCTGGACGGCCCCCGTGAGGTGGACGTCAAACCTGGTTCGCAGCCCGGGACGGTCATCACCCTGGAGGGCCTGGGCGCCGGCCGTTTGAACCAGCGCACCCGCGGCGACCTGCGGGTCGAACTGGATGTCCAGGTTCCGACCGGCCTCGACGATTCTCAGCGCGAACTGCTCCGTCGTCTGGCTTTGGAGCGGCACGAGGAACGCCCTGAAGCTCGCTTCGCCTCGACCGGAGGGGTGTTCTCGCGTCTCAAGGACAAGCTGACGGGCAAGTGACCGCCCCGCTGTTCTGGGCGCCGCCGGCCGAACTGGCCCAGGCCCGCCCCGGCCACACTTTTACTTTGACGGGCCCGGAGGCCCATCACGCCGTGGCCGTCAAACGTTTACGGGTCGGCGAGTCGGCGTTGTTGTCCGATGCCGCCGGCCGGCTCGCCCACACCACCGTCCTGGACGTTGTCCCCGGCGCCGCGCCAGCTCTGAGCGTCCTGATCGACGCCATCGAGGACGTGCCCCTGCGAACGCCCCGCCTGATCCTGGTCCAGGCCCTGACCAAACAGCGCCGCGACGAGGCCGCCGTGGCCGCCGCCACAGCCCTGGGCGTGGACGCCATCATCCCCTGGCAAGCCGCCCGCTCAGTCGCCCGCTGGCTCGACCCCCCCGCCGCCCTGAGCGCCAAGGCGGCGCAGGGCGCCGAACGCTGGTTGAGTCTGGCCCGCGCGGAGGCCAAGGTGGCTCGCCGCCCCTGGGTCCCCGAGGTGCTCCGCCCCGCCGATTCGGCGGCCCTGGCAGGCTTGCTGTCCCAGGCGATCGCGGCCGGATCAATCGGCGTGGTGCTCCACGAGGACGCCGGGGCGGGCTTGGCTGGCGCGCTGGCCGGACTGCGCCGCCCCGACAGCGCCGCCGCCGCCGTCTACCTCATAACCGGCCCGGAGGGCGGCATCTCCAGCGCCGAATTGGCGGCCTTCGCCAAAGCCGGCTGCGTCCAGGCGCGCCTGGGCCCAGAAGTGCTGCGTGCCGGCCTGGCCGGCCCGGCCGCCCTAGCCGTGTCCAGCCACCTCCTAGCCCGCTGGCCCTAACCATCCCCCACGCAAGGGGACGGTGACCCTGCGGAATTCCGCAAGGGGACGGTGATCCTGCGGAATTCCGCACGGGGACGGTGATCGGACCCCAGCGCGGGACTCGGCTTGGGCTCTGATAGTTGGATCGGCCTAGGATTGGTGGTCGAAGGCGCCGTCGCGTTTGGCGCGTCGGCCCGGGCGATGTCTGGCCCGCAGAGCGACCATCGCAAAGCGGGAATCACCGGCGAGGGGAATTGAGACCATGGCGGACTGGAGCGATTTCGACCAGGCCAGCGCGGCTTTAGACGATCCGGCCCTGGCGCCTGACGATCTGGCGACCATCGCCGACCTGTGGCCTGAGCTGTGGGAGCGGCTGGTGACACATCCTTCGGCCTATCCGGAGTTGGTGGCCTGGCTGGGAGAACAGGGCGTGGCAGCAGCCGGCGAGGCGGGGGGCACGTCTAGCTCGCTGCACCTTCCCCCAGAACTGCAGTCCCCCTGGGTGCCGGCGGCCCGGTCTGGGCCTGAAATACCGAGTTCGCCGCAGTCCCGGTCGGCCGGTTCTGGGCCGATGCCGCCCGGTTCTGTCGCGCCGCCGCATGCGTTCTGGCCGGGGATGGCCCAGGCCCCTCTACGCGGGCCCGGCGGGCAGGCGCCTTGGACGGGACCGCCCGCGCTGTATTCGCCGCCGAAGGCGGCTATGAAACGCGGGCGGCTGGCGGCGATCATCGCGATTGCGGTGATTGTGTTGGGCGGGGGCGTGGCCGGGATTTGGGCGCTCAACGGCGGTGACCGGATCGCCCTGGTGCGGAACGGGTCGCGGGTCAGCCTTGACGATGGCGAGACTCCATACCGCGGTTCCGTGACGCTGGACGGCGAGGTTCAAGCGGAAGTCGGGTTCGTTCTCTCGGCAGATGGGAAAACGCTGCATCACGTGTCCACACGGTTGGAAGGCGGCGTGTTGAGGCGCGAATACGGCCTCGGTTGGACAACCCACACGGACGCCACGAGGTTCGACATCATCGACGGCAAGGTTGTCGCTGACATTAGCTCTGACGGTGAGCTGGAGGTCTTGGAGCTGACCTTCGACGGGATCATGGCCGGTGGCACTTTCACCTGCAGGCGCGAGTTCGGAGAGTCAGACACCCGTGTCGGCGAAATGGTGGATCTGGGCACCGCCCAGGTCGTGGTGTCGCCGCTCGAGGACTGAACGGACGCCGGACGGCATCGGGCAACGACGGCGGGATCCCGAGGCGGGAGCGCGGCCGGGCGTTCAAAGCCAAACGACGCCGGGCGGCCAAGGGCAATGGCAACGGCCCCACGCCCCATGCGCGGGAGGGCGCCCAACGTCGACGCGACGCCGGGATCGGTAGAGTAGTGGCATGTCATTGCCCGCGGATTGCTTGTTCTGTCAGTTTGTGGACGGCACCCTGGAAACCGAGATCGTGGGTCAAAACGAGCACGCGATCGCCTTCCGCGACATCAATCCGCAGGCCCCCCTGCACGTCCTGGTCATCCCGCGCGAACACTACGCCGATGTGGCCGCCCTGGCCGGGGCCGATCCGGAAGCGCTGGCCGACCTGGTGGGCTTGGCCCAGGAGGTCGCCCTCGATGAGGCGGACGGCGAATACCGCCTGATCTTCAATTCGGGGCCGATGGCCGGTCAAAGCGTTTTCCATGTCCACGGCCATGTCCTGGGCGGGACCAAGCTCGGGTGGTCGCCGGCCTGATGCCAGATCCCAACGCGGCCCTGCGAACCATCCGGGTGGCGGACCAGAGCGTGATGATGGCCCTGGTGGGCCGGGCGGACGCGAACCTGAGAGCGATTGAACAGGCCGCGCCCGCGGCAGACGTCCACGTCCGCGGCGACGTCATCACGGTCAGAGGGGACGGGCCGGACGCCGATGCCGCCCAGACGCTGATCGGCGAACTGCTGGTGATCATAGGGCGCGGTGGCGAGATCGGCCCGGACGATGTCCGCCGGATCGCGGCCATGCTGGCCGATGTGTCGGCGGGCGGGAAGGCCGAGAGCCCCAGCGCTGCCCTGACCAAATCCATTTTGTCGGCCCGGGGCCGGACCGTGCGGCCCAAGACCTTGGGTCAGAAACGCTACGTCGACATGATCGATGCCGCCACCGTGGTTTTCGCGATCGGCCCGGCCGGGACCGGCAAGACCTATCTGGCCATGGCCAAAGCGGTCCAAGCCCTGCAATCGAAGCAGGTCAATCGGATCGTGTTGACACGGCCCGCAGTCGAGGCGGGCGAACGCCTGGGCTTCCTGCCCGGCACCTTGGGGGAGAAGATCGACCCCTACTTGCGTCCCCTGTATGACGCCCTCCAAGACATGATGGACCCCGACCACATCCCCAAGCTGATGGACGCGGGCACCATCGAAGTCGCCCCTTTGGCCTATATGCGGGGGCGCACCCTCAACGACGCCTTCATCATTTTGGACGAAGCCCAGAACACCACCGCGGAGCAGATGAAGATGTTCCTGACCCGCCTGGGCTTCAGTTCGAAGATGGTGGTCACGGGGGACATCACTCAGACCGACCTGCCCTCGGGCCAGCATTCCGGTTTGCGGGTGGTGCGGGACATCTTGGAAGGCCTGGACGGTCTCGCTTTTTGCGAGCTGACCAGCCGCGATGTGGTCCGGCACCGGATCGTCTCCGAGATCATCGACGCTTGGGGCGCCTGGGATGAGGCCCGTCGCCGCGAGCGCGCCAGCGCCGCCGGCGGCAGGGCGAGCGGCTGGGCAGGCGAAAGGGCAAGCGGCCGGGCAGGCGAAAGGGCAAGCGGCAGGAGCCGCGACAGGACCGAGGACAGCGCCGGCGGCAGGGCCGAATGGAACCAGTCGGGACGGGACCGATGAGCGTAGAGGTCCTCAACGAGACCACCACCAAGATCGACGAACTCGAATTCGCGCAGTTGGGACGGTTTGTCCTGGACAGTCTCAACGTCCATCCCCAAGCCGAGCTGGTGATCTCTTTCGTCGACCCGAACACCATAGCTGAGCTGCATGAACGCTTCCTGGACGAGCCCGGCCCCACCGACGTCATGAGTTTCCCGATGGATGAGTTGCGCCCCGGCAGCGAGGATGAGCCGGGCCGGCCCGGCATTCTGGGGGACGTGGTGGTCTGCCCGGATGTGGCGGCCGAACAGGCTCGCGAGATGGGCCAGAGCTTGGAGGACGAGCTGCTGGTCCTGGCCACGCATGGCATTTTGCATCTGCTCGGGTTTGATCACGCCGAACCAAATGAACGTGAGGCCATGTTCGGCCTGCAGCGCAAGCTGGTCCTCGCCTTCATCGCCTCGAGGTAGCGCGTGGGCACGATTCCCTGGTGGGCTCTGGTATGTGGCGCGGTGGTCGGAATGTCTTTGTCGATGTTGACCGCCGCCGGCGAGGCGGCTCTGCAACGTTTGTCGCTGGCCAGTGACAGCGATCTGGCGGAGCTGCCCGCCCGGCAGCGCCGGCGCATCGCCAAGCTGTTGGATTCGGCCGAGACGGTGGTGCCGTCTTCGTCATTCGCCCGCGTGCTGTTCCAGTTGTTCGCCGGCATTTCGATGGCCCTATGGGCGGTGAGCTGGGTCGGCGCGGGCTGGCGGGCGCTTGGTGTCGCGGTGGCCGCGGCGGCGGTGGCGGCGGTGGCCGTGGCGGTCATCCGGCCGCGGGCCAGGGCCTCGGCCGAACCGGTGCTGACGCTCCGATGGGCCGGACCCTGGCTGGCGTTGTTCCATGTCCTGGGGGCGCCGATCCGGCCGTTGTTGCGGCGCTTGGCGCCTTCAGGCATGCTCCTGTCCCCGGAGGAGCTGGCTGACCTGGTGGAACATGTCTCCACGACGGACGCGATCGCCGCTGAGGACCGCGAGATGCTCTCATCGGTGGTGGAGTTGGGCCAGACGCTGGCGCGCGAGGTGATGGTGCCGCGCACCGATGTGGTCGCGTTGGAGGCGACCAAGTCGCTGCGCAAGGCGATGGCCCTGTTTCTGCGCTCCGGGCATTCGCGCGTCCCCGTGATCGGCCCGGATGGGTTGGACGAGGTGTTCGGGGTCGCCTATCTGAAGGACACGGCTTTGGTTTTGCAGGCCCGGCCCGATGCCGCCGAGGAGCCGATCAGCACCGTCATGCGCCCCGCGGTGTTCGTTCCGGAGTCCAAACCGGCCGATGACGTGATGCGCGAACTGCAGTCGTTGGGCACGCATTTGGCCCTGGTGGTGGATGAATACGGAGGCGTGGCCGGGTTGGTCACGATGGAGGATTTGTTGGAGGAGATCGTCGGCGAGTTGACCGACGAACACGATCCGGACCCGTTGGAGATGGAGGCGTTGGGGGACGGCGTCTATCGCGTGCCGGCCCGTTTCGAGTTGGACCGGTTGGGGGAGGCCTTCGACTTGGAGATTGACGACGATGACGTCGACACCGTTGGCGGTCTGCTCGCCAAAGCGCTCGGCCGGGTGCCCATCTCCGGGTCGCAGGCTGAGGTCCAAGGACTGGTGTTGACGGCTGAACGCATCGAGGGGCGGCGCAAGCAGGTCGCGACTGTCCTGGTCAGACGATTCGAGAGGCCGGTGCCGGAAGATGAGGAGTGAGGCCGGGTTCCGGTCTGGGTTTGTGGCGGTGGTGGGACGGCCCAATGTGGGCAAGTCGACGCTGACGAACGCTCTGGTCGGGGAGAAGGTGGCGATCACATCGAGCCGGCCGGAGACTACCCGCCGCCAGATCAGGGGCATCATCGACCGGGACGGCTATCAGGTGGTGTTGGTCGACACGCCGGGGTTGCACCGTCCCCGCACGCTGCTTGGTCAGCGGCTGAATGACCTGGTGCGGGAGGCGCTGGCGGATGTCGATGTGGCGGTGGTGTGCCTGCCGGCCGATCAGCCGGTCGGGCCGGGGGACCGGTTCTTGCTGGCGGCGCTGCCAGAACGGGTGGTGCGAGTGGCGGCGGTGACCAAGATCGACAAGGTGGCGCGCCCGGCCTTGGCGGCGAAGCTGGTTGAAGTCGACACTCTGGCGGATTGGCGGGCTTTGGTGCCGGTGGCAGCGGCGGCGGGGCCGGGCGGGCCGGGCGTGGCGGAGTTGAGCGCGGTGTTGGGGGCGGCCATGCCGCCGGGGCCGCGCTGGTATCCGGATGGCGCCCCGACTGACACTCCGCTCGAGATCCGGATCGCCGAACTGGTCCGGGAGGCCGCCCTGGAACAGGTCCGCGACGAGTTGCCGCATTCGGTGGCGGTGGTGGTGGACGAATTGGAGCTGCCCAAAATCCATGTGTCGCTCTTCGTTGAGCGGGACTCGCAGAAGGGGATTGTGATCGGGCGGCGAGGCGCCGGGTTGAAGACTATTGGCTCGCAGGCGCGGCCCCAGATCGAGGCGCTGGTGGGGCGGAAGGTGTTCCTGGAAATCCAGGTCAAGGTGGCCAAGGAATGGCAGCGCGACCCCAAGGCGCTGCGAAGGCTGGGCTTTTGATGGCTGACGCCAAACCGGTCCGGCCCACGGCGGCCTGGTCTGACGCGGCCGGGTCTGCGGCGACTCGGCCCAAGACGGCCGGATCCACGACGGCTCGGCCCACTGCGGGCGAGTTCAAGGCGGCTTGGTCTCCGGCACCCCGGTTCTGGGCGGCCCGGTTCGACAGCGTGCGGCGCTGGGGCGACCGCTTGTTGGCCGCTCGCGAGCGCTGGAATCCGCAGCCGACCGGGCAGATCAGCCCGGATCGAGTCGAGACCGGTTTCGATGGCGCGCCCGAGCCGGCCGATTTCACCGTCCGGCGCGAGTTGCGACGCCTGATGTTGGATGGCGTGTCAACCGTGGTCCAGGTGGCCCGGCCGGTTGCGCCGGGCCGGTTCCCGGCGCTGGTGTTCTGCCACGGCGCCGGCACCGGCAACCACACCGCCTTCGACGAGCACTGCGCGGTTCTGGCCCGCCGAGGGGTGATCGCGGTGGTCGCGGATAAGGACCTGGCCACCTATTCGACTCTCCGGCGTGACTACGCCCACATGGCCCGCCAGTACGCCGACCTGGCCGATTGGGTGCGGGGCCAGGACTGGCTGGCCCCCGGACGCCTGGGCTATTACGCCGAATCGGAGGGCGCCTGGGTGGCGCCGTGGGCGGCCGTCAACGGCGGCCAGCGCGGGATCGCCGAGATCCCAGGTGGCGCCGGGCAACCGGCAGTTGCCGATGCGCGGCCCTCCCCGGAGCGGCCAGCCGGAACGGCCACAGGGACGCCGGACCGGCCCGGGCCGGGGGCGGCCGCGCGAGGCGGGGCGGATTTCATGGCGCTGGTTTCGGCGCCCGTGGTGACCCCGCGCGAACAGGGGCTTTATGCCGTTGGCACCTATTTGACCTCGGTCGACGCGCCCGCCTCGGCGTTCGACGCCGGTGTGCGGCTGTGCGGCGCGGACCAGCCCTGGGATTGGTTCGAGTACCTCGACTTCGACGCGACCCCTTATTTGGAACGGCTCAACTGCCCCATCTTCATGGCCTATGGGGCGGCCGACATCTCCATGCCGGTGGTCCAGGGCGCGCATTGGGTCAGGCAAACCACCGGGGGACCGGTGGCGGTCCGTTACTACGCCGATGCCGACCACGGACTCAGGCGCGGGCAGGACCACCACGTCTCGGCCACCTTCTTGAACGATCTGGCCGCCTGGGTCCTGTGCCTGGCCCTCGCGCCCGGCCCGGGCGCGAGCGAAGCGGGAGCGGACTTCGCGGGCACGGCCGGCAGAGCGCCCAAACCCGCCGACCCGGCGGATTTGGGCGTGGATGCCGACATGGAACCGGACGCGGAGCCTGGCCGCGCGGCCCCAGCTCAGCCGCTCGCCGATGAGCGCGATGCCGCCAGTGCCCCTGATCTGGGCCGGCCCGGGCTGGCCGGGCCGGGACCGGGCGTGGCCGGCAGTCCGCCGGTCCAGTTGTTCGCGGCCGTGCCGCCGGCGCCGACCGGGCCGATCAGCCGCGACGGCTACGCCCTGCTGGGCGGCTTGGCGGCTTTGGTGGTGGCAGCGCTGGCGGCCAAGCGCCGACGCGGGCCAGAACGCGGCGGCTGCCAGCCCAAGCGTCGGCCCAAGGCAGGACTGGGCACCCGCCGGGCGCACCGCCCGGGGTCGCTCGCCTGCTTGGCCGCGGGGGCGCTCGCGACCTTATTGGCTCAGGCCGGTTACCTGGGGTTCTTGTTCCGGCTTGCCGCCGCCTACCGGACCGCGCCGGGCGCGGTCCGCTGGGGTCACCGCCTGGTCCAAGGGCTCGGTCTGGCCACGGTGCTGGCGGGCCTGGCGGCGGCATCGGGCGCGGTTAGGGCGTGGTCGGGGCGGAACCGGGCTGGCGCGGCCGAGCCAACCAAGCCCTTGGCCTTGCTGGCGGCCCTGACTGGCGCCGGCATCTGGTTGCGCGTGGCCGCCCGCTGGGGCGCCTTCCGCCAGCGCGCCGCCGACCAGGCGCCTGTTGACTAAGACAAACGCCCCGCTCCGGAGACCGCCAGCGCCACCGCCAGCGCCACCTCCGGCGCGGCCGCCGGCACGGCCGCCGGCACGGCGTTTTGGGGAATCGGGGCCGGGCGGGTTAGGGTAGGCGGGTCATGTGCGTTCGCAACCTGCTGCTTCTCAGCCGCGACAGGGCCTGATCAAGGCCGGCTCCCTGCCGCGGTGAGATCGCGATGCCCGGCCGGTACCAGTCGAATCACCCAAGTCGCGAAAGAACAAGCCATGAATCTACAAAAACCTTCGGGCATGCCGTTCCATAAGTACGTCCCCTTCACCGGAGTCGACCTGCCGGACCGCACCTGGCCGTCGAAGCGGATCACCAAAGCCCCTCGTTGGCTCAGCACCGATCTGCGTGACGGCAACCAGGCCCTCATCGAGCCGATGGACCCAAAACGCAAGCGCGCCATGTTCGACCTGCTGGTCGCCATGGGCTACAAGGAGATCGAGATCGGTTTCCCGTCCGCTTCCCAAACCGATTTCGACTTCGTCCGCTCGCTCATCGAAGAAGAGGCCATCCCCGAGGACGTCACCTGCTCGGTGCTGACCCAGGCCCGCACCGATCTGATCGACCGGACGGTCCAGTCGATCATCGGCTATCCGCGCGCCACCGTGCACCTGTACAACGCCACCGCCCCGGTCTTCCGCCAGGTCGTCTTCCGCAACGACAAAGCCCAGACGGTGGCCCTGGCGGTGGACGGCACCCGCGACGTGCTCGATTTCGCGGCCAAGTATTTGTCCGATGACGTCCGCTTCGGCTACGAATACAGCCCCGAGATCTTCATCGACACCGAGTTGGACTTCGCCTTGGAGATCTGCGAGGCGGTCATGGATGTCTGGCAACCCGAGCCGGACCGCGAGATCGTGCTCAACTTGCCGGCCACGGTCGAACGGGCCACGCCCAATGTTTACGCCGACCAGATCGAGTGGATGAGCCGGAACCTGTCGCGGCGCGATTCGATCGCCCTGTCGGTTCATCCCCACAATGACCGCGGCTGCGCGGTGGCGGCCGCCGAACTAGCGGTCATGGCCGGCGCCGACAGGGTCGAGGGCTGCTTGTTCGGCCAGGGCGAGCGCACCGGGAACGTGGATTTGGTGACGCTGGGGATGAACTTGTTCACCCAGGGGATCGACCCGATGATCGACTTCTCCGACATCGACCACATCCGCCGGACGGTGGAGCGGTGCACCCGCATGGAAGTCGATCCGCGCCGGCCCTATGGGGGCGACCTGGTTTACACGGCCTTTTCCGGGTCTCACCAGGACGCCATCAAGAAGGGCCTGGATCAGCGCGAGGCCACCGCCCAGGCCCAGGGCCTGGACGAACGCTCCATGACCTGGCAGGTTCCGTACCTGCCGGTGGACCCCCGCGATGTCGGGCGGACCTATGAGGCGGTCATCCGCGTCAATTCGCAGTCCGGCAAGGGCGGCGTGTCTTACCTGATCAAGTCGGAGGGCCACCTGGATCTGCCGCGCCGCCTCCAGGTCGAGTTCTCCCGGGTGGTCCAGGCCCAAACCGACGCCACCGGCCAGGAGATGACCGCCGACGATCTGTGGCACGCTTTCGAAGACGAATACCTGCCGTCCAACGGGCACAACGGTTTGGAGCGTTGGGGACGCTTCGAGTTGCTGTCCACACGCACCGATTCGGCGCCGCTTTCCGGTGTCGAGTCGATTCAGGTCGAATTGCGCGATGCCGACGGGAGACTGACGCTCTCAGGCACCGGCAACGGCCCGATCGACGCTTTCATCGCCGCTTTGAATCAGTTCGGGGTCGATGTGGCGGTGCTGGACTATTCCGAACACGCGCTGTCCGGCGGCGGCGACGCCGCGGCCGCGGCCTACGTCGAATGCGAGGTCGAGGGCCAGACCTTGTGGGGTGTCGGGATCGACCCGTCCATCACCACGGCTTCTCTCAAAGCCATCATCAGCGCCATCAATCGTGCCCTGCGCTGATCCCGTCTTCCCCGGTGATCCTGGGGACCGCGCTGATCCTGCTGACCCTGGGGACCCCGGGGTCAGCAGGTCAGACCTGGGCGCCGTCGTCGGTGTCCTCGGGGTCGCGGCTGTGCGGCATCTTCCAGATCAGGGCGGCCGCTCCGGCCACGATCGCCACCAGGCCGGCGCGGCCCAGCCAGTTCGGCACCAGCGGGCCAATGATCGCCCAGGCGAAGACGGCCGCGATGCCGCCGATCAGGCCGATCCATCCGAGCACAATGAACGGGTCGCCGGCCAGGGCCGGCGGCGGATCGGGCGGCTCGAAGTGATCTTCGACTTCGGGAGGGCTCCAGTCGCGAGGTCCGTAGGTCGCCAGGGCGTCGCCGGGAGACAACGAGTCCTCGATCTGGGCCAGGTCAGACAGGTCGCGGGACCAATCGGCGTCGTCAAGATATTCGCCGGCGTCTGGTTCGTCCAGGTCGTCAGCCTCTTCGAAGTCGTGGTCGGCCAGGTCTGGCGACCAGACCAGGTGGCTGGCGCTGCTCGGCGCCTGATCGGTTCGCTTCGAGGCCCAGTCCTGCAGGTCCGGGGGTATAGCTGGACTGAGTTCTTGCGCCAGCTCTTGCCAGCGGGCGTCGAAATCCGCCCTCGAATCGTCTTGGCAGTCGCCGCCCTTATCCCCTCCCACCTGTGGAACTCTACTCGGATGGCGCCGCGAAGGTGTTGACGAAGCACTTTCCGCAGGCCTTGCGGCGGCGCGGCCGGGCGCCATCAGGCGGCGCCGACCTGCCGGGCAGGCGGGGTTAGGGACCGGCCTCTAATAGAGTGAAGGGTCAACGCTCTTGGACAAGAAGGGAACCGCTTGTGTTCTACTGGCTCACCAGGGCGGTCTTAGGGCCGCTGGTGCGGCTGGTCTACCAGCCGTGGATCACCGGAGCCGAGAACATCCCGGCCAAGGGCGCGGCCATCCTGGCCTCGAACCATCTAGCTGTGTTCGACTCAGTGTTTGTGCCGGTGCTGATCCCCAGGCGGGTCTTCTACATCGCCAAGTCGGACTATTTCACCGGCCGGGGCCTGAAGGGCCGGCTGATCGCCGGCTTCATGAAGGGCGTGGGGATGATCCCGGTGGACCGGGCTGGTGGCAGGGCGGCGGCATCGGCCCTGGAACAGGGCGAAAGGGTGCTCCGCAAGGGCCACCTCTTCGGCATCTACCCGGAGGGGACGCGCTCCCCGGACGGCCGCCTCTACCGGGGCAAGACGGGCGTCGCCAGACTGGCTCTGGAAACCGGCGCCCCGGTTGTCCCGATCGCCATGATCGGCTCCAATGTGGCCCAGCCGGTCGGCAAGCGGCTGCCCAAGAAGCGGGTCCGGGTCGGGATTGTGGTCGGGGAGCCGATCGACCTCTCGCGCTATCGCGGACTCAGCTCAGATCGCTTCGTCTTGCGCGAAATCACCGATCAGATCATGTTCGAGATCATGAAGCTGTCCGGCCAGGAGTACGTTGACGTGTACGCGGCCACCATGAAGGCCCGGTTCGCCGCTGGCGCGCCATCGCCGGACTCGGAGACGTCTGCGATCGCGCCGGGCGGGCGCCCGCGGCCCACCGACCTGGAGCCGCCGGAGCCGCCGGAGCTTCCTAAGGAGCCAGAAGCGCCAGAGGCGCCAGCAGTGCCAGGACCAGAAGAACAACCAGAACCAGAAGAATCATCACAAGAGTGACCAGAACTCCCAGAGCCGCGGGACCAACGCGGGCGGCGCGAGCCATTACAACCACCCAAACCACGAGGAAACGACTAGTAGGAGTACCAATGACTGTCAAACGTGTCGCCATCTTGACCGCTGGCGGTTTCGCACCGTGCCTGTCCGCCGCCGTCGGCGGACTGATCCAGCGTTACGCCGAATTGGCGCCCAGCACCGAAATCTTGATCTACCAGTATGGTTACTACGGGCTCCTGACAGGGAACAGCTACCTGGTGAACGAGGAGGCCCGGGCCAAGATCGGCATTCTGCAGCGCTTCGGCGGCAGCCCGATCGGCAGTTCGCGGGTCAAGCTGACCAACGCGGCCGACTTGGAACGCCGTGGCCTGGTCAAGCCGGGCCAGGAGCCCTTGGAGGCGGCCGCCGACAGGCTGCGTGCCGACGGCGTCGACGTGCTCCACACCATTGGCGGCGACGACACCAACACGACCGCCGCCGATCTGGCCGCCTACCTGCGTGATCACGGCTACGGCCTGACCGTGGTGGGCCTGCCCAAGACCATCGACAACGACGTGGTGCCGATCAAGCAGTCGCTCGGCGCCTGGACCGCGGCCGAGCAGGCCTCGCTGTTCGCCCAGAACATCATTGGCGAGCACCGCTCGAATCCGCGCATGCTGATCGTCCACGAGGTGATGGGCCGGGGTTGCGGCTGGCTGACGGCCGCGGCCGCCACCGAGTACCGCCGCTGGCTGGGGGAGCAGGATTGGAACCCCGCCCTGGGCTTGACCAAGGAGCGCTGGGACATCCACGGGGTTTACATCCCCGAGTTGGAGCTGGACCTGGACGCCGAATCGCAGCGCCTGCGCGGCATCATGGACCGGATCGGCAATGTCAACGTCTTCCTGTCCGAGGGCGCCGGCGTGGAGACCATTGTCCATGAGATGGAGGTCTCCGGCCAGGACGTCCCGCGCGACCCGTTCGGGCACGTCAAGCTGGACACCATCAACCCCGGCGGTTGGTATGCCCGCGAGTTCGCCGAACGGATGGGCGCGCTCAAGACCATGGTCCAGAAGTCGGGCTATTTCTCCCGCTCGGCTCGCGCCAATGAGCGCGATCTGCTGCTGATCCGCTCAATGGTCGACTTGGCCGTCGATTCGGCCCTGGACGGCGTGTCCGGTGTGATCGGCCACGACGAGGGCAACAAGGACATTCTGCGACCGATCGAGTTCGACCGCGTCAAGGGCGGCAAACCCTTCGACGTGAAGAAGCCTTGGTTCCAAGACCTGTTGGACGGCATCGGGCAACCGCATTAGTTGGACGATGCCGTCTGCTCACGTCCCAGCCCCGTCTGCGGTCGTCACCTTGATCGAACCTTGACCGAATCCGGGGGGCGCCTGAAAGGCGGGGCCTTATGTTGGACCGTATGACGTTGACGGATGCTGAGCCGCGCGTGGTCGATCTGGCGCTGACGGGGATGACCTGCGCCGCCTGCGCCGCCCGGATCGAGAAGAAGCTCAACCGGATCGAAGGCGTCCAAGCCAGTGTCAACCTGGCTCTGGAGACCGCCGCCGTCGAAGTGACTGGCGAGGTCACCGCCGCCGATCTGATCAAAGCGGTCGAGGCCGCCGGCTACGGCGCCAAACAAGTCGAGCCGGCTGGGCGACCGGGCGGCGCTGGCAGCGATGCCGCCGCCGAGGCGGATGCTCAGTTCGAAGCGGAAGGCGTCGAGCCGGCCGAAGCCGATCCGACCGCGCGGCTGCGCCAGCGGTTGATCATCTGCTTGGTGCTGACCGTGCCGGTTCTGTTGTTGGCGATGGTGCCGCCGTTCCAGTTCACCTACTGGCAGTGGGCGTCGTTGACTTTGGCGGCGCCGGTCGCGGTCTGGGGCGCCTATCCCTTCCACCGCGCGGCCTGGATCAACCTGCGCCACGGCGCCGCCACCATGGACACCTTGATTTCGTTGGGAGTCACCGCCGCCTTCCTGTGGTCGCTTTGGGCGCTGTTCCTGGGCGGCGCCGGCATGCCCGGCATGCGCATGGAGTTCACCTTGGTGGGCGGCGACCGGGCCGAAATCTACCTTGAAGTGGCCGCCGCGGTGACGGTGTTCATCCTGGCCGGACGCTATTTCGAGGCCCGTGCCAAGCGCCGCTCCGGCGCCGCCTTGAGGGCGCTGCTGGACTTGGGCGCCAAGACGGTGTCTTTGCTGCCGGAGGGACTGGACGGCCCAGAGCTGTCGGTTCCGGTGGAGCGCCTGCAGGTGGGAGACCTGTTCGTGGTCCGCCCGGGCGAGAAGATCGCCACCGACGGCGTGGTCCGCGACGGCGCCAGCGCCGTCGACGCGTCGCTGCTGACCGGCGAATCGGTCCCGGTCGAGGTGGTTGCCGGCGACACGGTCGCCGGCGCCACCATCGCGGTCGAGGGACGCCTGGTGGTGGAGGCGACGCGCGTCGGCTCAGACACCGCTCTGGCTCAGATCGCCCGCCTGGTCTCGAACGCCCAGAGCGGCAAAGCGCAGGTCCAGCGCCTGGCAGACCGCGTCTCCGGGGTGTTCGTCCCCATCGTGGTGACGATTTCGCTGGTCACGTTGGCGTCCTGGCTGATCGCCACCGGCCAGCCGACGCGCGCCTTCACGGCCGCCGTGGCGGTGCTGATCATCGCCTGCCCCTGCGCGCTGGGCCTGGCCACCCCGACCGCGTTGCTGGTCGGCACCGGGCGTGGCGCCCAACTGGGCATCCTGATCAAGGGCCCGGAGGTGCTAGAGGCGGTCCGCCGCGTCGACACGGTGGTCCTGGACAAGACCGGCACCGTCACCACCGGCCGTATGACCGTGGCCGGCGTGATCCTGGCAGAGGGCCAGGACGCGGCCCGGTTCGAGCGCTTCGTCGGCGCCGTCGAATCATTCTCCGAACACCCGGTGGCCGTGGCCATCACCCAATACGTGGCCGACCAGGCCGAGGCCGGGGATGCGGTTGTCGCTGTGTCGGAGCCAGGCGCCTTGTCGCCGTCGGTGGCCGGGGCCGTTGAGCCGGGCGCCAGCGCCCTCGCGCGGGCCGGGGCTGTCGACGAGGGCGTCGCCGCCCTCCTGCGGGCTGGGGCGCAGCCCGCTGTGGTGACTGATTTCGCCGCCGTGCCTGGCCGGGGTGTGCGCGGAAGCGTCGACGGGACCACGGTTTTCGCGGGCAAGCCCGACTGGGTGCGCGGCGAAGGGCTGGTGCTGAGCGATGCCTTGGCGGACGGCATCGGGCAAGCGGAAGATCTGGGCCAGACCGTGACGGCTGTGGGCTGGGACGGTCGAGTGCGCGGCATCGTCGCGGTGGCGGATTCGCCCAAGCCGACTGCGGCGGCGGCGGTGGCGGAGTTGAAGCGCCTGCGGCTCACTCCGGTGCTCCTGACCGGCGACAATCGGCGGGCGGCGGAGGCGATCGGCGCGGCGGTCGGCATCGAACGGGTGATCGCGGGCGTGCTTCCGGGCGAGAAGGTCGAGGTCATCAAGGGCTTGCAGGCCGAGGGCGCCGTTGTCGCCATGGTCGGCGACGGGATCAACGACGCCGCCGCGTTGGCCACCGCCAACCTGGGCATGGCCATGGGCACCGGCACCGACGCGGCGATCGAGGCCAGCGATCTGACTCTGGTGCGCGGCGATCCCCGGACCGTGCCAGACGCGATCCGGCTGTCGGCCGCGACCCTGCGGATCATCAAGTCGAACCTGTTCTGGGCCTTCGCCTACAACACGGCAGCCGTGCCCCTGGCCGCATTCGGCCTGCTCGGCCCCCTGATCGCTGGCGGCGCCATGGCTATCAGCTCAGCCTTCGTGGTCTCCAACTCCCTGCGCCTGCGCCGCTTCAAAGCCTGGTCCCAATAACCCCCTCCCGCCTCCGCCCATACGCAAGGGGACGGTGATTGTGCTGAATTCCGCAGCGGGACGGTGATCCTGCTGAATTCCGCGGGGGGTCGGTGATCTCGCCCTCAACGTCATCATCAAACAGCGTGCCCTGGCTAAAGGCCTCAATGTGGATGGCCAGGTTGTCCGGGCGCTTCATCATGTTGTCCGCCATCAGGATGCAGCCTGCTGCGTGGTTGGTCGCATAGACCATACGGTACTTGGGCTGCTGCCGCTCCTTCAGTCTGATCGGCATCGACAACACGTACTCGAAGGTCTCTCGGTTGTTATAGGGCGGCGTATAGGGCATGCTGGGTGTGTGGTCAAGACGAGTGTGTATCTGGAGGAGGAGCAGAAGGCGGCGTTGGACGAGGTGTCCAAGTTGACAGGCAAGCCTTTGGCCGAGTTGTTGCGCGACGGAGTGGACCAGGTCATCCACGACCATCTGAGGCGCCGCCCAGCGATGCAGGAGGCGTTCAACGCCCCCGACATGGTGGGCCGCACAGACGAGTTGTTGGAGGACCTCGGCGCATGAGGGTCGTCGCGGACACGAGCGGGATCGTGGCGGCGCTCAACGCCGCCGAGCCCGGCCATGGGCGTTTCCGCGCGGTCCTGGAGTCGGCCGCGGCGGTGTTCATAACCGAGGCTGTCGTCACCGAGGTCCACCACGTGCTCGCGTCGGGCGGCCAGGCGGTGGCCGCCAACGCCTTCCTCGACGCTGTCGCCGATGGCTTCTACGAACTTGTGCCCATCACGGCCGCCGAGCATGCCGAGGCGGCCGACCTGGTCCGCCGCTACGAGGGCCGCATGCGGCGAAAGAAACGCAAACCCGGATCGCTGGACGTGGCTGACGCGATGAACGTGATCGCGGGGCGCCGGGTGGCGACCAACCTCCTTGTGACTGGGGACCAGGACTACCGCTCGGTCGTGCCGTTGACAGAGCACCCCGCATTCGTGCTTCTACCCGCCGACCAGGAGTTCTAGCGTCTCTTGAGGTCGAGGCCAAGGGTTTCGCCACGACCTCCGCGCCGGGGCCCCGCCCGCTGTCCCATCGCCTCCGCAGACGCTGGACGATGCCGCCCACCGGGCCGGGCGGACCCAAACGCACCAGCGTGTTTGGCTATTGCGCAAGCTTAACGCTGGTTGGCTTAATCGGCGGACGCTGGTCTTCGTCCACCTCGGCGGCCCGCGAATCGACCGCCCGGCGCACCGCGTTCCACACCTCCGGCTAACACCTTTCAACGCGTCGACCTGGGACTGGGCCGCCCTCGCGTTCACGCTCGAACGGGGCGACGCCGACCTGCTGGAGCAGTCCGCGCCGGAAGCTGAGGCGAACGGGCGCCGGGCCCTGTTGGCTCGGATAATCGCGGCGGGCGACGCGCTGGAGGCGACGGCGTCCGAGCAGATCGCGCGGGGCCAGCGGGCCGGCACGCTGCGGGACGACCTGCCGGAACAGGCCACCGGAATGGTGTCGTGGGCGTTCATCGCGGCGCTTTCGGACCTGGCGGAGCGCAAGGCGGTCTACGCCGAGGCGCGCCTGGCGTTGACGCCATCGGACTTGGCGGCCGCCGGCATGTCCCTGATCTGGGGCGGCCTGTTGACCCCGGACGTCGCGGCGAGCGCGGACGGAGGCGGCGAGTGGCCGGTCATATCGCTGGGCGCGTTCGCGGAGAACTTCGTCCGGGCGCTGGCGGCGCACGGCCTGGAGACGACAGTGACATTGGACGATGACGCGCTGCCGGTCGCCGTCGCGCACAGCGGCTCGGCCCACGCGGCCGCCCCGGCGGACCTGGCGGCGATGGCCACCCGCCACGCCGAGAAGCGGCCGATGAACGGCGCCGCCTTGACGGTTGACGACTGGGAGCGGTTGGCCCGGCCCGGAGCGCTGGGCCGGTCCGGGGCCGGCGTGGAGTTGGCCTGGTGGCCGCGCGGCACATCCGAGTTCGACCACTTGGCGCGGGAAACCAAGGAGGCGTTCGAAGCGCAAGCCGGTGACCCGGCGGCGCGGTCCGAACTGGCCGGCTGGCTGAGGTTCTCCGACGCCGAGACCCGCGAGCGCCGAGACGGACTGCCCGCTGAGCAACTCGCGCTGACCGGTTGGACCAAGACGCTCTACTACCTGACAACGTCCCGCCAGTCCGCCACCGGCGACAAATTCGCGGGCCAATCGGTGGCGAAGAACAACGCGCAAGTCAATGGCTGCGGGGCTTGGGCGGGTGGACGGCGAGTACGGCCAGAACAGCGGGATCAGGCGGGACATCGCAGCCTTCGTGACGGCGGGATAACAGCTGCGGATCAGGCCCGCGGCGCCGCCTGCCTGCCGATGCCCAACCAGAAGCGCCCTCGCGACCCCCAAAGTCGCCGGCGCGAGCAAGAACGGGCAGCAGACGCGGGACGACCCCGCCCAGCGGGCCGAGTGGTCCCAAACCGACCTGCGTGCCTTGATCGTCGGGATGAAACTCATCGCCGCTTGGGTCCCGCTGCGGCCGCCGCGAGGAGCGCGCGGTCGCCAGGTCAGGTCCCGCCCAGTGGCAGCCCCCGACCGCCAACAGGCGGGGTCGGCGATCCCAGCGCACTCGTGTCGCACTAACATTGTCAGTATGGCATTGCAGACAACTCTCACTGTCCGCCTCGACTCAGAGGTCAAAGCGGCGGCCAAACAGCGCGCCGACGCCCTGGGTTTGTCCCTGTCCGCGGTGATATCCAACCAGTTGCGCCGCTTCATCAACGGCGCACCGGTCGTGATCGACGACGACTCGCTGATCCCCTCCGAGACGGTGGCCAAGGCCCGGCGCCAGGCGATGAGCGAGTACCGCTCTGGCCAGTACACGAGCCTCGACGGGTCCCAGGCGATCACCGACTACGACCCGGTAGCGCATGGGTGATCGAAAGATCGCGCGCTTCGCGGCCACTAAGCAGTACGGCAAGGCCTTCGCGAAGCTCTCTCCCAAAGCCCAGGCGAGGGTCAGCAGGCCCTGGAAGACGCCCTTGCGGACGTCGACGCGCCGAGACTCCATCTTCACGGGCTGACGGGGCAGTGGCTCGGCGTCTTCTCCGTCAACGCCGGCGGCGGCCTGCGCATTCTCTTCGAGGCTGTGGACGAGGATGGAGGATCGGCCGGCGCGGATTCCCGGTCGACGGTAGGCGTCCTGATCACCGTGGGAACCCACGCGCAGATCTACGGCTGACCCACCCGGCTGCGGCGGACGGCGCCGCCCACCGGCGAGCCGGGGTTCTTGTCCAGGAACTCGCCCCGCCCAGCGAAACAGTCGATGTACCGTATCGGCTTCCTGGTGTGGAGAACCTTCTGGAAGTAGGGCCTGAGGTAGTAGGCCAGTAAGTCGTCCTTGACCTGAGACCACGGCAGCTTCTTGTCGACGAAGTGGTCCTGTCTCTTAGCCATGCTGGGCGACCTTCATGTCCTCGATTGAGACGCCGAGCCAGAGGTTGGCGGGCCAGTCGATGTTGGCCGACAGCTTTCGGGCGCGAGCGGCCCGCTTGGTCAAGACCTGGTGGGTGTGCTGTGGTGTCTCCCGGATCACCTCGATCAGGTCGTGGATGAAGGCGGCTGTGACCTTGGCGTGGAACAGGTCGGACATGGAGTTGACGAAGACCATCCGGTGGCCATGCCACGTCTTCGGCGCGTCGAGCGCCTCGGGGTGCATCGTGACGCCGAAGCCCGGCCCGGAGGTGCGCGGGTCGCCATCATTCTGGTACTGCGGCATGCCCATCGCCCTGAGGCGACGGGCCATCGTCAAGGCGTAGCGGTGGTCGCAGCCAGCCGAGATGCGGTCGCAGCCCGTGACGGGGTTCCAGGTGAAGTCGGTCCACTCGATGCTGGTCTTCTTCACATGCGCTAACTTGTCACGATCCGCGCCGACGCCCCGTGAGGTGGGCCGAGGCGCGACAAGAACGCGCCCGGCATCTGGTTGGCCACCGCGCCCGCCGCACACCGGGCCGATTCCATCTTGGGCATTGCAGGTCTTGTCTGGGAGGGGATTCGGCTCGGATCGGGTGGCGGACGTTAGGCGCCTCCCGCCGACTTCGACGTTTAACATCCATTTGACCGCCGAGTTCGACGGTTCGCATCCATTTCTCTGGCGAGTTCGACGTTCTGCATGCCGCCTGTCCAACGTCTAGGCCGCTGACCAGCACAAACGCAAAATGCGCCGATGCGAAACGTCGAACTCGATCCAATTTAGGATGCAAGCTGTCGAAGTCGAGGCGGTTGGGCACGCAGAACGTCGAACTCGACCAGGTCTTGACCAGGTCTGGCATGCAAACTGTCGAAGTCGAGGCGGTTGGACACGCAGAACGTCGAACTCGACCAGGTCTTGACCAGGCCTGGCATGCAAACTGTCGAACTCGGGCCGATTCAGCATGCAGAACGTCGAACTCGGCCAGGTCTTGACCAGGTCTGGCATGCAAACTGTCGAAGTCGAGGCGGTTGGGCACGCAGAACGTCGAACTCGGTGCGGTCAGCCGCAGATGGCTCTCTGAATATGGAGGTGGATGGGGTCGGGGCGGCAGATGGTCGCGGGTCGGAGCATGGTGCTGAGCGACGTGGATGGCCTTGGGGCTGTGGGCCGAGGTGCGGATAGAGGGTGGCGATCACGGGGTGGAGGATGGGCGCGGCGCCGGTCGTGGGGGATGGACGCAGGCGGTGATCGCGGGCTTGGGAGATGGATATGGATGCGGGGGCGCGGGAGAAGCGCAGGGCGGGGAGCGTGGGCGGGGTAGGCTTACCAGCGCCATGAATGAGACGATCAGCCAGGTGCTGGACTCCTATCGGGAGCGGCCGGCCACTCAGCAGCCGGATTGGCCGGATGCGCAGGAGTTGGCGCGGGCGACGGCCGCGTTGGCGGCGAAGCCGCCGCTGGTGTTCGCGGGCGAGGCGGATGGGTTGACTGAACGCCTGGCGGCCGCCCAGCGCGGCGAGGCGTTTGTGCTGCAGGGCGGGGATTGCGCGGAGATTTTCGCCGAGTCTTCGGCGGACCGGATCAGGAACAAGATCCGCACGGTCTTGCAAATGGCGGTGGTGCTGACCTATGGCGCGTCGTTGCCGGTGGTCAAGATGGGCCGGATGGCCGGGCAGTATGCCAAGCCGCGCAGTGCTGCCAGCGAGACACGCGATGGCCTCACCCTGCCGGCCTACCGGGGCGATGCCGTCAACGGCTTCGAGTTCACTGAAGCAGCCCGGCGCTACGATCCTTGGCGGATGGTTGAGGCGTACCATCATTCTTCCTCGACCCTGAACCTGATCAGGGCTTTCACTATGGGCGGCTTCGCCGATCTGAGGCAGGTCCAGGAATGGAACCGCGGTTTCACCGCCAATCCGGCCTACGCCCGCTATGAGGCCTTGGCCGCCCAGATCGACAAGGCGGTGCGCTTCATGGGCGCCTGCGGCGCCGATTTCGAGGCCCTCAAGATGGTCGAGTTCTTCGCTTCGCATGAGGCCTTGCTGCTGGACTATGAACGGGCCCTGACCCGGATCGATTCGCGTGGGGGTCAACCCTATGACTGTTCGGCCCACTTCTTGTGGATTGGCGAGCGGACCCGTTCGCCGGAAGGCGCCCATGCCGAGTTGTTGAGCCACGTGCGCAACCCGCTGGGGGTCAAGGTGGGGCCGACGGCGCATGCGAGCGACATCGTGCGATTGGCGGACAAACTGGACCCCTTCCAAGAGCCGGGCCGGTTGACTCTGATCACCCGGATGGGCGCGAGCGAGGTGCGGGCGGTGCTGCCCGGCCTGGTGCGGGCGGTTCAGGCGGCCGGGCGGCCGGTGCTGTGGGTGTGCGACCCGATGCATGGGAACACCTTCACCACTCGCGCGGGGGTCAAGACGCGCCGGTTCGACACGGTCATGGATGAGGTCCGGGGCTTCTTCGAGGTGCTGCGCGAAGCTGGCGCCGTGCCCGGCGGACTGCATGTCGAGTTGACCGGTGATGACGTCACCGAGGTCATGGGCGGTTCCGAACAGATCGACGATGCCGCCCTGACCAGGCGTTATGAGAGCCTGGTTGATCCCAGGCTGAATCATCAGCAGGCCCTGGAGATGGCCTTCCAGGTGGCTGAGCTGCTCCGCCAGGGCTGAACGGCGCGCAGGCGCGCCGGCGCAGGCGGCGCGGGCCGGGCCGGGCGGCGGTCTTCGGTTATTCCCGCCCTGGGCCGCGGGGAGACTTGGATTGGGCGCTGGGCAAGTGGGGGTTGGCTTCGGGGCCTAGATGCTGTTCAGGGCCCGCTTGTGGCGCTGGTCGGAAACTATTTTGCTCAGACGGGAATAGCAGGCACCGATTCGGCGTTCGACATTGACGTGACCAGTAGACATGTCGCTCACCCCAAGCGTGAGCGCCCGGTGTGGATGGTGGCCGCCGCGCTGCTGGTCTTAGTGGTCTCTTTGGCCGGGCTGGGCGGAGGCCTGGCCTTGTGGACATCCCAGGCCGCCTTGAACTCAGATGTCTCGATCAATCACGGCTACCTCACCATGTCTGGGCCGACCGGCCAAACATGGCAGCTGACCTCGAAAAACGGCACAGTTCTGGCCACCAGCCACGCGATCCCCGACGATCCGGCGCCGGTGGTGGCGGACCTGGAGAAGCTGACCACCGTTTGTGGATCCGATCTGGTGTTGACGATCCGCGACTCCTATTCGGTCGCCCAGTCTGCCACCCACATGGAGGTGGGGGTCAAGGTCAACTGGAGGGCTCTGGGCGACCCGAGCGGTGACTACGGCATCCGGGACCAGAACGGAAACCTCTTACCGGGCTCGGCGACGATCGGCCACTCGCTGACGGTGCAGCTACCCGATGGCGCCGATGCTTTTGAGGTGGAGCGCAGGTACCAGATTCCCGAATGCGACTTCTTCAACGAATCAGGGCTGCTCTTCAATGGGTACGCGGTGAGTGTGGTGCAGCTATGAGACTCTTCAAGCACGGGTTGTTAGCGACGGGCGCGGTCTTGACCGCGGCCGCTTTGCTGTTCTCTGGCACCACCGGCGCCAAATGGTCTTCGGGTACTGAGACTGAGCCGCAGACTGTTGCAAACGAGGCCAACGAGGTCTACCTGCAACACGCCAGCACCCACACCCCAAACAAAGAATATGCCTCCAAGACTAACCTCGATCTTGAGCTTGAATTCACCGCTGCAGACGCGGCGGACTTGAGGCAGGCCTCGGAGGAATCTTTGCGGGCAGGCGGAGACGGCTTCGCCGTTTGGGGCAAGGCGGTGGCCGTGAAGGGTACGGCCTACGGCACCGCCGGTTTCGGGTATGAGGTGAGTTTGCCGACGCTGCCGAATGGTTATTCCAAGAACCTGCGCCTGTTCAGAGTGGCCGGTCAGAGCGAGTGCATTGAGGGCGCCCAGGCCGGGCCGATCAGTTTGAACTACCCCAGCGAGCAGGAATCGGCATCCAGCCTGAGCGAGTCGGTGGCAATTTCCACAGATTACAAACCGAAGAAGCCAAAGGTGACCTTCGAACAGTGGTACTGCTTGATCGCGACCTTCACGCCGACCGGGTACTCCAACACCGCCTCAGTCAGGGTCAACCAGGGCAGTCTGTACGGGGGCACGGACACCTGGGGCGCCTGGATCTATCCCGACGCCGCCGCCCAGCCCACGGTCACCTATAAGTTCACCGTCAAACCACTGGGAGGGTGATCGGCGGATTCAACCCCGGTTGCGCGCAGAGAATTCTCTGTTTGAGTGTCTTTGCCCGCCCTCGCGCGCTCTGATTTGACCCCGTGCTTCTTCTCGGGAACTAGGGACTTGAGCCGGTGGCGACACCGGTCGGGTTACCTGGGAGTTAGCTGGGAGTTACCAGAAAGGGGCCTGTCCCCATTTTGGTTGATGGGGTGGGGCGGGCGGCGGGAGAGGTTTGGAGGGGCCCGGAAGGGGCCGAAAAGTTTTTGAAGTTTGCCGAGGAATCGGGAATAAGACTCCACTGCTGTTAGTTGGTAATGGCAGGGGGAATGGAGCCCTAACAACTAGGGGCAGATCACGAAAGGAACACAATGACAATCAACCCACAAACTGAGCGCGGACGGCGCTCCCGGCGTCTGAAGGGTCTGGTCGCCGGTGCGGCCGGCGTGGCCCTGCTCCTAGGCGGAAGCACCTTCGCCCTCTGGAGCTCCAGCGACACAATCGAAGACGGAGCGACGGTGAAGCACGGAGAGCTGAAGGTCGTGGCCCAGGACGGCTCGGCCACAGCCTATGATCTCGAGGGAAATGATACGACGTCGCCAGTGACCGGCAATGGGGGAACGGTGCTTACCACTTCCTACCTGGCTTCGCCTGGCGCGAAACTCGAGATTGACTTGCCGGCTGTGAAGGTCGAGGCGGCGGGTGATTACCTGAAGTACGACCTGACCGTTGAACCCACCACAACAATGATCGCCAACGCGACATCGGGTGCTCTCAATGGGTGGACGTTCACAGCAGCCATCTACGACAGCGAAGGCTATGAGGTAGGAGTCGGTTCGGTTGGTATCGACCTGACCGGCACCAGCGCGACCTCGATCGTTGAGGATGCTGTAGGCGACGAGACTTACACGGTCGTGTTGTACGCAGATTTCGATGCCGACAACGAGAATCACCAAAGCACCACTGCCTCGATTACCAGTTCGTCACCCAGCCTTATCACTGATTTCGCCGGTGGCTTCAAGCTCAAGGCGACCCAGCAAGCGCACTGATCGGTTGACCGGACGCCGATGATGAAAAACGGCCGGTCTACCAGCTAGCCGAACCAAACCAGCCGCCGGGCCGCCACAGGCGCCCCGGCGGCTGGTCACTAACCAAAATGGGGACAGGCCCCTTTCTGGTAACTCCCAGCCAACGTCCAGCCAACTCCCAGCGGCGATGCCGAAGGAAGGGGCCGGCCCGTCAGGGCCAACCCCAGCGAGGACAGCAGGAAGCCAGAAGAACCGTAACCAAAATGGGGACAGGCCCCTTTCTGGTAACTCCCAGCAAACGTCCAGCCAACTCCCAGCTACCTCGACCAAGCCAGTCCTCGACCAGAGCCGATGGCAAGGCCAGGACCAGCAGGAACGGTCCCGGCCGACAGACCCGGGCCATCGGAGTGGCCAGCGAAGAGAAGCCCAGTAACCAAAATGGGGACAGGCCCCTTTCTGGTAACTCCCAGCAAACGTCCAGCTAACCCCCAGCCAACCAGCCCAGGTCCATCCCGGACCAGAGGCAATGGCAAGGGCAGACCCGGCCCGCCAGGGCCAAGCCGACCAGCGGGACCGGCCCAGATGGGACTGATCCTGACAGGACCGGAACGGCAGGCAGTCAGCAGGAAGCAGTGCAGTAATCCAAGAAGGGGCCTGTCCCCATCCTGGAACTCCCAGCCAGCTCCCGACCAACCCAGACGCGAGGCGTCGAAGATCAGAAGGGGATGGCGCAGATGGGGACGACCCCAAGCGGGCCGGGAAGTGGCCTTGGGCCACATGTAAGCGGGGAACAGGAATGAAAACGGAGAGAATTGTGACCGCTGAAATCAATACTTGGGACACCCAGCCGCAGCCGGCGGTGCCCGCCGAACCGGAGCCGTATGGCGAGACCTTTGAGACCGCCGCAGCGCGGCGCCTCGCGTTCTACCGGGAGCAAGCCGCGCGAGCCGCGGCCACCTACCAGGAGACGATCGGCGCGGCGAGCGGGACCAACCCGCCGGCAATGTACAGCGGGCAAGTAGCGCCCGCGGCGGTGGATTCCCCTTTTGGGGCCAACGCCAGCGCTGGCGCCTTCGAGACAGGCGCGTATCAGAGCGCAGTCGCCACGGCGACCTTGGACGGCCCCGAACGCGATGGGCTTGAAGGCCACGAAGCCTACGATGCCGACCAAGCGACCGAGTTCTCCGGCGCCAGCCTCGAAGCAGAAACAGGAACAGAACAGAGCCCCGAAGGCTATGACAGCCCCGAGGGCTACGACAGCACCGAGGCAGAACAGCCGGCGGCCCCGGTCCAGCGGCCGTTCTGGCGCAAGGGCGCATTCTGGCGGCGGACGGCGTCGTGGAGCTCGACGGCGGCGGTGCTGGCGCTGCTGGTACTCGGCATCGTGCTAGCCCTGATACCGGCGATGAACAAAGGCCAGGCGCTGACGGTGCTGACCGGATCGATGCAACCGACGCTCAAACCCGGCGACGTGGCCGTGGTCTTCCCAGTCGACAGCTTCGACCAGATCGAGCTGGGCGACGTGGTGACCTTCATGCCCAAGCCGGACGACCCGACCGTGATCACCCACCGGGCCAAGGCCTGGGATGTCAACGCAGAAGGCGAAAAAGTGCTCATCACACGAGGCGACGCCAACGGCGCCGATGACGAGCCGATGGTCGAAAAACAGCTCCGAGGGAAGGTGGCCTACTCGGTTCCATGGGTGGGCAACGTGCTGCAGTACACACATGTGTCCAAGCCCTGGCTGGTGCTCGGGCTGGCTGTGATCTTGATCACATATTCCGTTTATGCGATGGCAACGAGCTTCCGTAGGCGTTAAGTCCCAAAAGAGCGGGTAAAATCTCCTTTGTACACACCCCGTTAGACCATCAAAGGAGACAACCCATGGGGACTGCCATCTTTGCGCATGACGATGTCAAGGCGGAACTGCCGCTGGTTGAGGCCACACAAGGCAACAACGGCTACAACATCGGCAAGCTGCTGGCGCAGACCGGCGACACGACCTTCGACATCGGCTTCGGCTCGACCGCCGCCTGCAAGTCGGCGATCACCTTCATCGACGGTGACGCCGGCATCCTTCGTTATCGGGGCTACCCGATCGAGCAGCTAGCGGCTGGCGCGACCTTCCTAGAGGTGGCCTACCTGGTGTTGCACGGAGAACTGCCGACCAAAGAAGAGCTGGACGCGTTCTGCGCGGAGATCGCTCAATACCATCTGATCGACGAACGGCTCAAGGAGATGTTCCGTTCCTCGCCCCGGCGCTCGCATCCGATGCCGCTGCTGGCGGCCTCGATCAACATGCTCTCCACCTTTGTCTACACCAACCCGGGGATCGACCCGGACGACCTGGACGATGCCACCCACCGGCTGATCGGCGCGGTGCCGACCCTGGCGGCCTACGGCTACAAGTATTCGACCGGCCAGCCGATGCTCTACCCGGATGACTCGGAAAGCTATGTCGAGAACTTCATCCGAATGTCCTTCGGCCTGCCGACGGCGCCCTACCCGTTCGACCCGGAGATCACCAAGGCCCTGGACGTGCTGCTGATCTTGCACGCCGACCACGAGCAGAACTGCTCCACCTCGACCGTGCGGCTGGTGGGATCATCCGGCGCCAACATGTACGTCTCGGTCGCGGCCGGGGTCAACGCCCTGTCCGGCCCGCTCCACGGCGGCGCCAACCAGGCGGTCCTGGAAATGCTGGCGGAGATCAGGGCCGAAGGCGGCGACGTCTCCAAGTTCGTCAACAAGGTCAAGAACCGCGAAGCCAAGCTGATGGGCTTCGGCCACAGGATCTACAAGAACTACGACCCCCGGGCCGCCATCGTCAAACAGCACGCCGACGCGATCCTGCGCCACAAGACCGGCCATGACCAGCTGCTCGACATCGCCCTGGCGCTGGAAGAGACGGCCCTGAAGGACCCGTACTTCCAGGAGCGCAAGCTCTACCCGAACGTCGACTTCTACACCGGCCTGATTTATCAGGCCATGGGTTTCCCGGTCGACATGTTCACGGTCCTGTTCGCGCTGGGCCGCCTGCCCGGATGGATCGCCCACTGGCGCGAGCAAGCGGCCGACCCGACCAACAAGATCGGCCGTCCGCGCCAGGTCTATGTGGGCGAAGTCGAACGCGACTTCGTGCCGATCGACAAGCGCTGACTGGTTAGCGCGGAAATCCGCGCTAACCGTTGCGCGCAGCGGGTTCCTGTGCCCACGGGACCGGGTTCTCTCCGCGTCTCCATAAGGCATCGCTCCGCGCCGTCCACGTCAACCACACCTCGACGCGTGCCCTTGCCGCACATCTAGAAGTTTCCCCAGATCCTGGCGCGGCGCGGCGGTTCTGGCCCCGGTGTGTCTGAGAGAGTTGCGGACGGCGCGGAGACCATCTCGGGAGGTGTCGGCACAGTCTCCGCTTCGCCAAGGGCGTCGGCCTGTTCTGCGATCCCGAGAAGGGCGAGCCAGTCCGTCAGGCGCACTGACGTGACTTGTGCGGTTAGCGGAACCGGAGCCCCTTCGGGTGGTACCCGCCACGATTCCCATCCGAAGACGAACCCGTCGAAGACGTTGACCCTGAGGTATGTGCCGCGACTATCCCGGCCCACGACTTGGGACAAATGGTCCCGCCATGGATCAAGTCGGCCTGCTGGCCAGCCCGTCGGCCTCATGAGCGACCCGGTTCCCAATCTTGGCCGATCCGGCATCGGAAGCGGCGGCCGGCTCGGCCACGCCGACCGCGCCCAACGTTGCTGCGGTAGTCACCGCAAGCAGAGCCGCCAGTGTTTGTGTGTGCGCTCATGTCATTTGGTTGAATGATCCCCCGCGCGCTTCTTGACGCGTCCTTCGTGTTTTATGGACTTAGTGATGATAACTCCGGGAGTCGCCATTGCCCAAAGCACGAAGCACGCCATGTAGTGAGGCGTGTTGTGTCAGCTAGACGTCTGGTAATAGTGATGCGCTGCCGACTCAGCCGCCCGGTTGGGCTCCGGCCACTAGCCGCCAACGAACTGCGCGGAAATCCGCGTTAGAGAGGGTCGGGGGGTGCCCCGAGGAGAGGTTGGCGGCGCCCCCCTTGGCGCGGGTAGCTCAGGATGGCGTTTCCGCCCCTGCGTGCTGGCGTGGGCGGCGGGTTTTCACGATCCAATAGGCCGGCCGGATCAACAGGCCCAGGGCGATCACAGCTCCGACCAGCCGAACCGGCCCCGACGGGCTGATGAAGACGCACACCAGCGCGACCAGAATCGGCACCAAGTAGACCGCCGCCCAGACCACGTAGCGGCCGAAGGACGGCATCCGCGCGCCGCGTTCCTCGGCGATCGCCTTGACCATGAAGTTCGGCCCGTTGCCGATGTAGGTGATGGCGCCGCAGGTGACCGCGCCCAGTGAGATGGCCGTCAGGTACAACTCGGGGACGCCGGCCACCACCGTCGCGCCGGGCACGTCCAGCATCTGCCCCATGTCGAAGAAGGCCAGATAGGTGGGCGTGTTGTCCAGCACCGAGGAGAGCACGCCGGTGAACCCGAAGAAGGTGTATTCGTTGAGCGGCAACGACGGCGCCTTTTCGCGCAAGATCTGCAGCGCCGGGATCATGGTCAAGAAGATCCCCGCGAACAGGACGGCCACCTCGACTATAGGTCCCCAGGTGAACTCGTTGTCGCCGAAGCGGACTTTTCGGGGCGTCAATAGGTACGATGCCGTCGCGGCGCCCACCTGCACCGCCACTTTCAGCCACGGCCATTCGCCCAGGAAAGCCACTGAGGCGATGATGACCGCCAACCAGGCGATGTTCCAACCGCCGCGCAGCGAGAGTGGAACCACTGCCGCGTCATCTTCGGCGATGGCTTCGGCTGGCTCTTCGGCGTAGCGGCGCCGGTCCAGGGCGTAATAGGTGAACAAGAGCAGGCCGTTGACGAACAGCCAGGGCCAGAAGAGCGTGAATGTCCAGGTGAAGGGGACGCCGCGCATCAGCCCGACATAGAGGGGCGGATCGCCCAGGGGTGTCAACAGGCCGCCGCAGTTAGCCACGATCAGGATGGCGAACACCATGGTGTGGGATTTGTGGCGGCGCTCGGCGTTGGTGTTCAGGATTGGCCGGGCCAGGAGCATCGCGGCGCCGGTCGTGCCGACGAAGGACGCCAACACGGCGCCCGCGGCCAGCATGATGGTGTTGTTGCGGGGCGTGGCCCTGAGGTCGCCGGCCAGGAAGACACCGCCCGAGACCACGAACAGGCTGGCCAACAGCACAATGAACTGGCCGTATTCAGCCATCGAGTGTTCCACCAGGTGCTTGTCGACCCCGAACCAGATCCACAGCCCCACCGGCAAGCCAAGGGCTAGGGCGATCACGGCTTTGAACCAGTTGTGGTCCCAGCGGCGGGCGGTGCTGGGGATCAGAGGCAGCACCGCGATGCAGGCCAGCAGGACCACGAAGGGAAGCATCGACCAGACCGGGAGCGACACCGGAAGTGACACGTCGAAAGAACTCTCTGGGAACTATTGAGGGACAAAAACCGTATCGAGCCTAGTCGCCGCCGCCCCCATCCTCCTGGGCCGAAGGGTTGCGGTGGTACAACCAGGAACGCCTCCACTCATCGCTCGGATACTGCCCGCCCGCCCTGGAGAGCCTGGCGCAACAGTCTCGCGCCCGGTCGTTCTATGAAGTGATAGGCGGCCACGGCCACGGCGACAGAGGTCACCGACGTGATCACCGCAACGGTGCCAACTCCGAAGATGCTCGAGAGCCAGGGTATCGCGAGAGAGGCAACCGGCACATGCAGCAGGTACAGGCAGTAGGTCGGAGCGGCGGCCTTCGACACTGCGCTTGCCAATCGGGACGGCAAGCGCAGCAGCGCCCCTGTTGCCACGACCGCGATGCAGACTGCAACACTGGCGGTCACTTGATCCGCACTGAGGGCGAACGAGCCTCCGGTTCCCGTCTCCAAGGCCCGTGCGCGGGCGGGTCCTGTCCAGGCCGCCGCGAACGCGAAGTTCTCCGCCAAGACAAGCCAGAACGGCGATGACCCGATTCCCCAGCGAGTCAGTCCGAAGATCGCGAGTCCCGCAGCAAACAGGGGGGCGTAGGGTGCCACGAGCAATTCTGACCCGAGGCGGAACTCGGTTCGGTCGCAGAGAGCGGCTATCGGAGCCCAAAGGATCGCCAGTGTCATCAGGCGCTCCCGGGTGAAGCCGACTGCGCAGAGCACAGCGGCGATGGCATAGAACCGGATCTCGGCCCAGAGGGTCCATTGGGTTGGTTCACATCAGGGACACCTGCTTTGGAGTGCATCATTGTCAGGTTCGCGGCCACATCTGCCGCATTGATGCTTTGGCGACTCAGAAACCAATTGGCCGCCGTTGCGGCCAAGACAGCAAACCAATATACGGGAAGGAGTCGGACTGCGTGAGCCCGCACGAATCCGACTGCTGTTCTACCGGATAGAGCAATCGGTATGACAACCCCTGATATTACAAAGAACACATCGACGCCGAAAATCCCGAGCGCCGCCGCAGCTCCCGCCGCGCCAGCCGAGGGAGTTGAGTCCCGGTTCCACATCCCGCTGTCCCACGCCCAGACGTGGTAGGCGAGCACACCCAGCGCGGCTGTGATCCTCAGAGCATCGAGTCCCCCAAGCCTCGTAGGCCGGTTCGGAGGGATGCCTGCAGGCGCCGCAGGCCGATGCGCGGCCACGCCGTCAGATGAGGCCATGCGCGACGAGGATTCCGAGATACTCCCGGAACTCGTCATACTCCGGGTTCTCGGGTGTGGAATCCGGCCATCCCGACATGGCGTCTATCAGGCTGGTTACGTGACGGGAACCGATCCAGCCAAGCACGGTGTGGCCAGTAACAACTGGTGCGGCGCCAAGAGACTCCTTGAGCAGAACAGTCAAACGCAATCCGTACTCATGTTCCTCGTTTACCATTTCACGCAGCGACTCAGCGACCGAGCCGTTTCCGTTGGGACTCTCCGGATGACCGACTGCGGCCAGGTTGTTCACGGCGAAGTCGCTGGCCGGAGTCACCGATTCCAGCCAGCCCACATCCGTGATCGTCAGCGGCGTCCGGTAACGTTCGACGGAAGTGTCCACCTCGTGGGCCAACTGTCCTTCGGGCAGGATGTCGAACGACGCAAGCGTCGCGCGGCACTTGGAAACCAAAGCGGCTTCGACGTCAAGCGCCGTGAAACTGGTCCAGGCGCGCGCTGTGTAGCGTTCAAAATAGCTCAGCATGAATCTCCTTCGTGGCCATTGCCGTTGCAAACTCAGAACTGCCCGGGGGATGCAGGGTGACCCCTTCCGGATTGCGAGGTGTGGCGGTGAGGCCAAGTTGGACAGCGGAGTTGAAGTAGTCAAGCACCCTGGGCCAAGTCGAGTTCTCTTCGGCGCTGCCTCGGTGGCACTCATCGACGATGACGAGATCGAAGAAGTCGGGCCGGAACGCTTCGAAGAGAACTGAGGTCGTGTCTGTGGTGTTGTCTGGGCTACCGCCTGAGAGCGCCTGGTAAGAGGCGAAGTAGATCTCGCGGCTCTGATCGGCCTTTCCGAGGACTCGCTGCAGTGGCCCGTTCCCGAACGCGGGCGTGAAGTCCTTGGTCACCGGCTGCGTCAGGTGCTGATCGCGATCCGCTAGATAGAGGACTCGATAGTTGCGGTTGGGACGGGTCAGCTTCTCGTGTGCCCGGAGCTTGGCCACAATCTGCATGGCCGTGAACGTCTTACCGGTTCCAGTGGCCATCAACAGCAGCACACGGCGGTCGCCACGGGCGATGGCCGACAAGACTCGGTTGACGGCCGTCACCTGGTAATAGCGCGGCACCACCACATCGCCGGCCACGTTGCGGCGCTGCCGATTGAACGGCTTCGAGATCAGGTCTGCGCCGGAGGCGTCAAGGCCGCGCTGTTGGCAGTACTCGGACCAAGCCATCGCCGGGGCGGCGAACTCGGTGACTGTCCGTTCAACGCCCGTGCGCAGGTTGCGCTCGATGATTTGCTGCCCGTTGCTGCCGTAGGCCAAGGGTGCGTCGAGTTGCTGGGCATAGCGGATCGCCTGCTGTATCGCGTCCGTCGCCGTCTTGTACTTGCGCTTGGCCTCGACCACGGCCACAGGGGTGCCCGGCGTTGCCTCCAGCACGATGTCGGCGTAGCCGTCGTCGATGGTTCGGGACACTCCGCCCGGCGAGATGGTTCGCCGCTGCTTGAGGCAGTACTCGAAGACCAACTGCTCATCGAGCCAGCCTGACTGGTCACGCAGCAGCGGAACGATGAGGTCCCGAACCGTCTCGTCCTCCAGCGGGCCAACGTGCTGAGGCACGAAGCCATCCTATCGGTGGGCACCGACAGAAGGCCTGTTCAAGCGCGCACGGGCGAGAGCATTTGAGCTAGTCACAGACCCGAGAGGAAAAAGGCAGGGAAGACAGACGGTTCGGCCGGGGTGTCGGCCTGGTCCAGGGCGCGATGACGGGGCTTCAGGGCAGTTGGCCGGCTGGTGGCCGACCAACCGCCGTCCGGGGCAGGGATCAGACGGCGCTGTAGCCGCCGTCGACCAGGAGGATCGAGCCGGTGATGAAGGAGGCGGCCGGGGAGGCCAGGAAAACCACTGAGGGAGCGATCTCGCTGGGTTCGGCGGGGCGGAGCATGGGCACGTCGTCGATCCAGCGCTGTTTGAATTCGGGTCGGTCGATCGGTGTCATCTCGGTGCGCACATAGCCTGGCGCGACCGCGTTGACGCGGATGCCCAGAGGAGCCCATTCGACCGCGAGCGACCGGGTGAGATGGTGGACGGCGGCTTTGGAGGCGTTGTAGCCGGCCTGCCATTGCGGGCGGTTGACAATCCCGGCGGACATCGAGCCGATGTTGACGATCGCCCCGCCGCCCAGTTCGCTCATGTGCTTCGCGGCCGCGACGCAAGCTCTGAACACGGCGGTCACGTTGACCGCCAGGACGTTGTCCCATTGTGAATCGGGCACGTCGAAGGAGGGACAGTGATAGCACACGCCGGCGTTGTTGACCAGGATGTCTAGCCGCCCCAACTGATCCACGGCGGTGGCGATCATGTCGTTGACTTGCGCTTTGTCTGTCACATCGGCGGTGATCGGGACCAGTTCGATGCCGGCGGCCGCCGCGCGGGCGACCGCCGCCGCGGTGACGGCGGTGTCCCTGGCGGCAATGGCGACACGGGCGCCGGCCTCAGCCAACCCGATCGCCTCGGCCTGTCCGATTCCGCGATTGCCTCCCGTCACAAGGGCGGTCTTACCCTCCAGGGAAAATGGGTTCGCCGGCATGGTGCTCCTTTCGTGGTCAATCTTCTAGCTGGCCGAGCGCTTTGAGCGAGGCCCGAATCCAGCCCACAGCGTAGGCCATACCGGCATGCCAGGGCGCGGCGCAGGTTGGGAAGGGCGCGTGGTCGGGTATGACCATCCCCTTGAACCCCGCCTCGCCCAGGATGGCCAGGACCCGCTGCAGGTCGACATCGCCGTCATCGGTGAACGTCTCCTGGTAGCTGGGAACTCTGCCCCGGACGTTGCGCAGATGAACATAGGCGATCCGGCCGGAGGCCGCGAAGTGGCGGACCACCTCGTAAATGTCCTGGTCAGGCATCTCCGCCAGGGTGCCAACGCAGAATTCCAAGGCGTTGTGGGGATCAGGGGCGGCGGCCAGGACCCGGTCGTAATAGTCGGCTCGGTATACCAGTCGCGGCGTGCCGCGAAGCTGCGGCGCCGGAGGGTCGTCGGGATGCAGGGCCAGGGTCACATCGGCCGCCCGGGCGGCCGGCAATATCTCGGTCAGGAATCTCCGCCAACGGTCCCACAGTTGGTCTTCAGTCACCGGCGCGATGAAATCGCGGCCCTTTGAGCGCTGATAGAGATCTTCGTCGTAGACCTGGTTCCAGATCATCCCGCGCGGGATCGGCGCGTCTTCAGGTCTGTCGAACACCGCCGTCAGGGCCTGGCCGCGAGCGGTTGGCGAGAGCCGGCGTCCCCACACGCCCGCGAGCGAGAAGTTGTAACCCAGAATCGGTATTCGGGCCCGGCCCATGTCCCGCAGGATGGTCTTCAGACGACACATTTGGCGTTCGCGCGCCGGACCGTCCCCAAGCACGTCTGACCAATCGGCGGCGGCGAAATTCTCCACTGCCACCAGGTCCAATCCCTCGGCGGCGGCAAGGGCTTTGGTCTCAGCGAAATGGGCATAGCGGAAGCGTGGATCGCCGGCAGTAGAGCGTTCCTCCTCGGCGAAGGCGGCGTCCTCGACCAGGGCGCCCCGGTCTGACGCGAAATGCGCGACTATGCAGGTGGCGCCGATCTGTCTGGCGAATCGCAGGGTCTCGCGGTCGATCATGGGACCGGGTATCCCGAGCCCGACCTTCATAAGGCGCCGCCGGCGGGGGTTCCAGACTGGAACTTGGCGGCTTCGGCGCCCCGGTCGTATCCGGTGGCCTGGTCGGCATCGGCGGCCTGGTCGGAAATGGCGGACCTGGCGGCCTGGTCCTGCCCAGGGGACCCGGCGGCCTGATCGTACCTGCCGGACCGGTCGGCATCGGCGGCCTGGTCGTCCCCGGCGGACTCAGCGGACCCAGCGGACCCAGCGGACCGCCTGTGCGCGGCTGCCCGGTCGGCATCGGCGGCCTGTCGCATTAACGTCGCCAAAGAACGGACCCCAACACCGAAACGGGTGGCCCCAGCGCCCAGCAGGGCCTCCAGTTCGGACAAGGATCGGATGCCCCCGGACGCCTTGATGGCCGCAGAATCGCCGATCACCCGGCGGATGATCTGTACCTGGGACACCGTGGCCGCCGAGCCCAGCCAGCCCGTGCCGGTCTTGACGAAGGCCGCGCCCGCCTGGACCGCCAGCGAGCTGACCCGGGCCAACTCGTCTTCGCCCAACAAGCCAGCCTCGACGATCGCCTTGACCGGCCGGCCCTGGGCAGCGTCAACCACCGCCGTCAAGTCCGCCCGGACCAAGGCGTCCAAGCCCGATTTGAGGGCATTGACATTGACCACCACATCCAATTCGGCGCATCCCAGCGCGACCAATTCGGCGGCGGCCGCCACTTTGGCCTTGGTCGTCTCGGCGCCGGCCGGGAAGGCGACGTTTCCGACCACCTGGACCGCCGGGCTGTCGCGGAGCTGTTCTATGGCATAACTGGTGGCCCAGGGCATGGTGCTGGCGCAGACGCAGTTGAAGCGTTTCGCGGCCGCGACCATCCGATCGACATCGGCCATGGCGGCGTCGCGGTAGACCGCCGACACGTCGATCATTCGGGCCAGCGAGCGGGGATCGAGCTCCTCGAAACGAACGTTCATCGATAGTTGTGGACAACCCTGCCTTTGGGCAGGAAGAGGTCGCCTTTGCCGAAAAAGCCGCCGATGACGTCCGTGGGCTCGAGCAGGTAGGTCGGGTCGATCTCGGAGCGCTCGAAGGTCACCGAGGCGGGTCCGCCAAAGAAGTGGCCGGGCTGGGAGGTGAACCGTCCCTCGGTCAGCACCAGTTCTCTGATCGGTTCGCCTCCTTCCTCGGTCGCGGGGATGTACTTGAGCGAGAAGACGCCGTCTTTGCTCCAGGGGACATCGCCCAGGTCCGCTTCACGAGTCGGCACCACAAGGGCTTTCATGATCTGGTGGCCTAGCCGGTCGGTTTGGGCGAGCACGGCCTCCATGTCCCGGACAATTCGGATCGAACTGGCCATCTTCTTCTGGTAGCCCCAGATCTCGCGGCCCGCCACCACCGGGAGGTGGGAGTCAACGTAGAGGAAAGGCTCGTAATCGCCCTCCAGGCCGTCGTATTCGACCTGGACGTAGATCGCCGCCTCGCCGCTTTGGGACCCTTGGGTGGCGGCGAGTTCAAGGCGTGAATGCCAGACGATCACCACGTCGGTGCGGGGTTTGAGCGGTTCCGGTATGACGCGCTCGATGTTGGCCAGGTCGGTCCGGTAGACCACCAGATGGATTTCGGCGTCGCGCCAGATCAGGGGCGGCTCGCCGTACAGATCGCGCAGTATGGGGTTGGTGTATCCCCATTCGGCCACGGGCAGGTTCATCGGTTCTCCTCCTGGTGAGCTGACAGATAGCGCAGTGGAATGTCGGGTCGCGCCGGTGTGCGCGGAAAGCTCCAGCGGGGATAGCCGAAGATCACGGCCCCGTGGATGGATTCTCCTGGGCTCACGCCCAAGAATTGTTTGATCGGCGGCTCGTTGGCCACGATCATGAAGTAGCCGGCCCAGGCGGTGCCGATTCCCCTGGTCAGCGCCGCCAATTGGAAGTAGGCCAGATTCAGCAGGACGGCTGGCTCGCGTGGCGGGATGGAGGTGGAGCAGTAGGTGAACATGGCCTGGTGGCCGGTGCGGAAGACGCGGTCGATTCGGTTGGCGCGCCAGGCTGAGACGATTCGCGCGAACACCTTGCGGTCGAAGCTGTGGCAGGACGGGTCCTGGGCCAACTGCGCGAAGTAGGGGATGGACAGGTCGGTTAGTTGGTCGATGCGCTCCCGTCCTTCGACCACCACCGTCTTGAGGCCGCGGATGTTGTGGCCGGTCGGCGCGAAAGTCAGGACCTGATGCACCAGGTGCTCGATCACATCGTGGCCGACTGGTTCGACTCGGTAGTCTCTGATGGTTCGGCGCGCTCGCACCAGCGAGTCGAACTGCTCCGGCGTTGGGAACGGTCCCGGCTCGGCGGGCTCCTGGTCCCCGGGCCGGGCGGGGAGCGGATCGATCCCGTAGTCGGCCAGTTCTTCGAGGAGCTCCGCGTCGGTGGGGGCCTCCAGGCTGATCGCGCCCGCCGGGCAGGCCGCCACGCACTGGCCGCAGTGGATGCAGACCTCGGCATTGGTTTCGTCAGCGCCGGCGATGCCGTTTTCGCCGCATACGATCACACCCATCGGGCAGGCGATTTGGCAACGTCCGCAGCCTATGCACGCCCGCTCTTCGACAACCAACTGGCTCACTGGGATTCCTCCCGCATCCTTGCGGTGCGTTCATATAGAAGAACACTGTTGCTATACTTGATCGTATCATTGTGGGGTAGTAGCGTCAACGAATCGGGGGGCGCCAGGGGAGAGGGAACAATGCCAAAGGAGGCTGTGCTAGCGCTCGATCTGGGCACGGGAGGTTGCAAAGCATCGCTCTGGGAAGCCGACGGCGCCTGCGTGGCCGAGGTCTTCCACCCCTACCCGACCCACCATCCTCGCCCCGGCTGGAGCGAACACGCCTGGGCGGACTGGAGATCGGCGGTCGCGAACTGCTGCCGCCAGGTCCTGGCCCAACAGGATGACCGGCCAGTGCTGGGCATGGCCGTGTCCGGACACTCACTGGGCATGGTCCTGCTCGATTCGGCCGGCCAGCCGCTGGAGCGAACAACCCCGATCTGGTCCGACACGCGGGCCGTGGCGGTGGCCGAGGCCGTCCTGAGGGACCTAGACGAACGCGAGTGGTACAGCCGCACCGGAAACGGCTTCTCGCCAGCCCTTTATCCCCTCTTCAAAGCCCGCTGGTACCAGGCCCACAGACCTGAGACCTGGCAGCGCTGCGCCACCATCATCGGCTCAAAAGACCTGGTCAACTACTGGTTGACGGGTCAGATCGGGACCGACTATTCGTACGCCTCCGGCAGCGGCGTCTTCGAACTGGAAACTGGCGACTACGCGGATGACCTAATGTGCGCGGGCGGCATCGGGCGTGGGCAACTGCCTGAGGCGGGCCCGTCCCAACGGCTGGTGGGCCGCGTGACCCAAGAGGCGGCGCGAGAGTTCGGCCTGCCGGCCGACCTGCCGGTGTTCGCCGGCGCGGTCGACAACGCCTCGATGGCGCTCGGCTCGCGGGGAACCGGCGAGGGCAGGGCTTATGCCTCGCTCGGATCGTCTAGCTGGATCACCGTGACCTCGCGGCGTCCGGTGCTTGACTTCGAGGCCCGGCCGTTCGTGTTCGCACACGCCCTGCCAGGGCATTTCGCCTCAGCGCTGTCCACTTTCAGCTCCGGCACATCGATGGAATGGCTCGGCGACCTGGTTCGGCCAGGGTCCACTTTGGAGGACCTGCTAGATCAAGGGGCGGCGCTGGCCGGGGACGGCGACCTACCGGTGGTCTGGCCGACCTTAAGCGGGGGAACCCCGCTCGAAGGCGGCTCGCGCGTGCGCGGCATGATCGCCGGGCTCGATCTCAGCCACCGCGGTGCCGAATTGGCGCGCGCCATGATGGAGGGGATCGCCTTCAGCCTGGCTCGGAGTTGGGAACGGCTGAGCCGGCTGGCCGAGGTCAAGGGCGACTTGCTGATCTCCGGCGGCGGCTCACGCCATGCCGGCTGGAACCAGCTCTATGCCGACATCATTCAGCGGCCGCTGGTCACCAGCGGCGTGGGCCAGCAAGCAGCCGCGCTCGGGGCGGCGGCCATAGCGTACGTCGGCCTGGGGGAGTGGGCTTGGCACGATGCCGACAAGGCCCACGCCATCAGCGCCACCTATCTGCCGGTGCGTCACCAGGCCTACCTGGCTAGACGCAGGGTGTTCGACCAACTGCAGTCCTTCGCGGCCGAGGTCGCCGCGGCGACTACGCAAGGGGACGGTTAGCGTCTGACTCGGGCGGTGCCGCCGGCGGCTAGGCGGAGGATCTCGTCTTTGGTCGCCATTGAGCCGTCGCCTGGGGTGGTCATCGCCAGGGCGCCGTGGGCGGCCCCGATCTCGACGGCATCGACCAGCGGCCGGCCGTCCATGAGGGCGTAAATCAGGCCCGAGGCGAACGAGTCGCCACCGCCGACGCGGTCATAGATCTCCAGGTCTTGGCGGGGCGTCGACTGGGCGAAGCCCTCGGTCCGGCTCCAGGCCACGGCCGCCCAATCATTACGGCTGGCGCTGTGGACGGTCCGCAAGGTGACCGCCACCACCGAGACGTTGGGATAGCGTTCGGCCGCCGCCGCCAGCATCTCCTGGTAGGCCGCGACATCCAGCGAGCTGAGGTCATGGGGGAGCCCGCGCACGGTCAATCCCAGGCCGGCGGTGAAGTCCTCTTCGTTGCCCAGCAGCACATCGACCTGGCTGGCGATCGAGTCGTTGACCGCCCGGGCGCGGGCGGCGCCGTTGGGCCCCGGCCACAGACTGGGCCGGAAATTGAGGTCGAAGGACGTGATGGTTCCGGCTGTGGCGGCGCCGGCCACGGCTGTGCGCGCCACCTCGGCGGCGGCCTCCGAGATGGCCGCGAAAATGCCGCCGGTGTGCAGCCAGCGCACACCGATGTCGTTGAAGAGCCGGTCCCAATCGAAATCGGCCGGCGTCAACTGGGCGGCGGCGGTGTGGGAGCGGTCGGACACGCCGAGCGCCCCGCGCACGCCGAAGCCGCGCTCGGTGAAATTGAGCCCGTTCCGGGTGATCCCGGCCGCGCTGCGTTCCGGCAGCCAGACAATGTGCTCGGTGGAGACGCCGCCGGCCCGGACCAAACCCTCCACCAAGCGCCCGATCTCGTTGTCCGCCAGTGCTGTGACCACGGCGCTGCGGAGGCCGAAGCAGCAGGCCAGCGCGCGGGCGACGTTGTATTCGCCGCCGCCCTCCCAGACCTCGAAGACGCGCGCGGTCCTGATCCTCTTGTCCCCGGGATCGAGCCGGAGCATCACCTCGCCCAGGCTGACCAGGTCAAAGCCGCATTTGGCGGGGGCTTTGGGCCGGACCGAAGGCGCCTTCACGGTTGCGCCCCGCTGGCGATCCTGATGGCTTCGCCCGCCAGCCTGGTGATCTCGGCGAACTTTCCTGACCGAACCAGCCCCGCCGGCGTGATCCACGAACCCCCCACGGCGGCGACTCCGCGCAGGGCCAAGTACTCAGAGGCGTTGGCGGGACCGATCCCGCCGGTCGGCACGAACTGGACGGCGGGGAAGGCGGCCGAGAGCGCCTTGACCGCGCCCTGCCCGCCCAGGACAGAGGCCGGGAACAACTTGACGACGTTCATTTCCAGGTCGACAGCCCTTATGATTTCCGATGCCGTGGCCACGCCCGGCAGCAGCGGCAGGCCCAGGGCGGCGGCCCGGGCGACGACCGGCTCCGAGGTCCCGGGCGAGACCAAGAAACGGGCGCCCGCCTTGGCCGCTTGGTCCACCTGGGCCGCGCTGGTCACCGTGCCGGCGCCGACGACCAGACCGGGCAGATCGCGCAGTTGGTCGATGCCGTCTGCGGCGGCCTCGCTCCGGAAGGCCACCTCCATGACGGTGATCCCGCCGGCGAGAAGGGCCCGGGCGAGCGGAATCGCGTCTTCGGCTCGGTCCAGCACTACCAGGGGGATAATCCTCTGACCGGGCAAAAGGTCCAAGATGTTCATTGTCTACCGCTCCTTCTTGGTGACTGTTCGCGAGCCCCGCCGCCGGTGGCCGCCGGTCGCCCGGGCGTGGCCCTGTGAGGCCACGCGGCGGTACGCTGGTGGGAGGCATTCATAATTGTGAACGTTGGCCGGCATTCGCCGGCCGCTTTATTGAGGGGAGTCGTGGTATGGCGGCGACAAGCCCGGCCGGTGCGCCGAGTGAGCCAAGCTCGCCGAGCGGGTCCAGCGCGCCCAGCGCGCCTGGTGCGGCCAGCGGAGCGGTCAAGTCCTGTCTGCGCACCCTGCAGGTGCTCGAGCTGCTGTCCTCCGCCGACGACGACTTCTCGATCGCCGACATGTCCCGCATTCTGGGCATACCGAAGAGCTCGCTGCACGGCTTGGTCCACACCATGTCCGACCGGGGATGGCTGGCCGCCGACCGCTCGGGGCTGCGCTTCCGGCTCGGCCTCAAGAACGCCGTGGTGGCGATGTCCTTCTTGGATCGCGATCTGGTGGTGTCGCTGTCCAAGACGGCCCTTGACTCCTTGGCCGAGTTGACCGGCGAGACAGTTCATCTTGGCCGTCTTGACGGCGACGAGATCGTCTACTTGGCCAAACGCGAATCGACCCACGCCCTGCGCCTCTATTCGGCTGTCGGGCGCCGGCTCCCAGCCCACGCCACCGCCCTGGGCAAAGCCGCGCTGGCGACGCTGCCGGAAGAACAAGTGCTGGCCACGCTGCCGGAGCGGCTGGTCCCCCTGACCCCCAACACGATCACCGCGCGGGACCGCCTGATGGAGGATCTGGCCGAAACCCGGCAACGGGGCTACGCCGTCGACAACGGCGAGAACACCGAGGGCATCTCTTGTCTGGCCTTCGCCCTGCGGTCCGAGGCCGCCGAGCATTCCGCCATCAGCTGTTCGGTGCCCACGGTCAGGCTGACGCCCCAACGGGTCACATCCGTGCTGGAGGCGTTGTCCGCTGCCGCGGGCAAGATCGACGGTCTGCTGGCTCATGCTTCACGCCGTCAGATTGAGTGAGCGTCGATCACGGCGCGGTAGCGCACGTCCCCGGCGACCACCCGATCGTAGGTGGCGTCGACCTGGTCGGCGGTGATCAATTCGATTTCCGGGGCGACGCCGTGGGCCGCGCAGAAGTCGAGCATCTCTTGGGTTAGGGCGATGCCGCCGATCAGCGAGCCGGCTATCTTGCGTCGCCGCGTGGTCAGCGGGGAGATGCTGACAGACTGCGGTCCCGGCGGCATGCCGACGAACACCAGCGTGCCGTTGGTCCCGAGCAGACCCAGCAGTGTGTCGATTTCGCCGGTGGCGCTGACTGTGGAGATCAACAGGTCGAAGCTGAGCGCCAACTCCGTGAAGGTCTTGGGGTCGCTGGTGGCACGGTAGGCCTGGGCCCCGAACTGAAGGCCATCCGCCTGCTTGGCCAGGGTTCGGCTCAAGACCGTGACCTCGGCGCCTAGAGCGCTGGCCAGCTTGACCCCCATATGGCCCAGGCCGCCCATGCCGACGATTCCGACCCTGACGCCGGGGCCGGCGCCCCACTCCTTGAGCGGAGCGTACAAGGTGATGCCGGCGCAGAGCAGGGGAGCGGCGTGCGCCAGATCAAGGGCGTCCGGGATCTTCAAGACATAATCTTGGCCCACCACGATCTCGGCGGAGTAGCCGCCCAGAGTGGGATCGCCCTGGTAATCGCGGGAGTTGTAGGTGAACACCGCCCCCTTGTCGCAGTGTTGCTCCTGGCCAGCCAAGCAGTACTGGCAGGCGCCGCAGGAATCGACATAGCAGCCGACTCCGACCCGGTCGCCAAGAGCGTGCTTTTGAACCGCGCTGCCGACCGCGGTCACGGTGCCCGCGATCTCATGGCCCGGCACCAGCGGATAGATCGTCTCGCCCCATTCGGCTCGGGCCGTGTGGATGTCGGAGTGGCAGACGCCTGAATACTCGATGGCGATCACCACGTCAGCAGGGCCCGGTTCGCGCCGATCTATGGTCCCGGCGGCGAAGGGGGCCTTCGGCCCCGGGGTGATGAGGGCCTTGACGGTGTGTGGCATGGGGTTCCTTTCGTTGTTCGATGGCCGGTCGGATGATAGCGGGTCAATCGAAGAAGCCTTCATCTCCTTGGGCCAGATGGGGGCCTGCCACGTCTGGATCGAGGCGCACTCCCAGGCCGGGGGCGTCCCAGACGGGCACGAAGCCATCGCGGACCAGCGGATCCGGCAGGCCGACAACGGCCTGGCGCCACCAGTCCTCGTCCGCCACGGGATACTCGAAGGCGATCAGATTGTCCGGCAGCGTCGCGCTGACCTGGACCAACGCCGCCAATCCAAGCAGGCCGTTGAGATAGCCGTGCGGAGCGACCATGATCCCGTGGGCATCGGCCAGCTCGGCGATCCACTTCAATTCGGACAACCCGCCCACATCGGCCGGGTCGGGCCCTATAACCCTGACGGCATCGTGCTCAATTAAGTCCAAAAAGCTGTTACGCAAGTAGATCTGCTCGCCGGTGTGGACGGGCGTGGTGGTCGAACGGGTCAACTCGCGATACTGGCGCGCGTCGGTCCACGGCACATAGTCGCCGGCGATCAGGTCCTCGGCCCAAAGCAAGTTGTACGGCTCGAGCGCCCTGAGCACCCGGATGGCGTCCGCCAGCATCCACCCCGGGCCCATGTCCAAGGCCAGATCAACCCGGTCACCCAGGACCTCCTTCATGGCCGCGACGCACTCCACCACATGGCTGATGGCCCGGGGGCCGGCCGGCCCCCGGTTCGGCCACCACGGTCCCGGGCCGCGCCGGCCGGCCAGGGCGCGGGACGCGAAATCGCCGGCCTGGGGGCCGTGGAAGCCGCCGGTCTCCTTGACAATGGTGAAACCCTCCGGGGAATTCATCATGATCGCCGCCGACTTGGCGAACGCCTCGGGAGTGTCCTGGTCGGTGACCCAGCGCCGTCCGCCGTTGTAAACCCGCACGCGGTCCCGCAGCTTGCCGCCCAACAGCCGGTGAACCGGCAGGCCAGCCGCTTTGCCGGCCAAGTCCCAGAGGGCGATTTCGATCGCCGAGGCGGCCGCGCCCCAAGGTTTGAAGCCGCCGAAGCGCCGGATGCGGCGCATGCAGGCGGCCACATTGGTGGCGTCCTGGCCGATCAGCTGCTCGCGGTAAACCGGCATCAAACCCCTGACGAAGGCCTTGCCTGGCTCTAGCTGGGCCAGTCCGTCCAGCCCCTCTTCCGCCACCACACGCACCACCGGAGCGTTGCCCAGGAGGGCGAACTTGATGTCCTTGATGAGCATGATTCAGCCTTTCACGCTGCCCGCGGTCATTCCGGTGACCACATAGCGCTGGACGATCAGGTAGAAGACCACCGCCGGGATGGTGTACATCAAGGCGGCGGACATCATCGCGTGCACCGAAGTGGCCTGCTCCCCGACAAAGTTGGCGATCCCGACCGAGGCGGGGAATTTGTCGTCGGTGAAAATGAAAGTGACCGCGAAAACGAACTCATTCCAACCGTGGAAGAAGGCGATCACGGCCGCCGCCGCGATGGTCGGGGCGATCAGCGGCAGGTTGATCCGCAGCAGGGTGCGCCAAGGGCCGCAGCCGTCGACGCGGGCCGCCTCATCGAGTTCTCGGGGCGTCCCATCGATGCCGTTCTTGATCAGCAGACAGACCACCGGCAGCACAAACGCGGCGTTGACCATGATCAGGCCTAAACGGCTGTCCAACAGATTCAGATTCCTGAAGATGCCGAACAAAGGCACCACCAGCAGGGCCTCCGGCAGCATCTGCGTCATCAACAGGGCGACCCCGGCCAGGCCTTTGCCCCGGAAGCGGAAGCGCGACAGCGCGTAGCCCAGGGGGATGGCCAGGACCAAGGCCAACGCGGCCGTGCCGAGGGCGATGATGGCCGAATTCCACAGCCACAGCATCACGCCCTTGTCGGAGAACGTCTCGCCGAAGACTGAGAATTCGCCCAGGTCCGGGAAGAAGGACAGTTTGGAACTGAACAATTTCGCGTTCGGGGTGGTGGCCGTGACCAGCATCCAGTAGATCGGGAACACCGCCAGGCCGAGGACCACCAAGATGGCCAGAAGCCTGGCGGTCAATCCCAATCTGAGACGACGTCTCATGCCTGACCACCCCGCTCCGCCGCCCTGGTCACCAGCTGGCTGCCGCCGATCAGCAGCAACGAGATGACGATCCCGACCACTCCGACCGCCGCGGCCGAACCCAAATCGCCGCGCATGAAGGCGCTGTCGTAGAGGTCGATCACTAAAGTCTTCGTCCTTCCGGACGGGCCGCCTCGGGTGGTGATCCAGATCAGGTCGAATCGCCTGATCGCCCAGATCGCGTTCAGCAACGCCAGCAGGCCCACAGTCGCCCGGACCGACGGCCAGACCGCCGCCCGGAACCCCCACAAAGACCCGCCGCCGTCCACCTTGACGGCCTCCTTCAGCTCGCCGGGCACGGCCTGCAGGGCCGAGAGCAGCACCACGGCGTCGAAGGGGAAGATCTGCCAGGTCGTCACCAGCAGGATGACCGGCAGAGCCCAGGTCCTGTCCTGGAGCACAACACCGTTCTCGGCGATCAGCCCCAGCGCTTTCATCGCTTTGGTGGCGATGCCGTATTGGCCGTTGAGCATCCAGGTGACGATCAGCGCGACCGCCACCCCCGGCGCCGCCCAGGGCACGGTCACCAAGGCTCGGGCGATGCCCCGGCCTCTATAGCTGCCGTCCAAGAGCAACGCGACCGCCAGCCCGACTCCGACGGCGCCCACCACGCAGGCCACCACATAGACCGCGGTGACTCCCAGAGTTTGCTGGAAGCCCTCAGAGCTGAACAGTTTGATGAAGTTGTCAAGCCCAACCCAGGTGGAGTCGTTGGGCCGGGTCAGCGTGGTCTTGGTGAAACTGAGCCTGATCTCCTGTAACAGGGGCAGCGCTTGCAGCACCAAGATGTACACGGCCGCGGGCGCTATGAACACATATGGCGTCAGTCTCGAGCCGGTCGCGCGCCTGGCCCTGCCCCGGGCGCGCGGCCGCACGGCGCCTTCAACGCTCATCGCCTTGGCTCTTTCTCATTCGGTTCGGTTTGGCTGATCGGATGGGGTGGCCAGAGCGCTGGGGCTTGGCCACCCCATCCTTCGGTTTTCAGGCGGCGCCAGGACGCACTCGGTGGTTCCTCGGCATCGTGCTCCGAATGCTTGGCTTGTGGTCACGTGGGTTCGCTGGGTCGCTCCTCGGCGGCGTGTTCCATGCGCTCGCCTTCGCGTTCACGTGGCACCAGCACGCGCCGGGGTTGACTCGGGGGTGTCCGCCTACAATCCCAGCTCGGCCACGGCCCTTTCCTGGGCCTTGTCGAAGGCTGCTTTCATGTCGCTGTCAGCTTCCAAGGCGGCGACGAATTCCTCGACGACGATCTTGCGGATAGTTGGCGTCTGGGTCTCGAAACCGACCACGATCCCGGGCTTGGATGTCGCCACCAGCTCGTCGAAGACCTCGTAGTAGGGATGTTCGGCCAGATCTTCGGCACTGCGGACTGCGGGGATGGCGGCTGCGCCGGCGACCACCGCGCCTTGGACGATCTTCTGGTTGCTCTCCTCCAGCCACCACTTGATGAACTCCTGGGCCTCGGCTTGGTGCTGGCTGGCGGCGTTGACGGCCAGGACCGCGAAGACCTCGTTCTGGTTGCGCTCCGGGAAAGGATTCGGCACGGCGCCCAAGTTGAGATCGGGATTCATGCCCAGCAGCAGGCCGACCAGGGAGGCGGAGTCGATCTCCATCGCCAGTTTGCCCTCGCCGAACATGGCCCGGTACTCGGAGGCCGAGGTCCCCTTGGGGATAGCGCCCGAGTTGTACATTTCCTGGTATTTCTCAGCGCCTTCGATGATGCCGGGATCGTTCAGGGTCAACTCGCCGTCTTGGGAGAACTGGCCGCCGTAGCCAACCGCCCAGTTCCACAAATCGCCCCAGACGCCAGGCTCTTCGGCCAGCGCCGTTCTGAAGGCGAAGCCGTAGACGTCGTCCTTGGTCGCGGCCTTGGCTATGGCCAAGAATTCTTCGAAGGTCGTGGGCGGCTCCGCCACCAGGTCCTTGTTGTAGATCAGGGCATGGGCGGCGGTCTGGAAGACAACGCAATAGCGCTTGGTGTCGAAGAGGCACATCGAATCGGAGTTGGGCTCCAGGCCCAGCGCCTCGCCGTCGACTTCGGTGAGGTCGGCGACCAGCCCGTCCTGGGCGATCTGATAAAAGTCATTGATGTCGAAACGGATGATGTCGGGTCCGCGGCCGCCGGCCATCTGCGTTGTGACGGTGGAAGCAAGCCTCTCAAACGGAATCGCGGCCGTCGCGATCTGAATGTTCTGGTGGGTGTCGTTGAAATTCTCCAGCATGGCCCGGTAGATGTCGCCTTGGCCGGGATCGCCGAAGACCGATCCCGCGAAGGTGAGGGTCACGACTCCCTGTGCCGCCTGCTTGTCGTCGCCATCGCCGTCATCGGCGTTCGAGCAAGCCGCCAGGGCGCCAACGGCCAGCGCGCCCACACTCAGAGCGGCGCACCACCTCCTGGGAGCGGGGACAGACGCCGCCTTGAAATGGAACTCCATTGTCAAACCTCCTCATGAACAGCTTTGTCCAGATTTCAACCGTTCACGGTTGCGAACGGCGTTTACGGTTATGAGCCTACCCGTGGGCTCTTGGACCGTCAACGCGCCTTCAGAGGTCGTTACCAAATCGGAACCTCGCCGGCGGACACCGCAGTTTGAGGCGCTGTCCGGTGGTCCGCCGGTAGTGCTTTGGTGCTGGCCAGTGCTCTGTCGGCATCGTCGCCGCTACTGGCGCCGGGCGGCCCCACCTGGCGCCGCGGGCGAGCGCGACCGGGTCAGACCGGCGGTCGGAGGGCGAGCAGGCGAGCCGGATTGCGTTCGATGATCTCCTGGGCGATGTCCGCTCCGACCGCCCGGACCACCCGCGGCCAGAAGCGTTCCGGCAGATAGGTCAACCCGGGCATGCCGCCATAGGCCTTGAATCTGGTGGCGCGGGCCACGTCTGCGCCGACCAAAAACCGCTTCGGGTCGCCGCCTCGGCGCAGGGCGGCCTCGAGGCAATCGATCAGAGCCGAGTCGGGGGATTGACGATGCCGAGCCATGCCGTCGTAGCCGATGTAACTCCCGGCCGCCGTCAACTCGGCGTGAAGGCCGGGGTCCAGATTGCGGTCCAGGTGGGCCAAGACGACACGGTCGGCCGCCAGGCCAGCCTGGTCCAGTATTGCGAGGGTTTCCCAGGCCGCCGTTCCGTATTCCAGGTGGACCATGACGGATGCGCCCGTGGTCAGCGCCGCGCTCGCCGCCGCGTCCAGGCAACGGCGTTCGAAGGGACTGATTCGCCAATATCCGATCCCGGCTTTGATCAGGCCCGCTCGCACCGGTTGCCCCAGGGGGGACAGCGCCACCGGAGCGCGGGCGGGGCCATCCGCGTCGGGAGTGGCGACATCTGGCAACCCGTTGGTCACATCGTTGCTGAAGCGGTCAGCCAAGTCCTGGGCCGAAGCCTCCTCCAGCCAATGGCCGGCCGGGTAATGCCCCTGGTGATGTGCGCCGGTGGTGTGAATCGCCCGCAGCCCGGTCGCCGCGCTGATCCTGGCCACGGCGGCGGGATTGCGCCCCAAGGCGGTCGGCGTGGCCTCAACCATGGCTGTCAGACCGGCTGCCGCCATCGCCGCCGCTTCGGCCCCCGACAGCCGCTCATTGTCGAGTTCCTCGCCGGGCAAGAGCTGCGAGACCTGAAAGAGGTGCTCGTGATAGTCACAAGGACCGAGCTCAGACGCCGCGACATCGCCCAAAACGGTGCGCACCTGGTTAGAGGTCATGCCCAGGACCCTACCCCCACCCGCAAGAATCAGCATGGGGACGGTGATTGTGCTGAGTTTCGGCCGTTCTGCCCCATGTTTGCCCCACGTCGAACGGCGGGCCGGCTGGTCGGCGTGCCGGACGGGGTTCTGATCAGATATTTTGTTGTGGGCCGTACAAGATTTGAACTTGTGACCTCTTCCGTGTCAAGGAAGCGCGCTACCCCTGCGCCAACGGCCCTTACCCCGATTAGGGAGGTGGAGACGGGATTCGAACCCGCGTATACGGCTTTGCAGGCCGCTGCCTCGCCTCTCGGCCACTCCACCGAGGTGGGCTTCGAGCGGATGACGGGACTCGAACCCGCGACCCTCACCTTGGCAAGGTGATGCTCTACCAACTGAGCCACATCCGCGTGGTGTGGTAGCCCTTTTGGGGCGCCCCACACGCGAGCTATGACACTACCTCAAAACCGCGCGCGAGGTCCAACGGCCGGTGGGGACGCATCTGCTGGTGGCGCGGCCACAGGCGGCCCCGGAGCGGCATCGCAGACCCCCGCCATGCGGGCAAGAAACTTTGCCGGTAGGACCCCCCGTCACGCGGGCATTGACCGTGAGGCATCCGGCACCCGCCATGCGGGCAAACTATTCTGAGGCAAGGGCCCCGCCGCGCGAGCGCTAAACGTGCAGCATGTTGGAGGTTTTCTGGACATTGCTGGACGCCGGAGCGCAAGTGGGGTAACGTTGAGGCAACATGGCCCCGAGCCGCAACGTCGACCCAACGACGCACAAGGATGTGAACGCAACCGACGCGCAGAAGCTTGAACAATCACGCTGACCTGCGATGAGATCAGCGCGAGAGTTGGCTTGGACGATCCGCTGAGGATCTCCTAGGCACCGCGAGGGAGAGGATATGCCTACGAAGACGACTGACTCAACGATAACGCGGGGCAGGGCCCCGGCCCCGCCCAAGCGCCAGGGCAAGGCGCGCCTGAAGCCCGCCGGCCTGGGATGGATACTGCCCGCCTTCGTCCTGTCCGTCGGCGTGATCTACTTTTGCATCGGCTACTCGGGGCTGTTGTCCACCCAAGAGAACCGGGGCGGCACCAGCGGCGGCACCTTCATCGGAGCGGATAACTACACCAACGCGCTGACTAATCCGCTCTTCTGGGGTGCGATCAAGCACACGGTGGTCTTCTTCGTGCTGGTCAGCATCGTTCAAATATCGATGGGGATCGTCTTCGCGGCGATGCTGCACTCGAAGGTCCGTTTGGCCGTGGTCTACAAGGTGATCATCTTCCTGCCGGTGGTGATCGCGCCTGCCATTATGTCGCCCGTTCACAGACGTGTCTTCGCCACAGACGGACCGTTGAACTGGATTCTTGAGCACATCGGCTTGGAGGCGCTGTCGCAGTCGTGGTTGGCGCAGACGTCCACGTCGCTGCTGGTGGTCATAGGGGTGCAGATCTGGAGTTCGATCGGATTCGCGTTCATCTTGTTCTACGCCTCGATGGGCCAGATCGAACCGGAGATCATCGAGGCGGCCCGGATCGACGGCGCCTCAAACCTGCGCGTCCTGTGGTCACTGGTGATTCCCTCCACCCGCGGCACCATCTTCGCTTTGCTGGTGTTGAACGTCATATCTTCCCTCAAACTGTTCGACTACCCCTACCTATTGACTCGGGGCGGTCCGGTCTACACCTCGGATTTCTTGGGAACCTACATCCACCGGGAGGCGGTGGCGCTGACCAACCTGGGTTACGCCGCCGCATTGGCCATGCTGCTCCTGGTGCTCGCCATCGGCGCCTCGATTTTGACCAACCTGCGGGCTAGGGAGAGGTGAGGCGAAATGTTTGAGACGCGCAGCCGACTGTCCCAGTTCATTCTGCAAGTGCTGATCACCATCATGGTGATCCCTTTCGTGGTGCCGCTGTACACCATGATCGCCGGTTCGTTCCAAGGCGAGGGCCTGGGCAACTACCAGGCCGTCCTACAAGTGCCCAAACTGGCCTACTTCTTCCGCAACTCGGCCTTCATCGCGCTGGTCACCATCGCGATCGTTTACGTCGTCACCATGATGGCGGCCTTCGGCTTCTCGAAGCTGCGCATCCGCCGGCGCGAGGTCTTCTTCTGGATGATGATGGCCGCCCTGACTCTGCCAGAAGTGGTGCTGCTGGCGCCTCTGTTCCAGATGGCCTCAGGCGTCGGGCTGTACAACACTTTCTGGGCGGTGATCATACCGATCGCCGCGCTGCAGGTGCCGTTCACGGTGCTATTGACACGGACTTACGTGGATGGCATCCCGGACGACCTGTTCGAGGCGGCCAGAATCGACGGCGCCGGAACCGTTCGGATGTTCTGGAACGTCCTCATTCCGCTGTCCAAGCCGATGGCGGTGGCGGTGGTGGTCTTGGTCCTGATCAACGCCTGGAACTCGTACCTGCTGCCATTGGTGTTCCTGATCGATCCCGACTACCAGGTGGTCACACTGCTGCCGCAGTACTTCCAGGGGCAGTACAACGACGACCAGACCAAGGTCATGGCGGGCGCGCTGCTGACGGCGCTGCCCGAAATCATCGCCTACATCAGCCTGCAGAAGTACTTCGAGCGGGGCATGGCGGCCGGGGCGCTGAAGTGAAGTGATCCATTGAAGTCCGACTCCAAACACAAATCACCAAAAGGAGAGCAATATGACAAGAACCCGTAGATTTCTCATTGGCGCCGCCGCCAGCGTGGCGCTGATCGCCGGAGGCCTCACCGCCTGCGGCGACACAGGTGGCTCGAAGAGTGAGGACGTCGAAGGCAAGACGACCATCAACTGGTGGGGATTCGCGCCGGACACCACCGTTGGCCAGTCCTACATTGAAGCATTTGAGAAGGCCAACCCCGACATCCATGTGGTCTACAAGAACTTCGAGAACACCGACTACGCGCCGGCGCTGCGCCCGGCGTTGCAGTCTGACGAGGGGCCGGACATCTTCGAGATCTCGGCTGGCGGCAACGTGGCCGGTATCCAGTTGTGGACTGACTACATCACCGATCTGACGTCCACCGCGGAGGAGGCCTTGGGCGCCGACTGGCGGGACAAGTTCGCGCCGGGCTACATCGACCAACTGACTGTGCAGGAGACGGGCGAATTGGCGGCCCTGCCGCTGGGCGGCGTGGGCGCTCAGATGTTCTGGTACAACAAGACCCTGTTGGACTCGTTGGGTCTTGAGCCACCCGAGGATTACGACGAGTGGAAGGATCAGTGCAAGACGATCAACGACGCCGGCTTCACCTGCATGGCTATGGGCGCGGGCGGCGACATGACCTTCGGCACCGAGCTCCTGCGCACGGTCACGTCTTCGGTCGACACCGAGTACTGGGTCAAGGCGCTCAAGGGCGAGGCGTCCTGGGAAGATCCGATCTTCTATGAGGGCGTTGAGATCCTGCGCAACATGATCAAGGACGGAATCATCGCCGAGGACGCCATCGGCGTGCAGCAGTACCCTGAGGCGAACAACGTGTTCATGTCGGGGCAGGCGGCCTACGTGCAAATGGGCACCTGGTACACGCAGTACGGCGGCCGCGAGGCGCAGATTGTGGCCGCTAAGGCCGCTGGTGTCGCGGATCCCGATCCATTCGTGATGATGCCCATGCTGACCCCGAACCTGGGCGGCACCAAGCCCGGCATGGTGGCCGAGGTCGAATGGGGATTCGCGGTCAACCCGAAGTCGAAGCACATGGACGCGGCGAAGAAGTTCGCCTCCTGGTTCACCACCACCACCGAGGGTCAAGAGGTGATCTTGCACTATCTGGACATCGGTCTGCCGGCGTTGGCTGGGCTGGCGCCCGATTGGGACACCATCGACCTGGTTGATCCGTCAATCCAGGTGGACGCCTATAAGGAGATGTACGCGGCGGCTGGCGAGACTGCCGAGACGCGCCAGCTCCACCTGTCGCAGGAGACCTCGAACGCGCTGGTCGTGGCCGTCCAGGAGGCCTTGGCGACAAACAATTCACCCGAGGATATCGCCAAGAAGGTGCAGGCCGCGGCCGTTCCCAGGCCGTGACGCCGGCCCGGTTCGGGCGGCTCCGGGCTTGAGCTGAGCCACCCGTGACCGGATGCGCTGTGCTTGGCCGGTCGGCATCGCCGGCCAAGCACAGCGGGGCGCCGATGCGCCGCAGGGAGGCTGGAGCGCGTTTTCAGCCTCCCCGCGGCCGGGGGCGACCGCTATCACGTCAAGACACGAAAGGTCATCGAAATGAGTCAAACGGCGTTGTTCCTGGGGGGCACCGGCATCATCAGTTGGTCGTGCGTCAACCGGGCGTTGGCGGAAGGTTTCGAGGTCAGCGTCCTGACCCGGGGACAGTCTCGGTTACGCCCATTGCCCGATGCCGTGGAGCTGATCCGGGCCGACGTCCGTTCCGTTGGGGCGGCCGAGGCGCTGGCCGGTCGCAAGTTCGACGTGGTGGCCGATTTCCTCAGTTTCAAGCCGGAGCAGCTCGCCCATTCGATTGAGCTGGTCAAGGGGAGGGTCGGCCAGTACATCCTGATCGCGACGGCGGCCGCCTACAAGCGCTCGGCGCACCTGCCAGTGGTCGAATCGACGCCGCTGGTCAACCCGTGGTGGGAGTATTCGCGCGACAAGATCGCCTGCGAGGACTTGCTCACCGGGCTGATGCGATCGCAGGATTTCCCCGGGACCGTTGTCCGTCCCGCGCACACTTACGATGCCGGTCTGCTTCCTTGCTTGGGCGGTTGGACGGACATCGCGCGCATGCGGGCGGGCAAGCCGGTGATTGTCCAAGGCGATGGCACCTCGCTGTGGGTGCTGACGCACGCGGCCGATTTCGCCCGCTGGTTTGTGGGGCTGTTCGGCGACGCCCGAGCCATCGGCGAAGCTTTTCACATCACCGGCGACGAGGTGTTGACCTGGAATGGCATCTACCTCGAATTGGCCCGCGCCGCCGGCGTGGAACGGCCCCAGCTGGTGCATGTGACCTCGGACGCCATCGCCGCCGAAATGCCGGAGTTGGGACCCGGCCTGATCGGGGACCGGATGCATTCGGTGATTTTCGATTCGGCCAAGGTTCGGTCGATCGCGCCGGGCTTCTCCCAAACCATCCCGTTCGGGAGGGGGGCCCGCGAGATCGTCGAGTTCCATGACCGGCATCCGGAACTGCAAGTGGTCGACCCGACGTTCGACGCCGCGTCGGATCGCCTGGCGGCTGTGGCCGCCCCTGTCTGGCAGGCGGCATAAGCGTGCTAGGCGATTCGCGTTCAACCCGTCCGGTCCGTCAATGATCGGAACCACGGTGCCAGCCCCCGACCTCGGCCTTGGGATCGATGTGGGCGCGTCCAAGATCCAGCTCGGCGTGATCGACGCCGAAGGCGCCGTGCTGCGGCGAGCCCACCTATCGCCTTGGCACTACTCCAAAATGGAGGACAACCTGGCGAACCTGATGGATCGGCTCGACGGACTAATGGGCGGCTATGAGCGCCACCGTTTCCACGACATCGGCGTCGGACTGCCGGGAACTGTTGATTCGGTGACGGGCGTGGTCTCTTACACTCCCAATCTGCGCTGGTTCGACCTGCCGCTTGGGCCGATGCTGACCGAGCGGACGGGTCTCGGCGTCCATCTGGTCCAGGACACGGCGGCGGCGGCCTGGGGTGAATACCTGTACGGCGCCGGGCAGGGATTGAAGAACATCGCCTGCATCACCATCGGTTCGGGAGTGGCCTGCGGGATGGTGATCGGCGGCGAGTTGTATGGCGGCGCCAGGCACACGGCGGGCGAGATCGGCCACCTGCGCGTCGCCGATGAGTCGCTGGTCTGCGGCTGCGGCGGTCGCGGCTGCCTGGAGGCGGGCGGATCCGGGCTCGGTCTGGTCAAGATTTTCGAGCGCAACGCCAAAGCTCTCGGTGTCGAGCCGCGCAGGTTCCAAGATTGGCCCGAGGAACACCCTGACGAGCAGCTTGACCAGCAGCTTTACCGGCAGCCTGAAGGCCAGCCGAAGGACCGGTTCAACCAGGGGCCGAACGCTCACGCCATCTTCGAGGCGGCCAAACGGGGCGACGATCTGTGCCTGAAGTCGATCGCCGAAATGGTCGAGAACCTGGCCTTGGGGCTTTCCGTGGTGGCGACGACCCTGGCGCCCGACGCGCTGATCCTGTCTGGCGGCCTGTCGCGCGAACGTGAGTTGTTGATCGAGCCGCTGATGGAGCGGACCCGGGCCATCTCCTATCACACGGTGGTGGAAAACGTCCGTTTGGCGCCGGCCGCACTGGGCGCCGACGCGCCGCTGGTGGGCGCCGCCGCCCTCTACCTCTCAAGCGAGTACGGCGGAGCGCGATAGCATCTTGGCCAAGACGGCGACCATTCGCCGTCGGTTTTTTGTCGGCTCATGGGAAGGGTGAAATGCGACCCACGATCAAGGACATCGCCAAGCAGGTCGGCGTCAGCTCGAACACCGTTTCCAAGGTGATGACTGGCAAAGGGCGGGTCTCCGAGGCGACCCGCCAGCGGGTGCTGGAGGCTGCCGCGGCGCTGGGCTATTCGCCCAACCGGTCGGCCAGGGCGCTGTCGCGACGGGCTCTGTCGATAGCCGCCGTCTACCCGGTCGAGCCGGCGGACTTCTATTCGCACATCGCCCGGGGGATCGCCCAACAGGCCGCTGAGCTGGTCGATTACGGCTGCACCGTGACCACCCACACCTATCCCTCGATCGAGACGCCGCTGGCCCTGGGGCAGGTCTTGGCTGGCGTCTTGAAGGACCGTCCGGACGGTTTGATCCTGACCTGTTCGCATCGTTTCGAGGAGTGCCGCGAGGTCCTGGAGGAATTCCACGCCGCCAACATCCCGATCTTCTACGCCACCATCTTCGGCGACATGATTCCCGGGGTGGTTGGCGGGGTCCGGACGGACACCTATTCTGCGGGGCGGATCGCCGCCCAATTCCTAGGCCTGACCATGCGGTCGCGCCGGGCTGGGGCCGGAGAAGCCGAAGGAGCGGAAGGAGCAGAGGGGGCGGAAGGGACAGACAGGGTCGATGCCGACCGTTCGGCGCCGCGCCGGGTCGCCCTGATGGTGGGGGAGAAGCACCTGTTGGTTTACCGCGAGTGCATCGACGGCTTCAGCGCCCAAGCGGCCAGCTCGGGGATCGAAGTGGCGGCCGTCTCGGAGACGTTCGGACGCGAAGACATGGCCTACGAGGCCGCCGCCGAATTGTTCGGTGGCGGCGCGGACGTCGACGGCATCTACGTCACCTCGCACAATTCAGTTGGCGTGTGCCAGTACCTCGAGGACCACGGCCTGGCCGGACAGGTCTCCGTGATCGGCCACGACTTGTTTCCCAAGCTGAACCAGAAACTGGAATCGGGCACCCTGACGGCCACGTTGTTCCAGTCGCAGGGCATCCAAGGCTACGATGCCGTGCGCATGGCGGTCGAGTCCTTGGAGTCCGGCGCCATGGCGCGCAGGCCGACCATCCGCCTGGTCGCCCCCCGATTGGTGCTGCCCTGCATGATCTCGGCCTTCCCCGATTACTGCTAACGACGCGACCGACCCTGGCGCCGGCGACGGCGTCGTCGCCAGACGAGGGTTGACGATCGGGGCCGAGCCTGAATCCGCCGACGTGATCGGCCCCGGCGGCGCCGGCTGCGGAGTAGCGCTTGGGCAGCCCGGAGACGCGGACCGGGACGCCAGACGGCATCGCCGAAATGGCCTCCCGGCCCGGGCGAGAACCCGGCCGTCGCGGACCCCGCGAACCGCGAAAATCACTGTCCCGAAGCTGGTCGGACCGTTGACACCGGCACTGGGCCGCCGATACGATTGTGGCTGTCGGGTGAACGTTGAGTCACCAGACATGAAACCCCAATGCGGGGCCGGTTTGGCCATAGATCGCGAAGTGGCGCGGCCTTCGTCCCCGCGACCCCGCGACAACTAAGGAGGCGCCGATGCCGTTCGACTATTCGGCCGTGCGCGGCTTCAACTACCAGCCCAGTTGGGGCACCACCAGCCTAGAGAACTGGGTCTATTTCGATCCCGCGCTGTTCGAGTTGGAGCTGCGCCGGGGCAAGGCCTATTTTCCCAAGTTCAACGCCGTGCGCTACTGGCTGAGCTGGGACGCCTACTTCCGGCGGCCAGAGAAGTTCAAAGCCGATTTCGAGACCGCGTTGGCGATCGCCGACTCGCTCGGCCTCAAAGTGGTGCCGTGCCTGTTGAACCGCTGGCACGATCCGTCCGGTCACGACAACGGCGGGGTGTACCTGGAGAACTTCTTGCTGCCGGAATCGTGGGGCTACTACCGGCCGGAGTATCAGGCCTACGTGGAGGACCTGGCGGCCACTTTCCGGGCCGATCCGCGCATCATGGTCTGGGACATCTGCAACGAGCCGTTTGCGGTGGTCGATGTGAACGAGCGGACCAAGCCCCTGATCGACGCCGAGATGATCTGGCTGACCGAACTGTTCGAGGCGATCAAAGAGCATGACGATGTGACGCCGGTCAGCGTCTCGGGCCACCCCAACCATGGCCGGGAGGGACTGGAACGGCTCATCCCGCTCAGCGACGTGCTTCTGATCCATCCCTATTACCAGGTGCCCAACGAGAGAGTCGAGAGTCCCGATGACCGGGCGGACTTCGTCGAGGAGGTCGCCATGATGGTCGATGTCGGCCGCGAGGCGGGGTTGCCCCTGCTGGTGACCGAAACCTGCTGGGGCTCCGAATCGGACGAAGTACGAGTCTCCAACTTGCGTTTCACGCTTGGCACACTGGCCCGTCAGGGATTGGGCTTCATGCCCTATTCACTGCACTATTCGCGGATCGCCGACCTGCACCAGAGCGTCGACGGCTATGTCGGCGTCCCCGGCTACGCGGCCTTCATCAGCAAAGACGGCTCTATCCGACCGGGCCACGAAGCCTACAACGAGTTCTAACCGATCAGGAGGAGCGGTCCATGACTATCCCGGTCTCGCCAATCGGCGCCGAGGGCTTGGCCCTGGCGCGGGCGGCCATCAAGAAGCACATCGGCACGTATAAGCGGTACGCGACACCACCAGACGAGCGCCTGGCCGCGGCTGCGGCGATCAGCGCCTTGCAGGCCGAGATCGCGGCGGCCAAGGCCGCCGATCCGGACCTGGCGCAGGACAACAACCAGTTCGACTACTGGCGTCCGATCGCGGTCGCGCCGGTGTTCGTCGGCGTCAAGGGCGCCGATTGAGCGGGCGAGCGGCGCCAGACCGCTCTGAAGGGCAGGAATACGAATTCGGGCCCTGGCAAGACCTCTTCAACGGGCGGGACTTGTCGGGCTGGCGGCCCATCCCGCGGACGCCGGCACCGATGTACCCGGGCGGGCCCTACCACGCGGACGTGTACCCGGGTTATGCCGAAAAGTGTGGCACGACATCGGGCAAATGGGAGGTCAGCGGGGGCGCCATCGTCGGCGGGCAGGAACCTCCGGGCGGCCTGGGCGCCTACTTGCTGTCTGAAGCGGTCTTCGGCGACTTCGAGCTGACCTTCGAGATCAAACCCGACTGGCCGGCGGACACGGGCGTCATCTTGCGCGCCACAGAGTTGGGATCGCAAGGCTTCCAAGTGTTGGTGGACCACCGGCAATCGGGCGGGATCGGCGGGTTCTACGGCAACGGGATCGGCGGGTTCCACGCCTTGGCCTTCAACGTCGACGTTAGCCGGGACCAGGCGGGCCGCCCGACGGCGCTGGTCGTGGAGGACCCGAAAACCACCCGCGAGCCGGTGACCGCCGCCAAACGGGCGCTGTTGCGCCACATCCCACGGCCGGAAGACTTCCTGGCGGCCTGGCGGTGGGGCGATTGGAACCGCCTGACGGTCCGCTGCGTGGGCCGCTATCCGATGCTGACCAGCTACTTGGGCGACTTGAAGCTCTACGAGTTGGACACCGGAATGATCGATTGGCCCGATTACGACCGCGAGGCGACGGCGGGGCTGCTCGGCCGGGAAGGCCACATCGCCCTGGAGGTCCACGACAACGACCCGGGTTTGGGCGACGGCCGTTGGGGTCCAGGCGCCGTGGTGCGCTGGCGCAACATCGCCCTCAGGTCAGTCGTGACCGGCTGATACGCAGACAAACTATCTCGAATCCAAGAAAGGATCCCCAATGATCGACTGTTCGGCGGTGCGCGGTTTCAACTATCAACCCAGCCGCGGCACCACCAGCCTGGAGAACTGGTACTACTTCGACGCCGACCTGTGGGAACTGGAGTTGCGGCGAGGCAAAGACCTTTTCCCCGGTTTCAACATGGTCCGCTACTGGCTCAGCTGGGACGCCTACGCGCGCCGTCCGGAGCAGTTCAAGGCCAACTTCGAGCGCTCTCTGCAAATCGCCGACCAGTTGGGAATCAAGGTGATGCCGTGTCTGTTCAACCGCTGGCACGACGTCTCCGGCTATGACAACGGCGGCGTCTACACGGAGAACATCGCGCTGCCCGAGGCCTGGGCCTATTACCGGACCAAGTACGCCGATTTCGTGGCCGATCTGGCGGCGGACCACGTCGCCGACGGGCGGATCGCGATCTGGGACATCTGCAACGAACCCTATTCGTACACGGATCTGAACGAGCGCACTTGGCCCCTTGTGGCGCCGGAGACGGAATGGTTGACCGAGGCCTATCAAATCCTCAAGCGGCACGATCCGGACACTCCGGTCGGGGTTTCGATCCACCAGCACCACGAACGCGCCGGCATGGAATGGATCACCCCGATCAGCGACATCCTCCTGGTCCACCCCTACTTCATCTGCACACCCGAGCAGATCTTCGACCAGGACCACCGCGACGACTACACCGCCCGGGTGGACCGCATGGTCGCCTACGGCAAAGAGGTCGGCAAACAGTTGCTGGCCACCGAGACCTGCTGGGGCGCGCTGCGCGACGAGGACCGGGTCGAGATCCTGCGGTTCACCCTGGGGGTGCTGTCCGAACGCGGGATCGGCTTCCTGGCGCACGCGCTGCACTACTCCTTGGTGGCGGATCTGCACAATCCGGAGGACGGGTCGGTCGGCCATTCCTACAACCTGGCCTTCACCACCAAGACCGGCGCCATGCGCCCCGGCCACGAGATTTTCAACCAGTTCTGATCGGTCGGCCTGGCGGCCAGGCCGAAACGGGGCCTGGCGCGCCCGCCGGCGGCAATGGACCTGGTAGCATCATCCCTTGCCGCGATGCGGCAAGCCGAAAGGGCCGTTGGCGCAGCGGTAGCGCGCTTCCTTCACACGGAAGAGGTCACTGGTTCGATCCCAGTACGGCCCACCCGAATGTCCTTCCTCGAATCGCCGACCCGCGCCTAAGTGGCGGAGTCTCGTCTAGCCGAGTTCCCAGATGGCGCTGAGGGGAAGGGCTCTAAGGCCTTCGCCGAACGGCAGGGTTTGCTCGCCGAGGTAGAGGACGTAGCCGGCGAGCATCCGACGTCCCACCTTGGCCTGGAGGTGGCGCAGGCCGCCGAAGTCGGCGTTCGAGACCGACTGGGCCGCCTTGATCTCGATCCCGATGATCTCCTGACGGCGGTTCTGCAGGACTATGTCGACTTCGGCTTGATCCTGGGTGCGGTAGTGGTACAAGTCCACAGTCTGGTCACACCAGGTGGCCTGACGGGCCAATTCCATCGCGGCGAACGCCTCCAGGATCCCGCCGATGTCGCTGGTGAACGCTCCGAGGCTGGATTCGTCTTGGCCGAGAAGGGCGCAGGCGATCCCG
>JAISXH010000035.1 GCA_031270825.1 Bifidobacteriaceae bacterium
TGGTGGACCATACGAGACAAAGTTCCAACCTTGTCCCCCGCGCTGAATGACCTGGTCAGAGCGCGTAAGCAGTATGCGGCGGGGCACTTGGCCCGACCCGAGGAATCTCAATCTGTGGGACAAAGACAGAATCGGCGGCTCTCGGAGGCGCAGATCGAGGAGCTAGTCGCGTCATACCGCGACGGCCTGACGGTGTACCAATTGGCCGAGGCCTTCGGCATCGCCCGGCAAACGGTCGGGATCATTGTGAGGCGCAACGCCGTGAACACTTCCCGCCGAGTGCTGGACGAATCGCAACGCCCGCGGATCGAAATGCTGCGGGCCGAGGGCCTGAGCTACGAGCGGATCGGCGAACGGCTCGGAGTGCAGGGCGGAACCGTGTGGCGGTTCATGCGCAAAGGCAGGCGCGTCTGGCCGGGCGGAGCGGGTCGCGGCCCCAGCCTTCCTCCAAGGCATTCAGCCCGCACCGATTGCGGTCCTGCAGACTCCAGCCCGTCCAGCAGGGCGCGGACGTGGCTCCCCAGCAATTCCTCCACAGTCCCTGGAGGAATTAGCTGCGGCTTGCCCGGACCAGGGTGTCGGGCGGCAGCGCGGCAAAGCACTGAAGACTTAGGATTGAGCCGTGGCGAGCACGACAACAGGTGAGGCGTTCGAGTGGTACTTCTCGAAGGCGTACCCGAGGGGCGGGCGCTTTGACATGCCCGTCATCCGCAAACAGCCTGTGTCCTTGGATGACCTCAAGCTCATCCGGTTCAGTTCGATAGTTCGTGGCGAGGCCAAAGACCTGGACGCCACTGTGCACTTTTTCGAGCCGGACGAGCGGTTCGACGAGGTCTGGAAGGATCCCCACGCCTACCTGACGGAGTTGGGCCAGTACCGGCAGGTGATGTCGCCTGATTTCAGCCTATACGCCAACATGCCGATCGCCGAACAGTTCCTCAACACCTTCCGGTCTCGCTGGTGCGGCTGGTATTGGCAGGAGCACGGGATGACCGTGATCCCCACGATCTCATGGTCCACGGTGCGCAGCTTCGAGTTCTGCTTCGACGCGATCCCGAAGGGATCTGTGGTGGCTGTGTCCACGGTGGGAGTGCGCGATGTGGAGGAAGCGTTCATGGCCGGGTTCACCCACATGTGCCGGAGACTGTCGCCTGATCGGGTCGTCTGTTACGGCGAGCCGTTTGACGCGATGGAACCTCTGGCGGACCTGGTGGTGGTGCCATATGCGCGTAACGCCCGCATCGCCGTCCGCGAGGACTAGCCGTGGGCGGGCGCGGAGGCGAAACAACCAGCAGCGGCGGCCAGCCGGAAGCTGCTCCACTCGAGTTCGAATGGGACCCGGCCAAGAGCGCTGCCAACAAAGTCAAACACGGCGTTGACTTCGAGGAGGCCAAGGTCATCTGGCAGGACCCCAAGCGTGCTGTCATCAAGTCCAAACACGAGGGAGAACCTCGACAACTGGTGATCGCACCACTGAACGGTAGGATGCGTACAGCGATCATTACAATGCGGGGCAACGTGATCAGGATCATCTCGGTGAGGCGCTCATGGAATAGGGGGGAGGCATACTATGCAAGACGAGGCCTGGACTGACAGTGAGGAACTCGACAGACTCTTCGATGAGGGTGAGGTGGACATCCTCCAGTACTTCGACACTGACAACGTCCAGTATCCGGGTCTCGAGGAGCGCACGGTAGCGGTTGACTTGCCGGTGCGTGTGTTCGATGCCCTGGAGCGCGAGTCCGGCAAGACTGGCACTCCTATCCAGGATCTGATTGAGGTCTGGATCGAAGAGCGAGTGGCGCTGTTGCCGGCGTGACGTACTGAAGTTGGAGTCCCACGGTCAGCTTGAGGACATAATCTCCGAGCTTGCCAGGTGGAAGGTGCTGTTTCAGAGGCTTACATCCATGTCGGATGCCGAATTCGCTCTGATCGCGCGTCTCGCGGAGGCGGCCAAGAGCTTCGCCGTGAGCAAGACTGCTGAAACCGTCGACACCGATTCGCCACTTCCGACGAGCGACGACACCACCGTCCCGGACTGGCGACGGGTCGATCCTGAGTTGACCTGCATCATCGCGGCCGACTATCGAGATGGTCTCACTCAGGCTGGGATCGCCGTCAAGCGCGGCGTCCACGTCCAGACCGTCAAACGGCACCTCGCCAAGGGCGGCCAGACGATCCGAAGCCGCAAAGCCGAATTGGCTCCAAGCCAACTCACCGAAGCCAGTGGACGCCGGGCACCGCTTGGGAGACGCTGAAGCGCCTTATGGCGTCTTGGATCCGGTGGATTGGGAGGCCGGTGCGCTTTTCGATCATCCGGGCGGTCAGGAGGGCCAGGAAACAGGTCGCGAAGTCCGCTTCTATGTGTTCTGTGAGGTGTCCACACGTAGACGGGGCGGCCGTCCTGGCGGGGGTGAGGCCTCCGCCAACTGTGAGGTGTCCACACGTAGACGGGGCGGCCCCTAGAAGTCGGGCGAGACCGCCGATCCGCCGGCGGGGCCAGAAGGAACTGCTAAGGAGGTGGAACGGTTGGGTGGGGCAACAGCAATCAGCGACGTAGGGCGACATTCTCCGGAACTGCTCCACAAATGCCGAAAGCCCCCGACTCGCGATGAGTTGAAGGCTCTCAGTGGGTGGAGCTGAGGAGACTCGAACTCCCAACCCCCTCGATGCGACCGAGGTGCGCTACCAATTGCGCTACAGCCCCTGATATGGAAGCGCCCAGACAGGCGCGGGCATTGAGTCTATCATCGGGGGATCGGCGCTCGCTTACCCCCGGGGTTCGACCCGAAACCAGGGCTGAAGCCCCGCCGCCCGCACCCCTGTCCGCCTAAGAACAGGCAACCAGGTCCTAGCGGCCAGCAGCGCGGCGCCGGGCGGCGATCGCCCGGTCCAAGTCCAGCGCCGCGTCCGCGAAGACGACCCGGTCGGGGACTTTGATTTCGCCGGTGGCGGAGGTTTCGACTCCTTCGGCCCGAGATTCGGCCGCCGCCCGCTGGGTCGCCCGAGCGGCCGCCTCGCGAGCCTGCGCGTAGTCCAGCGCCGTCAGCGCCTTCGGCTCCCACTTCGGGGCCCCCGGCATCATGGTGTAAGTCGGCGCCGGGATGTCGGCTGGCGCCGCGATCCGGGTGGGTTTTGGACTGCGGGCCGGAGCTTTGCGGGTGTCGTGCGGGACGGCCTTCGGGCGCGCCGGGGTGAGCCGTCGGGGCTTGGCGGCCGCCGCAGGGGCTTCCTGAGCTGAGTCTTCCAACTCGACCGGCCTGATTCGCACCGATTCCGGCAGGTGGTAGACGGCCCGGCCGTTTCGGACCCGCCCGGAGATGCCCGGTCGCCGCGCGCGCGCCGCTTCGTCCGCGGCGGCCAAGGTTGGCGCAGAATCGGTGGACGATGCCGTGCTCTCACCTTTGGCCCCAAGTCGCTCGGATCCGGTGGCGCCGGTTCCCGCCCGCCCGCCGGCGTCCCGATCCCAATCCGATTCGCGGGATGGCGTGTCCCCGAAGCGCTCGCTGCCAGCGTCGTCAGCGCTGGTCCGCCGGCTGTCGGCCGGCCGCAGGCCGCTGGGCACGCTGACAGCCGTCGCTGCCGGCCGGGAGCTGGGGCCGCTCCCGTCTGCGGTCTGGTCTTTGCGCTGGGCGCCGGCTCGGCGCGCAGCGCGCCCCAAGGGAACATCGCCCGGCGCGTGGCCTGCTGGCGCAGCCTCGGAGCCGCGCCCGTCTCCTCGTTCTTGACCGAAGGCCTCCTTCGACCTGCGGGCTGCGCCGGCGACCCCCTTGGCGCGACCCGTCGGCGCCTGGACGGCATCGTCGGCATTCAAGCGCCCTGCGGAAACCCGAGCAGGCGCCGGGACAGCCACAACGGCATCGTCGGCGTTCAGGGCTGCTTGGCGATAGCGTTCGGCCCGGCGCTCCACGACCACGGCTCGCCGGCCGGCCACCAACACCGCGGCGGTCAAGGCCGCGCAGACGGCTGCGGCCCACCAGGTCAAACCGGAAGTCAGCTTGAGCACCACGGCCAGGATGGTGAGCAGGGCGAATGACCCGGCCAAGCAGACGCGCATGGCGGCGGCGCGGATAGCGGCGGGTTGGGCATCCTGGGTGAGCCCGCGCGGGGATTCGGATCGACCGCCGGAAGCCGCAGCCGGAGGATCAGGCAAAGCGGGCGGTCGAGCGTCGCGGGCTGGGCGGCCCTGCGACCGGGGCGCCTGCAGGGCGGTCAGAGCCTTCTGGGGCAAGCGTGACGACTGGCGTCCCGCGCGGCCGCCGGCCGGTTCGTCGCTATGGGCGGGCGGGATCGGCCGGACCGGCTTGGCCGGACGGCTGGTGGCTGGCCTCTGCATTGGTGCGGTCCTTTTCGATCGGGTTGCGGACAACAGGGGGAGCGAGGACTGTCCCTCCCTGGTCGGCTTGGCGGGCTCGATCACGCGGGCGTCCTCCGAGAACCTGTCTTCCACCGGTATCTCCCAATCGCGTGCGCGTCCGCGAGACACATAGGGAAGCAGGTACCCGATGCACAGCGCGGCGGCCGGAACGATCGCCAGCCCCGCAGGAACCGAACTCACCATTTCCCCAAAACTAACTGCCTGAAGGCTTGGTCTGAGGCAGGCGCGGCGGAGTGTCGGCGGCGCAAATCACAAGCTTGTGATTTGACGGGCCAAAGGGGCTAGAGTGGCCAAAGTGGGAGCAATTGCCCCATCAACCGATCAGCCGGGATTGGCGGCCCGCCACCTCGCCAGGAGTCCTTCAGGCACCTCTTCCCTGGTCAGCGCGAAGACCCGATGATCCCGCCATTGGCCGTCGACATGGAGGTAACGCGGGCGCAACCCCTCTTCGCGGAAGCCCAGTTTCTCCGCCACCCGCAAGGACGGTCCGTTCTCCGGCCGAATCGTGATCTCCAACCGGTGCAGCCCCACTGCCGTGACGGCGTGGTCGAAGGCCAGCGCCACGGCGGTCGGGGTGATACCCCGCCCCGCCACCTCGCGCCCAATCCAATAGCCGATGCTGCCGCTCTGCGCCGCGCCGCGGGCGATCCCGTTGATGTTGATTTGGCCGACCAGTTCGCCCTGGTATTCGATCACCCAGGGCAGCGTCACGCCCTCGCGCGCTTGGCGCAGCACCTGGCGCACGTAGGCGCCGAAACTCGGCGCCACCAGCTCGCCTCCCTCCGGCGATGTCGCGTCCCAAGGCGCCAACCAGTCCCGGTTCGATTCCCGCAGGGCAAGCCAACGCTGCTGGTCAGAGCGCCGAATTGGCCGTAACCGGACCGGACCTTCGGTCAGCGTGGCGGGCCAGGCGACGCCCGGGTCGAAGTGGTCGCGGCTCATCGCGGATCGGTCGCCGATCTTTACAGCGCCCCGGTGAACTCGGCCAGCCAGGTCGCGAACTCGGTTCCGATCTCGGGGTGGTCAACCGCCAGGCGCACCACGGCCTTGAGGTAGTCCAGGCGGTCGCCGGTGTCGTAGCGGCGGCCGTCGAAGAGCACGCCGTGGAGGCCGCCGCCCAATTCTGGAGGCATCTCGGCCAGGCGCGCCAGCGCGTCGGTCAACTGGATTTCGCCGCCGCGTCCAGGCGGGGTTTCGTCCAGGATGTCGAACACGGCCGGGTCAAGCACATAGCGCCCGATGATCGCGAAATCGGAGGGCGCGTCTTCGGGCGAGGGCTTTTCGACCAAATTGGACAGCCGGAAGACGGAACTGGGGCTGGGTCCGGGCAGGACGGCATCGTCCACCAAATCGGCCGCGGCCGAACCGTAGAGCGAAATCTGTTCCCGGGGCACCCGCATCAGCGCGACGACTGATCCACCCATGGTTTCACGCACCGAAATCATGCTGGCCAGGACGGGGGTACGGGCGTCGATCAGGTCGTCGCCCAGCAGGACGGCGAACGGCTCGGCGCCGACGTGTTCGCGGGCGCACAGGACGGCGTGTCCCAGGCCCCGGGGCGCCGCCTGGCGCACGGCGTGAATAGTGGCCAGCTGGGCGGATTCGCGAATGGCGCGCAGGCGGTCGAGGTCGCCCTTCTCCGCCAACACCGCCTCCAAATCCCAGGCGCGGTCGAAGTGGTCGAGGATCGCGCCTTTGGTCTTGCCAGTGATCAACAGCACATTGCTGAGGCCTGCCGCGGCGGCTTCGCGGACCACATATTCAATCGCCGGGATGTCCACCACCGGCAGCAACTCTTTAGGGACGGCCTTGGTGGCGGGCAGGAACCGCGTGCCGAGTCCGGCGGCGGGAATCACCGCCTTGGTGATACTCATGGACTTCGATTCTAGTGGGCACGGGTGGCTGACTAGGGTGAACGTGTGGATGACGAGCATTTGGACAAAGCCGCCCGGCGCGCGCAGGTCATTTCCGAGCGCCGCCGCCGTTTGCTTTTGGCCAGTTCCGAGGTGCCCGATGCCGTCTGTGGACCAGCCCCCGACCTCGCCTTGGCGCCGGGTTTGGATAGCGTCTTGCCGAGCGCGGGCGAGTGGGTGGCCGCCTATCTGTCCCTGGCCGACGAGCCCCCAACCGGCGGCCTATTGAGGTTGCTGGCGGCGCGAGAGATCAAGGTGCTGGTCCCGGCTCCGGGCCCGGCTCGGCGCACGCCGGCCCGGGCGCAGGCCGAGGCGGCGACCGAGCAGGAGACCCGGCTCCGGCCGGGGGGTTCGCCGGGTCTGGGCAGGAGGGCTGTGGCCTGGGCCCAGGTCGAGGAACAGAAGCCAGTCCGGCCAGGGGGTTCGCCGGGTCCGGCCACAAGGGCTGTGGCCTGGGCACAGGTCGAGGCCGCGACCTGCGCGCTGCCAGCCGCTCCGCCCGGTCAACTGCCAGAACCGGCGGGACCGCGTCTGGGCGAGGGCGCGCTCGAGCGTTGCCGTTTGATTCTGGCGCCGGCGCTGTCGGTGGACCGGACCGGCACCCGGCTGGGACGTGGCGGCGGTTGGTATGACCGCGCCTTGGTTCACGCCGCCAACGGCGCGCTGGTGCTGGCGGTGTGCTTTCCCTGGGAAGTCTTGGCGCAGGGAGCGCTTCCGCGTGAGAGCCACGACGTGCCCGTCGATGGCGTGCTGACCGGCCAAGGCGTCAACGTCTTTTGATCCCTCGGCCCGCCCGGCGGCGCTAGAACGTCAAGCGGTGGACGGAGCCGGGCAGTGGATGGAGCCAAGCGGTAGCTGGAACCGGGCGGTGGATGGAGCCGGGCGGTGGCCGTTGCGGTCCGGCGGGGCGGGATCGCCAGGTGGTGGCCGGAACCGCAGACGGTGGGCCTGAGTTGGGTCAATGCGTTTAGTGCCTCGGGGCCGTCCCCGACTCGGGTTTGGTTGTTGGATGGTCTTGCCGACGGCCGGGCCGCTGGTCGATGCCGTGGACCCGAGTTCTGCCGCCTACACGCAAGGGGACGGTGATTGTGCTGATTCCGCAAGGGGATGCAGGCCCACGGTTCCAGGCGGCCCGGACGCTCTGGTGCCTGGCTTGGCTGCCTGATCCGGATCGAGTTCGACGTTCTGCAGCCAATCAGCCGCCGAGTTCGACGGTTGGCAGCCTTTTCTCTGCCGAGCTCGACGGTTTGCATCCCGCCGGATCGGCGCTTGAGGCGCTGACCAGCATAAACGTGAAATGTCCCGATGCAAAACGTCGAGCTCGGCCTGATTTAGGATGCAGACCGTCGAACTCGACCCGGTTTGGGATGCAAACCGTCGAAGTCGATCCGATTGAGCCGAGGCCGCCTGGCGGGTGATTCGCCGCCTTCGGCCGACCGACTCGGCGACCTGTGCGGTCCTCCTCCCCGGGGCCGCGGGAACCCGCCGGATCCACGCCACCTCGCCGACATCTTTCTCGCCCGGACGCGCCGAATCCAAGCCGCCACACCACCCCGCCGGTCCCGCTTAGCGCCTAGCCGTGGCACTAATGCCAACCATCGCCCCAGGTCACGGCCATTCGGCCCCAAGAATCCACACAAGGTGACCCAACTCGGGCCAGGTGGTGGCCTTAACTGCGGGCGGTGGGTGGAATAGCGGAAAGCGTAGTACTGTTAGCACTCGCAGAATCAGAGTGCCAACCCGGGGAGACTGAGATGCCGACTTACACCTACGCATGCAAGGACTGCGGACACCGCTTCGACCAGCGCCAGAGCTTCACTGACCCGGCGCTTACCGACTGCCCGCAGTGCTCCGGCGCCCTGCGCAAGGTGCTCAACTCCGTGGGCATAGTCTTCAAAGGCTCTGGCTTCTATCGCACTGATTCGCGCACCACGCCGGGGGGAGCGCTGGCCGGGAAGTCGGCTGGCGCGGAGGCCAGCTCCAGTTCCTCAGGCAGCTCCTCCGACAAGCCCGCCACTGGCTCCAGTTCAGAGGCGGCACCGAAACAACCAGCCAACACACCGTCGAAGAGCCCCGCGAAACAGCCCGCCGCCGTCTGACTGCGGCGATTTGGCCGCTGAGCGGCCCCCGAAACAACCGGTCAACTCACGGTCGGAGCGCCCCGCGAAACAGCCCGCCGCAGTCTGACTGCGGCGATTTGGCCGCTGAGCGGCCCCCCGAAACAGCCGGCCAACTCACCGGCGAAGAGCCCCGCGAAACAACCCGCCGTCGTCTGGCTGCGGCGATTCGGGCCGCCGGGCCGTCCGGATGGTTTGTCCACAGGGCGTGGCGTTACGAGGATTGAGCTGGGACCCAGGTCGGTAGCCTCGCAGGGTGGGCAGGCTGCCGGAACGTAGAACCGTCCGGGCTCTGGCTTGGCGGGCCCGGTGGGCCATTTGGGCGCTTTTCGCGGCGCTTCTGGTCCGAATAGCACTGCCCGGCGTGGTCAGCGCCGCCGGCGGCGGCGAGCCCGTTGTGGTCTTGGCTCACGATCTGGCGGCCGGGTCCCAGCTAACCGCCGTTGACCTGCGTCTGACCCGTCTTCCCGCCGCCGCGCTCCCGGACGGCGCGCTGGTGAGCGCGGACCAGGCTGTCGGCAACCGGCTGACCATCGACCTGCCCGGCGGCATGGTGCTGGTCGAATCACTCCTGTCCAGCGCAAACGTCTTGGACGGCCTGCCCGCAGGCAAAGTGGCTGCGGCGGTGCGGTTGAACGATCCCGGGATGACTGCGGTGCTGGCAGCCGGTGATCGAATCGACGTGATGGCCTCGCCCGGCCCCAGCGGATCGGGATCGATCGCACCCGCCCAGCGCCTGGCCAAGTCCGTCCAGGTTCTGGGCGTCTCTGGCCTAGGCGCGGCCGAAGACGGCGGCTCCGATCTGTTTGCTGGAGGTGCTAGCGCCACCGAATCGGGCCTGCTGCTGGTGGCTGTCAGTCCCGAGGAAGCGGCGTTGATCGGAGGCGCCGCCTCCTGGGCCCTGATCACAGCCGTCCTGGTACCCCCTTAACCGTCAACCGCTGGGCGGTCGGCACCCGGCCAGGTGATCGACGGCTCGCCTTGGTGCCGTCCTGCCCTCCGAGCGGCTGGGCGGTCCGTGCCCGGTGCCGTCCTGCCCTCCGAGCAGGTTGGCAGTTGTCCTGGCGCCCTGCGGCTAACGCCGGATCGGTTGCGGTCCGGCGTGACGCTCACCAGTGGGGCGGGATGGCTTCGATGAACTCGTCGTCGGTCATCCCGGCCGGGCCATCGCCCCAGGCTGCTGAGCTGTCCGCCTCGGAGGCTCCGGGGAGCGGCTCAGCGGTCGCGGCCCTGGCGCGGCGGGAGAGCGCCTTGGCCGCAGGGGGGGAATCGGGCTGGGCTGGCCCGCTGCCGGCGGCGGTCTGGTTGCCAACTGCGGCGCCGCTGACCGGCGGACCTGGTTGCGTGTCGGGTGGGGCGGCATCGGGCATAACGACGCTAGGAGCAGTCGGAAGGCAACTGCCGGTAGCGGCCGGAAGGAGACCGCCAGGTGCGGCGGGAAGGCTGCCGGTGAGCTCGGCTTTGGACAAAATGGTGGCGGGCGGGGACCCCGCGCGGCGGTTGCGCCTGTTTGCGGCCACGGGCTAAGCCTAGAGGCCGTTCGGGGGGCAGAAGGATAACGGGAGTTCACGACCAGGCGAGAGATTGCCGGTGGCAGGCCCAGGCGAGAGCGGCCAAGGCACGCCAATTGGAGGGCGCCTGTGGCTACGATTACTTCCTAGGAACGCGCTGGCGAAGCGAGTTCCAACCGTGTTGACATGGGCGTCGCAGGGCGGAGAGTGGGCAAATGGCGAAGGAGTCGGGGATCACGCGAATCGCCGTGTGCCAGATCGAGCCGGTGTTCGGGGAGGTGCAGCGCAACGCCGACACCACCCTGGAGGCCATCGCCGCCGCCGCCGCAGCTGGCGCGGATGCGGTCGTTCTACCAGAGCTGGCCTCGACCGGATACATGTTCGCCAACCGGGCGGAGGCATTCGAGCTGTCGCAGGAGGCAGGCCGCCATGCGGTCACCGGCCAGTGGCTCCGGGCCGCGGCCGAGCACCAGTTGATCGTGGTGGGCGGCTTCGCTGAACGCGACGGAGACGTGCTGTACAACGCCGCCTTCCTGGCGCGCCCGGACGGTCGCTGGTCGGTGTACCGCAAGGTCCACTTGTGGGATGAGGAAGCGCTCTACTTCGAACCGGGAAACCTCGGGTTTCCGGTGGTCGATCTGCCCTTCGGCCGCGTTGGCATGATGATCTGCTACGACGGCTGGTTCCCAGAGGCCTACCGGGCGCTAGCTGATTCGGGGGCGGATCTGGTGTGCGTGCCGACCAACTGGGTGCCGCTGGAGGGCCACCCCGACGGCCAGCCCGCCATGGCAACCGTCCTGGTCCGCGCAGCAGCCCACGTCAATGGCCTGGTCGTGGCGGCGGCAGACCGGGTGGGAAGGGAACGCGGCCAGGACTTTATTGGCCAATCAGTGATCGTTTCCCACACCGGTTTGGTTCTGGCCGGACCGGCCTCGTCCACGGAACCGGCCCTGCTCTGGGCAGATGTGAACCTCGGCGAGACCCGGCGGTCGCGTGGCTGGGGGAGGTTTAACCACCTCTTGGCCGACCGCCGTCCGGACGCCTACGGTCCCAGCCGTGCCTGACCCGATCGCGCTGGCCGCCCAGCTGGTCGCCCTCGACACCGCTGGTCGCAACGAGGACCAGGCGCTGGACCTGATCGAGCCGCTGTGCGCCGCCGCTGGTTTGAGCGTGGAACGCATTCCGTGGCGCCCCGGCCGGTCGAACCTGGTGGCGCGGTGGCGCGGCGGCGGCGATTTGGTGCTGGCCGGACACGTCGACACGGTGCCATATGACGGCCAGCGTTGGTCGCGGCCGCCCCTCGGCGGCGATGTGGTGGACGGCAACCTGGTGGGCCGGGGCGCCGCCGACATGAAAGGCGCGGTCGGGGCCATGGTTGCCGCCGCCTGCGCTGCCGCTGAGGCTGAGGTCAGGCCGTTCACATTGGTCATGACCGCCGGCGAAGAGACCGGCTGCCAAGGGGCGGCGGCCCTTCGGGACGCTCGGGTCTTGCCGGCGGACCCGATCCTGATCGTGGGCGAGGCCACCGGCAATCGGATCTTGCTGGGCCACAAGGGGGCCGTCTGGCTGAAGGTCGCCGCCACCGGACACGCCGCCCATGGTTCGGCACCCGAATTGGGTGTCAACGCGATAGAACTCCTGGCCCGCGCCATGCAGTCGCTCAAGGCGCTGCCTGCCTCGCGCCATCCCCATTTGGGTAGGTCGACAGTTTCGGTTGGCGCCATTTCCGGGGGAAGTCAGGTCAATCTGGTGCCAGATTTGGCCGAGATGCTGGTCGACGTTCGGGTGGTGCAGGTGGACGATGCCGCCCGGGCCGCCCAGGCCATTGAGCAAGCCACAGGCAGTGGGTCGGTGCAGCGGTTTCTCGAACTGCCGAGCGTCTGGACGGACCCAGCCAGCGACCTCACCCGCCGGGTCTTCGACATAGCCGCGGTGGCAGGTCAGCCCCTCGAGCCGCAGGCCGCCGCCTATTTCACGGACGCCTCAGTGCTGGCTGACCCGATGAATCCCCGGGTCTACCTCTTTGGGCCGGGGGACCCGGCCGCTCCGCACACCGCCGACGAGAGCTGTTCCGTCGACGCCATCACTCTGGCCCGGGATGTCTATCTGGCGCTCCTGGTTCGCCTGGAGCGCTGATCGTGGCGCCGGAGCGAGCGTTGAGCATGGCGATCAACTGGTCGGCCGAAGTCTCAGACCGGGCTGTGTCCAGCACCTTCGAGCCGTGGACAAACATGACGATTCGGTCGCAAATGTCCACGACATGCTGAATGTTGTGCGAGATGAAGATGCAAGAAATTCCTCGCTCCTTCAATCCAGCCACCAGCCCCAGAACACGATCTACCGCGACCACTCCTAAAGCGTTGGTTGGCTCGTCGAGGATAACCACTCTGGCGTTGAAGTAAATAGCGCGCGATATGGCGATTCCTTGCCGTTCCCCACCCGAACAGAACCGGGCTTCTTGGTCCACGTCGACCCGCAGGCGGAGCTCGTCCAGCATCTTTTTTGACTCGACGCGCATGGCTTTGTCGTCCAAAACCTTTAGGAAGGCAAGCCGACGGTGGAGCTCTTTTCCCATGAACAGGTTGCGAGCCACGGTGACATCGTCCGCCAGAGCTTGTTCTTGGTACACGGTTTCTATTCCCAGCGCGCGCGCCTCTTTGGGAGAACGCATCACCCGAATTTGTCCATTCACCGCTATGGTGCCGGCATCCGGCACCTCGAAGCCGGAGAGGATCTTGATCAGAGTCGACTTGCCGGCGCCGTTGTCGCCGATCAGACCGACTATCTCGCCGCGGCCGACGTCCAGATCGACGCCCTGAAGAGCACGCACCGAGCCGAACGACTTGAAAATCCCGCGGGCGCTAAGGGCCAGGGTCTCACTCATTGAGACCTCCTTCCGGTTCGGGAGTTGAATCGGTGGAAGGCGTAGGCGGTGACAATGATGGCGACCGCGGTCAACACATTGGTCCAGTACTCCACCACGCCCATCATCACCAGACCGGTCGAAATGACCCGCAAGGTCAGCCCTCCCAGCAGCGGTCCCATCACGTCGCCCCGGCCACCAGTCAGCGCCACGCCGCCCACGATCGCTCCCGCCAGGGCTGTCAGCATCACCGAGTCGCCCGATTGGGGGACCGCTTGATGCGAATGGGCGACTTGGATGACTCCGGCTATGCCGCACAGCACGCCAGACAAGGTGAACGCGAACACCCGCACCCTGGCCGTCGGTATACCCATCATCCTGGCGGCGCGGGCGTTCGATCCGACGGCCTGGAGCCAAGTCCCGACCGAGGTCTTGTTCCGCACGATGGCGAGCAGCAGCGCGATTGCGAGCAGCCAGAGCACCTGGGCGGGAACGCCGAAGAGGCGGCCGGCGATGGCGGTGAACCAGGCCTCGCTGCCTCCTTTGGGGTAGACCGAAATGGTCGCGCCCCCTAGCCCGACCAGCATCAATCCTCTGAAAGCCCACATTGTGCCCAATGTGACGATGAAAGAGGTGACCCCGGTGCCGACCACCAAGAGTCCGTTGACCACCCCCATCAAGGCGCCGCCGGCTATCGCCGCCGCGATGCACAGCCCCAACGGGAGCCCGGCCTTGAACAGCGCTCCCAGGATCACGCTCGACACCACGTAGATCGACCCGACCGAGAGATCCATCTCGCCCACGAGCAACACGAACCCCATCGCGATCGTGATCAGCAGGATTTCCGGCCCGAAGGTGGCCAGGACGTTCAACGATGCCGGCTTGACCAGCACGCCTTTGGTGGTGGCCGCGAACAGCAGCGTCACCAGGACCAGCAGCAGGGCTGCGATCGCGGTGTTGGAACGCGGCACTAGTCGGCGCCAATTCATGAGACCTCCTCGGCGCGGTCTTCAAGGTCCTTGGCCACGGCATCGACCTCCTGGCGGTCGGGCAGTGGTTCCCCGGCGGCTCGGGACATCGCCAGGCCGGCCGCGGCGCAGGCGAAGGCGGCGCGGTGGACTGGCGATCCGCCGGCGGCAAGATAGGCGCCCCCAAAATAGTCGCCCGCCCCAGTGGTGTCGCGGGGAGAAACCTCCGCTGCGGGCACCCGGGTCACCGGGCCCGCCTCGGCCGAGGCGACGTAAGCGCCCCGGGCACCATCTTTAAGCACCACAGTTCGGGGACCCAGATCCCGCAGGCGCCGAACTAGTTCGCCGGGGGCGTGCGAACCGACCAGATGGCGGGCGTCGCGCAGATTCGGCAGCAGGGTCTCGATCTTGGCCGCAGCCCTCAGGAGCTGGGCGCGGTCGTCAGCTGGCGGAGCTCCGCGCGGCTTCCAGTTCGGATCCAGCAGCAGTTCGATGCCGCGCGCGGCGGCCCCTTCGATGATCGCGGCAGTTGGCCGCCCGGCCAGGTCCGGATGCGCGAATGACCACAGCCACGAATAGATATAGACCGTGGCGCCGGCCGGCACGCTCTGGAGCAACTCGGCGAAATCCTCCAGGCGGCGCCGCCAGGGGGCCGGGTAGGTGGCGACCATGGTTTCCCCTTGGGAAACCATGTCCGCCACCGATATGCACACCATGTGGTCGCCGTGGTACCTGCGAACCAACGATGTGCCCTGCCCGGCAGCCTCAAGGCGACCCATGGTGTACTCCCCGAAGACATCGTCGCCAACGTGGTCCAGGTGCTCAACCCGACATCCCAGCCGGGTCGCCATGGCGCCGGTGTAGGCTCCCGCGCCCGGTCGCATGTCCTGAGCGTAGGCGGGCAGCAGCCGCCCGCCCGCGAGCGTCTCCCCGGCCCGGGGATAGACCACCAGGTCCGGATGCAGAAAGGGATTGAAGATATACACCGCCGCGCGGTCGAGAGAACTCATCGGGGATCCTTTCACCGCAAGGGGGAGAACGCCATCCGGCGATAGGTGTGGCGGCGTCCCCGCAAAGCCACCCCCAGGGTCAGAATGTTGTCTGGATTGGGCGCTGATTCGCCTAGCCAGACGTCGGAAATAGTCATCATGTCGGCCCCGGCCTTCTTCGAATCCCAGGTGATGGTCCTGATAGTGTTCTTGTCCGCGCCTTCTTGCGAAGACGCGATCCACATATTGACCAGACCTCCGGCGCTGCGGATCGTTTCGGACCAACTCCCCACTTTTTCGATTGTCAATCCGGGGAAGGTGCCCACCGCAGGAATTTCCACAATGTCAGCGCCCGCCGCAACGAGCGTTCGTAATTCTGCGGCGGTGAAGAATTCGCGGTCCGCCTCATGGCCAAAGAGGCCCCAGCCGTTGGGGCGCGCGAAAGACAATATCGCGTCTGACCCGATTTCCCGTTTGATGTCCGCCAACAGGTCCGCCACAGTTTCGGTCGGCGCCAGCCAATCCATCAGTTGGACTATGTCCGCGCCCTGGTCCGCCAGAAGGCGGGCCGTTAGGACGGAACCGGGAACTTTGGCGAATGAGGCCTCCATCTCCGGGGGGAAACTGGCACTGGTGCCGTACATAGCCGCAGCCAAAGGCCGGCCCACCAATTCCCGGACCTGGGCGAGGCGCCAGCCCCGGCCCAGGTCCATCTGCACCTTGGCGAGGAGGGCGTCAGCCTCCGGGTCCGGCTCCAGATTGGGCAGGCCCGGGAAATACGGGTCGTACGGATCGTAGAGGCCAAGCGCTATGACGTCGGCGCCGAAGGCGGCGCACAATTCTATGTTTGAGACCCCGTCGCAGACGTTGGGACCGCGAACCCGGCTGACGGCCACCACCGTGCGTCCTTCTGACATCCGAATGCCCCGCAGCAGTTCGGCCGGACCGTACTGCAACACTGCCCGCGGAGAAGAGGTCAGCAGACGGGGCGATTGCCCCGCGAAGCGCGATCTCAGGTTCGGGGTCACAGCTCTCCTCCCTGACCAGGGGTCGGCGGGTCGGCCCGCTTCAAAGCGGCGGCCCGGCTCGCGATCCGGCGGACGTCGATGCCGTTGACTTCCTCTAGCCGGCCGACCATCTCCCGGTCGAGCCGGCCCAGCCCAGCCACCGTGCCGGCGATCGCTCCGGCGATGCTCGCCACCGTGTCCGAATCGCCGCCCAGGTTGACCGCGGCCAGGATCAGCCTTATCGGCTCCTGGCCGAACAGCGCCACCAGTCCCAGGGCCATCGGCACAGCCTCGGTTATGGGCAGGCCAGATCCGATCACCCCGACCAGACGCCTCAAGCGCCGCTCGGCGCTTCCGGGTCCGTCAGCCAGCTCGAGAGCCAATTCCACGCGCGCCTTGATCCTCGGCGCCGGCACCTCCACCGCCTGGGCCAAGCCCAGTTCATAACCCTTTTCGGCGCCTGCCAAGCCAGCTTCCAGGACCTGCGACAGGCCCTCGCCGGCGCTGGCCGCGGCCACGGCTGCGGCCACGCAAGCCGCTCCTTCAAAGGCCACGTGCGAATTGTGGGTCGGCACGCACAGCGCGCACGCCGCGCTCACCGCCTGGTCGAGCTGACCAGGGTTGGCCCAGCCGGCCGGGCCGACTTTCATGGCGGCGCCGTTGGACAGGCGCAGGTCGTTGCCCATCGGATCGGGCGAGCCGGCAATCTCAGGCGTGGCGCCTTCGCGCAGCGCCAGGATGGCCTTGCGCGAAGACGGCCCCGCGAACCGGTTGAACACCTCGGCGTCGCTGCTCCAGCGCAGTAGCACTTCGGCGGTGTCGGCCGAGGTGATCACGCCGCCCCGGTCAATGATCCGCTCCAAGAGGGCCAGCGTGAGCAGGCCGTCATCGGTCAGCGCCCCGGGTTCGCGGCCGGCCGCGAAAGTACCCGCGGCCGGAGCCGTGAACCCGGTGACCTGGCCATAGCGTGAGCGGACCTGGCGTTCGGTCAGCATTTCGGTGGCCGAACCAAGCGCGTCGCCGAGGAGTGCGGCGGCCAGGCCGCCGCCTATGCGATCAGCCAATGCGGCTGTCTGGCCAGTCATGGCGCTCCCCGCCGGCCGTTGCCGCCGCTCACCTCAGTTCTTCTGGAACGGTCTCTTCGACGTTGTCCTTCGTGACGATCACCAGGGGAACGGCTGTGACCGGCGGCGCGGCGGCATCGCGCACCATGGCGACCACAGACTGGACCGCGAAGAAGGAAGAGTCCTTCAGTTCTAGGTTCACGCCCGCTGGCATGAAGCCCTCCATCAGTCCGTTGGTGGAAGCAGGGGAGACCACCTGGCCGAACAGCGGCGGGCTGCCGGGCTGGAGTCCGCCCTGAGCCATGGCTGTGTTGGCGGCGCCAATGGCGATGGCCCCTGAGGTGGCCAGAGCGGCGGTGTCGGGATGGGAGGTGAGATAAGAAAGGATCGTCGAGGCGGCTGTAGTCGGATCAGAACCCACGTCCAGCACTTCGACGGTGACGCTCACGCCTTGTTCTTCGGCGATCTGCTTGTACCGATCGACGGCGTCGGTGATGTAGGTGCCGTCCGGCGCTTCGGCTGGCCATACCACCGTGCCGCCATCAGGCATCGAGGTCAAAGACACCTCGGCGAGCTTGCCGCCCACGTCCGCCCAGTCGGTGGTGGCCTGGCCCATCTTGGCGAGGTATTCGGGTTCTATGTCGGGAACGCCCAGGATCGCGTACACGGCCACGCCTTTGTCGATAGCCTCCCTGATCGCCTCATTGGCGACGGTCGGATCGAAGAACGGGGCGATGATGGCGTTGGCGCCGCGGGCCACTTCCTCTTCGATCATCCGCGCCTGGGCGGCGTAGTCCCCTTCCGCATAGCGGTCGACGAATTCGGCCCCGAGCCGGTCGGCTTCTTCTCGCATGCGAGCGGCGCGGTAGCTCCAGATGACGTCGGTGGACGAGGACTCGCCGATGAACGCGATTTTCACGGTCTCCACGTCGGCGCTGGCCGCGCCGCCACTGGTCTGGCCGCCCGTCGTGGGGGAATCATCGGCGCAGCCGACCACTGTGACCAGGGCGACCACTCCAGCGGCTAGGGTCGCCGCCGCTCGAATACTTCTCGTGCGCTTCATAATCTGTGTTCTCCTTGGGTTTGTGTTGGGGTTTGGCTCTTGGGGTTTGGCTCTTGGGGTTTGGACCTTGAGATCTGGACTCGGGATCTGGGCTGAGGGTTGAGGCGCGCCCCGGCGCCGTTCGGCTCATTTGAAGATCGACTGAAGGTGGAGGGCCATCGAGTACCCCTGCGCGCAAATCCAATAGGTGGCGTATTCGATCGGCGTGTCATCTGCCGCGTAGCTGGTGCGCTCGCGGATGAGGACGGGGGTGCCCGCCGACTGTTCCAGCAGGTCAGCTTGGTCTTGGTCAAGGGCGCCGGCGCTGACGGACTCATGCGCCCAGGCGGGGGAGGCCCCGCATTCGGAGAGATAGGTGTAGAGCGATGGCGCCTGGGCGAGTTGGCCAAGCTGGATTGGAATGCTCGGCGCCAGGTAGTGGCGGAAGAGGACCCCGGGACTGCCGTCGACCAGGAACATGCGGTCCAAGCGGACCGCTGTCACGTCCGGCTCCAGGCCCAGCGCGGTCGCGGCCGCTTCCGGAGGCGGCGCCAGTTCCGGCTCGGCCAGCACGCGCACAGAGACTTCATGGCCGCGTTCGCGCAGTTCGCTGCCCAGGCCGATCATCCGGGTGGTGGCCACGATTTCCTGGCTGGTGACGACCGATCCACGCCCTTGGTGGCGGCGGATCATGCCAGCTTGCTCAAGCTCTGTGAGGGCCCTGCGCACAGGAGTCTGCGACATGGCGTACTCCTTTTGGAGTTCGGATTCTGATGGCAACCACTCGCCGACCCCGAATTCGCCCACGCGGATCCGCCGCAGCAGATCGGCCCGAAGCGCCGAATACAACGGCGAGGCGTTGGCGGTCAGCCTTCCAACAGTCATGCAGCCCCCTTTGGCTTGTGACACTTCTAGTACTTAGTACACTAAGTGGCCTGGGCCGTCAACACCCTGACTGCGGTCGGGCCCCCTGTGCTCCAGGCTCGATCCGCGCCACAGGCCCAGGCGGGGGACTTCGGGCCCGGGTGCTTGGGCGTGGCAGACGGCATCGGGCAACTGGAGCGAAAGCCGGGCCGGGCCTGGCGGGCGGGGGAGGACTTCGGCCCGGGTGCTGGGGCGTTGCAGACGGCATCGGGCAACTGGAGCGAAAGCCGGGCCGGGCCTGGCGGGTGGCGGAGGACTTCGGCCCGGGTGCTGGGGCGTGGCAGACGGCATCGGGCAACTGCGAAGAAAGCCGGGCCGGGGCTGGGCGCGGCCCGAACCGGCGCGAGGACGGCATCGGACAGCTGGAAAAAGGCGACAACGGGGCTGGGCGCGGCCTCAACCGACGCGAGGACGGATTGTGGGGAGCCGACAAGGAATCCGGCCGGGCCAACCTGAACAGGCATGACAAAGCGAAGCTGTTTAGGCTCGAACCAACAAAGCCGCCCCCGAGCGGCGCCAAATCCGACCAAATCGAAGGAGCGCGCTTGACCGCCACCCTGGCACCCAAACTGGCGCCCAAACTGGCCGCCGAACCGCTCCCGGGCCGCACCCAAGCGGCGCTGGCCGCCCATGCCGAACGGATGATCGGCGCAGTCGAACGGCCTGAAGCCGAAGCGCAGGCGAAGCAGCACGCCAAAGGACGTCTGACCGCCCGCGAGCGAATCGCCCTGCTGGTGGATGAAGGGTCGTTCATCGAACTGGACGCGCTGGTCGAACACCAATCGCAAGCCTTCGGGCTGGACGGCAAGCGAATTCCGGGCGATGGCGTGGTGACCGGGTACGGCACCGTGGACGGGCGCCAGCTGTGCCTGTTCGCGCAGGACTTCACGGTCTTCGGCGGATCGCTCGGCGAAGCCCACGGCGCCAAGATCGCCAAAGTCCAAGACTTGGCGTTGCGGATGGGGGTGCCGATCATCGGGATCCTGGACGGCGGCGGGGCTCGCATCCAGGAGGGCGTGGCCGGATTGACCCAGTTCGCGGAGCTATTCCGGCGCAATGTGGCGGCGTCCGGGGTGATTCCGCAGCTATCGCTGATCTTGGGGCCGTGCGCCGGAGGAGCCGTCTACAGCCCGGCGTTGACCGATTTCATCGTCATGGCCAAGGGCACCAGCCACATGTTCATCACTGGCCCGGACGTCATCAAAACGGTCCTGGGCCAGGACGTCGGCTTCGAGGAACTGGGCGGCGCGCAGGCCCACACCACCAGGTCGGGGGTGGCCCACTACGCCGGCGAAGACGAACATGACGCGATCGACTTCGTCCGGAACCTGCTCGGCTACCTGCCGCCCAACAATCTGACTGAGGCGCCGAATTACGCCACGGCGGACCAACTGGCGCCGCTCGATCCGGCCCCGAGCCCGGACGATTTGGCCTTGGACGCCCTCATCCCCGATCTCGACAACCGCCCTTATGACATGCATCAGGTCTTGGACGCGGTGCTGGATTACGGCGAGCACCTGGAGCTCCAAGCCGGATTCGCCCCCAACGTGATCACCGCCTTCGGCCGGATCGAGGGCCGGTCGGTCGGGGTTGTCGCCAATCAGCCGCTGGCGATGGCGGGGACGCTGGACATCGCCGCCTCAGAGAAGGCGGCGCGGTTCGTGCGCACCTGCGACGCCTTCGGCATTCCGGTGCTGACTTTCGTCGACGTGCCCGGATTTCTGCCCGGGACGGACCAAGAGTGGGACGGGATCATCCGCCGCGGCGCCAAGCTGATCTACGCCTACGCCGAGGCGACGGTGCCTCTGGTCACGGTCATCACCCGCAAGGCATATGGCGGCGCCTACATTGTCATGGGGTCCAAGAAACTCGGCGCCGACATCAACCTGGCCTGGCCTTCGGCTCAGATCGCGGTCATGGGTTCGCAGGGCGCGGTCAATATTCTGCACCGGCGCAGGCTGGCCGCGGCCGCGGCCGAGGGGCGCGAGGCCGAAGAACGCGACCGCTTGGTGGCCGAATACGAAGAAGCGTTGATCAATCCCTATGAGGCCGCCAAACGCGGCTATTTGGACGCCGTCATCCAACCGCACCAAACCCGTTTCCAGGTGACCGCCGCTTTGAGGGCGCTGCGCACCAAACGGGTTGGCGGCCAGCCGAAGAAACACGGGAACGAGCCACTATGACACCTTTGTTCAGCGTTGTCCGGGGCGCCGCCACCGCCGAGGAGTTGGCCGCGTTGACCGCCTCGTTCGCCGTTTTGGCTGGTAGGACCGGGTCTTTAGCGGTGTCCGATGCCGTTCGCTCGCCTGTCCGCCCGTCCGCCGGCGGCGTCGGGGCAGGTTTGGCGCCGGCTGGCGGGAACGCCTCCGCAGGAGCGTCGGCGTGGACGCGCCGTGAGCCCAGTTGGCAGGCGCCGGTCCGTCTCGAGCTGTGGGCTGTGCCCTGAGCCGGCTCTGACGACCATCTGGTCTGGGTGGCCGGGAAAGCAGGATCCCGGGCGGGGAGGCCGCGATCCTGGAGGCCGGGATCAGCGACGAAATATGGCCCCGCCCGGAGTCTCGCCTTGGGGATCAGCGACGGAGAATGGCCAGAACGCGCAGGATCTGGATGTAGATGTAGACGATGTCCACCAGGAGGCCGAAGGCCGCTGTCCACGCGTATTCGGCCGGCGCTCCGGACTCAACACCGCGTTTGATCGAATCAAAAGATGTGACCAGGCAATAGGCGCCAAGCAGAATCACAATCGGGCCGATGATCAGGCCGAGCGGGAAGCCGGCGATCGTCACATCGGTGCTCATGCCGAACATGGACTGGCTTGCCCCGCTCAGCACTAGGACGGTGTTGATGACCGCATAAAACAGGTAGGCGATGAGGCCGATCAAGACGATGCGGTTGGCCTTGGCGGAGGCGCGAACCTTGCCGCTGGCGAACAACGCCAAGGTGATGGCGAAGACGGCGAGGGTGGCCAAGACGGCCTGCGTGACAATGCCGCTCCAGGCGGCGTTGAAGATCATCGAGACGCCCCCGACGAAGATTCCCTCAACGACCGCGTAGAGCGTCACCATTACCGGGCTCGGCTTTGACTTGAAGAGGTTGATCAGGAAGAACACCGTCCCCAAGGCGAAGGAGCCCCAGTAAAGGTACGGCATGGCCGGCGTGAACAGCCAGCCGACGGTGGCGCCCACCAACAGCACTGCCAGCATGCCCACAGACTTGATCAGCACGTCGTCATAGGTCATACGTCCGGTGTCGACGGGACTGGCCGCGGGGGCGCTGTACATGGCGCTGAGTTGTTCCGGTGAATAGGTGGCGCCGTAGGCGCCGTTCTGGGCGTGGGGGCCGGCCGGCGGGTAACCGCCGGTTTGGGGCTGGCCGCCATATGGACCGGTCTGGGGATAGGGAGTCGCTGCGGTTTGCAGCTTGCCGTTGAAGGCGTTGGAGCGCGAGAAAGCCGGATTACTCATGCGCGCAGTCTACCGGCGCTGAACCGCGTGGGGCCAAAAGGCGACAGACACCGCCGTTATGAAGCCAGCGTGGCCAGAGTCAAGATGACGGTCGTGTCAACCTCAGAACCGCTCCTGGCGGTATGCGGGAGTAGTATTACTGGTCCCAGGCGTGGGCCGTGATGAGTATTTCTTCCTTAGTGAACTATCGAGATGGTCTAGAGCCCGGTAACTTGGCTGCGAGCGCGCTGGGAGCGTGCCGAGACTTCGCCCGCGAGCACCCAGCTGCGGCGTGGTTTTTCGACCGATCCCTCGGATGCGGTCGGGGGCGGCGGTATTCGAGCGCAGATAATGTCCGAATTCCCGGCCACACAGCGAGGTGACCTCCTTTGTCTAAGAGCCTTTCATCCAGGTTTGCCGCACTCGGTTCCAATTCTGAGGCCCCGGCCTCGCGGCGGGAATCTCGAGGCAGAAGGCCCCGCGCCGCCAGACGCTGGCAGCGCCCAACGGCGATGGCGGCCGCGACGGTGGTGGCCCTGGGCGGCTTCACTTTGGCCCAAAGCTTCACCGACTCCCTCCAGGCGCAGGCGGTTCCGCCGGCGCCGGAGATCTCGTTCATCGAGTTCGATCCCCACCCGGGCCCCGCTCCGGTTTACCCAAACGCGTTGCCGGCCGATGGCTCTAGCACCTACCGGGTCATAGTGGTGGGAATGGGATTGGATGATTCCGGCCAGCAAGTGCCTGCGGAAGGACCCATCGAAATCACCCTGACACCGCTTGGCGAGACTGGGCCGGAGGGCCTGGTGTTCATAAGTCCGGCGTTGGGCAAGGTGCCTGACAATCGACTGGGGGCCGTCCTTCCCGCGCAAACCGGGCAGTACGTTTTCGAGGTGGCCTCCTGGGTGGATGGCGTCTACAAGGTGGAGGTCAAAGACCAGGACACCGGCGAAGTGATCGCCGAGAAAGAGCTTCCCTTCGCGCCCGCGCCCCTTCCCGACGCCAACGAGTCCTGGGCCAAGGTCGTCACCACCGGCACGGTCAAGGCCAACCGCGGCGATCCGGCCCTTGAGAACAGCCCCGAGGACTGGGGCCGCCACACCATCACGGTCCAACTGTTGACGGCGGAGGGAGAAGAGATCACCGATCCAGAGCCGCCCCTCGACATCGAGCCCGCCTCCACCGACCCCTTGCAGGGCGACGGCATAGCCTTCTTCTCCGACAAGAAATTCGAGTGCGTGGACGGGCTAGAGGACGGATTCTGCTACGAGGGATTGTGGCAAATCGACGTCGCCAGCACCAAGGCCGGCCTGCGCCAATTGCAGGTGTCTTACGCCAAGGGCACCGACCGCGAGTTCTATCTGGTCAACGCCAACAACCCGACGTCTACGGTGCTGACAGCGCAGTTCACGGCCGAACTGTCGCTGCAATATTCGACGCTTGTGGTGTCTCCGTCCGATGTCGCGGACGATCCGGATTCCACCGCCGATCCGGTTGGGGTGCCACAGCCGATCGGCGTGGGCGAGAGCTACACGGCCACCGTCACCTTGTGGGACGCCGGCCGCAACAATCGCGCCGGTGACCCGTACGATGCGAACACGCGGATAGAACTGTCCCTGGCCGGGGAGGACTGCTCGGCCGTGTTCGCAGACGGATCCCGCAAGCGGGTCACCTACTATGCCCGCAGCGGGCGTTTGACCGAGAGCGTCATTGCCGAAACGCCTGGCCAGTGCGAACTCTCCGCCGAAGTCCTGGGCGACACCGGCGGCCTGCTGGGGACCCAGACCCTGCGTTGGGTGGAGGGCGATGTCGACCCGGCGAGCGCCAAGACTTGGTTCAACGTCTCGCCGGGGGCGGTGCTGGCCAACGGCCAGGATGAGGGGTTGATCGAGGTCCAGCTTTATGGCTTGGACAATCTTCCCGTCACGGGGGCGGCAGATCTGATCGACGCCTGGCCGCCGCAGGGTTCTGGAGTTCAAGTCGAGCCGTTCGCGCATGACGCCGGTGGCCGCTACACAGCCGTGTTCAGGGGATCCACAGCGGGGATTTTCCAGATCGGCGTGACGGTGGACGGCCAGGCGCTGGCGGTCCAGGCGCAAATCGGCAACGATTTGGCCCAGCTAGTGGACCCGGCCGCGCCGCCGGCCGCCGGGGACCTTTCTGGAGCCACGGTGACTCGAGAGGATGAGCAACAGGCCAACCGGGGCGCCCCCGGTTCGACGGTGGCCGAGTGGGGCCGTCAGACCATCACCGCGACGCTCAAAGGCGAGGACGGTGCGCCAGTCACCCTTGGCGCCAACGGCCTGGCGGCCGCAGCCGCGCCGGGAGACCCTCTGAACGGCGTCGGACTGTATTTCGGCAACGGCGGAGCTTTCGCTTGCGCTGAGGCGCCTGTCGGCGCAGACTGCACGGCCGGCGTGTACACGCTGGATGTCTACAGCTCCAAAGCTGGCGAGCGCCAACTCAAAGTCACCTACCTGGCGGGCACCGCGGACGCGGTGACGCTGGTCAATGGCGACAACCGGGCCTCCAAGGTGCTGCGTGCCCTTTTCACCACGCCGCCGATCAGCCCGGCGGACTCGATGCTGATCGTCACGCCCTCGGATCCGGTCGATGACCCGAATGACCCGGCGACGGTGCCGCTCGGCGTGCCCACGCCGATCGCTTACGACTCGAGTCAGCGCTACAAGGTCCAGGTTGTGGCTTGGGACGCCGGCCGCAACAACCGGGTGGGCGGAGCGCAGATCGACCTCGGGTTGAGCGAGGTCAGCGAATCCCATGGCGACTGCGACGGCCCCGCTGCGGTCGGCTCGCAGTTGACGACCTCGGCCACCGGTCGCGCCGAGACCCAGATCGAGACCTCCGGGCAAGCCCGAACCTGTTTGCTGCAGGCCTATGCCGAGAATGGCCAAAGCCAGGCGCAGGTGGGAGGTTCGCCGAAGATCTTGCGTTGGGTCGTTGAGCAGGCCAGCCTGGACAATTCGGAGTGGGACATCCAAGGAGAGCCGGTGGTGGCCGATGGCGCCACATTCGGCACGATCCACGTCGTACTTCAAGGCCAGGGCGGCGAACTTGTGGCGCCGGCTGTTGGGCAAGCGAATCGGTTAGCGGTGGTGGTCCCCGAGGGCAGCGGCATCGAGGTTAGCCCCTTCTACCAAGACAGCTCCAGCGGATTTTACAGGGCCCATTTCACCGGCGCCGTCAGCGGCGACTGGCCACTGTCGGTGACCTATGACGGTCAGCCGCTGACGACCAGCCAGTATCGGGTGATTCGCGAGGTTCGGTTCACCAGTCCGACCGGACCGTCTCCGAGTGCGGCCGGGTCTGCGGTCTGGGTGGAAGAGGAGGACTCCGTCCCGTCGATAGCGCGGCCGCAGCCGGCCGAAGCGGCCGATCCTTACATCGACCGCGGGCACGTTGTCGGAGCGTCGCTGCGCGCGGCGCCGGGCGGGGACTTGTTGCGGACTCTGGGAGGCGGCCTGACCTGGGCGCCGGCGGCGGATGACCAGTATGACGGCGAGGGGCTCTTCGCCCTTCGGGGGGACAGTTTCTACGAGAACACCGACTGCGACGCGCGCACCGGGTCCACCGAGTGGTACTGCAGCGCCATCGAAATCTATTCGACTTTCCCTGGTGAGCGCCGCATCGTGGTCCAATACCAGGATTACGCCACCGGATTCGAGTTGACGAATCTCGACAACCCCACATCGAATGTCTTGACCCTGGTCTACGGGCCGCCGGACGCCTACCTCCCGGACTCGACCTTGACGGTCAGCCCTTCGGAGCCGGAGGACCACCCGCTCGACCCGGGCGATGATCCCGACGGCAGGCCGGTTCCGATCCCGGCGGGCGACATGTATGAGGTGGTCTTGACCGCCTGGGACCAGGGCCGGACAAACCGGGCCCAGTTCGACAATTCGCGCTTCGAATTGCGCGTCGACGGAGACAACTGCGATGCCCGGATGAAGGGGGCCCGCGATCCGGCGGTGCCTTCGGGCTGGGGTTGGGGGAAGAAGGTGCTGGTGCCCAGCGAATTGGAAGTCAACGAAGACGGCCAGTTGATCACCCGCGTCTACAGCGAGCAAGAAGGTGACTGCCAGCTGCATATCACCGAGTCCGAGGGCTATCCGATAGCCGGGGAGCCCAAGACTCTGCGCTGGACCGGCCCCAGTTGGGACCTCGCCCACGTGAACACTTGGTTCGAGGTCTCCCAGGAGCCGGTTGTGGCCGATGGCGTCGCCACCGGCACGGTGACAGTCCAGTTACGTGACGCGGACAACCAGCCGGTGCTCGATGCCGCCGAGTTCATTAGTCTCTGGACGCCGCCATCGACCGGGGTTGGCTTTGGCGACTTCAGGCATGTGGGCGGCGGCGTCTACCGGGCGCTGTTCACCGGCACCGTGGCCGGCTACGCCGACGTTTCCGCGGACATGGAAGACGGTTCCCTGAATGTCCGCTCGCAGGGTCTGGGCACGGCCAACCTGGTCGCGGCCCCGGCGGCCTATGGCCCCGACCCGGCCAAGTCGGCCGCCTGGGCCGAATTGGGGGCCCGACCGGCGGCCAACAGCGAACAGCTCCGGATCACAGTCGAGTTGAAGGACGCCAGCGGCGAGCCGGTCACCGACCCCAACCCGCCGCTCTCGATCGCCGCGGCCACCACCGACCCGCTGTTGGGCGTGGGGCTGGAGTTCCCCAACGGCGGCCAATTCGCCTGTGTCAACACGCCCGATCAGCAAGGTCATTGCCCCGAAGGCCTCTTCTACGTGGAGGTTTTCAGCGTCAAGGCCGGTGTCCGCGAACTCGAGGTCACTTATGGCGCGGGCACCGCGGCGGAGTTCAAACTGTCCAACCGCTACGAACCGGGCAGCACGGTGTTCGCCGAGTTTTATGCCGCGTACAGCGACAGCGACACCACCGTGGTGATTTCGCCCTCGGACCCGGTGGACAATCCGGACCTGCCCCAGGACCCCCAGGGCGTGCCGGAGCCCTTGGCCGTGGGCCAGGCCTACGACATCACCATCACGCTGTGGGACGCCGGCCGTGTCAACCGGGTCGCCTGGGGAGAGCCTTACCAGATCTACTTGGAGTGCGCGCAGGGCGCGGCCCACTTCCCGAGCGGCGACAGCGAGCTTGAAACGGTCAGCGGCGAGGACGGCCGGATCACCACCCGGGTGGTCAGCTACGCGCCAGACCAGTGCGAACTCGATTACGGGGCGTTGACAGACACAAGGGTGCTCAGCTGGGGCGACGCGGAAGTCGACCCGGACAGCCCCAAGACCTGGTTCAACGTCTCGCCGGGGGCGGTCCTGGCGGACGGGGTGGACACGGGGAGCATCGAGGTCCAGCTTTACGGCGTGAACGACCTTCCGGCCACCGAGCTGGCCGGGGAGATCCAGGCCACGCCGCCGCCGGCCTCCGGATTGGACATCGGCGCCTTCGCCCACGAGGGCGCCGGCCGGTATGTCGCCACGTTCACCGGGGACACGCCCGGCAGCTTTGAGATCGCCGTGACGGCGAAGGGCCTGGCCCTCGCGATCCAGCAGGGAATCGGGAATGCTTTCGCGCGTCTGTCCGCCACCGGCGGACCGCCCATCGGGGGCGAGTTGTCCTACGCCCAGGTCACGCAGACCGCCGAGCAGCCGGCCAACCGCGGCCGGCCGAATTCGACTGTGGCCGAATGGGGTCGGCAAACGATCACCGCGACCCTCAAAGACGCGGACGGCGACCCGGTCACGAACGCGGCCGCGGGGCTGGTGGCGGCGGCCGCTCCCGGCGACGCGGTGGGCGGCATCGGGCTCTACTTCGGCAACAACGGCGCCTTCGCCTGCGCGCAAGCGCCGGTCGCGGGCGGCTGCGCGGCGGGCGTGTACACGCTGGACGTGTACAGCTCGAAGGCGGGTGAGCGGCAGTTGAAGGTCACCTACCTGCCGGGCACGCCCAACGCGGTCACGCTGGTGGTCGGCCAGCGCGGGACGTCGAGTGTGCTGCGCACGGTGTTCACCACGCCGCCTTACAGCCGCACTTCCTCCACGCTGGTGGTGTCGCCGTCGACGCCTGAGGACAACCCGGACGACCCGTATGACGAGCCCGATGGCGTGCCCGTCACCCTGCCGTTCGGCACCGCCCAGCGTTACCAGGTCACGGTCACCGCCTGGGACGAGGGCCGGAACAATCGCGTGGCGGGCGAGGACATCGAGCTTGAAATCGCCTGCGACGGCGCCGAGGCGTTGTTCGTCGGCGGCGGGGACAACACGGTCTTGACGACTTCGGCCGTGGGCCGCGTCGAAGTCGAGGTCTACCAGTGGGACCGGGAGCAGTCCGGGCCTTGCTATTTGACCGCCTTCGCCACAGGGTCCCCCGACTCGGGGTACCTGGGCGGCACGCCGAAGCTGCTCCAGTGGGCGGCCCCCGCGGTGGACGTTGACGCAGAAGACACCCTGTTCCGGGTCGACGCGGAGCCGGTCACCGCCAACGGGGTGCAACTGGGCCAGATTTCCGTCACCTTGATGGGAACGGATGGCGACGCGGCGCGCTGGCAGCAGGAGCTGCTGGAAGTCGTCGCTCCGGACGAGGCCGGCCTCGACATCCGAGACTTCGTCGCCGAATGGAACGGCTATGATTACGTGGCCTATTTCACGGGCACTGTGCCAGGCGACTTCGAGTTGTCCGTGACCTACGATGGCCAGCCCTTGAGCGCCGGGGTGGAGTATCTGACCGGGACGGTGTTGGATGTGGCGCACCTGGTGGCCCCCACGGGGCCAGGGGTGGCGCCCAGCGACCTGACGGCGATTGTCAGCGACCGCAACGAAACCGTCCGGGCCATGCAGCCGCCCGGGCCCGGGGAAGACTTGGGCGCCTGGGCGGACGGGGAGCACTGGGTTGAGGTGGATGTCGCGGGCGGCTCCGGTGCCTGGAACAACAACGGCGGTCTGCGCTGGGAGGCGGCCGATGAAGACCCATATGACGGCGCGGGCCTCTACGACCTCTCCGAGGGTGTGTTCAGACAGCACCTGTTCATGATTTGCTGGCCCGATGCCTGTTCGGGCATCGGCATCTATTCGTCGCTGCCCGGCCCCCGCTATATCACGGTCTACTACGAGGACTCGCAGACCCCCGAATTCGCTTTGGCGAACGCGGACGAGCCCACCTCGACCACCTTGCGGCTCGACTTCGCCGCGCCCGCGGCCAGCCTGGCCGATTCCACGCTGACGGTCAGCCCCTCAGACCCGGCCGATTTCCCGTTGCACCCGTTGGACGCGCCCGATGGCGTCGCGTCGCCGATCCCCGCCGGCCAGGTTTACGACGTGGCCCTGACGCCGTGGGACAAGGGCCGGACCCTGCGCGCATCGTTTGACGCCGGGGGCGGCGGACTGTCCTTGGTGGAAGAGCCGGCCTGCCAGGCGGTCATCAAGACAGCTGGAGACAGCGACGACCCGGCCACCTGGACCGCCACCTCCGCCCAGCTCGACGGGCTGGCGGAGAACGCGGAGGGGCAGCTGGTGGCGCAGGTGTACAGCCCCGGGGCCTCGGTCTGCGCTCTGACCGCCACATTCGCGGGCTGGGACAACTGGTGGGGCCCCGAGCTTGACCTGCCGGGCGCCCCGAAGACGCTGCGCTGGCTCAGCGCGACCGCGGACACCACCCACCCGAACACGTGGTTCGCGGTCTCGCCCGACCAGGTGGCCAAGGGCGGCGCGAACAGCGGCACCGTCACCATCCAGCTACGCGACGCGGCGGGCCAACCGGCCATAGAGCCGGCCGGCCTGCTGGGCGCCCAGGGCCAAGACCCGGGCAGCGGGCTCTCGATCAGCCCCTTCACCCACCTTGGCGGCGGTCTCTACACGGCATCGTTCACCGGCGCCGTGGTGGGCAGCCATACTGTCACGGCGACCGTCAACAGCCAGCCGCTGAGCGTCCGCTCGCCGGGCGAAGACATCGCCAACATAGTGCCCTCGGGGACCCCTGGCGGTCCGGACCCGGACCAGTCTTGGGGCCAGATCACCGATGGGTCGCAGCTAGCCAACCGGGAGGCCCCGGACGCCTCCGAGCATCCCGAATCGTGGGGCCGGCACACCCTCACGGTGCACCTGGAGGACTCCGAAGGCTCTCCCGTCACCACCTTGGACCAGCCGCTGATTGTGCGCGCGTCCGAATCCGACCAGCTCCAAGGGGCCGGGTTGTGGCTCCAGAACGGCGGCGTGTTCGAGTGCGCCGAGGAGCTTGACCAAGACGACAAATGCGCCCAGGGCGTCTACCAGGTCGAGATCTACAGCGGCCTCGCCGGCCTGCGCTGGGTGGAGGCGGTCTACGCGGCCGAAACGTCCGGCCAGTTCAAAGTGGTCTCAGACAACGGCTACGGCGACACCGATTTCGCGGCGCTGTTCGTCGCGCAGCAAGACAACGATTGGTCCACCGTGGTGGTCATGCCGTCCGAACCTCAAGACGACCCCAACGATCCAGACAACAATGTCAACGGCGTGCCCGTCCCGATCGCAGTCGGCGACCCGTACACGCTGACCGTCACCGCCTGGGACGCCGGCCGGGTCAACCGCGCCCCGGAGGCGGAGACCACCCTGTATCTGGAAGGACAGGACTGCACGGCCACCTTCCCCGACGGTTCCCAAAGCCGGGTGGTCCGGACCAACACCGACGGACGGGCTGTGGTCCAGGTTGTGAGCGAGGAGCTGGGTGAATGCGAGCTGGCCAGCGAGTACCACTGGCCGGGCGCGGCGCCGCAGATCCTGACCTGGGGCGACCCAGAATTGGACGCGGCCAGCCAAAAGACTTGGCTGGCCGTCTCGGCGATCCCGGTCCGGGCTGACGGCACGGACCAGGGCCACATCGAGATCCAACTATTCGGCGTCAACGGGCGCCCCCTGGTCTTGCAGGCCGCCAACATCCTCATCGACTCCCCGCCGAACAGCGGTATCCAGGTGAGCACCTTCGCCCACCAGGGCAGCGGCCGCTACACCGCCACCTTCACCGGCCAAGTGGTCGGCGATTGGACGCTGGCCGCCACCGTCGACGGCACGCCTTTGTCCATCCAGCCGGGTATCGGCAACGCCACCGCCCACCTGGTCGACCCGGTCCAGCCGCCACCGGCGAGCAACCAGTCCCGGGCCCAGATCAGCGCGCGGCCGGATCAGCTAGCCAACTACGGCCGACCCGGCTCCACCGTGAACGAATGGGGCCGGCAAACAATCACCGTCACCCTGAAAGACGCCGCTGGCGATCCGATCACGGACGGCGCCGGAAGCCTGACGCCCGCCGCGGCGCCGGGAGACCCGCTGACCGGCGTTGGACTGCATTTCGGCAACGGCGGCGCCTTTGTCTGCGCGGCGGCGCCAGTCAACGGCGAATGCTTGGCGGGCGTGTACCGGATCGACCTGTACTCGTCAAAGGCGGTCGAACGGCAAGTCACCGTCACCTACCTGGCCGGCACGGCCGACCAACTGGTGCTCGTCAACGGCGACCAGCCGGCCTCGCGAGTGCTGCGCGCGGTGTTCACCACGCCGCCGTTCAGTCGGCTTTACTCCACAGTGACAGTTTCGCCGTCCAACCCGGCGGACGACCCGGATTCGCCTTACGACGAGCCCGATGGCGTGCCGCTTGCGCTTTCGGCCGGCGAACATTACCAAGTCACCGTCACCACCTGGGACGAAGGACGCAACAACCGGGTCGGCGGGATCAACGTCGAACTCAAACTTGAAAGCATCCACTCGAATTCCACTTGCGAGGCCCGTTTCGATGGCGGCTCCTCCTCTCCCCAATACATGGCGACCACCTCCGCGAACGGCCGGATCACCATTGACGTGTACCTGCAGTCCTGGGCGCTGGCCACATCATGCGTGTTGATCGCCGAATCGGATGACAGCTCGAACAACTGGGCCGATCCTGGACCGTTGGACGGATCGGGCAAGCTCCTGGTCTGGACCAGCTCAACCGTCGACGTCAATTCCCCGGAGACCTCGTTCGAAGTCGACGGGGAGCCGGTGGTCGCGAACGGCGTGGATCTGGGCTGGATCCGAGTGACCCTGGACGCCGATGGCCAAGCAAACGGCTGGCAACCGGCCACGGGCGAAGCGGGCCGGCTAGCGGTGATCGTTCCGCCTGGCAGCCAGATCAATGTGCGCGCTTTCGCTGAAGTCCAGGCCGGCATGTACCGGGCCTATTACACCGGCGCGGTGGTGGGCGACCATCAGCTGGCCGTGACCTGGTCGGGGCAGGCGCTCCAGTCGGGAGGCGATCCACCTTGGGACACGGCGCACTTGACGGCGCCCCACCAGGGGCCGGCCACGTCAGCAGGGTCCCATGCGTCGGTCTTCGAGGAGACCCCGCCGGCAACGCTGCCGCTAGACGAAGGCGAGCCGCAATGGGCCACCGGATACTCCTGGGGGCACATCATCACGGTGCACCTGGTGGACGCCTCGGGCGCCCCGGTGACCGATGCCGCTGGCGCCCTTAGCTGGGCGCCCGCCAACCTCGACTCGCGCGGCGGCGAAGGACTGTTCCGCCTGCCCGGGGAGGGGACCGGCGAATTCTCCTGCGCCGTGGCGACCAATGTCGAAGGGCACTGCGAGGCGGGCGAATACCTGTCTTCCTATGTCTATTCGGCTTTCTCCGGCGAGCGGCTGGTCAACGTGTTCTACGACGACGGAACGCAACGATTCGGCATCGTCGACCGGGACGACGCGACGAATACCGACCTGTCGCTGGTTTATGGGCCGCCGAGGGCATCCTCGGAATCGACCGTGGTGGTCTCCCCCTCCGTCCCACAGGACGACCCAGACGATCCGACGAGCGAGCCGAACGGCCAGCCGGTGGCGCTGGCGCAGGGCGAGCTCTACACCGTTGTCGTCACCCTATGGGGTGAGGACCGGACGGAGCGGGCCGGCGGCGCCGACACCAGACTGGAATTGGTGGGCGAGGACTGCCAGGCGCACTTCGAGGACCTGACGGTGCCCGAGGAACAGCGCGGATCCACTCACCTGATACCACTGGACGACTTCGTGAACGGCCGCGGGTCGATCGATGTCCACAGCGTCGAACGTGGGATCTGCCTGCTCACAGTGACTATTGGTTCGCAGACGCCGGCCGGTTCGGGGAAGGTGTTGCGTTGGACCGGGTCCGGCGCGGACTTGGGCCAAGCCGAGACCTGGTTCACGGTGTCGGCTGAGAACGTGGCCGCCGACGGCGTGGACACGGGCGTTATAACGGTGTCGCTGCGGGACTCCGAGGGCGATCCGGTCTTCGACGCGGCTTCATACTTGAGCGCGTCGGGGCCGGCCGGTTCCGGGATCAGCGCAGGCGCCTTCGAATCTGTCGGCGGGGGCGTCTACACCGCCTCGTTCGTGGGCACGGTGGCGGGCTCGCACCTGATCACGGTGCTGGCGGACGGCCAGCCGGTGACGGTCCTGGCCAACGGGAACGCCCACGCCAATGTCGGCGGGGCGCCTCCGGCGCGTCAGGTCGACCCGTCCCAATCCGAGTTCACCACTGATAACCCCGGCACGGTGGTGGCCATCGGCGGCGCGCACTGGTTCGAAGTCAACCTTCGTGACCAATACGGCGATGCGTGGACCGATCCGGAGGCGATCGCCTTCAGCTACCGCCTGCAAGGCTCCACTTCGTGGACCCCCGACACCAAGACGGAGACGTCGCCGATCCGTTGGTCGCTGCAGCCAACCGTGGCGGGCTCCTACGAGGTGAAGGCAGAGGTGCAAAGCCAGCAGATCGGCCAGGTGCTGACGGTCGACTTCGGGGCGGCGCCGCCGGAGCTTGACCCTGACGCCTCTGTGCTGGAGGCGGTGTCAGAAGGCGAAATCCGGTACGTCGGCACTGGCAGCTGGTTCAACCAGCACCAATTCAGGGCGACGTTGGTGGACCAGTATGGGGATCCGGTCCTGTTTAAGAGGGTCGTCTTCTCTTGGCGGCTCTCGGGAGACACCACCTGGACCGTTGGGTCGGAAAACACCGCAGGCCTCGGCGGCTTGGCGTCATGGATGTCTTTCACGGTCGAGGCGCCGGGAGTTTACGAGGTCCGGGCGACAGTCGAAGGCGTGCAAATCGGCGAAATCAAGGCAGTGGAGTTCGCTTGGGCGGAATTGGATTACGACGCCATCCGGACGTCGTTCACGAAGTCCTCAGGCGTCCAGGAACCGCCGGACGGCGAGCACACCGCCTCGGTTGTGGTGCGCGATCTGGCCGGCCATGCGCGCGCTGGGGTGGACGTCTCCTTCGAGCTGGTTCCAGCTGGTTTGGCCTACCTGGCCACCCAGGGCGGCGGCGCGGCACTGGCGAACCCGGAGGATATCGAGTCCTCGGCCACTGGTTGGGCCAGTGTGGCGGTGCGCGCCACCGGTGCGACGACCGCCCATCTGATCGTGAAGATTGGCACGGAAGTTGTCGGCGAGGCTGATTTCGTCTTCGAGGCGCCGTCTGGGCCGCCTGCGCTGGACCCGGCCGAGTCCAGCCTGATCGCTTTGACAGCGGGCCAGAATGTGCTGCTTGATGGCAACTCAGCGCACGAACTCCTGGCCACCCTGGTCGACCAGTACGGGGATCCCTGGACCCAAGACGAGGTGGTGGAGTTCTATTACCGCGAGCCCGGTGCGCCGGGTTGGCGGTACTGGGCCGATCTCGCCACCTATCCTCCGGGCAGTGCCACCGCGCACCTGCGGCCGGACCTGCGCGTTGAGGGCATATACGAGGCGAAAGCCGAGGTCAACGGCATACAGATCGGCACTCCAGTGACCGTCGGGTTCGTCCTCCCGCAGGTGGACTTCGACGCCGTCAGAGGCACGTTCTGGCGCACCACCGGTGTGCGGATTCCGGACGTGACCACGCACGCGGCCGGCCTGCGGGTCACGGACACGCTCGGTTTTGCGCGCCCCGACGTGGAGGTGGTCTTCGAGCTTGACTCCGGCGCCGACGGGTACTTGGTGGACCCGGCCACGGGGCAACCCCTGGCGGGCCGTTCCCTGGTCGTGAGCCCTGACGCTGTGACCGGCGCGGCATCGGTCAATGTGGGCGCGTCGGCCGCTGGAACCGTGCGCCTGAGCGTCTACGCGAACAGCCTCCTGATGGGCGAGGCGGACTTCGACTTCGCCGCCCCGTCCGATCCGCCGGTGCTGGACCCGGCGCAGTCGAGCCTGGTGGCGTTGACCGCGGGACAGCATGTGGCGGCCAATGAGGCGCACAT
>JAISXH010000010.1 GCA_031270825.1 Bifidobacteriaceae bacterium
GCGGTGGGACCTCCGGCCTCTTCGTCAAAGTCGAAGTCAGTCTGGAGTTGTGACCAGGTCAATCATCTGCGTTTCCGGGTCGCTTGCAGATGATGGTGTTCATCGGGTCGTAGCGCCAATGCCAGGTTTCCTGTTCTTGGGCATTGCCGTCTGGATCGGTCTTGACGCGCCAGTAATCAACTTCGAACCCTGAACTGCCAGCGGTCTGGGGCTGGCAATCAGCTCTAGTCGACTGGATTGTGCGCGGAGCGACGTAACCATAGGGCTGGCCGATCTCCGCTTCGACAGTCCAATACTTGGTGGACCACAATTCCACCCAAACTGTCAGGGAATCAGTCACGCCCGCGCTTAGGACCACGCCATAGGGCGTGTCGTTCTTGAACTTGTTGTCGATCTCCCCCTCCCAGAGGGTCGCCTCCCGGCCGGCTGGGTAACGTGAGAAGTAGTTGGCGTGGGGCTGGTGCTCCACATCCACCATTCCGGCCAGGTGCGCCGCGTTGTACAAGGTGGTGGAGAACTGCGACAAACCTCCGCCGATGCCGCTTTGGGACACACCGGAGACCACCACGCCGGCGTCGAACCAGCCGGTTTCCAGGCTGCGGTGACCCAGAGCCTGGTCGAGTGAGAATGTCTGGCCTGGTTTGACGAGCATGCCGGTGACCATTTCGGCGGCCTTGCGCAGATTCTTCGTTCGGTCCGGGCTGTTGGTGGCCTGCGTCTCGAAGCGGCTGATCACTTCTTCGACGCCCAATTGCTCGAGTTCAGCCCGTTCCGATTCCGGGTCGACCGCGATCAATTCGATCGCCGCGACCCGGTCATCGCCGGTGGCAAGAGCCGCCGTGGTCATGGCCTCGGCCAGTTGGTCCGCGTCGATCTTCAGCCCCTGACGGCCGTCTTCGATAACCGGCTGACCGTCCACGAACACGAAGCGGGCGTCTTCGGCGTTGGTTTCGACGCCCGCGGGCAAGCGCTGGGAGACCGCCTGGGCCAGAAGCTGGGAGTCCCAGTCCAGCGCCAGGCCCTCGGCGGCATCGTCCGCCGGTCCGATCAACGCGGCCTGAGCGACCGCTGTCACCGGGATCTCAACCGTCGCCTCCGCGATCACCACGTCGACCGGTCCTGACAAGAGCGGATCGGCGATCGCCGCGACCGCCTGGTCGAGCTGCTCCTGGCCGATCCTAGGTTCGGTCAAGCTGGCCGGCAGCTGCCAGGGGCCGGCTTTGGCCAAGTAGTCGGCCTGGATCTGTTTGAGCGCGGCCGCCGAATCCAGACTCATCCCGACGGCTGGTTCAGTGGTCACGACTTCGCCGCTGGCGACTGTGAGGGTGCCGTCAACCGGCTCGACCACCGTCTGCGCCGCGAGGTCGGCCACATACGCTTCCAGTGTTTGGTGGTTGACTCCGACCGCCGGCGGCACCGGGCCGATCCCGCCGATGTGGTCCCAGATTCGGGCCGGATTGAAACTGAGGCCGGCGACGCTGGCGACCGTCTCCTCCGGCGAGAAGCTGAGACCGGCGATGACCGGATCGAAGACGGCTTCTTGCGGACCGATCACCACGTCCACAGTCTGCTTGGATTTGGGATCCAATTCGGCCCGCAGCCGGTCGACGGCCGCCGCATCAGTCAGGCCGCCAATCTCCACTCCGGCCACGGACGCGCCCCTGGGCACACGATTGGCCAGGTAGTAGCTGGCGCCGACATAGGCGGCGGCCAGGAGCAGCACAATGACCGAGGGAACGATCCAGCGGGCCCGCCGCCGGCCGCGCCCAGCCACCCGGCCCGGCCTGATCGGCCGGCCCGACCTGCTCACCGGCAGCGGCCGGGTGTCGTTGAGCCGCGACCGGCCTGGAACGCCCACCACCGCTAATTCGCCGGTGTCGGTCTCGCGCAGGTCCGTCTCGCCCAGGCGCGTCCCGCCGCCGCCCGGCTCGTCCCACGATGCCGTCCCACCTGGGTCCGCCTCATCCAGGTCGATTTCGTCCGGGCCCACCTCGCCGATACCCGGCTCGTCCCACAATGCCGTCCCGCCCAGATCCGTCACGCCGACGCCAGCCTCGTCCCACGATGCCGTCCCACCCGAATCCGCCTCGCCTGGGTCCGTCTCGCCTGGGTCCGTCTCGCCCAAGTCCTTCTTGTCCGGGTCCGTCTCATCCAGGTCCGGCCCGCTGACGCCTGATTCGGCCAACGGCGCCATCCCGTCAGCGCCCGGGCCGCCCTCCTCCGCCTCGCCAGCGCCCGGCCCGTCGCTGTACAGCGTGATCGGCTCAGACCGTCCGGCCGGGGTGTCCGCGGCCAACAGGTCGACGGGGACGCCAAACGCCGCCTCGTCAAGAGCCCCCCGTTCGAGACGCTCTGTCTGCATCGGTCCGGCGTCCAGGGCCGGTTCGGCCGAAACAGTTTCGGGTCCGGGCTCGGCCTGCCCGGCCGAGTCGACCCCCGTCACACCAAGGGCTTGCTCCCCCGTCAAATCGGGCTGCGCATCTTCACGCGGTTCATCCGCCATCAAGCTACCTCCAGGTCATCCGGGCTAGACGCAATTCTAAAAGGTTGGGCTGACAGGACCACTGGTCCCACCCGGGAGAGCCGGCGACCTCTACGGCCGGGAAAACCATCGCCGGGGCAGGAAGGCGACCGCCATGACAACCAGGGGCGCCGCCGCCGCCCAAGCGAAACCGAGCCAATCACCCTGAATCAACAGGTCGCCGCCGGGACCGGACAAGGCGCTGACCTGGGATACGGCAAAGGCGCCAACGGCCGCCCCGAACACGCCCGCCCAGCCGGCCAGCGCCCGCGCCGCCAGCGCGCAGCCGAAAACCCCGATCACCGCCAGAATCAGGCCCAACGGAAAAGCCGCCACCGGCCCCAGCGTCACCGACGAGCGGTGCCAGACGCCCAAGATCGCCACGACCGCGCCGCAAACCACGGCGCAGCCCACCCCTTTGACAATGATCCGGGCCATATCAGGCGCCAGGCCGGCCTTCGCGTTTGGCGCGGCCACGGGCCTTGCCCCGGGCCTCGGCCGGGAGGATGACCTTGCGAATGCGGGTGACCTCGGGAGTGACCTCGACGCATTCATCGGTGGCGGCGAACTCGAGGGACTCCTCCAAGGTCAGGCGGCGCGGCGGCGTCAGTCGCTCCAACTCCTCGCCGGTCGAGGACCGCATATTGGTGAGCTTCTTCTCGCGGGTGATATTGACGTCCATGTCCTCGCCCCGGGGATTTTCGCCGACCACCATGCCCTCGTAAACTTCCTCGCCCGGGGCGATGAAGAAGGCCCCGCGTTCCTGCAAGGCCATGATGGCGTAGGGCGTGGCCAAGCCCGGGCGGTCGGCCACCAGCGAGCCGGTGGTGCGCAACTCGATCGGACCGGCCCAGGGTTCGTATCCCTCGGCGATGGAGGAGGCGATTCCCGTGCCCCTGGTCTCGGTCAGGAACTGCGTCCTAAAGGAGATCAACCCGCGCGCGGGCACCACGAACTCCATCCGCACCCAACCGGAACCGTGGTTGGCCATGGTGGTCATGCGGCCCTTGCGGGCCGCCATCAACTGAGTGATCGTGCCCAGGTATTCTTCCGGCGCGTCGATCGTCATCCGCTCCATCGGCTCGGCCAGCCGTCCGTCCACGGTCTTGGTGACCACCTGGGGCTTGCCCACAGTCAACTCGAAGCCCTCGCGCCGCATCTGCTCCACCAACACCGCCAGCGCCAGCTCGCCCCGGCCCTGGACCTCCCAAACATCTGGCCGCTCGGTCGCCAGGACCCGCAGCGAGACATTCCCGACCAGTTCGCGGTCGAGGCGGTCCTTGACTTGCCGAGCCGTCAGCTTGTGGCCCTTGACTTTGCCCGCCAGCGGCGACGTGTTGATGCCGATCGTCATCGAGATCGCCGGTTCGTCGACTTTGATGGTGGGCAGCGGCCGGGGATCGTCCGGATCGGCCAGGGTGTCGCCGATCATGATGTCCCCGATCCCGGCCACCGCGACAATGTCGCCGGCCCAGGCCCGGTCGGTCGGCACCCGGTCGAGCGCCTCGGTGGCGAGAAGCTCCGTGATCTTGACGCTCTTCAACGAGCCGTCCTGGCGCGCCCAGGCGACGGTCTGGCCCTTCACCAGTTCGCCGTTGTAGAGCCGCAGGAGCGCCAGGCGGCCCAGGAACGGCGAGGCGTCCAGGTTGGTGACATGGGCTTGGAGCGGGGCGGCCGGATCGTACGCGGGCGCGGGGATGGTCTCGATGATGGCGTGGAAGAGCGGCTCTAGGTCGGCGCCGTCCGGCATTTGGCCGTCGGCCGGCGCCGTCAGCGAGGCCCGTCCGGCCTTGGCCGCCGCGTAGACCACCGGGAAGTCGAGCACCGCATCCAAGTCCAGCTCCGGATCGTCCTCGGTCAGGTCGCTGGCCAGAGACAGCAGCAGATCGGTCGTTTCCGCGACTACTTCGGCGATGCGCGCGTCGGGCCGGTCGACCTTGTTCACCACCACGATCACCGGCAGGGCGGCCGCCAGCGCCTTGCGCAGGACGAACCGGGTCTGCGGCAGCGGCCCTTCTGAAGCGTCGACCAGGAGCACCACGCCATCGACCATCGACAGTCCGCGCTCCACCTCTCCCCCGAAGTCGGCGTGCCCCGGGGTGTCGACCACGTTGATGGTGATCGGGCCGGGCTTGGCGGCTGGGCCCGAATAGTGCACGGCGGTGTTCTTGGCCAGGATCGTGATCCCCTTTTCACGTTCCAGGTCCCCGGAGTCGAGGGCCCGTTCGGCCACATGGTCATGCGATCCGAACGCGCCTGTCTGCCACAGCATGGCGTCCACCAGCGTGGTCTTGCCGTGGTCGACGTGCGCCACGATGGCCACGTTGCGCAGGTCCGGGCGGGACGCGGAATTGGGCATAGATTTCGACTGCTTTCTGCTCTGCGGCTCAAAGGGAGCGCCGTCGGGGCCGAGGCCCTTTCGGCCACCGACGGCCCCGCCATGATACCTGGCGCAGCAGGCGAGGACCGGTGGATCTAAGTTGGGCCAGCTATCCGGCCAAGTCCGGCCGCATCTGGGCGGTCCGCTGGCGGGCCTGGTCGTCGCGCCAGGCGGCGACCTTGCCGTGATGCCCGGACAACAGCACCGGCGGCACCTCCAGACCACGCCAAACGGCCGGCTTGGTGTAAACGGGGTATTCCAGCAGGCCCGGCCGCACATGCGACTCCTCGGCCAGCGACGCCGCGTTCCCGACCACACCCGGCAGCAGCCGCGTGATCGCCTCGATCATCACCAGGGCCGCGACCTCTCCCCCAGCCAACACGTAATCGCCGATCGACAGTTCTTCCACGGCCACACCGTCGCGGCCGCGGTAGTGCTCCGCCACTCGGGCGTCGATTCCCTCATAGCGCCCGCAGGCGAAGACCAGGCGGGTGGCCCCGGCCAAGCGCTCGGCCAGCGCCTGATCGAAAGGGTTGCCCGATGCCGTCGGTATCACCAAGGTCACCTCGTCGCCTTGGCCACCGGTTCCGCCAGCCGCCTCGAGCAATTCGGACCCGCCTGCGCCCGCGCCGGGCACCTGGCCGGGTGGGGACGGTTCGGGGGCCTGCGGCCGCCTGGTCGGCGCTCCCAGCAGGTCGTCGATGGCCAGACCCCACGGCTCCGGTTTCATGACCATCCCGGCGCCGCCGCCGTAGGGAGTGTCGTCGACTGTGCGGTGCCGGTCGGATGTCCAATTCCGCAAGTCATGGACCTGTAGCCGAACAATCCCGGCGGCCGCCGCCTTACCCAGGAGCGACAGTTGGGCTGGCGCCAGGTATTCGGGGAAGATGGTTATGACGTCGATCAGCAAACTGGCCTAGTTCCCTTCCCCGGACGGCCTGGCAGACACTAGCCCGGCCGGAGGATCGATCACGATCCTGCCCCGGTCCGGATCGACTTCAGGCACCAGCGCCTTGACAAAAGGCACCAGCGCTGTGCTGCCATCTGGCTGCTCGATCTCCAAGAGGTCCTGGCCGGGCAGGGCGACTAGGTCGATCAGGCGGCCGACGGATGTGCCGTCCGGCAACACCACTGCGGCCCCCCGGAGCTGGGTTGGGTACCAAGCCTCTGGCTCTTCGTCCGTGCGGACCTCGGCCAGCAGCTTGGCGCCCCGCAGCGATTCGGCCCGGGAGCGGTCCGCCACCTCGGCGAATCCGGCCACCGCCCGGCCGTTGTCGGCCCGAAAGCGCTCCAGAGTCAGGCGAGCGGGGAGGTTCTCGCCGGCGGTCAACTGGCCAAGGTCGAGCGCGTAGGACGAACCAATCTGAAAGCGATTCTCCGGTCGGTCGGTCCGCAGGTCCAAGGTGACATCACCCTTGACGCCGTGGGCGCGGCCGACCACTGCCACGATCACTTCCACGGCGCCGGCCGCCCATCCGGGCTCACGCGCAATCCCGCGCTTCAGCGCCGATCGGTGTCGACCACGTCAACACGCACGTCCCCGCTGCGGGACAGCGCGTTGACGACGCTCCTGAGCGCATGGGCCGTGCGGCCGCCCCGCCCGATCACCCGTCCGAGGTCGCCTGGCGCGACCCTCACTTCCAGCAGGTCGCCGCGCCGGTTGCGCCGCGAGCGCACGGTCACTGCTTCCGGATCGTCCACGATCCCACGAACCAGGTGCTCCAAGGCTCGATCCAGCATCAGGCCTCCGCCGCGGCGCCCTTGGCCGCAGGCTCGGCCGGCTTGGCCGCAGATTCGACAGGCTCAGCCGGGACGGTCTCCTCAGCTGAATCCGGTGCTGGGGCCGCCTCGACGGCATCGGCCGCCTGGGCTGCCGCGTCTGCCTCCGCCTTGGCCGCGGCAGCCGCCTGGGCCGCCGCGTCTGCTTCGGCTTTGGCCTCCGCGGCCGCTTTGGCCTCCGCCTTGGCCTTCGCTTCAGCCTGGGCGGTCACCTTCTTGAGGGCCTCGGCTTCGGCCTGCTCCACGGCGGCCGCCGCCGCCTGGGCCGCGGCCTGCCGGGCCGGAACCTTCAGCCTGCCCTCTTGGTAGGGCAGACCCTTGAATTTCTGCCAATCGCCGGTCAGCTTCAACTGAGCCAGGACCGGCTCGGTCGGCTGAGCCCCCACCGACAGCCAATACTGGACGCGGTCTGACTTGACCTCGATGTATGACGGGTCCTCGGTCGGATGGTATTTGCCGATCTCCTCGATCACACGTCCGTCGCGCTTGGCGCGGGAGTCGACAACCACAATGCGGTAGTAGGGGGCCCGGATCTTTCCCAGGCGCTTGAGCCGAATCTTCACAGCCACGGCAGCGGTTACTTCCTTTGCGTTCTCAGGTGGACATCCGCCGCAGGCGTGGCCCATAGGTTGGGCCGCCTGGACGGCGAGCCAAGCCGCGGCCGCGCAAGGCGGACACTTGGCCCAAGGCTCTGCTTGCCTTCCGCGTCTCCTCAGGTCGGCTGGCCCCCGCCGCTGGCGGAGGATTCGCACTGCCTATGTCAACACGGTCGGGTCCGTGGCTATTCGCCACGGCCCATGATCCCCAACTGGGAATCCTCACCTGGCGGCGCGGATTTCCGGTTCGGGACCCTAGCTGCGCGCCGCAGGGCAGACAGATTCCCTCAAGCACACATACGGACAGCCATTGTGCCAGAAACTCCCGGCTCCGCTCAACGCCGGCCGCTCTGCCGGCCCAAAATCTCGACAAAGTCGGCCGCGCCGTCGGGTCGGACGCGCCACCACGCCACCGGGTCACCGCACCCCACGCCACCGGTCAGCCAGATCTTGGTCGCTTAGCCTTTGACCGAACCGGCCAGCAGACCGCGAACGAAGTATCGCTGAAGGCCCAGGAACACGGCCACCGGCACGATCATCGACACGAACGCCCCAGCAGACAAGAGATGCCATTTAGCGCCCAAAGAGCCGGCCATGTCGGCTAGGCGAGCCGTGATCGGGGCCAGATCCGGGGTGTTGCCACCGAAAGCCAAAGCCACCAAGAGGTCGTTCCAGACCCACAGGAACTGGAAGATCGCAAATGAGGCGATCGCCGGCACCATCAGCGGCAAGATGATCCGGAAGAAGATGGTGACATGGCCGGCGCCGTCGACGCGGGCGGCCTCGACCAGGGAACGCGGAATGTCTTTCATGAAGTTGTGCAGCAGGAAAATCGCCAGCGGCAGGCCAAACATGGCGTGAGACAGCCACAGCACCCAGAACGAGGCGTTCAGCCCCAGATTGACGTATTGGGTCAGCAGCGGCACCATCGCCACTTGGATCGGCACCACCTGCAGCGCGAAGATGCCCACGAACAATATGTTCGAGCCCTTGAAGTCGAGCCAGGCGAAGGCGTAGGCCGCCAGTAGGGCCAGGAAGATCGGAATGATCACCGCCGGCAGGGTCATAACAATCGAGTTGATGAAATAGTCGGCCAGGTTGGCGGTGCCGCTGCCGCTCAAGACCGTTCTGTAGTGATCAAGTGAGAAGCCGCCCCAGTTGGACGGGTTCAGAGCCTCCCACCAGCCGGTTGTGCGGATGTCTTTGACCGAGCCGCGGAAGGATGTCACCAGCAGACCGAAGGTCGGCACCGACCAGACCAGGCCGATCGCCACAGCGATAGCCGAGGCCCAAGGAGACGTCAGGCGGCGTTTGGCCGCCGCCGCCCGGTCCCCGCCGCCCGGTCGACCGCTCCGGGCGCCCCGGCCTCCGTTGCCTGGTCCGGTACCACGAATGCCGCTTTCGGCCGGCGCAGCCAAGCCACTCATCGGATGTCCTCTGCTTTCCTGAGTTGGTTGACGTTATAGGCGATCACCGGCACCACGATCACGAAGAGCAGGACCGCCAGTGCGGCGCCCACCCCCTTGTTGTGGTTGTTGAACGATTCGGTGTAGAAGTCGTTGGCCACCACCGAGGCGTGGTAGAAGCCGCCTTGCATGGTCCGGACAATGTCGAAAGCCTTCAAGGCCGTCATCGCGACCGTGGTCATCACCACCACCAGCGAGGGCCGGATCATCGGGACCGTGACATAACGAAAGAGCTTGACGCCGGTCAGCCCGTCCAGGCGGCCGGCTTCGATGATGTCGTCCGGAATCGCTTTGATGGAGGCGCTCAACACGGTCATGGCGAACCCGGCCTGAATCCAAATCATCACGACCATCAGGAAGAACGTGTTCCAAGGCGCGTCCATGAGCCACTGCGGGGCAGTGGCGTCCTCAACGCCGAACCAGCCGGCCACGGTCACATACAGTCGCGACAGCGCGCCAACGCGGTTGTCGTAAACGAACTTCCAGATGATCGAGGCGCCAACCATGGAGATGGCCATAGGCATGAAAATGAGCGTCTTGGCGACCTTCTCGACTTTGGCTCGATCCACCAGCACGGCGTAGATCAGGCCGATCCCGGTCGACACCAGCGGGACCAGCACCACCCAGGCCAGAGTGTTGCGCAACGTGGTTAAGAACTCGGCGTCGGTCAACACCGTGGCGAAGTTCGCCACGCCGACAAAGCCAGTCGAGGTCTCATCGAAAAACGAATTCTTGATGGTTACCAAGGCCGGGTAGATCAGGCCGAAGCAAACCAACGCCAGCGCCGGGAATAGGAAGATGAGGGCGGTGACCCAACTGGGCAGCCGCTTGGGCAGCTGGGACATGAACAGCACCAGGCCCATGATCAACGCGAATAAAGCGATGGCTAGCACCATCAGAAGAAGCTTCCCGCCAATCGTGGTGGGATGCAGCAACAAAGCGTCCATGATCTAACTCCCTTGAGCGTGGCCAACTACCCCTCCGGCCGGGGCGGCGTCCTGGCGCACGCGCCGCCCCGGCCGGAAAGGGGATTGCTCCGCTTACTTCGGCCAGGCCGCTTCGATGGCGTCGGCCACAGCCTGCTCAGACTTGCCTTCGGCGAAGTAGGCCGTCATCTGCTTCCAGAAGGCGTCCGATCCGACCGATGCCGGCATCAGATCAGAACCGTCGAAACGGAACTCGGCCGAAGGATCGGACAGCAGGCCGAAGGCCAGTTGATCGACCGGCGACTTCAGATTGCCCTTCTCCAGGCCGTTGTTGGCCGTGGTCCAGCCGCCCTCGGTGACTTTGGCTTTGGCGTTGGCCCACTCGGGGCTGGACAAGAAGGTCTGGAAGGCGACCACTTCCGGGCGGTCGGCGAACGCCGCCACGAAGTCTCCGCCGCCCAGGATCGGCTTGCGAGAAGGATCGTTGGAGGGCAGGTAGAACGCCCAGACGTCGCCGCCTTCGGCCACGCTGGCGCCCTCGTCGGCGAAATTGCCGCCATAGAAGGAGGCCTGGCGGTGCAAGAAGCACTGGCCGTCCAGGATCGGCGTGCCGGCGTCAGTCCAGCTAGTGGCGGCGATCGACTTGATGTCGCCGATGCCGGCGTTGACGTTCTTGTCGTCCCGCAAAATCTTCGACATCTCCGTCAGCGAGCCGACGATCTTGGCGTCGTTGAAAGGAATCACATGGCTGACCCACTGGTCGTAAACCTCGGGGCCGGCCGAGCGCAGCACCATGTCTTCGACCCAGTCGGTGGCAACCCAACCGGTGGCGTCGCCATCGGCGATCCCGGCGCACCAGGGCTTGGCCACCCCGTCCTCGACAATCTGGCTGGTCAGCGCCAGCAGGTCGTCCCAGGTCTCCGGCACGCTGTAGCCGGCCTGCGCGAAAGCGTCCGGCGAATACCAGACCAGCGACTTGACCGAGGCCCCCAGCGGCGCCGCGTAAAGTTTGCCGTCAACCGAGCCGTAATCCCGCCAGGAGGCCGTCCAATACTGATCCACGTTCGTCGCCACGGCGCCAGGCGCTTCCAACACCTTCCCGGTGGCGACGGCCTGCTGGAGCAGGCCCGGCTGCGGGAACGCCACGATGTCCGCCACCGCGCCCGCCTCGATGCGGCCGAGCACGTCTGCGGTCAAAGACTTGGAGCCCTCGTACTTGATTTCGGCGCCGGTGCATTCCTCGAAGGGCTTGAACGACTCCTCATAGCTGGCCCCCTCGACGTCCACGAACGTGGTGTACACGCTGATCGACTTGCCGGAGAGATCGCCGTATTGTTCATAGGCCGCGCAGTCGGCCTTGGTGTCGCCGCCCCCCTTGGAGGCGCCGGTGTTGTCCTTGTCCTTGTCATTGTTTCCGCAGGCCGCCATACTCACGGCCAGGGCCAGGCCCAAGCCGATCGCTATCGCGCTGCTGCCAATCGAACGCTTCATTGTCGCTCCCTACTGGTTGTTGTTCCCCGTGGCACAGTCGCTGTGCCTTTGCTGCGGACCGCCAGCTCCCCTTCAGCGGGGGTGGTAAGGTCCCTTGCGTTCACAAACTAGGCTGCATCAGCCGTGCGCGCGAACGGCCCGAAGGGACATTTCAGATCACACTTTGGTCACGATGCCGAGCGTTCGGCCAGGTCACCGAGGTCGCCTTGGGAGCACAACAGCCGCGCACAGGCAGCACAACTGTGGCCCAATCGCAACGCCGCTCCCGTCACCGTTATCGAATTGTGATCTCGGCCCTTGCCGGGGCGCCCGACCGGCTCACTGAGCCCGTCCTAGAACGGCCGTCACCGCACCGGACGGGGGCACGCTGGCGGCCCTGACGGCATCGGCGGACGGAGTTGCGGGGCGGGGCATGCTGAGTGCCCCGAGCCACCTGTATCCGCAATAGCCGGCGGCGCCAGGCGGGTGCGACGGGCGTGTCGAGCCTTAGACAACGGCGCCCGCGACAGCACCCGCCAAGACCGCTCCCCTGAGCACGATCGCTTGGGGCGAGCGCAGCACCGCCACGCTAACACGCGGATCAGAGGCGTAGACCACCACGTCGGCGCTGGCGCCTTCTTCGATCCCGGGCACGCCCAGGTAGTCGCGCCCGCCGTAGGTGGCGGCCTCGACAATCGCCTCCGAGGGAATACCCGCCAGAGCCATCAAATCGGTCTCGGCGCAGTAGACGCCGTGGGGAATGTTGGTCGACTCATCCGACCCCACCAGCAACCTGACTCCGGCCTCATAAAGCTCCTTGGCCTGGGCATAACGCTGGTCGAAAAGATCCATCAGGTGCCGCTCCCAGACCGGGTACTTGCCCTGGCCCGAAGCGGCGATCTCGGCGAAGTGGTCGCGTTGGATCATGGTCGGAACCACCGCCACGCCTTTGGCCCGCGCCTCGGCCATCATGGCCGTGTCCATGCCGGTGCCGTGCTCGATGCAATCGAGCCCGCAGCGCAGCGCCTGGGCGGCGCCCTCGGCGGAGAACACATGGGTCGTGACGCGCGCGTTCAACTCGTGCGCGCGCTCGACCGCCTCGATCAGCTTGTCATCCGGCCACAGCAGGGCCAGGTCCGGTTCCGGCATCGAGCGGTCGATCCAGTCGCCGACCAGTTTGACCCAGCCGTCGCCAGCGTGCGCCTCTTGAGCCACCGCGTCCGGCAATTGATCCGGCGTGATGTCCCTGGGCAGGTGGCGAATGTAGCGCTTGGCGATGGCCAGATGCTGGCCCGACCTGATCATCCGGGGCGCCCAGGCTTCGCCGTCAAGCCACCTGGTGTTGTACGGCTGGCGCGGACAACCCGCGTCGCGGACCAGCAGAACTCCGGTGTCGCGGTCCGCGATCGCCTGGCGCCGGGCCTCGTCCGGCGGCACCGCCCCCATCTCGCCCAGGCCGATGTGGCAGTGCACGTCAACCAACCCGGGAAGGACCACACCGTCAATTCTGAGGTCGGCCGCCTGGGCCGGTTTGACAAAGGTCAACCGCCCGTCGACCGACCAGACATCGCTGACTTCCGTTTCGCCATCGACAACAATCGCCCCCGATAGGTGAATCACCTCGGTCGCCATCTAGCGCCCCCTTCACTCCTGTTCACAGATGACCTGGCGGCGCCCGCTCCGGTGCCGACCGGGAACGATGTGACTGAACGCCGTCAGTTATCGACCATTAAACGCCCCCCGGACTAAAGTCCCAAATCGACCCGGCCCCAGCCCCTGGGGGGATGGCGGATTGGCCTGGCCGAGCGGTCACCGTCCCCTTGCGGAATCAGCACAATCACCGTCCCCTTGCGTACAGGCGGGCCAGGCCGTCCTGGTCGGAGGTGGTCGCCGCGGGCTTGGGCGGCGGCGGTTCAGCCGCCGAATAGGCCGCCCAAGCCCGTCGGGATGACGCTGGGGGTCGCGCGGTCGGCATCGTCCACGTGGGCGCCCAAGCCGAAAGCCGAACCCTGCTTGGGCTGAGCCGTCTCAGGGCCGCGGGCCGCGCGTTCGGCTGTGGCCCGCTCCTCGGCCGCCCGCTTGGCCGGGTTGCCGGAGCGCGACTTCTTGGCCCGGCGGGGGGCGGTCTGCATGCGACCCTTCGACTTCTTGCCGCCGCCGCCAATCCCCGGGCGACCGCCCCGAGCCATCGAACGCATCATGGTCTTGGCCTGGTCGAAGCGCTGCAGCACCTGGTTGACGGCTTGGACGGTGTTTCCCGAACCGCGAGCTATGCGGGCGCGCCGCGAACCGTTGATGATCTTCGGATTGGATCGCTCCTCGGGAGTCATCGAGCGGATGATCGCCTCCACCCGATCCACCTCGCGCTCATCGAACTGATCCAGGGCCTCACGCATTTGACCGGCGCCGGGCATCATGCCGATCAGCTTCTTCAAAGAGCCCATCTGGCGGACCTGCTGCAACTGAGCTAGGAAATCATCAAGTGTGAAATCGTCGCCCTCGCCCTTGATCTTCCGCTCCAGAGCCTTGGTTTGCTCCTCGTCGAAGACACGCTGGGCCTGCTCGATCAAGGTCAAAATGTCGCCCAGGTCGAGGATCCGGCTGGCCATGCGGTCGGGGTGGAAGACCTCGAAATCGGTTAGCTTCTCGCCAGTGGAGGCGAACAGGATCGGGACGCCGGTGACCGAGCGGACCGACAGCGCGGCGCCGCCGCGGGCGTCGCCGTCCAGCTTGGTCAGCACCACACCGGTGAAACCGACCCCGGCCTTGAACGCCTCCGCCGTGGTGACGGCGTCCTGGCCGATCATCGAGTCGATCACGAACAAGACGTCATCGGGCTGGACCGCGTCGCGGATCTGGGCCGCCTGGCGCATCAGGCCGTCGTCAATGCCGAGCCGACCGGCCGTGTCCACCACCATGGTGTCGAAATGCTCGGTTTGGGCGTGCCGCAGGGCCTGTGCCGCCACCGCGACCGGATCGCCCACGCCATCGCCCGGCTGCGGGGCGAAGACCTCAACGCCCGCTTGGCCGCCGACTATCTCGAGTTGTTTGACCGCTCCGGGGCGTTGGAGGTCGGCCGCCACCAGGAGTGGCTTTCGGCCCTGCTCCTTCAACCACAAGCCCAGTTTGCCGGCGAGGGTGGTCTTGCCAGATCCCTGCAGACCGGCCAGCAGAATAACCACCGGCGGCCGCGTCGCCAGGTCCAGTTCGGCCGTCTGGCCGCCCAGCACCTGAACCAATTCGTCGTAGACAATCTTGACCACTTGCTGGGATGGATTCAGGGCCTTGTTAATGTCCTCATTCAGGGCGCGTTCGCGGATGGCCGCGGTGAACTGGCGCACCACCGGCACGGCGACGTCCGCGTCCAGCAGGGCGCGGCGAATCTCGCGAATTGTGGCGTCGACATCGGCCGGGGAGAGCCGGCCCTTGCCGCGCAGCGACTTGAAAGTGGCGGCGAGACGGTCAGACAGCGAATTGAACATAAGGCCTTAAGGCTACCGAACCTGGCCGGAGGTCTCCCACGTAGCTCCACCGGACGGAATTGCGCCTCGCCATCCCGCACTAGCCCGGACGTCTTGCCGGCGGGCAACCGTCTCAGCCATCAGCCTGCCGTCAGGGCTGCGCGGGCGCCGGCCGCCAGCTTCCGGATCAGCGTCGCCCGAAGCTTGGTCCAGGCCTTGGGGCCAGCCGCCCTGGCGTCCGCCTCGGTCAGAGCGACCAGGCCGTCCAGTAGGTCAAGGCGGTGATCAACGTCCTCGAGCAAGGCGGCGACTGTGGCTGGGTCGTCCGGATCGCGCGATGTGGCCAGGACCGGCAAGGTCAGATGGCGTCGAATAAGAACGATCATGTATTCCACCTCCGCCTGGTCGTAGCCCATGCGCGTGAACAACGGCCTGGCGAGCAGGGCGCCGAGGGCCGGATGATCGCGTTCGCCGGGGCGTTTGCCCAGGTCATGGAACAATGTCGCCACCGCCACCAGTTCAGGCGGGGCTGTGCCCAAGTCCAGAGCGGCTAGCCCGGCCGCCGCTTCGACCTGATGGCGGTCGACAGTGTGGCGATGCAAGGCGTTACGTTGCACCAGGTTGCGCACACCGACCCATTCGGGCCAGATCCGCGCAATCAGGCCGGCTTGGTCCAGGTCTTCCCAAACCGGCACGATCGCCTCACCGCAGGCCAAATAGGCGGCCAACTCAGAACGTGCCTGCGCCGGCCATGGCTCCGGCAGGGCCGGACAATCGCGCAACGACAACAGCGTCAGCGGCTCGAAAGCGAACCCGGTTTGGGCCGCCACCCGGGCCGCGCGCAAGGGCAGGACCGGATCATCCCGGGGCGACGCCAAGTCAGGGCCAGGGCCAGAACTCGAGCCGGGCTTCAAGCTGGGATCCAAATCAGAGGCCAGGCCAGGAGCCAAGTCAGAGGCCAGGCCAGGCCCACGCCCGCGGTCGGGCCCCAAGCCAGCCCTTGGCCTGGCGCCAGAACCAATCCCCGCAGCACTGGCGGCGGAACCAATCCCAGGACCACTGGCGGCGAACACGATTTCGCCGCCCAATTCGGCCAGGCCGCGAGCCAGCGGCGTCAGTCGCGGCCCCTGGCGTCGATTGCGCACGAACACCGCCGGCAGAGCCTTACGACCGGGCAGGTTTCCGACCGCTCGGCGAATCGTGGTGTCCAGAGCATAAGTGACGGCGCGCCCGGCCCGGGCCAGATTGCTCAGCAGTTGATCAGCTGTCAGATACGGATCCAAGACTCGAGCGGCCGCGTCCTGGTCAGCCATCAGCAACAGACTGGTGCGTCGCCGGGTGGCGTTTTGCAGGGCATCACGCACGTCCAGGAGATACTCCCGCGCCCCGTCGAAATCAAGCTCGCGACGTGGCTTGTCGGCCAGCCAGGAGGCCACCAGCGCGTCCAAGGTGACGGCGTCCCGCAGACCGCCCCGCGCTTCTTTCAGGTCCGGCTCCAGCCGGTAGGCCAGGTGGCCGAAAGACTGTTCCCGCTCTTCCACCGAGGCGATCAAATCCGGCAGCCGCTTGCGCGCGGCTCCGCGCCAGTCGGTCAGCACCGCCGAAGCGGCCCGCTCCGCCAATTCGAGATCGCCCGCCAGGGGGGTCAGGGACAGCAGTCCGGTCGCCGCCGGCAGATCAGCCGAGGCGATTCGGCGGCACTCGGCCAACGAACGGAAAGACTGGTCCAAGTCGAACCCGGCATCCCAGATTTGGTACCACAGCGCCCGCGCCAGGCGTTCGCGCCGCGCCTCATTCCAACCCCGGCCCTCGTAGACCACCACCAGGTCCAAATCGGATAGCGGGCCGAAATCTCCGCTGCCCAATGATCCGACCCCGCCCAGCGCGATCCCTCCGGACGGACCGCCCCAGGATTCAGCACCGCCGAAGCCGCCCAGAGCGCCCAAGCCCTCCCCGCCGGCCAGCCCGCCGGCCGGCCCGCCAGCCGTCGGCGTTGGCGTCCGGTCTCCCAGCGGATCGCTGGCCGCGGCCTCGGCCCACAACCGTCTCAGGGCCGCCCGCAGCAAGTCAGTCCGGATTTCGCGCCCGCGCCGCCCCGGCGTCCACCAAGCCGACGCCCAGGGCCCGGCGCCCCTTCTGGCCAAGCCGAGGTCCCGGAAGGCGGGGGCGCCTTCCGGGACCTCGGTGCTCAATTGATCTAGCGTGATCTAGTGTCAGTCCAAAGCCGTGCTGGCCCCACTAGGGCAAACCGGTGAACAAATCGGTTTCCCAGCACGAACCAGCCTTTGCTTTCCGCGTTTCCGCTGGTCAGCGTTCCACTGCCCAGAGTCAACACGGTCGGAGCGTGGTTGCTCACCACGCTCCTAGAGCGCCTCGGCGCCTTTGTCGCCGGTCCGGACGCGCACCAGTTCTTCGACGTCCACCACCCAGACTTTTCCATCGCCGATCCGCTCTGTGCGCGCCGACGAGACGATGGCGTCAACGGCGGGTGCGGCGACGGCATCGTCCACTACTGCCTCGATCTTGATCTTGGGCAGCAGGTCGACCGTGTATTCGGCGCCACGGTAAACCTCGGTGTGGCCCTTTTGGCGGCCGTAGCCGGACACTTCCGAGACCGTCATGCCGCGTGCTCCGGCCGCCTCGAGGGCGGTCTTGACCGCGTCCAAACGGTGCGGCTGGATGATTCCCGTAACCAGTTTCATCTTTCGTTGCCTTTCGGATACTGGTCAGTTGTTCAACCGACCGGAACTGATGGTCTCATATGCGGTCTCGCCATGTTCGGCGAGGTCAATACCGGAGACTTCCTCGGCCTCGCCGATCCGCCAGCCGATAGTGACCTTGATCAACAAGCCAATGATCGCCGTGATAACGCCAGAGTAGATCACCGCGAACAAAGCCGCCACGATCTGGGCCAGCAACTGGGTGGCGCCGCCGCCGTAGAACAGCCCGGCCTTGGCCCCATCCCAAAGATTGCTCTCGGTTGCGAAGAAGCCGATCAGGACAGTGCCGACCAAGCCTCCGACCAGGTGCACGCCCACCACGTCGAGCGAATCGTCATAGCCGAGCTTGTACTTCAAGCTCACCGCCAGCGCGCAGAGGACGCCGGCGACCGCGCCAATGGCGATCGATCCGAGCGGCGAGACGAAGCCCGCGCCCGGCGTGATCGCGACCAGGCCGGCCACCACGCCCGAGGCGACGCCGACCGAAGTCGGCTTGCCATCCTTGATCTTCTCTGTCGCCGCCCAAGCCATCGACGCGACGGCCGTCGCCACAAAGGTGTTGACCCAGGCCAGACCGGCCTGATCGTTGGCGGCGCCAGCGCTGCCGGCGTTGAAGCCGAACCAGCCGATCCACAGCAGGGCCGCGCCCAGCATCACAAAGGGCACGTTGTGGGGACGCATCGGGGTCTTGCCGAAACCTTGTCGCTTGCCGATCACCAGCGCCAAAGCCAAGCCCGCGATGCCCGCGTTGATGTGGACCACGGTGCCGCCGGCGAAGTCCAAGGGCGTGGCGATGGCTTCCGCCACCCACCCGGAGCCGCCCAGCATGCCGCCGCCCCAGACCATGTGGCAGAGCGGGAAGTAGACCACGGTGGCGAAAATGCCCACGAAGAGCAGCCAAGGGCCAAAACGGACGCGGTCGGCCAGCGAGCCGGAGATCAGCGCCACCGTGATGACCGCGAAAGTCGCTTGGAAACCGACCCATACCCAGGCTGGCACTCCCGAAGCGGCCAGTGGGTTGGTTGGGTCGTCGATCGCCAGGTTGGTCAGGCCGAAGAGCTGGAATGGGTCGCCGAACAGGCCGCCCACATCGGAGCCGAAGGACATCGAAAAGCCCCACAGCACCCAAATGACGCCGATCACTCCGGCCGTCCCGAAGCTCAGCATCATCATGTTGAGGACGGATTTGGTTCTCACCAAACCGCCATAAAAGAACGCCAACGCCGGCACTGTCATCATCAGCACCAGCGTGGCCGAGGTCAATATCCAGGCAGTGTTACCGGCATCGAGCGGGAAATCCGCCACGCTGACCGCTAACAGCACGTCACTGCTCACCGTGGTCCCTCCTTCAAAATCCATCAGGGTTCGCTATTACTCGAAGAGCTTGCGCCCATCGGATTACCGATCGCCGCCCCGGCCTGTTACGGACGTATGACAGCGCCGCCGCCCAGGTAAACGTTGTGTTGCCGGCCAGCCCCCGACCCGCGCGGCCTGCCCGAACCGCCTCCTGTCTTGGCCAGCGGGCCAGGCTCAGGGACAGGTGGAGCCGAAGCCGATTGCTCTGCGGTGGGATATTTCCGCTGTGACGGACACAAACGGCGTTCGTTCAGCGAGCATCTCGCGTTCACAACGGAGACCCGGGAGGCCGGGTCGGCGGACATCGCCTCGGCCTTCGGGCGCTACCTTCGGCTCGGCGGCATGCCGGGCGTCCACGAGATCAGCGGCGAGGCCTCGGCGTTGACGTACCTGCGCGACGTCTTGGACGGCATCGTGCTCAAAGACGTGGTCGCGCGGCACCGGATCCGCGATCTTGACTTGCTGCAGCGCCTTGTCGCGCACTTGATGGACGGCATCGGCCGAGTCGTCTCGCCCAAACGGGTCTCCGACTTCCTCAAGAGCCAGCGCCGCTCGCTCGGGACTGAGACGATCTACAACTACCTCAGCGCGCTGGGGAAAGCCTGCCTGATCCTCACAGCCCCGCGCCATGACATCAAAGGCCGGCGGAACCTTGAGACTCTGGAGAAGTACTTCCTGATCGACCACGGGTTCATCCACGCCCTCCTCGGCTTCCGCGCGGACGAGACCCCCGGCCTGCTGGAAAACACCGTCTTCCTAGAGCTGAAGCGACGCGGCTTCGACCCGCGAATCGACAAATGGAACGGGAAGGAGATCGACTTCGTGGCCGACCGCCCCGGCGAGCGGATCTACATCCAGGTCTGCTACCTGCTGGCGAGCCCGGAAATAGTCGCCCGTGAGTTCGCTCCGCTGGAGGCCGTGCGCGACAACCACCGCAAGCTGGTCCTCTCCATGGACGCCGGTCCCGCCTCCTCCCGCGACGGAATAGAACGCCGCCACCTGCCCGAGTTCCTGCTGCACGAGGGCTGGTGAGGGCAGATCGGATGGGGTCTGGCGGCTCACGACGCGTCGTTCACCGGCCGCCGTGCGAGGAGACGGGATGCGGCCATGGCGGCCTCGTCGACCGGGTAAGTGGAGGACATCCCCCACCGACAAGCCTGCCGCCCTCCGCGAGATGTTCCGGGTCCTCAAGCCCGGAGGGCGGATAGGCGTGTCCGATGTCGTGGCGGAAGACCACGTCGGCGCGGCGGCGCGAGCCAGACTCGGTTCCCGGGTCGGGTGCGTGGCGGGGGCGCTGTCCCGGGCGGAATACCTCGAGGGATTGGCCTGCGCGGGGTTCGCCGAGGCCGAGGTCGTCTACACCCACGAAGTCGCCCCCGAAATGCACGCCGCCACCGTGAGAGCCGTCAAGCCCCAATCCGCCGGCCGCGCCCCGAATCGAAACGGCGCCGGGTCCATTGTGTGAGCGCCGCCCGCGTGGGTCAGGCCGCGGCCCCGGGCCGGGCGAGCGTGGCCGCCAGGACGTGTTTGCAGGGGCCGCGGGCGCCGTGGTGGCGGCCGTACCAGGGGCAGGTGCAAGTCGCCTCGG
>JAISXH010000001.1 GCA_031270825.1 Bifidobacteriaceae bacterium
AAACCCGCGCCGTGTTCGTTGATTTCAGGTGATTCACAAATACCTCCCGGAGCATGGCAATATCGCCGTCAGCAGAAACGCGCAGCCAGTCTATCCCAACACTTCCAAGGGCCCGCAACTAGTTAAGGGGCCGAGCGGCGGCCCCGGAGCCGCTGACCGTCGGCTGCCACGCCGGCGCGGCATTGCTGCATTGGCGGCGCTGGACGGCGCCTGTCCTGGGAGCAGTCGCGGCGGGGCCCACTACCCCGGGACCCCGATGCCGGATAGCATGTTTGATCGACTCGCCCGCTTGTCTAGAGCGGCCAACCCGAAGGGAATCAAGAAAAATGACTTCGCGAAAACTGACCCTGCTTCGATTGGCTGGCGCGGCCTGCGCGGCCAGCTTGCTCTTGTCGGCCTGCGGCGGCGACGACGGCGACGCCGACAACCCGAACCAGAGCGGCGGCACCGGCGCCGCCCAGATCGTAATTGACACCACTTTCGACATCAAGACCATCGATCCCGGCCGAGAATATGAGCCGACCGGGCAGATCCTAGTCAAGGCCCTGTACGACACCTTATTGACGTTTGCCGACAACGACACCACCAAGGTCATCCCTGACCTGGCTGATTACGAGTCGAACGAAGACCAGACCGAGTTCACCCTGACCATGGCGGACGGCCGGGTGTTCTCCGACGGCAGTCCCGTCACCGCTGACGACGCCGTCTTCTCGCTCCAGCGCTTACAGGGACTGAAAGGCAACCCCTCCTTCCTGCTCGACGGCGTCACCGTCACCAAAGTCGACGACAAGACCCTCAAGCTCACCACCGCAGATCCCGCGCCAGCCTTACCAGCCATTCTGGCGACACCTTCGTTAGGGGTTGTCAATTCCAAGCTGGTCCTGGAGAACGGCGGCGCCATCGACGAATCGGACACCGCCGAGGAGTTCCTGAACGGCACCTCGGCCGGATCGGGACCGTACACGCTGGAGAAGCTCGACACGGCATCGGAGGCCATCTTGGTGAAGAACGCCAAGTACAACGGCGCCCAAAAAGCGACCTTCGACAAGGTGATCCTGCGCAACACCGAGCCCGCCACCCAGAAGATGAACGTCGAGCGGGGAGACTCGCAGGTCGCCCTGGGCCTGTCCGGGGACATGGTGGAGTCGCTGGCTGAAGGCGTGAAACTGGAGTCGGTGCCATCCGCGACCGTGGTGTTCCTGCTGATCAACTCCGATCCGGCGATTTCAGAGCTGACGGCCAAGCCGGAATTCGTCAAAGCCGTCAAGGCGGCCATCGACTACCAGGGTCTGCTGGAGATCGCCGGAAAAGGCGCCGCCCAGGCCACCGGATTGGTGCCGTCAGTCTTCCTAGGCGCGCTGCCCGAATCAGACGCTCTCAAGTTCGATCCCGACGCCGCCCAAGCGGCCGCTGTCGCGGCCGGCGCGCCCGGACAGAAGCTGACTTTGTCGTTCCCGAACGACATCGACCCGACCGGGCTGAACCTGACCACTTTGGCCGAGCGCATCCAATCGCAACTCGCGGCAGCGGGCATCGAGGTCGATTTGGCCCCGGCACCGTTCGCAACCGAGATTGACGCCTACCGCGACGGCAAAGAGCAGATCGGCCTGTGGTACTGGAACCCGGACTACATGGACCCGGCCAACTACCTGGCCTTCGGGCCCGGTCAGAGCGTTGGGCTGCGGGCCGGCTGGCCGGCCGGCGCCAATGCGTCGATCGAAAGCCTGGTCACCCAGGGCTACACCACCGGCGATTTGCAGACCCGCCAGACCGTCTTCGAGGACTGGGGCAAAGCCATGAACGCCGAGTCGCCGTTCGTGCCGCTGCTGCAGCCGGGTTCGAACGTCGCTTACCAATCCGGCATCACCGGCGTCTATTACAACCCCGTCTGGCTGATCAACGTCACCGGGCTCGGCCGATCCTGACGAAGTGACACCTGAGCCGACCCGTCCGGCGTCCCGCGACTCCAGCGCTGGACGCCGGACGGGTCGGCGTTCCCACAAGGCCCTGGTCCGGTATATCGGCAAACGCTTGGTCATCGCCGTCGGCTTGCTGTTCGGCATGACGTTGGTCACCTTCACCTTGACCAATCTGGTGCCGGGCGATCCGGTGGCCGCGGCTTTGGGCCAGCGGGCGGCGGACGATCCCGAAATAGTCGCCCGCTTCCGGGCCGAATACGGCCTGGACCGCTCGCTGCCGGCCCAGTATGTCGCCTACCTGGGCCGCCTGATCCACTTGGACTTGGGCACCTCCTGGCAGACGCACCGACCGATCGCCCAGGACTTAGCCAAAGCGATTCCCGCCACCATGGAAATCGCCTTCGGCGCGATTGCCTGCGCGGCGATCATCGGCATCACCTTCGGCGCTTGGTCGGCCTATCGACGCGGCCGGATCACCGACCAAGTGCTGCGCCTGGTTTCGCTGATCGGCATTTCACTGCCGACCTTCTGGACCGCGATTGTTTGCTTCTACGTCTTCTACTACCGATTGGGCTGGGCGCCCGGTTCGGGGCGGCTGACACCGGGTGTGTCGGCGCCGCCGAAAGTCACCGGCATGTATACGGTCGACTCCCTGCTGGCCGGGCAATGGCGTACCTTTGTCGACGCCAGCGCCCATTTGGCGCTGCCAACTCTGGTCCTGACCCTGTACACGATCGGGCTGCTGACCCGGTTCTCGAGGACCTCGATCCTCGAAGTCTTGGACCAGGACTACGTGCGCGCGGCCAAGGCCAAGGGCCTGCCCGGCCGGACGGTCTTTCTGCGCTATGTGCTGCGTGGGGCAGCCGTGCCCATCCTGACCGTGGTCGGCTTGGCTTTCGGTTCGCTGCTCTCCGGCACAGTGCTGGTCGAGTCGATCTTCGGTTGGCCGGGCCTTGGCTCCTACGCCTATCAGGCCGCCTCGAAACTAGATCTGCTGGCCGTCATGGGCGTGGGGCTGTTCGTGGGGCTGGTCTATCTGATCATCAACCTGATCGTGGATCTGTCATACGGGTTCATCGACCCGAGAGTGCGGGTGGGCTGATGCGTGCTCCTGACCGTCCGGACCTGGCCCGGGGTGCCGGCGACACCCGGGGCGCTCTGGCCCGCCGCTCGCTGACCGGCCGGATTTGGCGGGCGATTCCGCGCGGCCTGCGCCAGCCCCTCGGGCTGATCGCGTCCGCAATCGGGCTGGCCTGGTTGGTGATCTGCCTGATCGGGCCCAACATCGCGCCTTTTGACCCGCTCGCCCAAGACTTGCCCAGATTCACCCCGCCGGGGGACGTGGCCTTCCTGGGCACTGACGAGTTGGGGCGAGACCTGTTCTCGCGTATTTTGGCCGGCGCCCGCTACACCATTGGCCTGGCCCTGACTCTGGTTTGCATGTCGATGCTGATCGGCGCCACCTTGGGGCTGTTGGCCGGATTCTTCGGCCGTTGGGTCGATGAGGCGATCATGCGCTTCACGGACCTGGTGTTGGCCTTCCCGACAGTCATCTTGGCCATGGTCACGGCCGCCGCCCTGGGCGCTTCCCTGTTTAACGCGGTCATAGCGGCCCTGGTGGTGTCCTGGCCGCCGTATGCCCGGGTGGTCCGCTCGATTGTGTTGGGGCTGCGTGGCAATGACTTCGTCGCCTCAGGCCGCCTGCTCGGATTCAGCTCCATGCGCTCCATCCGGGTTGACATCCTGCCCAATGTGACCGGACCAACCCTGGTGATGGCCAGCCTCGACATCGGCACCGCAGCGCTGTTGCTGTCCGGTCTGTCCTTCCTGGGCTTGGGCGCCAAACCTCCCACCCCGGAGTGGGGTTCAATGGTGTCCGCCGCCGTCAGCCATTTCGACAAATGGTGGCTCGGGGTTTTCCCGGGATTGGCCATCCTGACCGTGGTCATCAGCTTCAACTTCATTGGCGACGCCTTGCGGGACGCCATGGATCCAGGGGCGGAGAAACGATGACGGCCATCCTGCGGATTGAGCACCTCAGCCTGGGCATACCGGGCGAGGACGGGGTCACCCCGATCCTGGACGATGTCTCGCTGGCGGTCGAGGCCGGCCAAGTTCAGGGTCTGGCCGGGGAGTCCGGCAGCGGCAAGACCATCACCGGGCTCACGGTGATCGGCCTAGAGCCGGCCAAATCCCAGGTCACCGGGCGAATCTGGCTTGACGGCGAAGACCTTCTGCAGATCACCGGCTCGGCCTTGAACGCCATCCGCGGTCAGCGCGTGGGCACGGTGTTCCAAGATCCGTCGACCTCTTTGCATCCGCAGCTGACCATCGGCGCCCAGTTGACCGACCACGTTCGCTACCACCTCAAGGTCTCCAAGGCCGAGGCCGCCGACCGGGCGGTGGCCGCACTCGATCGCGTCGGCGTTTCCGGTGGCGCCGCCACCCTGCGCCGCTATCCCCACGAGTTCTCCGGCGGCCAACGCCAACGCATCGCCATAGCCATCGCTCTGGCCTGCGAGCCGGCGGTGCTGATAGCGGACGAGCCGACCACCGCCCTCGATGTGACCATCCAGGCCGGGGTCCTGGCGCTGATCCGCTCGCTGGTCGATTCCTTGGGCCTGGCGGTCCTGTTCATCACCCACGACCTGGGAGTCATGAGCGCCGTGGCTGATCGCGTCGCCGTCATGCGCCACGGCCGGATCGTTGAGAACGGTCCCCGCCACCAAGTTTTCACCGCTCCGACCAACGCTTACACCCGCGAATTGTTGGCCGCGCTGCCAGGTGCTCCAGGCGGGCTCCAGTCACGCGCTGACCTGGCCCGGATGTCGCTGAGCGGCGAGGACGAGCAGGGCGATGACCCCGAGGACGGCGCCGAGGCGGTTGGCGCGGCGGCCACGGGCACGGCCAGGAGCGACAAGCACGGCGCTAGCGACGCTGACCTCGACACTAAGCGCGGCCAGGACGGTGAGGCGCCATGAGCAAAGCCGTCCCGGTCATCTCGGTGCGCGACATCGAGGTCGAATACCCCGGCCACCCACCTGTCAAAGCCGTCCGCGGCGTGTCCTTCGATCTGGTCGGCGGAGAAGTGGTCGGCCTGGTCGGAGAATCAGGTTGCGGCAAGTCGACCATGGCCAGGGTCCTGACCGGGCTGGTCGCGCCCAGCGCCGGCCGCGTCGAGTATCAAGGTCTGGAACTGCGGGCTCTGGGAGTGGGCCGCCGCCCGCTCGCCGACACCGGCATCCAGATGGTCTTCCAAGACCCCGGGTCATCGCTCAACCCCCGCCGGCGGGTGGGCGCCCAGATCCAGGACGGCCTCGATTTGGCCGCCAAGCGCCGCGCCCGGGCCGGGGGCCGCCTTGGCGACAAGCTTTTGCCCGATGCCGCCGGGTCGCCCGATGCCGCCGCATCCCATCCAGCCACTCCCGGCGAATGGCTGGAGCGAGTCGGGCTCGACCGCAAAGACGCGCCACGGTTCCCGCGCAGCTTCTCCGGCGGCCAGCGCCAGCGCATCGCCACCGCCCGAGCGCTGGCAGCCGAACCGAATGTGCTGATCGGGGACGAGCCGATCAGCGCGCTGGACGCCTCAACCCAGGCCAAGGTGGCCTATCTGATGTCAAGGCTGACTGTGTCGCAAGGCGCCGCGCTGCTGTTCATCTCCCACGACCTGTCGGTCGTGCGGCTGATCGCGGACCGCCTCTTGGTCATGTGGGCCGGACGCATCGTCGAATCGGGCCCCACACAGGAGGTCTGGTCGCATCCAGGCCACCCGTACACCAAGACGCTGCTGGCCGCGATCCCCACACCAGACGGTTCGGGGCGCCTGCCAACGGTGCCGACGGGGCAGTCCGACTTCGACGCCCCGCCGGTGATCCACTGACCAAACGCCGCCGCGAACGGCATCGTCCAATTCCTGGCCCTATTGCCGCGTTTCCGCTGGCCAGCGTCCCGCCGCCCTGCGTCAACACGGTCGGAGCGTGGCTATTCACCACGCTCCTGGGTGGCGCGACGCAACCGAAGCGGCGCCGGGAACGACTCAGGCGCTGGTCGCGTCGCCGCCCTGGGCGCCCTTGCGGTCCTGCTTGCCGGGGTGTTGGTCAGCCATGAACGACTGCAACCAGGCGGCCACATCCAGGCCTGTCGCCGCCTTGACCACAGCCGGCACCTCGGTCAACAGGTTGGTGGCCATCTTGGTCACAGAGCTGGCGCCCTCGGCGCCGCCGATCACGGTGAGGTTCTCGATTTGCCCGATCGGGGCCGCCGCCTGGGCCAGCATGTCCGGCAGGGCGGCCAGGATGCGGTCGATCACCGCCTGCTGACCGTATTTCTCGTAGGCGGCCGCGAGCAGTTCCTTGACCTCGGCTTCGGCCTGGCCCTTGGCGCGGATCGCCTCCGCCTCCGCCAGGCCCTGGGCACGGATCGCCTCGGCTTCGCCCAGACCTTCGCGCTCCACCATCGCTTCCCTGACCTCAGCCTCGGCTTGGCCGCGGGCCTTGGTCGCCTCGGCCTCGGCCAGCCCTTGCACACGGGTGGCCTCGGCATGGCCCTGGCCCTGCTGTTTGATGACCGCCGCTTGCGCCTTGGCATCCTGTTCGGCGGTGTACAGAGCCGCGTCCGCCTGCTTCTGCGCCACATACAGGTCCGCGTCGGCCTTGGCCCGGACCTCGGCGTCGAGCATCAGTTTGGCCAACTGGACCTGCTGTTCGGCGTTGGCCTGCTCGGCTTTGGTGATGGTGGCGTCCTGGGCCGCCTTGGTCTTTGGCCCGACGGCGTTGGCGACCGCTTGGGCCTCGTCGGTTTGGGCCTTGAAATCCGCCTCTTTGAGCGACGCGTCCTTGTTGGCTTGGGCGATCGCCACGCGCGCGGTGGCCCTCGCCTCCGCCGACTGGCGCTCGTTGTCCGCCTCGGCGATCTCAGCCAGCCGCCGCGTCTCAGCCACCTGCGGGCGACCCAGGTTGGTGATGTAGTCCTCCGGGTCGGTCACAATGTCATTGATTTGGAGGGTGTCGACCCGCAGCCCGGATTCGGACAGCGCTTCGATGGCGGCCGCCCGGATCTTGGTGGCCAAGCCCTCACGATCGCGCAGCATCTCTTCGACCGTCATATTGCCGATCACCCCGCGCAGCGCGCCGGCCAAGATCGACCGGATGTTGTTGGCGATCTCGGAATCGGAATCGAGGAAGCGCTGGGCGGCCGCGCGGACCCCCTCCGGCGTGCCGTCCACCTTGGCCTGCGCCACGGCATCGACCCTGACCTTGATGTTGTCTTTGGAGACGCCGCCCGAAACGGCCAACTCGATGCGCATCGCCTCCAACGAAATGACCATGCACTTCTGGATAAACGGCACAATGAACGCCCCCGCGCCGAGCGCGATCTTGACCCCGCCCTCAGAGCCTTTCGCGCCGGTGATCACCAGGGCCTCGTTGGCTTGCGGGATCTTGTACCGCCGCGCGACCGCCAGAACGATCAGCCCAAGCACAACGATGATGCCGACCACCGCCAGCACCGAGCCGTTCCGCTCAAAGATTTCAGTCATTTCGCCAGCCTCCTCGGGGGTTGCTATTCAAGGGGTTCGACCCGGACGGTCTCTGGATCGAGCAGGTGCGTGACTCGCACCACAGCCCCGGCCTTGAGGCCCTGCGGGGCGGTGAATTGCATGATCCGCGTGGCGCCCAGATAGGTCACGGCCACAGTTCCGCTGGTCGGGTCTTCGGGGGAAACGCCGCGCACGGAGCCGCTGGTGCCGACGATGCCGCTGATCGCCAAGTCCTTCTCGTCGCCTTGAGCCCGTTTCAGCCATTGGTACCAGCCGGCCGCCGCCGCGCCGACCGCCAGTCCGGTGACGCCAGAGATCACCGCGACCAGCCAGTAGCGGTCGGTGAAGGTCAGAGCCAGCCAGCCGCCGAAGCCTATTCCGCTGATCAGGCCTCCGATCGAGGCCCCCGAAATGATCCCGGACCCAGTCCCGGCGAAGTCCAGGGCGTCGCCGATCCCGTCGACCAGCGCCGCCAACACGGTCAGCGCCAAGCCCACAACGGCGACGATGATGAAGATAGTCACGCCCGCGTCCCTTCCGCCCTGGTTTGGCCACCTATCCTACCGGTGGGCCACCGGCGCCGGGGCCCTGGTCGCCAGGTCCGCCGACGCGACCGCCGGCGCAGCGCTTCGGCGGTAGCGGCCATCCCGATTCGCCGCTGCCAGCGCAAATCCCCGCGACCTGGCCGCGTCCGATCGGCTGTTTACTTCGTCTTGCCAACCCAAGGCGGCGACAGTAACTTAGGCTTACCTAATCACAGCATGCGGCCGATTAGACCCCCGCGACCCTTCGCCGCTCCGGCGTCAACGCGTCGCCGCCGACTTCAATTCGCCGCTGCCCTACCGAGGAGACGCCAACAATGGGATTCAACGACGGGCGCAAGATAGAGGGCGTCTACACCGCCGCGGTTGTGGGCAGCGAACGAGTCACTCCGCACATGGTCCGCGTCACCTTTGGCGGCGAGGACTTGACCCGCCTGCCCCGGCGCGGCTTCGACCACTGGTTCAGGCTGTTTCTGCCCCGACCCGACGGCGCCGTCGATTTCAGCGCCCTTCCGGCCAAGTTCAACACCGCCGGCTACCTCAAGTACCTCCGCCTCAAGGCGGACGTCCGGCCACCGGTCCGCAACTACACCGTCCGCAACCACCGCCCGGAGGCGGGCGAGATCGATGTTGATTTCGTCGCCCATGGGACCACCGGCGTGGCCGGACCATGGGCGCAGCAAGCCCAACCGGGGGAGCAAATCGCCTTGATCGACCAAGGCCGGGGCTTCGACCCGCTGGCGGACGCCAGCGGCGTCTTCCTGGTCGGCGACGAATCCGCGTTGCCCGCCCTGGCCGGCATCCTGCGCGATCTCGACCGGAAACGGCCCGGCTTGGCCATCATCGAAATACCCGACGATGCCGACCGCCAGCCTCTCGACCCGCCGCCCGGTTTCGAGGTCCGCTGGCTGGCTCGCGCCAACCCGCATGACCGCCCCGGCCAATTGGCCCTCAATGCGGTCCAAGACCACACCCCGCCCGAGCCGGCCACCGTCCAGGCCTACCTGGCCGGCGAGCAGCGCCTGGTCGCGGAGTCGCGCCGCCACCTGGTCTCAGCGGGCGTGCCCAAGTCTCGCATTGCCTTCACCGGCTATTGGAAAGCCCCCAACTGATCCGTGGCGGCCACTCTGCTCCTTTGAGGGCTTCGGCTGGGTTTATGGACCGGACTCGCCGGCGCAGCAGAAGGGTGGTTGACAGCGCTGACGGCGCTGTGACCAAGACCGCAGCCGTGATCGGCCGGCGACTCGCGCCGGGAGCCGGGGAAGCGGCCCCGCTGCTGGTCCGGCTATGGGTCAAACCCGCAATCACGAAACTAGGTAGGCGTCAACCGTTCCTCGCGGTCGGCGACTGGCTGGCATTCAGCTGCTCCAGGTAGCGGTTCTGCTCTTCTTCGAGGACCTGGTGGAGCCGAAGCTGGCTGTTCAGGCTGGCTTCTTCACAAGCATCGTCAGATTCGCCCGCGCATGTGGAATCGAAGCTGATGTTTGGGTCGACGCCCGCGATCCGCCAGTATTCGTCGTCCGTCAGATCTGGGTCCGCGGCCGCCGCTTGGTCGGCCGCGCGGCGGGCTACTGCCCAATTCCTCGAACTCCATCAGCTGCTCACAAACCCTCGACATACTCGACCGTCTCAGCGAACAGCACGTCCCAGCGTGACAGCAGGTCAGGGTATGAGCGTTGCAACTCATCCCAGGTGGCTTCGGCCTGCGCCTTCGACCAGGCGCGCAATAATCCGGATGAGTGCATGCAGTTCGCTGAAGTGACGGCCAATGCCTTCTCCGCTTCGGTGGGCGAGTCGCCGAGGAAATCGTAGGCCATCAACCAGGGACCGGGGTAGTCGTGCCCGCTCTGCGCCATGCACTCGCTCCAGTCGGCGAAGCCATTTCGCACGGGTCGCCTGCTCTTGACGTCCGATAACAGCAGTGCCACCCCGGCCTGATACTGCAGCCCTTGCAGGTCAGCCCAGTTAGGCGTCACCGAATCCAAGGCCATCCCGAGGCATGAGTCCGGGTCAGACGCGCCCACCACAACCCCGGTCGAGTCCCGCACGTCCCGCGGCGTCCTGCCGTTGAGCGCCGCAAGATAGTCATCACTTGGACTTGACGATTCGTCCTGTGACTGGAGCACTGACGCCATCCAAATCGTCGACCTCAACCCGTTCGTCTCCGCAGAGGCCGGATCTGTTACGCCATAAAAGTATTGAGCCTGCTCACGAGGAAAAAACTCCGGGAAGGCGCCGCCTTCATAATCGAAGCCGCGCTCGGCCATACAGGCTGCGATCGAGGCCTCGCCCGCGGCGTGGATCATGGCCGCCGCCGATTCGTCTGGGTAGAGCACCCGATCCACTGGATTAGCCCACGCACCCTCGATCAGATCAGATTCGACGAGGTCAAATTGCTCGTTCTGTTTCGCACAACTCGTTGCGGCGAACACAACGACCGAGGCCACCGCCAATCCGGCAAGCCGACTCAGATCAACCAGGAGACGCCGAACTCGCGGAGTATGCCCGGGGGGCCGCCGCTTATGCGAACTCGCCTCCCGCGCGGTGATCCTGGATTCCCCGCACACCTGTCGCTCGGGCACAAGGCCAGCCTAACAACGGCGGCGCCAACAAGGGCGCCCCTTTCGGAGGATCGGCGAGCCCAGGGCCACTCTCCGCGAGAGGCTGACTGCACTCGCCGGGCTATTGGCCGGCCTGGGGGCTGTGCCCGAAGTCAAAACGGGTCGGGTCGGCGTGCTCCCACAGGATCGACAGGGGCATGCCCCAGAGCTTGTCGCCCAGTCGGTAGGACCCGGCGGAGAACCCCAGCACCGCGCCGCCCAGGAAACGGTCGCCCAGCTTGGCCGCGAGAGCGCGGATGCCGCGCAGGTCCTTCGCCTGGTAGCTCTGAGCGGTCTTGAACTCGATCAGGAAGACGCCGCCGTCGTCGAACTCCATCACCACGTCGACCTCGCCTTGGTCCCGGTCGCG
>JAISXH010000012.1 GCA_031270825.1 Bifidobacteriaceae bacterium
CCCCCCCCCCACCCGCCCCACCCGCCCACCCCGCAACCAAGCCAGGGCGGCGCCTAACACCATGCCGAAGCGATCACGATGCGGCGTAGCATCGTCGAATGCGCTTCAAGACACCCGACCACGAGCGGCTGGCGGCCGCTGTTCTGGGGCTTTCGCTCGGCGAGCTGCGCGCGCGTCGGTTCGGAGGATCACTTCAGCTGCCCGAGAGCTACGAGCATGCCGCCAAGCGATTGGAAGCGGGCGAGCCGCTGCAATATGTGACGGGCCGGGCGCCTTTCCGATTGCTTGAGTTGGCCGTTGGCCCGGGGGCTTTCATTCCCCGGCCGGAAACTGAGATTGTCGCCGGTGCGGCCATTGAGGCTTTGCTGGATTGGCCTGCCGATGAGCGTTTGGCCGTCGACCTGGGAACTGGGGCGGGGCCGATGGCGGCGGCCCTGGCCACCGAGGTCCCAGGCGCACAGGTCGTGGCGGTGGAACGGGCTTGGGCGGCTGGCGGACAGGCCCGCGCGAACCTTGAACCTTTAGGCGTAAGAGTCGAGCTGCACGATGTCGCCCAAGTCGCCACCCCCGGTGGTCCCCTCGCGGATTTGGCCGGTCGAGTGTCTGTGGTCGCCGCGAATCCGCCCTATCTGCTCAAGGATGCAGAGCTGGGTCCGGGCGTGGCCGAATACGAGCCGCCGGCGGCGCTATTCGGCGGCGGCGCCGACGGACTGGACGCGCCGCGGATCTTTCTGGGGGCGGCGGCCCGCTTGCTGCGGCCGCGAGGGGTGCTGGTCATGGAGCACGATCCGTCCCAAGCAGAAGCCATGCGCGCGGCGGCCGCCGAGGACGGCCTGTTCGAAGACGTTCAGACCGGGCTCGACCTGAATGGGCGGGACCGCTACCTCCGCGCCGTCCGTGTCTGACCGCAGCCATTTTCCCATCCCGCGCTTCGCCGACCCGCCGCCCCAGCCGAACGACATCTGCGGCCAGGCGCCGGTTTCCGGCCACGTTCATACGCAGGGGGACGGTGATTGTGCTGATTCCGCACTGGGCGGAGAACGCCGGACCGGCGAACGGCATCGGGGGCCGGCGAGGGGTGGGCTGGGTCTTGAACTGGCTGGCGTCGCCGCGGTGGCGAGGGGAAACGGGCGGCTGCGGGCCGGGTTGGGGCATGACTGGGCGAAGAGCGCTGGGCCGGCGAACGGCATCGGCGGCTAGGTGGGCGGTGGGCTGGGACTTGAACTGACTGGCGCAACGGCGGTGGCGGTTAGTTTGAGGGGTCGGGGATTTGGTAGGGGAGGCGGCGCACGGCGCCGGCCAGGGCCTGGGCGCGGGTGGCGCGGACCGGGGCGCTGGCCAATTGGCGGTCGCGGCGCTCGCAGATCACCGCCGCGAGATAACGTTCGGGATGGGTGCCGGCGGGAGGCGGGGGAGCGGTCTGGCGGCCGACCTCGGCGGCCAACGACAGCCCTAGTTGGTGGCGCGCCTGAGCTGACAAAGAGCCCGCGCGGAGCAAGAATTGGCGAACGCGCAGAGCCAAGCCATCGCTCAGGGCGCCGATGTCCGCCACCTTGGCCCAAGCGACCAGTTCTGGGGGCATGGGCAGGGAGAAGACCTGGAGGCGCGGGCCGCGTGAGCGCATGGCATAGGTTCCGGCCAGGAAATCCCCGATCCGTTTGCCGCGGTTGTTGAAGAACATGGTCGCGAAAGCCAGAAAACCGAGGGTGAACCAGATCTCGAAAACCCCCACCAGGGCGCGGATCGCCGATTGGCGCAGGCGCACGGGGGTGCCATCGTCGCAGACCACCCGAATGCCGGCGGCCAGTTTGCCCAAGGAGCGTCCTCGGCTCAACGTTTCCACGGTGGTGGGGATGACCAGCAGGATCACCGCCAGCGCGACGGAGATGGCGGCGGCCTGAGCGGCGGGGCTCCAGGCGTCGAGGCCGAGCAAGGCCAGCGCCCAGAATGTCAGGAGCGCGGCCACCCCGACGACGCATAGGTCCACCACAAAGGCCAACAGGCGGGTGGCGAAAGAGGCCGGCAACAACTCTAGTTCGACGGCCTCGCCGACCACGACCTCATCGCCGCGCAAGCTGGCCTCCGCCTGGGCCCCGGTCCTGCGCTGATGGCCGGAGCCGGCGAGGGCTTCCACCGGGCGGCGTCCGTTGGTCGCTGGCTCCATCGGTTCGCCCTAGTGGTAGCTGACAGCGTGCGGGTCGCGCCTGCCCAGGGACGGTCCGCCGGTCCAGTTCCGGCACGGTCCCAGAAGGCTGGCTCAAGGGATGGCTTGGGGGTTGGCTCCAGGGTTGCCTTGGCGGCCGGGCCAAGGACCAAGTCAAGGGCTGGCTTAGCGGCCAGCTCGGGGACCCATTGGGGGGCCGTCCCAGGCGGGGCGGGCGACGGCGAAGCACTCCACTAGGGTAGCGGCGTGGACATTGAGGCGTTTGTGGCCGAGCGGGCGCCGGCCTGGGAGCGTCTGGGCGCCCTGGCCGCCAAACGCCTGCCCACCGGCGCCGAAGCAGATGAGTTGGCCTGGCTTTACGAGCGCGTGGCCACCGACCTGTCACAGCTCCGCTCCGAGGCGCCAGATCCGGCCCTGGTGTCGCAGTTATCGGCGTGGCTGGCCGCCGCGCGGGCCAGAATCCTGGGCGCCCACGACACTTCGACCGGCGCCCTGCGGCGGTTCGTCGAGTTGACCATGCCGCAAGCCCTGTACCGAGTGCGTTGGTGGGCTCTGGTCTGCACCGCCGTCTGTCTGGCCACGGCTCTGGTCTGCGGCTTCTGGGTGGTGAGCCACCCGTCTGCGCTGGCGGTGCTGGGCACGGCCGAGGAGCGCCAGGCATATGTCGATTCGGCTTTCGCCGACTACTACTCCGAGTACGCGCATTCCAGCTTCGCCGCCTATGTCTGGACCAATAACGCCAGGGTGTCCGCTCTGTGCCTGGCCGGAGGGATCACAGGGTTTTTCCCGGCCTTGATGCTGTTCGAGAACTCTGTGCAGCTGGGCGCGACGGGCGGGATGATGACGTCGTACGGCGCCGGCGACGTCTTCTTCAGTTTGATATTGCCACATGGACTGCTGGAATTGACCTGTGTGTTCGTTTCCGGGGCGGTCGGTTTGCGGCTGTTTTGGGCCTGGGTCGCGCCGGGACCCAGGACGCGAGCGCAGTCGCTGGCCCGCGAGGGCAAAGCGGCCGCGGCAGCAGTGGTGGCCTTGAGCGTGGCTCTGGGGGTTTCCGGTCTGGTGGAGGGTTTCATCACGCCGTCGGATCTGCCCAGCCCGCTCAAGATCACGATCGGAGCGTTGGCCTTGGCCGCGTTCCTGGTCTACATGGTCGGGGTTGGTCGCCGCGCCACCCGCATACTGGACGCGGAGAACTCGGAACGCCGGCGGTTGGACGAGTAGGGCGCGGAGCGCGCCCCGGCCGCGTTCGCGTTCGCGATGCCGACCGGCGCGCGTGCCCGCCCTTGATGGATCCCTTATGCCTGGGCGGAATGGAGTCGCTGATGTGCCGGCCAGGGCGCGGTAGAGACCCGGCCGGTGCGGGAGCCGCGGGCGAAGGGACTAGGCGGCCGCGCGAGGCACGAACCGTCGGGACCAGGGGCCGCTAGAGGCGGCCCGCCGCCTTGAGTCCCAAGTACGAATCGGCGACGGCGGGGGCCAGCGCTTCCGGCAGAGCCGTCACCACGTGCGCTCCCATGGCGCGCAGGCGCGATTCCATGGCGGCGACCGCCAGCTCCCGGCGCTGGGCGGCGGCGGCGTCGAAGACCGCGTCGGCGTCCTGGCGACCGGCCAGCAACTCGGCGGTGGCCGGGTCGCGGACCCTGGCGACCATGACGACATGACGCGCCAGCAAGGTGTCCAGGACGGTCATCAGGCCGACTTCGACGACAGCCGGATCGGTGCTGGTTATCAACACCACCAGGGCGCGCCGCCGGACGAGCGATCGAACCTGCGCCGCGATCAAGGTCCAGTTCGCCTCGACCAGGGCGGGCTCGACCAAGGCGAGCTGATCGGCCAACCGCGCCAGGGTGGTGGACCCGATCACCGGCGCCACCCTGCCCCGCACGACTCGGTCAGCCGCCAACAACTCAACCCGGTCCCCGCCGGCCGCGGCCAGCGCGCCCAATAGCAGAGCCGTCTCGATGCCGGCGTCAAGCCGGGTCTGGTCGCCCACGCGCCCGGCCGCCCAACGCGAGGTGTCGAGCACAATCACCACTCGGCGGTCGCGCTCGGGCCGCCAGGTGCGCACCATCACGTGCTCTGCCCTGGCGGTTGCCCGCCAGTCGATCGATCGGACGTCGTCGCCTAGGGCGTAATCGCGCAGCGAGTCGAACTCAGTGCCCTGACCGCGCACCTGGGCGGCCACCCGGCCGTCCATTTCCCTGAGCCGGGCCAGCCGTGAGGGCAAGTGGCGGCGCGAGCGGAATTCGGGCAGCACCCGCAGCCGGCCGGGCGCCTCCAGCGACCGTTGGCGCCCGGCCAGGCCGAGCGGCCCGAAGCTGCGGATGGTCACCAGGTCGGCGTCGAAATCGCCCCGGCGCCAGGGCCGCAACGTTCCGGCCGTGCGCCGCGCCTGCCCGGCCGGCACTCGCAGATGGCGCAGTTCCTCTTCAGCGCCCGCCGATGCCGTCCAGGCATCGCGCGCCGCCAGCCGGGCCGTGCGCCGGCCGGGGTTGACGATGGTCAGGGTACTGCGGGCGGTCTCGGTCAGGCGCACCGGCGCCAGTTTGGCGCGCTCGACCCGCAGGGTCTTGGGGCTGGCGGCCAGGGCCAGGTCCAGGCCGGCCAGCGCCAAGACGATCGCCGTCCAGGCCAGCACCAGAACCGGGGCGGGCGCGAACACCAACGGGAGGACGCCCAAAGCCAGCGCGGCGGGGAACCGCCAGGTGAACGCCATTGCCGCCGGGCCTTGGTCAGCGGGGGACCGGGACGGTGGCCAGAATCGAGCCGAGCACCGTCTCGGCGTTGGCCCCCTCGGTTTCAGCTTCGATCCGCAGTTGGATGCGGTGCCGCAGCGTGGGCAGGGCCAGGGCCTTGACGTCGTCGGGCGTGACGAATGCGCGGCCGGACAGCCAGGCCCAGGCGCGCGCGGCGGCCATCAGAGCGGTGGCCCCGCGTGGCGAGACCCCCAGCGCCACCGAGGGCGCGTTCCGGCTGGCCCGGCAGATGTCGACGATGTAGCCCAACACCCCTGGATCGACCAGCACGCCAGTGGCGGCGGCGCGGGCCGCCGCCACGGTCGCCGGCCCCGCGACCGCACTGATCCCGGCCTGGCGCAGGTTCTTGGGGTCGAAGCCGCAGGCGTGGCGGGAGACCACTTCGATCTCCTCTTCGCGCTGAGGCAGTGGCAGGGGCAGTTTGAGCAGGAAGCGGTCGAGTTGGGCTTCCGGCAGCGGATAGGTGCCCTCATACTCCACCGGGTTCTGGGTGGCGATCACCATGAAGGGGTTCGGCAGCGGCCGAGGCTCGCCTTCGACCGAGACTTGGCGTTCCTCCATCGCCTCCAGCAGCGAGGCCTGGGTCTTGGGCGGGGTGCGGTTGATCTCGTCTGCCAGCAGCAGGTTGGTGAACACCGGGCCGGCCCTGAATTCGAACCGGGCGGTTTGGGAGTCGTAGATCAAGGATCCGGTGACGTCGCCGGGCATCAGGTCGGGTGTGAACTGGATCCGCTTCGCCTCCAAGTCCAGCGCCGCCGCCAACGAGCGCACCAGGAGCGTCTTGGCGACGCCGGGGACGCCTTCGAGGAGGACATGTCCGCCGGTCAACAGGCCGATCAGGAGACCGGTCACGGCCGCGTCCTGCCCCACCACCGCTTTGGCGATCTCGGAGCGGACCTGGGCCAGCGCCTGGCGCGGATCGGCGGCCACTTCCTGGTCTGATCCCGGCTCGATAGATGGCGGCAGGGGCTCGGGCGCGACGGGCGGGGGAGAAGGCCAGGCGGGCATGGCGGCCACCGCCGGCGCTGGCGCGGGCACAGGGGCGCCAGCCGCGAGCGGGCCGGTCGTTGGCGGGGTGCTTGACGCTGGTCGGGGGACGGGCTCGCTCATGGCTGAAGCACCTCTTTCTCCAATTGGTCCAGGGCGCCGGCCAAAGTCGTCAACCGGCCGGCGGAACTCGGGGCTGGGCCGTAAAGCAGATCGCGGACGTCATGCTCGGAGCGCTCGGCCGCCCGCGCGATTTCGGCCACCAGCGTAGCGGGAGTGGCGCCGGGCCCAAGCCCCAGGGCGGCACCGAGCCGGGAGGCGGTCCCGGCCCGCAGCGCGGCGGCGGCGTGCCCCTGGGCCCGTGATCGCCGGTAAAGGCCCCCCAGGCCGACTGTGACCTCCGCAGCGGGAACCGTGACCGGCAGTTCGTCGGGCACGATTCGTCCCATCCGCCGCCCCCGCCACAGGGCCGCCCCGGCGGCGGCGATGACCAGTTGAACGGTTACCACCGGCGCCCAAGGCGGCAGCAATTGCCATGTTCCGCCGCTGGCGGCCTCCTCCTCCCAGCGGGCCACGTTCCAGACCAACCGCCGGTGTTGCCCCAGGGCCCTCAGCGCCGTGGCCGCGTTGTCGCTCTTGACAATGCCGGCGTTGGTGAACACGTCGGGGTCTTCGAAGACCGCCAGGCGCTCGCTCGGGAGAGCTTCCTCCAGGTGTTGGCGCAGTTGAGCGTCAGGATCTATGAGCACGATGCCGCAGTCCGCTTCCCCGTACAACTCCAGTTGGGCTTCAGCCACGGCCGAGGAGCCTGCGATCACCAGCGTGGTGTCGCCGGAAGCGAGGGCGACCGCGGCTGCCGTCGAATCCGCGTCCACGACGTCGACGCCGTTGCGCGCCAGCACCTGAGCCAGGGCTCTGGCGCCATCCGGGTTCGGGTTGTCGACGCCCAGCGGCGTTTGATCGGTGGGAATGGTCAGCATCGCGGTCATGATCAGCGCCAATGCCAACGGGAGTCCCAAGCCGAGGGTCCAACCGACCACGGCCCGCCAGCGGCCGGCCCGGGAGCGGCGTCCGGCCGCGTCCGGCCTGCGCGCGCGGCCCGATTCTGCTTCCGGCACCGCATACGGGTTCGCGACGCGATCGGGCGCATCGGCGGCGCCGGCGGCGTTCGGGGAGACCGCGAACGGGTTGCCGGGAGCGAACGGGTCGGTCATGACACCCCGGCCGTGGCGGTGTCAGCGGGTGTCAGCAGTGGTTTTGCCGCTTCCGCCTGCTGGTCCAGTCGGACCAGGAATTGGTAGGCGCGCTCGTCGCCGCGGGCGCGGCCGTAGGCGATCGAGTCGAACTGCTCGGCGGCCTGCTCCAAACTGGTGGCCAGCCCGGGCAGGCGGCGAGCGGCATCGGCGGCCAATTCGTGAGCGGTGCGGCCAGCCTGGCGGTCCAGGATGACGGCGTCCTCCAACCGGCGGGCCAAAGCCTGAAAAGCGAGCAGACAGGCGCGCCGCCAGTCACCGGCGGCGGCCTGTTCGCGCGCCGCCGCGCGCAGTTCCGCGGCGCTGCGCTGCTCCGAGCCCAAGACCGGTCCGGGCCGGCGGGCGGCGCCCCGGCGCTGGGGGCTGCCGGCCACTCGCCAGGCGATCAAGGTGACGACCGCGGCGATGGCCAGTCCCCAGCCCAACGCCTGCCAAGGCGGCAGTTGTCCAGGGACCTGGCTGTTGGCGAACAGGTCTGACAACCACTGCCAAATGCGATCCAGCAGCGAGGGCGGGCGGTGATAAATAACCTTGGCCAACTCGTCCTCAAGCCACTGACGGGCTTCGCCCGGAGTCGGGTCGAGGGGCGGGACCGCGCAGGGGATCACAGCCGGTCTTCCTCGGCGGCGCTCATCAAGGTCAGGTCCAGTCCCTCAGAGCGGATGCGGGAGTCGATGTAAAGCAGCGCCACGACTGAGGCGGTGAACGGCGTTGTGATTGTGCCGGCGAGGGCGGTTCCCAAGGTGAGCGCGGCGGCGCCCAAGGCGGGGCTGCCTTCGAAGACTGCCAGGCCCATCGCTATGGACATCGGCACGGAGAAGATGCCGGAGACCACGCCCACTATCAGTGAAGTGAGCAAGTAGATGCCGAATAGGCGCCAGAATCGGCGGCTCGACAGGCGCCAGCCGCGTTTGATGGCAGCGATCACGCCCTGCCCTTCTAGGACCACGGCGGCGGGCGCGAGCATGGTGCGGACCACCACCCAAAAGCAGGCGGCGAAAAGGGCCAGCAGGCCCAAGAAGATCACGGCCACGCCGGCGCCGACCATCTTGCCGAGGTCTGCCAGGGCCAGGCCGGCGATCATCACCGCGAACGGCAACAGCGCCGCGGCCAATACCATCAGGCCGATCAGGAGCGACAGCCCGATCAGCGCTGGCACGCGCCCGCGCACCGTCCGCCAGGCTGAACCGACCGTCACTCGTCGACCGATTGCCCCCTGGGCCACGGCATAGGTCAGCATGCCGCTCAAGATGGTGGTGGCCAGAAAACTGACAATCATGCCGATCCCGCCGGTGAGCAGGCTATTCAACCCGTAATCGAGGGTTTCCCCGTAGGCGTCCCCCATCAGCGGGGCGATTTCCATCAGGTAGGTCGGAACGGTCTGCGCGATGGCCGCGACCACCATGACGACGGCCGTCAGACCGAACATGACCGACGGGGCGAATCGGATCGAACGGAAGGCGCCGTCGAAGATGTCGGCCAAACCCAAGGGTCGCAGCGGGATGGTGCCAGGTCGGGCGACGAAAGTCGCCGCTGGCGCGTATGGCGGCGGTCCATAGGGCGGCGGTCCATAAGGCGGCGGTCCCGAAGGCGGCGGTCCATAAGGCGGCGGTCCATAAGGCGGCGGCCCCGAAGGCGCCGGTCCCAAAGGCGGCGGGCGATGCGGCGCCGGGCCATACGGCATCGTCCCAAACGCAGGGTCGCCGTGTTGGGGAGCACTGTCTTGGGGAGGAGGGAACTGCCGGGGCGCATACTGGTGCGGGCCGAATTGCCGTGACGGGTGCTGCGGGGGCTCAGATTGAGGCCCCCAGTATTGGATCGGCTGGTACTGGAAGCGTGCGGGCTGGGCTGGGTTGAGCGGCGGCGGATCGTAGCTCGGCGGCCCGTCATGAGGAGGCGGATAAGGCAGCGGCGCCGGCCGCTGGGGAACGTCTGGGGGCACGGCATCGCCTAGCCCGGCTCTTTGGGCGCCTTCAGTGGGGCCAGGCTGGGCTGAGGGCTGGTCGGTCGGTTCGCTCACTCTTCCTCGCTCTTGCTCGCTCGGGTGCCATCTGGGGACGGTGTTGAACCGTCATTAGACCGTGCCCGTCCGGCCGACCCGAATCCCAGTGGCCGGAGCGGGCCCAGTCAGTCTATGGAAGCTCCCCGCCCGCAACCGTGGTCCCAGGCTGGCACAGACAGATCAGCCCTGGGCATACCGCGCGCTGGCCGGATCCCCAGGCACCAACCATAGCCGCTGCCTTGGGCGGCGCGTCGGCCAGCGCAAACAGGTCGGAACAACAGCGGTCCCACCAAGGGGCCGTACAATCGCCTCGATGCTTGTTACCTGGACCGACACCTCCGTGACGGGAGACTTGGGCGCCGCTGTCGGCGCCGTGGCCCGGGGCGAATTGATCGTTATGCCCACCGACACGGTCTACGGGGTAGCGGCGAACCCGTTCGACCCGGCCGCCACGGCGCGCTTGTTCGCGGCCAAGAGGCGTCCCCAGACCCTGGCTTTGCCGGTGCTGGTGGCGGACCGCGTCGCCGCCAAGGCCTTGGTCGCCGACTGGCCCGAGGCCGCCGAAGCCCTGGTCGAAGCTTTCTGGCCGGGGCCGTTGACCCTGGTGCTGGCGGCCAAGAAGAACGCCGGCCTGCACTTGGGCGGGTCCGGCGACACAGTCGGCCTGCGCCAACCCGACCACCCGGCGGCTCTGGCGCTGCTGCGCGCCACCGGTCCGCTCGCGGTCACCTCGGCCAACCGTTCCGGCGAGCCCCCAGCGACCACTGCCGCCGATGCCGTGCGCCAGTTCGCCGGTCACCTGTCCGTTCACGTCGACGCCGGGCCCGCGCCGGGAGGGGTGCCGTCCACTGTCGTGGACCTGGCCGGGGGGGACCCGGCCGGCGGGGGTCTGCTGGTGCTGCGGGAGGGCGGCATCGGCGGGCGGCCCCTAGCTGAAGCGGTCGCCCGGCGGCCGGGGCGCGCGTCACCGGCGAGGGCCGTGGCGCGGACGGGCCGGGAGCCTCAGATCGGGCGGCCAGTTTGAGAATCTATCTGATCCTGGGGGCTATCGCGGCGGTGGTGACGGCGCTGATGGTGCCTTTGGTGCGGCGCCTGGCGGTGGCCACCCATGCCGTCACGCCCGTCCGTCCGCGCGACATCCACACTGTGCCGACGCCGCGCCTGGGCGGATTGGCCATGCTGGCGGGCATAGTCGTGGGTCTGGCCACCGCGTCTCAGGTGCCGTTCTTGCGGCCGGTCTTCACCGACTCGGCGCCCTGGGGAATGGTGACGGCGGCGGCCTGCATCTGTCTGCTCGGCGCCCTGGACGACTGGTTCGAACTCAGCTGGCCGACCAAGTTGGCCGGGCAAGTGCTTGCGGCCGGGTATCTGGCCTGGCAGGGCGTGCAATTGATCACCTTGCCGGTGGCGGGCGTGACGATCGTGTCGTTTCGGGTGTCGCTGGTGGTCACCATCATTGTCGTGGTCGCCACCATCAACGCGATCAATTTTGTCGACGGGCTGGACGGCTTGGCGGCCGGCGTGGTGGCGATCGGCGGGGCCGCCTTCTTCGTTTACTCGTATCTACTGTCGCGCCAATCCGGAGCGGCCAATTACGCCACCCTGGCGGCCCTGATCCTGGCCCTGACGGTGGGGGCGTGCATCGGTTTCCTGCCCCACAACCTCCACCCGGCCCGGATTTTCATGGGGGATTCAGGCTCAATGCTGTTGGGACTGCTGTTCGCGGCCGCCATGATCGCCGTGACCGGCCAGATCGACCCGGGCGCGGCGGAGGTCACCCAGGGCCAGGCGCTGGGCGCCTTCATCCCGATCGTCCTGCCGTTCGCGGTCCTGGCGCTGCCGTTGCTGGACATGCTGATGGCGGTGACCCGGCGCATGCGGGCCGGTCAGTCGCCGTTCAAAGCCGACCGCATGCATCTGCACCATCGTTTGCTGCGCCTGGGCCACACGCAAAGGCGCGCCGTCGCGATCATGTACTTGTGGACTGCCGTCCTGGCCTTCGGCACCGCCGGTCTGGCGGTTTTCCAGACTCGCCAGGTGGCCGCCTTCTTGGGCGTCGGCGGGGCGTTGGCCTTAGCGTTGACCTTGGCGCCGCACCGAACCGGCGGACGGCGGCCCCGCCATGGGCGCCCGCCGGACAAGGCGGCCCGGGGCCGCCTTGACGACCAGCTTTCGAAAGAGGACTCAGATGACATCACCACCTGAACCAAGCCCGGATCGTGTTCCGGGACGCCGGCCGGACCCCGCTGATCGCGACTCGGGCGGAGTCGACTACCGACGCACGGGCATCCAGCTAGGAGTCCTGGCCGCCGTCCTGGCGGTGATCGGCGGGGGGCTGGGCTACTGGGCGGCCGGTATCCAAGGCTTGTGGGGGGCGCTTCTGGGCGCCGCCATAGTCGGGGCCTTCTTCGGCGCTTCGGCGCTGGTGATGTATGTCTCGAAGACGGCCGAGGCCAAAGCCCGGAACCTGTTGGTGGCCTGGTTCGCCAAGCTGATCGTGCTGTTCGTGGTGATGCTGGCCCTCAATCAGGCGACCTTCATCAACCGGCCGGCCTTCGGGATCACCGTGCTCGCAGGCGTGATCGGGTCGTTGGTCCTAGAAGGGCGGGTGGTTTGGAGCGCACGCACCACCCCAGGACCGGGCACCAAGTCCGCCTAGGCGCGGGTGGCCGAAATGGCCGTTGGTCCCAATTGTGGTAGGTTTGTGACGGCCCACTGACCGCACTCCTGCTCAGGCAGGCCGTGGCCGTTCGGCGAAGAGACGGCTATGGGAGACCCCTTCTAGGAGTCATGGACTTGTCCTCCATTTCAAGCGTGCCCGCGGCCGTGCTGAACACCAGCGGCGGCGAAGGCGGCGGAATGCACATGCCCACCTTGGACGAACTCTTCCCGGGGCCGTTCTGGCACATCGGAGACTGGTTCGAGTTCAATCGCCTCGACCTGGTGCGCGTCATCGCCACCGTGGCGCTGGTGACCCTGATCTACCTGGGCGCCCGCAAGACCCGCCTGGTGCCGACCCGGGGCCAGTCCACCTTCGAGCTGGCGATGGGCTTTGTCCATAAGCAAATCTGCGAAGCGACCATGTCGCCGGCCTTGGCGCGGCGGTACCTGCCGTTCATCGCCACCATCTTCTTCGGGGTGCTGGCGCTGAACATCACCGGCGTGCTGCCCTTCTTGAACGTCTCCTCCAACTCGTTGGTGGCGGTGCCCATGATCCTGGCCGTCTGCGCCTGGATCGCGTTCGTCGCCCGCGGTATCAAAGTCCACGGACTGGGGCACTACCTGGCCGACAACCTTTTCCCCAAGGGCGCTCCGAAGTGGATGTACGTTCTGCTGACGCCGATCGAGTTCCTGTCGACCTTCATCCTGCGGCCCGTCACCCTGACCGTGCGTCTCATGGCCAACATGATCGCGGGGCACTTTCTGCTGACCGCCTTCTTCGTCATGACCAGCTACCTCCTGATCGATGGCGGCGGCCTGCTCAAGGGCGTGGGTCTGTTGACGGCGGCGGCCAGCTTTGTGTTCGTCTGCTTCGAGATCTTCATCGCCGGTCTGCAAGCCTTCATCTTCGCCATGCTCACCTCCGCCTACATCGGACTCGCGGGCGAGAAACACTGACGTCAAATCGCCGGCCCCTAGAGTTGGGGCTGGCCAGCACCGATTGAAAGGAATAACTGTGAACCTGCTCGCAGAAATCAGCGGCAACCTGAACGCCATCGGCTACGGCCTGGCGGCGATTGGCCCCGGCATAGGCGTGGGCTTCCTGGTCGGTAAGACCCAGGAGTCGATCGCCCGTCAGCCGGAACTGCGTGGCTCGCTGATGGGCACCATGTTCATTGGCGCCGGCCTGGCCGAGGCACTGGCCTTGATCGGCTTGGTGGCCGGCTTCATCTTCACCTGATCATGTGGCTCGCAGAAGGCGCCCCGGAGGGGGTTATGCTGTTCATCCCGCCGTGGGATGAAGTCATCATCTCAGCGGTGATCCTGGCCGTGATCGCCGTGGCCGTGGCCAAGTACGGGGTGCCGCGCTATCTCAAGGTCCTGGACGAACGCGCCGCGACCATTGAGGGCGGCATCAAGCGGGCCCAAGAGGCTGAAGCCGAGATCGCCCAGATCCGCTCCGGACTGGATGGCGAGAAAGAAGCCGCCCGGGTGGAGGCCGCTCGCGTGCGCGAAGACGCCAAAGCCGACGCGGCCGCCATCGTCGCCGAGGCCAAGACGAAGGCCGGCGACGAGGCCAGACGGATCCAGGAAGCCGCCCAGCGGCAAATCGAATCCGAGCGGCGGGCGGCTGAAGTCTCGCTGCGCCAAGACGTGGGCGTCCTGGCCAGCGACTTGGCGGAGCGAATCGTGGGCGAGTCGCTCAAGGATTCAGCGCTGGCCAGCCGCGTGATCGATCGCTTCTTGAAGGATCTTGAGAGCCAGCCGGTCGCCGGAAAGGGCGCCTGATGCTGGGAGGCAGCGCCGTCTCGGCGGCCCAAGCCAAGAAGGATTTGGCGGGCGTGCTGGCCAAAGGGCCAAAACAGGCCGCGCTGATGGGGGACGAGTTGTTCGCCCTGACCGACGCGCTGGACGGAGATCCGGCCCTGGCCCGGGCGTTGACCAACCCCAACCGGACTGGTGCGGCCAAGGAACTGCTTGTCCGCCAGGCCATGGCCGGCCACTTCGAGCCCGCCGTGGACCTGGCGGCCCGGACTGCCTCCCTGCGCTGGTCCAAGGACGGCGACTTGGCGGACACGCTGGAGGTCATGGCTTTCGACGCCCAGCTGGCGGCGGCCCAGGCGGACAAGCTGCTCCAGAAGGTCGAGGCCGAACTATTCGACGTCGATGTGGTGCTGCGCAACAACCGTGATCTGAGGACCGCGCTAGGCGACCTGGTGGCCGAGCCGGGGGCCAAGACGCGCTTGGTGGAGCGTGTCTTCGCCGCGGCGGTGGCGCCCCAGACCATGAATCTGCTGCGCCGGGTGGTCAGCCATCCGCGCGGCCGCGGCATCCGCTATTCGCTGCAGTATGTGGGCGCCTTGGTGGCGGAGCGCCGCCAGCGCTTAGTGGTGGCGGTTACCAGTGCGGCGCCGCTGAGCGACAAGCAGTCCACCGCGCTGGCCAAGCACCTTGCGGCCGGGTATGGCCGCCAGGTCCAACTGAACGTTTCCGTTGACCACTCGGTGATTGGCGGCCTGCGCATCCGGGTGGGCGACGAGGTGGTGGACGGCTCCTTGCTGACTAGATTCACCGAACTCAGGCGCGACTTGGCCGCGTGAGAAGAAGAAGACCCTGAAGGAAAGAGAACATGACTGATCTGAGCATTCGTCCCGAGGCGATTCGTCAGGCGCTGGACGAGTTCGTGGAGTCCTACCAGATCGCTCCGGCCGCGACCGAGGAGATCGGGCGCGTGACCATGGCGGGCGACGGGATCGCCCAGGTGGAAGGCCTGCCCGGAGTGATGGGCAACGAGTTGTTGCGCTTCGCGGACGGCACCCTCGGCATCGCGCAGAACTTGGACGTGCGCGAGATCGGCGTGATCGTCCTAGGCGAGTTCGCCGGCATCGAGGAGGGCCAAGAGGTCCGCCGCACGGGCGAGGTGCTATCCGTGCCGGTGGGCGACGCCTACCTGGGTCGCGTGGTCGATCCTTTGGGTGTGCCGATGGACGGCCTGGGCGAGGTCGAGACCAGCCAGCGCCGGGCGCTTGAGCTTCAGGCGCCCACGGTCATGCAGCGGCGCTCGGTCCACGAGCCGCTTCAGACCGGCCTCAAAGCGATCGACTCGCTGATCCCGATCGGGCGCGGTCAGCGCCAGTTGATCATTGGCGACCGCGGCACTGGCAAGACGGCCATCGCCACGGACACCATCATCAACCAGAAGGCGAACTGGGATTCCGGCGATCCGAAGAGGCAGGTCCGCTGCATCTATGTGGCCGTGGGCCAAAAGGGTTCCACCATCGCCTCGGTGCGATCGGCCCTCGAGGACGCCGGCGCCTTGGAGTACACCACGATTGTGGCGGCCCCTGCTTCGGACCCGGCCGGCTTCAAGTATCTGGCCCCCTACACCGGTAGCGCGATCGGCCAGTACTGGATGTACCAGGGCAAACACGTCTTGATCGTGTTTGACGACTTGTCGAAGCAGGCCGAGGCCTACCGCGCCGTGTCGCTGTTGCTGCGCCGGCCGCCAGGCCGCGAGGCCTACCCCGGCGACGTCTTCTACCTGCACTCGCGCCTGCTGGAACGCTGCGCCAAGCTGTCCGACGCGATGGGGGCGGGCTCTATGACCGGCCTGCCGATTATCGAGACCAAGGCCAACGACGTCTCCGCCTACATTCCCACCAACGTCATCTCCATCACGGACGGCCAGATCTTCCTCCAATCGGACCTTTTCAACGCCGATCAGCGCCCGGCTGTGGACGTCGGCATTTCGGTCTCCCGTGTCGGCGGTTCGGCTCAGGTCAAGGCCATGAAGAAGGTGGCCGGCACGCTCAAGATCGACCTCGCCCAGTATCGCGATCTGGAAGCGTTCGCGATGTTCGCCTCCGACCTGGACGCGGCCTCGCGCCAACAGCTGACCCGGGGCGCGCGCCTGATGGAACTGTTGAAGCAGCCGCAATACACGCCCTACCCGGTGGAGCGACAGGTGGCGGCGATCTACGCCGCGACCAAGGGCTACCTCGACCGCGTGCCGTTGGACAAGGTCCACGAATACGAGCGTGACCTGCTGGATTACCTGGACCGGCGGACCGAGGTGCTGGCCACGATCGCCTCGACCAACGATCTCAGCGCCGAGACTGAAGCGGCGCTGAAGGCCGGAGTCGAGGCCTTCACCAAGGAGTTCCTGCTCACCATTGGCGTCTTGGCGGTCCCAGGCGATGTCGAAGAGGGCGAAGCCGAGTTGGAGCAAGAGCAAATCAAGCTGGAGAAGCGGGGCTAACCAGATGGCCGGTTCGCAAAGGGTTTACCGAGCGCGGATCAAATCCACCCAGTCGCTGAAGAAGATCTTCCGGGCGATGGAGTTGATCGCCGCCAGCCGAATTGGGCGGGCTCGTGACGCGGCCGCGCGTCAGCGCCCGTATGCGGCGGCGCTGACGCGGGCGGTGTCGCTAGCCGCCAGCCATGTCGGCGAAGAGATCCGCCACCCCTTGCTGACCGAGCGCGCGGACGTCAAGCGCGTCGCCCTGTTGGTCATGGCGGCGGACAGGGGCATGGCCGGGGCGTACACCGCCAATGTCTTGAGGGAGGCCGAAGCCCACGCCGCCGAACTGGAGCAAGACGGCTTCCAGGTCGACCGTTACGTGGTCGGCCGGCGCGCTCTGACCTACTACGAGTTCCGGGGCGTGCCGGTGCGCCGGTCTTGGCTGGGCTCGTCCGATTCCCCCACCTTTCCGGTCGCCAAGGAGATCGCGGCCACGCTCTTAGACGCTTTCACGGCGCCGGCCTCGGCGGACGATGCCGTGGGGCAGCTTCACGTGGTCTACACCCACTTCCGGAACATGGTCTCGCAGGCGCCGCGGATAGTGCGGATGTTGCCACTCGAATTCGTTGAAGAGGTCGACGATCCAGAGGCCATCACGGTTGTCGAGGAGAGGGCCACCGCCCAGATCGTCAAGGCGGAGGTCTTTCCCCTCTACAGCTTCGAGCCGAGCCCCGCCGGCGTGCTGGACGCTTTGCTGCCGCGTTACGTGCGCAGCCGCATCCTTGACTGCCTGCTGCAGGCGGCGGCATCGGAACTGGCGAACCGGCAACGGGCCATGCACACGGCCACCGAAAACGCCGAAGACCTGGTGCGCAAGTACACGCGGCTGGCGAACCAGGCTCGGCAAGCCGACATCACCCAAGAGATCAGCGAAATTGTTTCCGGCGCCGACGCCTTGGCGGCCGGGCGATGACTACCCAGGGCGAACCAACTAAACCGGAGGAATACCAACTATGACCAGCAGCACCGTAGAAGCCGAGGTCACACGCAACCCCGCGCCCGCGCAGGGGCGGGTCGCACGGGTGATCGGACCCGTCGTGGACGTCGAATTCCCGGGCGACGCCATCCCGGAGATCTACAACGCCCTGACCACCGAGATCGAGTTGGAGGAGGAAGGCGCCGGCAAGCGGCGCATCACCGTCACCCTCGAAGTCGAACAGCACCTGGGCGACAACCTGGTCCGGGCCATCGCCATGAAGCCGACCGACGGCCTGGTCCGCGGCGCGGTGGTGCAGGACACCGGCGGCCCGATCTCCGTGCCGGTGGGAGACGTCACCAAAGGCCACGTGTTCAACGTGATCGGCGATGTGCTCAATCTGGAGCCGGGCGAGCAACTCAAGGTGACAGAGCGCTGGGGCATCCACCGCGACCCGCCGCCGTTCGATGAGTTGGAAGGCCGCACGCAGATGTTCGAGACCGGCATCAAGGTGATCGACCTGCTGACGCCTTACGTCCAGGGCGGCAAGATCGGCCTGTTCGGTGGGGCCGGCGTGGGCAAGACGGTGCTGATCCAAGAGATGATCTACCGGGTCGCCAACAACCACGACGGCGTGTCCGTGTTCGCGGGTGTGGGGGAGCGCACCCGCGAGGGCAACGACCTCATCCAAGAGATGACCGAGTCCGGCGTTATCAAACAAACCGCCCTGGTCTTCGGCCAGATGGACGAGCCGCCGGGAGTGCGTCTGCGGGTGGCGCTGTCGGCTCTGACCATGGCCGAGTATTTCCGTGACATCCAACACCAGGATGTGCTGCTGTTCATCGACAACATTTTCCGTTTCACCCAGGCGGGCTCGGAAGTCTCGACCCTGCTGGGGCGGATGCCTTCGGCGGTGGGCTACCAGCCCAACCTGGCTGACGAGATGGGTGAGCTGCAAGAGCGCATCACCTCCACCCGCGGCCACTCCATCACCTCGATGCAGGCCATCTACGTGCCGGCTGACGACTACACCGATCCCGCCCCGGCGACCACCTTCGCGCACCTTGACGCCACCACCGAGCTGTCGCGCGACATCGCCTCGCGCGGCCTCTACCCGGCAGTCGACCCGCTGGCCTCGACCTCGCGCATCTTGGACCCGCGCTACGTCGGGGAAGACCACTACAACACCGCCACCCGGGTCAAGCAGATCCTGCAGCGGAACAAGGAACTCCAGGACATCATTGCCATCCTCGGTGTGGACGAGTTGTCCGAGGAAGACAAGATCGTGGTCAACCGGGCGCGCCGGATCCAGCAGTTCCTGTCTCAGAACACCTATATGGCGACGCAGTTCACCGGCGTCGAGGGTTCTACGGTGTCCCTGGGGGAGACCATCGAGGCCTTCCGCCGGATCGCCGACGGCGAGTTCGACCATGTCGCCGAGCAGGCCTTCTTCAACATCGGCGGCCTGGAGGACCTGGAGCGCAACTGGGCGCGGCTGCAGAAGGAACTGGGTTAAGAACCATGGCGGAACTGAGCGTCGAAGTCGCAGACTGGGAGGGCCAGGTCTGGCAGGGCCCGGCGGGTTTCTTCACCGCGCCCAGCGTCGAGGGCTCGATCGGCATCTATCCCCGCCACGAGCCGCTGTTGGCCATCTTGCGCGAGGGGGACGTCAAGATCGTTCCTCCGGAAGGTCCCGATGTAATTGTTCATATCACCGGGGGTTTTCTGTCCGTGGATTCCGATATTGTGACCGTGGTCGCGGACGAGGCGCGACTGATGACGCCAGCCAACTAGCCTCTGGAGGGAGCTATGCCGCAAGCACTTGCCACTGCGGTGGTCGGTGCTTTGCTAGTGGCGGGAGGCCTGCTTGGACTGGTGTGGGTCCGCTGGCAATATCTGAGAGCCAGGCCAGGCTACTTCCCCTGCACGGTGGTCGAAGGCGAGGGTTCCAAGCGGCGCGAGCGGACCGGGTTGGCGGCCTTCGGACCGTTGGCTCTGGATTGGTTCGCCCGCGATTCGCTCTCTTGGGCGCCCGCGCATCAGTGGCCCAGGCGCGGGTTGACCATCAAGACTCGGCCGCTTGACGACTCCTCGCGGGGCGGCTGGCAGGTGGTCAATCTAGACTCGGACGGTTCCGGTTACCTCCTGGTGATTTCGCGCGGCGCCTCGTCGGGCCTGTTGTCTTGGATCGAGGCCGGCCCCAGTCGCTCCGACACCGCCCCTTGACTGTTGATTGGCCGGTCGGGGTGGCTGAATGATTGCGGCCATAATGAACGGGTGCGAAAGCGGATTCGCCGGTCTGGCGAGCTCACCCCGGTCGGGAGGGGCTGAGCTAATGCGTTTGGTGGTGGCGCGTTGCGCGGCGGACTACTCCGGGCGCCTCGGCGCCCATCTCGACCCGGCCCGCCGCCTAATTGTGTTGAAGGCCGACGGCTCGGTTCTGATCCACGCCGATGGCGGCTCCTACAAGCCGCTGAACTGGATGAACCCACCCTGCCGGCTGGTCGAGGCGGAGCCCGAGCCAACCGAGGCGCAGGCCGGTGTGACGGCGATCTGGGAGGTCAGCCACCTCAAGACGGACGATCGGCTGCGCATCCAGCTATACGAGCTGCTCCACGACTTTGAAGTGGAACTGGGAGTTGAGCCGGGCCTGGTCAAGGACGGAGTCGAAGCCCATCTCCAAGCGCTGCTGGCCGACCAGGTCGAGTTGGTGGGCAGGGGTCTGAGGCTGATCCGGCGCGAGTATGCGACCGCCATCGGGCCGGTCGACTTGCTTCTGCGCGAGCCGGGCGGGGGCACTGTCGCCGTAGAAGTCAAACGCCGCGGAGAGGTAGACGGAGTAGAACAGCTCACCCGCTATGTGGAATTACTCAAGCAAGACCCGTCCCTGAGGCCGGTTCGCGGCGTCCTGGCGGCCCAGGCGATCAAGCCCCAAGCCCAGGTGTTAGCGCAGGGCAGAGGGTTCGATTGCCTGATCCTTGACTACGACGCGATGCGTGGCATGGACGATCCGTCGACGCGATTGTTCTAGATTTCGCGCCAGCGGGTCTGAACAACGCTCTTTATACGGCATCCTAGATGGGTCACACGACCCCCAACGTGTCGCGATTCAGGAGATGCGGTGTCTAAAGCAGTATCCGAGAGACGGTCTTACCGTGGCTCTCACATCACTTACGTCGGTTGCCCCATTGTGATCTGGGACGACCCAGCAGACAGTCGATCCGATTCGGCGACGCTGACGATTGACGCCTTCGAAGAGATCGACCTTCCGCCGATCGCGGAGGTCGACGCCTGGGAGGCCGTCGAAGACCTCGAGGCTGAGGCCGCGGCCGTTCGCGGTGTGCCGCCCTGGAGCGCGATCAAAGACAACTCGGCCTCGCAGGCGGGCGTTTCCCGTCCAGTCACAGTCTCGGTTGTGGCGGTGCTGCTGCTGGTGCTCGCCATGGTGCACGGCTTGGGCGCGCTCGGCTCGTTGTCGGTGGGGCTGCACGGCCGCGGCATCGGATCAGCTATCGTCGCCGGCACATTGGCCCTGATAGTCGGCGTGGGGGAGGTCGTCTGCGCGGTCCAGGTTTCGCGGGGCAAGGCCTGGGCCCGCATCGCCGCCGGGTCGTTGGGGCTATTGGTCCTGCTCTGGCTGACGATGGCGCCATGGTCGCCGGGGCGGCTCACCGTAGTGGTGTTCGCGGCCTGGCTGGCGGTTGGGGCGTTGCTGGCCCATCCTTTGAGCTCGCGGTTCTTCGCCGCCACCCGGGCGGTCCCGGCGACGGCTTGATGCCAGGTGGCGTTTTCGCCTCCGATCCGGCCGGCGGCCGGTGTGGCCGGTGTGGAACGGAACGTGCGCTGACGTCTTGACGCCGGCAGTCGCCGTCGGTCGCTGGCACGGCCGCGCGCAACCGCCCGTGGAGTTGTCAAGCAGACTCTAGGATTGCCTGATGGCGCGGGGATCACGAAGAGCGAAGTTGGCAGCTCAGGCACCGCGTCCGCTCGACCTGCGGCGGGCTCGTGGCGGCCAGGCAGTAAGAATGACGGTGGGCGATGGCCGCGAGTACTTCGTCTCGACGCCGGCGCCGGCCGCCAAACGCTACATCTGCCCTGGTTGCGGCGCCAGCTTAGCCGTCGGTCAGACTCAGGTGACCGCCTGGGAGGCGGACTCGCTGCTGGGCGGCGAGGCGGCCCTGGAGTTCCGCCGCCATTGGCACCTCGCCTGCTGGCGAAGCTTTGCGGCCGGATGAGGAATCGGCCCAGGGGCGTTCGGCAGTCTTGGCGGGCGCGTCAGCCAAGGAGATCCTTGAGTCCGGCCACGGCCGGGCCCAGTTGGCGTTGGCGGGTGAAGCGTTGGCCGAAGGCCAGGGCGGCGGCTCGTTGAGACGGTGTCAGCGAGCGCGCCAAGTCGGCTCCGCGGCCGAAGGCGGCCGCAATCGCATCGGCGTCCAGGGCGCCGGACAGCGCCCACAAGGGATAGCCGGCGAGCACGCGCGAAGACCCGGTCTCGCTGGCATGCAGCGAGATGATCGGTTTGCCGGTGGCGGCGTATTCGTAGACCTTTCCGGATGTGACGTAGCGGCCCGCCCGGATCGGCAGAACTAGCGCGTCCAAGGAGTCGTAGAAGCAGCCGACGGCGGTCTTGTCGACCCGGCCCACAAAGTCGACGCCGTCGGCGGCGGCGCCGAGAATCGCCGCTGCCACCGGGTCGCGGGCCGGGTCTGGCTTCGCGCCGAAGTAGCCCAGGTATCCGCCCAGCTTGAGCACGGCATCGGACGGGATCAGGCCCTTGGCCTTGGCGGTGCGCCATCCCGCCACCACCTCCGGCATCGGGGCGTTGCCAGACATAGTGCCGAGGTAGCCGAAAGTCAGCGGTCGGGTGGCGCCGTCGCCCACTGCCACAGCGCCGGCCCCAACATCGCCCACTGCCAAAGCGCCGGCATCGCCCGCCGGCGCGGCAACGGCATCGTCCACCGCTGCGGCGCCGGCCTGAGTCGCAGCGCCGGGGCCGCAGCGCGCCAACTCCGGGTCCCAGCCGTTGGGGACCAAACGGAAGCGGTCGGCGGCGTGCGGGTAACGGTCGGCGTGCCAGTCCAAGATGTCTTGGTTGATGAACCAGGCCTGGGCGGCGGCGCCCATCAGGCGGCGTTCCCAGCGGGCCGGGCGGGAGCGGTCGGGATAGAGCTGGCGGCCGCTGAAGACATCCAGCAGCCAGGCGTCGCGATAATCGATCACGTAGGGGACGCCGGTGGCTCGGTGGAGGCGGTGCGCGGCGGCGAAAGCGACATGCGGGTTGCCAGTCGCCAGGACCAGATCGAGCGGCCGGCGCCGGTGCAGGTCGGTCAGAGCCGCCCGCAAGGTCCTCAGCCACTCCGAATAGCCCACCTCTGGGAAGACGGCCTTCTCGTAGGCCACACGGGCTTTGCGCCAGAGTCCGGGCCGGATGCGGCGCGCCAGCGGCCAGGTCGAGCGGTCAGAGTTGCGCAGCGGCCAGTCGAAACGGGTGCGCAGAACTTTGACTCGCGGGTCAACGCGCTCCTCCAGCGACAGGTCGGCGCCGGTGATCTCAGTGAAGGCGCGCCGGTCGACGGTCACAACGGTCACCGACCAGCCCTCGGCGGCGAGCGCGTTGGCGGTCGCCAATTGCCGGTAGGTGCCCCCGGAACGGGACGGCGGGAAGCCCCAGGCTATGTAGGCGACATGCGGCCGCTGCGGCATTGACTAGGTGATCCTTTACGCTGGAGGTTTGTTGACCCAGTGCGGAATGCCGCGCGGGTCGAGTCAGTGGAAGGGTAGCATGATGCCGCGATCGCCGGCCCGATGGGCTTGGTCCCAGGTGACGCGCGCGCGCCAGAGGCTCCCGCCCGGCCTGGACTACCTGGTGGAGCGTTTCAAATGGTCGCTCAGACGGCCGCCAGCCGATCTCGAGCTGGCGCCGCCAGTGCCGGGCGCCGCGCCGCGGGTGCTGATCGCCCCGACCAACTTCGCCGGCCAGGGCCGGGCTTGGGCCCAGGCGTTGGTCCGGCGGGGACCCGGCGGCGCCGGCAACTGGGCTTATCGCGCCCAGCCGGGTTTCGGATACCAAGCCGACTACGCGCCGGCGATCACAATCAACGCCGCCCCGACGGCGTTCCAATCGGCCCAGTTCAATCGCGTCGTCAGTCGTTGCCAAGCCGTGGTGATGGAGTCGGGTTGGCCGATCTTCGGGCGGCTGTTCGGGTATTCGGCCGCCCGCGAGGCGCTGGCCCTGCAAACCGTCGGTCTGGACGTGGCCGTGCTCTGGCACGGGTCTGACATCCGTCTGCCCTCGCAGCACCGGGCGACGCATCGGCTCAGTCCCTACGCCCTGCCCGCGCTGAAGTCCCGCGCCGCCGAACTGGAGTCCACGGCTCGGCGCAACCGGCGTTCGATGGGGCACTTGGGGTTGCCGCAGCTAGTCTCCACCCCCGACCTGCTCGACCAGGTCGAGGATGGGCGCTGGTGTCCGGTGGTGGTGGCGCCGGAGGTTTTCGCCTTGGGCAGCTCCGGGATGGTGGCGCCGATTCTGGCCGGCGGGCCGCCGCGAGTGGTCCATGTGCCATCCGATCCGCTGTTGAAGGGAACGGACCTGGTGGACCCGATCTTGCGCCGCCTGGCCGCCCAGGGCCGGATCGAGTACCTGCGCGCCGAGGGCTTGCCGGCCGTGCGCGTGCTCGAGCTCTACGCCAGCGCCGACGTGGTGGCGGATCAGTTCCGGATGGGGATCTACGGCGTCGCCGCCGCCGAGGCAATGGCTTTGGGGCGGTTGGTGGTGTCCGATGTCGACCGGTCAGTCCGCGCTTTGGTCCAGCAGTTGACGGGGTTGGTCTTGCCGATCGAGCAGGCCGCGGCCGAGGATTTGGAGGAAGTCCTCGAGCGGGTCATCGCCGACCCGGCGCCGTTCCGGGCGCTGGCGGCGCGTGGCCCGGCCTTCGCCGAGGCGGTTCACTCGGGTGTGCGTTCGGCCAACACGTTGGCGGCGGCCTTGGGGATGGATCAGGCCGAGGGCTGATCGCGGTGCGCGGCGGGCCTGATCGGCGCCGCGACGTGGCTGGGATAGTCTGGTGCGCGGCCAAGCAACGATCACACCGGGGAGAGAATCGAAAAGTGGGATATTTCGCCGCGCCCAGCGCGGACGTGGATGAGGGCGCCACCATTGGCGACGGGTCGAAGATCTGGCATCTGGCGCAGGTCCGCGAGGACGCCGAGTTGGGCCAGAACTGCATTGTCGGGCGTGGGGCCTACATCGGCACGGGCGTGCGCCTGGGCGACAACTGCAAGGTCCAGAACTACGCCCTGGTTTACGAGCCCGCCCGCTTGGCCGATGGCGTCTTCATCGGCCCGGCCGCGGTCCTGACCAACGACACCTACCCCAGGGCGATTAATCCAGACGGATCGCTCAAGGGCGGCGAGGACTGGGATCTGGTCGGCGTGACGATCGGGCGTGGCGCCGCGATCGGGGCGCGGGCGGTGTGCGTCGCCCCGGTCACGATTGGCGACTGGGCCACGGTCGCAGCTGGCGCGGTGGTGGTCAAGGATGTCCCCAACCACGCGCTGGTGGTCGGCGTTCCCGCCCGTCAGGTCGGCTGGGTGGGACGGTCCGGGCATCCCCTTAAGCGTGACGGGGAGTTCTGGGTGTGCCCCGCCACAGGCCAGCGTTATGAAGTAGTCGGAGACACGATCCAGGAGGCGAGCCAGCCATGACCGAAGCGTTCATTCCCCCGGCCAAGCCGATCATCGGCGCGGAAGAGCGGGCGGCGGTTGACCGAGTGCTGCGCAGCGGCATGATCGCCCAGGGACCCGAGGTGGCCGCCTTCGAGCAAGAGTTCGCCGCCGAGCTGGTCCCGGGACGCGAGTGCGTGGCGGTCTCGTCTGGCACCGCTGGTCTGCATTTGGGCCTGCTGGCGGCGGGCATCGGGCCCGGCGACGAGGTGATCGTGCCCTCGTTCACCTTCGCGGCCACCGCCAACTCGGTGGCGCTGACCGGCGCCGCCCCGGTCTTCGCGGACATCGACCCGGACTACTTCTGCCTTGACCCGGCCGCGGTCGAGGCGGCCATCACGCCCCGGACCAAGGCGATCATGCCGGTGCACCTATACGGTCAGCCGGCCGACATGGCCGCGCTCGGCCAGATCGCGCAAAGCCACGGGCTGGCGCTGTTCGAGGACGCCGCCCAGGCCCATGGGGCGCAGTTGAACGGCCAGCCTGTCGGCGCCTTCGGCGTCTTCGCTATGTTCTCGCTCTATCCGACCAAGAACATGACTTCCGGAGAGGGGGGCATGGTCGCCTGCGCCACCGCCGCCCAGGCCCGCGGCGTCCGTTTGCTGCGCAACCAGGGGATGGACAAGCAGTACGCCAATGAAGTCGTGGGCTTGAACGAGCGCATGACCGACATCCACGCCGCCATCGGCCGCGAGCAGTTGAAGAAGCTGTCGGCCTGGACCGCGCGACGCCAAGCCAACGCCGCCTTCCTGAGCGCCAACCTGAGCGGGGTGGTGGTTCCCTCGACCCGGCCCGGAGCCACCCATGTCTACCACCAGTACACCATCAGGGTGGCCGAGGATCGCGACCGAGTGGTCCGCGCTTTGCGCGAAGAGCACCAGGTCGGTTCCGGGGTGTACTACCCGATTCCGAATCATCAGCTGGCCTCGCTGGCCAAGTACGCTCCTGGTCTGGAACTGCCGACCACGGCGCGAGCCGCCGCCGAGGTGATCTCGCTGCCGGTGCATCCCTCGCTCAGCCAGGCTGACCTCGACCGCATTGTCGGCGCCGTCAACGCTGTGGTCCGGGCGGGAGCCTGACATGGCGAACTTGCGCGCCGGAGTGATCGGGATCGGCTCGATGGGCCGCCACCACGCCCGCATCATGCGGGAGATCGACGGTGTCGACTTAGTGGCGGTGGCGGATCCGATCGGAGACCGGTTCGCAGTGGCGCGGGAACTCGAGGTCGGGCGTTCGGTTGAGGACTTGATCGCGGCCGGTCTCGATTTGGCGGTTGTCGCCGTGCCCACGGCCCACCATGAAGAGGTCGGCCTAGCCCTGGCCGAAGCGAAGGTGGCGACCATGTTCGAAAAGCCGGTGGCGGCATCGGCGGTGGCGGCGCGCCGGCTGGCCGAGGCCTTCGCGACCGCCGGTGTGGTCGCCTGTGTGGGCCACGTCGAACGGTTCAACCCGGCCATCTCCGAAATGCGCAACCGGATCGGCCAGGGCGAAGTGGGCGACGTCTATCAGGTGGCGACGCGGCGCCAGGGGCCCTTCCCGGCCCGCATCGCCGATGTCGGCGTGGTCACCGACTTGGCCACCCATGACATCAATTCCACCCAGTGGCTGGCCAATTCGGACTACGCCATGATCTCCGCCCAAGTCACCCACCGGGCCCTGCGCGAACACGAGGACATGGTCCTGATCACCGGCCGCATGGGCAATGGCGTCCTGGCGAACCACATTGTCAATTGGCTCTCGCCGATGAAGGAGCGCCTGACCGTGGTGACCGGCGAACGCGGCGCCTTGGTGGCGGACACGGCCGCCGTCACCTTGACCTTCTGGGCCAACGGCTCGGTGCCGACTGAGTGGGAACAGCTACGCCAGTTCCGGGGCGTCTCCGAAGGCGACACCATCCGCTACGCGATCCAGACCAGAGAGCCGCTCAAGGCCGAAGACGAGGCCTTCCGCGATGCCGTTCTGGGCCTGCGGGAAGACGCCATCTCGCTCGAGGACGGCTACAAGACCCTGGTCGCGGCCGAGGCCGCGCTGAAATCGGCGGCGACCGGGGAAACGGTTCGGTTGGCCCCGCCCGGCTGACGTTTGCCGCCAGACGGTTGGCGGGCCGCCGGCCTCTTCAGGCGCGGGCCCGATCGCGCCTGAACAGCGCCGCCCAGGGCCGGGCCAGGCCCCATTTGGTGACCAGCCACATGGCCTCGCGCACAATCGCGCCGCTCATCTTGGAAACCCCGGTCAGACGCTCGCGGAAGCTGATTGGGATCTCGACGATGCTGGCGCCCGCTCGCCTGGCCGCCATCGCCATATTGACCTGGAAGCCGTAGCCCTGGGCCTGGATGGCGCCGAGGTCGATTGAGCGCAACAGGTCGGCCCGGTAGGCGCGGAATCCGGCCGTTGAATCTTTGATCTTCAGGCCCAGCATGATCGTGACGTAGGCGTTGCCGGCGCGGGAGAGCAACTCGCGTCGTTTCGGCCAGTTGAGCACCTCGCCGCCCTCGACCCAACGCGATCCGATCGCCAGGTCCGCTCCGTCGGCGAGGGCGGCCAGCAGCGGCGGCAATTGCTCCGGGCGGTGCGAGCCGTCGGCGTCCATCTCGACCAGGGGATCGAAGCCCCGGCTCAGCCCCCAGGCGAAGCCATCGAGGTAGGCGCGTCCGAGGCCCTGTTTGGAGGCCCGGTGCAAAACGTGGATCTGCCCGTCGGCGCGGCGGGCGGCATCGGCCCACTGTCCGGTGCCGTCCGGGGAGGCGTCATCGGCCACCAAAACGTGCGCGGCTGGGACCGCTCGCCGCAGGCGTTCGACAACGCCCGGCAACGATTCACGCTCGTTGAACGTCGGGATGATGACCAGTGGAACCGGGGGTGCCGGGCCGGCCTGGGAATCCGAAGGCACTCAGGCACGGTACCAGAGGAGGCGCCGACGGCCGCCGTTCGGGAGGCGAGCGCCTCGGGGCCGGCGCGCCGGCGCCGCCGAGGCTCCGGCAGCGACCGCCAGGGCCCCGCACGGGCGTTCCGCTGGCGAGGGCTAGACGATCCGGATGTTGTCGGCCGCCTCATGGACCAACTCCGGCAATTGGCCCTGGAAGACGCGCTTGATCGAGGACAGGGTGAAGCCTTCGGCGGTGGCCTTGGGCAGGTGTGACGGCATCGACAAGGCGACCGGGTCCACCACCACATCCAGGACCACCGGTCCGCCCTGATGGGACAGCGCCTCGGCGACGGCGCCGCGGACATCGCCGGGCTCTTCCACCCGGATGCCGTGCGCCCCCAGGGCGGTGGCCACAGCCGCCAGGTTCGGGTTCGGCATGTCGGTGCCGAAGGGCACGTAGCCCGCCTCTTGCTGCTCGATGTTGACGAAATCCAACTGGCCGTTGTTGAAGATCACGTTGACGACCCGGGCCTGGTGCTGCACCTGGGTGATGAGGTCGCCTAGCGCCAGCATGGTGAACCCCCCGTCGCCACACATCGCGATGGCCTGACGAGACGGCATGGCCAGGGCGGCGCCGAAACCATACGGCGCCGCCGAGGCCATGGACGCCCAGGTCAGGGACCCCATGAAGCGGCGATCGCGGCCAGCTCGGACGTGGCGGGAGACCCACATGCAGGGCGTGCCGGTGTCGGCGAAGAAGAGGGCGTCATCGTCGGCGAGGTCGGAGATGGTGGCGGCCAAGAATTCCGGACGGATCGGCTTGAGGTCCGGCCCGTGCTCCACGTAACGGTCGAGTTTGCGCAGCCAGCGCTGGGTCTGACGGACGTGATGGTCCAGGTGGCCGCGGTCGGTGTGGCGCTCCAAGCGCGGCAGCAAAGCGGCCAGGGTCTGGCCCACATCCCCGACCACGCCCAGCTCGATGGGCATGCGGCGGCCCAGACGCCGGGGATCCCGGTCGATCTGGATGGTCGGGACGCCAGCGGGCAGGAAGGCTTGGAAGGGGAAGTCGCAGCCCAGCAGTAGGACCAGGTCGGCGTCGTGGAGAGCGTCATAAGCGCCGCCCCATCCGAGCAGCCCGATCATGCCGACCGCGTTGGGCGTGGCGTGCTCCAGCCATTGTTTGCCCCGGAAGGAGAAGGCGACTGGAGCGCAAGTCAGTTCTGACAACTCGGCCACCTGGGCCACGCCGTCGCGACAACCGTGGCCGCCCATGATGGTGATCTTGTGGGCGCGGTTGATCAGATCGGCCATGGCCGCGAGGTCGGCTTCGCCGGCCGGCCCCGGGGTGGCGTCCAGACGCGGCATGCGGTAGCGCGCCTGGGTGGACTCTTCGCGGGCCACGTCGCCGGGCACCGATATCACCGTGGGCCCCGCCTCCAGCAAGGCGGTGGTGATGGCCTGGTCGATCACGGCGCGGGCCTGGGCGGCGTCGACGATCCGGCCGGTGTAGAGCGAGGCGGTTTGGAAGAACTGGTAGGGGTTGAGCTCTTCCAGCCCGTCGGTGTCCATGATGTTCCGCTCGACGTCCCCGGCCACCGCGATCACCGGCGCGCCTTCATGCTTGGCGTCGAGGAGGCCGTTGATCAGATGGGTCACGCCTGGGCCGGCGGTCCCGCAGACGGCCACCGGCCGCCCGGCCAGTTGAGCCTCCGCCGCCGCCGCGAAAGTCCCGTATTCCTCGTGACGCACATGGATGAATTCGACCCGCCCGTTTCGGCGCAGCGCGTCGATCACCGGGTTGAGCGCGTCCCCGACTATGCCGTAGCAGCGTTGGACGCCGGCGTCGCTGAGCATCTGCCAGAGCTGGTCGGCCACGGTGTGTGTCATTTCGGTCCCCCTTGTCGGTGGGCGGTTCGCCCGGTTCGAATTGTGTTGGCAGGCTATGGCGCCGATGCCGCCCGGGAGCCCGCCGCCCGGCGCAGTTCCGCCAGGCGGACGGCGGCTTGGCGAGGCAAGCCGCCGGGGTTAGGGTTCTTGGCGTGGCCTTGCATTCGGATAGCCGAGAGTTGACCGCCGAGCGGCGTGATGTGTTGCAGCGGCGCATTCGGCTGGTTGTGGCCATCACGATCGCTTGGAATGTGATTGAGGCGGTTGTCGCCTTGGTCTCCGGGGGCATGGCGTCCTCGGCGGCCCTGTTGGGCTTCGGACTCGATTCTGTGGTCGAGGTGCTATCTGCGGCGGCTGTGGCCTGGCAGTTCGCCGCGCCCAAGCCGGAGGCGCGCGAGCGGGTCGCGCTGCGGGTGATCGCGCTGTCCTTCTTCGGGCTGGCGGCGTATGTGTCGGTGGAGGCGGTGGCGGGGCTGATCGGCGTGCGCCATCCCCAGCATTCGACGGTCGGCCTGGTGCTGGCGGCGCTGAGCCTGATGGTGATGCCATGCCTGAGCTGGTTCGAGCGCCGGACCGGTCGGGAGCTCGGCTCGGCTTCGGCGGTGGCGGACTCCAAACAGACTTTGATCTGCTCATATCTGTCGGCGGCGTTGCTGATCGGTCTGGCGGCCAACGCCTTGTGGGGTTTGGCCTGGGCGGATTCGGTCGCGGCCCTGGTGATAGCCGGGTTGGCCATCCGCGAAGGCCTGGAGGCCTGGCACGGCGAGGCCTGCAGCCAGCCGCTGGCGGTTCTGACTGGCGAACGCGAGCCCGATTCGGACGCGGGCTGCTGTGCCTGACCACCGCCGACAAGCAGGGCGCGCGGGCGGTTCGGGCGGCGCTGTCTTGACCACGCGGGCGATCCCTGGCGCCGTCCCGGCAAACGAAGGAGCCCACAGTGGCTATTGATTCCAACCCCGACTGGTGGCGTGACGCCGCCGTCTATCAGATCTATCCGCGGTCGTTCGCCGACGCGAATGGCGACGGGATCGGCGACTTGCCCGGGATCGTCTCCAAGGTGCCGTACCTGGCCGCTCTGGGCGTCGATGCCGTCTGGCTGTCGCCGTTCTACCCTTCGGCTTTGGCGGACGGCGGCTATGACGTTGACGACTACCGCGACGTCGATCCCCGGATCGGCACGCTGGCGCAGTTCGACCAAATGGTGGCGGCCCTCCATGAGGCGGGGATCCGGGTGATCATCGACATTGTGCCGAACCACTCTGGTTCGGGGCACGCTTGGTTCCAGGAGGCGCTGGCGTCACCGCCCGGATCGGCGGCCCGGGCGCGCTATATCTTCCGCGACGGGAGCGGCCCTGATCGATCCGTTCCACCTTCCGATTGGCAGGCCGCCTTCGGAGGCTCGGCCTGGGGACCGGTCGGGGACGGACAGTTCTATTTGCATATGTTCGACCCGGCACAGCCGGACTGGAATTGGGACAACCCCGAGGTGCGGGCGGAGTTCGTCGACATCCTGCGCTTCTGGGCCGACCGGGGAGTGGACGGGTTCCGGGTCGATGTGGCGAATGCCCTGGCCAAGGACCTCTCAGCCGATCCTCTGCCCAGCGCCGAGGAGATCGCGCTGGTGCCGGCCGGCCCGGATCATCCCTTGTATGACCGCGACGAGGTCCACGACATCTACGCCGAATGGCGGGCCGTCTTCAATTCCTACGATCCGCCCCGGGCGGCGGTCGCTGAGGCCTGGACGGACGATCCGGCTCGCCGGGCTCGCTATGCCCAACCGGATGGTCTGGGACAGGCCTTCAACTTCGATCTGCTCTGGGCGGCTTTCGACGCGGCCGAATTCCGGCGCGTGATCGAGCGCGACCTCGCCTTGGCGCGGGCCAGCGGATCCTCCTCGACCTGGGTGCTGTCGAACCATGATGTGATCCGGCACGCCTCGCGCTACGGGCTGGAGCTGCCGGCCGAGCTAGAGGACCGCCGCGCCTTGGGGCGCGGCTGGCTATTGGCCGGTGGCCGCGCGCCGGTGGAAGACATCGACTCGGGACTGCGCCGGGCGCGGGCGGCGACCGCGACGATCATGGCGCTGCCCGGCTCGGTCTACCTCTACCAGGGTGAGGAGCTGGGTTTGCGAGAGGTCGCCGACTTGCCCGATGCCGTCCGCCAAGACCCGCTCTTCCGGCGCAGTCCCGGGTACGACGTCGGTCGCGACGGCGCCCGTGTGCCGTTGCCGTGGACGGCCGCCGGTCCCAGCTTCGGTTTCGGGGTTGGATCAGCGCATTTGCCGCAGCCGGCCTGGTTCGGTCAGGTGGCGGCGGATGTCCAGGCAGGCGATCCGGAGTCGACGCTGAACCTTTACCGGCGCGCCTTGGCGGCCCGGCGTTCTCTGCTGACCAGGCCGGATGTGCGTTCAGCCGCATTGGAGTGGCTTGACTCGCCACCGGGGTCTTTGCATTTCCGCCGCGGCCCGTGGCATTGCTTGGTCAACTTCTCGGCCGTCGCCGACTTGGAATTGCCGAGTGGGGAAGTGGTCCTCTGGTCGCTAGGGTCGCTCGGGAATGGACGACTGGCGCCTGCGACGACAGCCTGGGTGGTGGGCTAGAAAAGGGGCGAGCCGGACTTAGGCGCGTTGCCGGGGGCGGGTTCAATCGCGATGGATGAGCCGACGCAGGTCGTGGATGGTCACGTGCTCGGCTGCTTGCCGCGCCGCCGTGGCTGTGGCCTTCCATTCCGCGCCGACCGGGGTGCGGTCGAATTCTTCCTCGAGGCTTTCAGCGGTCTCCGGCTCCGCGAACACCGCTTCAATCCGTTCGACTAAATCAGCCAGTTCCGCCAGGGTCAACTCGTCGGCCCAATTGGCGGCGCCTGTCTGCAGATAGACGATCACTTCGCGCTTCTCAGTGGGTGCGAGCGCGTCAAGGGCCCACAGCAACTCTTGACTGATCATGCTCGAAAGTCTAGGGGGTACATGCGGGCTTCCAGCAGTATTTTCCCCCGGTTGTCTCAAGAATGGCGGCAATTGTTTTCGCAATTCTGCGGAAAATGCTATTTTTCGGGGTCGGTCCAGGACATTGGTCCTGGGTTGACAGGTTGAATCGAAGGTTCGAGGCAGGCTTGGCCGCACTGCCGGGGTTCGGAGGCGACAACCGAGGGCGATCCACCGAGGCGTCTTTCCACAGCGGTTATGGGATCTTTAGCGGCGATTCCCAGTCGTGCCTGTCGCCGCCACCGCGACCGCGACCAAGACCACGGCTGTGGGCATCGGCGAGGCAAAGTTCGTTGGCATGGTCGGTGGCGCCCGGCAGGTCGCGGTCTGGGTTCACACCTGACTGCGCTAGACTACGTTTTCATGGTTGGTTCCGCCCGGCTCCACTACTGGCCTCGCCGGGCCTGGAACGCAGTTATCTTCGACCGGTGAGAAACTCGGCCGCTGGGCACACGGGGGTGCTAGACAGCATGGCGGTGTTCGCGGGCAGTGAACCCGCAGGCCGAGTTGGACTAGATGGGGCTTGGCGGACGTTGCCATCAGTGGTGAGCAGGTTGCGCATCGCCCCGCCGCATTGCGGTGGGGCCCGCAGTCGACCAGGGAGCAACGGTCGATCTGCGGGCGCGGCTCTGCCGCCGAACGCCTGACCGCATTTGCGGACGGGCGCCGGGCCCTGGACTATTGCCTCCTCCAGGGCCCGGGTTCCTTTAAGGATGGGTTGTCGCCCGCGGCGCCGGCCGGTGTGCGTTAAGAGACGTTGCCGATGGGTCAGATCGCCGCCAGGGCGGTCCGACGCAGACCTGGCTGGCGCGACCTGTGCAGGGGGCCACGGTAGGCTTTGCGGGAACATTCCTTTAAGGCCCGTCCTGTGAGGCGGGAAAGGAGGCCGCTATGCCGAAGCGCCACGACCTCAAGTCGGTCATGGTGATCGGGTCTGGTCCGATCGTGATCGGCCAGGCCTGCGAGTTCGACTACTCCGGAACGCAGGCTTGCCGGGTCCTCAAGGATGAGGGCCTGCGGGTGGTGCTCGTCAACTCGAACCCGGCCACCATCATGACGGACCCAGAGTTCGCCGACGCCACTTATATCGAGCCGATCGAATTGGCCACGCTGACCGCGATCATCGAGCGGGAGCGGCCGGACGCGCTGTTGCCCACTTTGGGCGGCCAGACGGCGCTCAACGCCGCCGTCGAACTGGCCCAGGCGGGCGTGCTGGACCAGTACGGCGTCGAGTTGATCGGGGCCAAGATCGAATCCATCCGGGCCGGCGAAGATCGCCAAGAGTTCAAGGGCGTGGTTGAGCGCTCGGGCGCCGAGGTCGCCCGCAGCCGGATCGCGCACTCGCTGGCCGGATGCCTGGACGCCGCTGAGGAGTTGGGATATCCGCTGGTGGTCCGGCCCTCTTTCACCATGGGCGGCCTGGGTTCGGGGATCGCCTGGAGCCCGGCCGACTTGGAGCGGATCGCCGGGGGAGGGCTGCAATACAGCCCCACAGCTGAAGTCCTGCTCGAGGAATCGGTCATCGGCTGGAAGGAATTCGAGCTCGAGATCATGCGTGATCGGGCGGACAACGTGGTGGTGGTCTGTTCGATCGAGAATCTCGATCCGATGGGCGTGCACACCGGCGACTCGGTCACGGTGGCGCCGGCGCTGACGCTGACCGACCGCGAGTACCAGCGGCTGCGGGACATCGGGATCGCTGTGATCCGCGAGGTGGGCGTGGACACGGGCGGCTGCAACATCCAGTTCGCGGTCAACCCGGCGGACGGGCGCATCATCGTGATCGAGATGAATCCGCGGGTCTCGCGGTCGTCGGCTTTGGCCTCCAAAGCAACCGGTTTTCCGATCGCCAAGATCGCCGCGCGCCTGGCGATCGGCTACACCCTAGACGAGATCCCGAACGACATCACCGGCTCGACACCGGCCAGTTTCGAGCCCTCGATCGACTACATCGTCACCAAAGTCCCCCGGTTCGCTTTCGAGAAGTTCCCGGCTGCGGACGACACCTTGACCACCACCATGAAGTCCGTCGGCGAGGCGATGGCGATAGGACGCTGCTTCACCGAATCGCTGAACAAGGCGATGCGCTCAATCGACAAGAAGGGGGCGCGTTTCCACTGGTCGGGGACCAAGCCGGATCAGGCGCAGTTGGAGCGGTTGGTCGAATCGCTGGCCCGGCCGACCGAGCGTCGGCTGATCGACCTGCAGCAGGCCGCCCGGTGGGGCGTCCCATTCGAACGGCTCGCCGCTGTCACCGGGATCGATCCTTGGTTCATAGACCAGATCGGCCTGATCAACGCGGCGGCGGAACGTTTGGCCGCAGGCGACGCGCTGGACCGCAGGACTCTGCGCCTAGCCAAACGCCATGGCTTCTCGGATGTCCAGATCGGCGAAATCCGGGGGCTGTCGGAAGAAGCGGTGCGGGAGATCCGGCACGCCTTCGGGCTGAGGCCGGTTTACAAGATGGTCGACACCTGCGCCGGGGAGTTCGCGGCCCGCACGCCGTATCTGTACTCCACTTATGACGAGGAGACCGAGGTTCGGCGGCGCGACCGGCCAGCCGTCCTAATACTCGGGTCCGGGCCGAACCGGATTGGCCAGGGCATCGAATTCGACTATTCGTGCGTCCACGCGGCCCTCGCCTTGGGCCGCGACTACGAGACGATCATGATCAATTGCAACCCGGAAACCGTTTCGACGGACTACGACATTTCCGGCCGCCTCTACTTCGAGCCGCTGACTTTCGAGGACGTGATGGAGATCTACGATGCCGAGCGGGCGGCTGGTCCTGTCGCGGGCGTCATCGTGCAGCTCGGCGGGCAAACCCCCTTGAGCCTGTCGTCGCGTTTGGCGGAGGCCGGGCTGCCGTTGTGGGGAACGGCGCCGGATGCCATCGACGCGGCGGAGAACCGGGGCCTGTTCGGCCAGGTGCTGGCCCAGGCCGGGCTGCCGGCGCCGCAATATGGGACGGCCCTGTCGGTGCCGGAGGCCGAAAGAGTGGCCGAACGGATCGGCTATCCGGTGTTGGTGCGGCCGTCTTACGTGCTCGGCGGGCGGGGCATGGAAATCGTCTATGACATTGACCAGTTGCGCGAATATATGGCCAAGGCCATTCCCGAAGGCGGGCGGGCGGACGCTCCGGTGTTGATTGACCGGTTCTTGGACCAGGCGATCGAGATCGACGTGGACGCGCTCTACGACGGCCAAGAGCTCTTCTTGGGCGGCGTGATGGAACACATCGAGGAGGCCGGCATCCATTCCGGCGACAGCGCCTGCGTGCTGCCGCCGGTCACCCTGTCCAGCCGCGATCTGGAGCGGATCGAGCAGTCAACTGAGGCCATCGCCAAAGGGGTGGGCGTGCGCGGGCTGATCAACATCCAGTTCGCGCTGATGAGCGATGTCCTCTACGTGCTGGAGGCGAATCCCCGGGCCTCGCGGACGGTGCCGTTCGTCTCGAAGGCCACCGGCGTGCCATTGGCCAAGGCGGCCTGTCTGATCATGGCCGGCGCGTCGATCGCTGAGCTGAAGGCCCAGGGGCACCTGCCGGCCAGCTCCTCAGCACTGGCCCTGGAAGTCGATCGGATCGCCGTCAAGGAGGCGGTGCTGCCGTTCGCGCGCTTCCGCACCGCCGAGGGCAAGATCGTCGACACCGTGCTCGGCCCGGAGATGCGTTCGACCGGCGAGGTCATGGGCCGCGATCCGCATTTCCCGACCGCCTTCGCGAAGTCGCAGGTCGCGGCCTACGGGGGACTGCCGCGTCAGGGCCGCGTCTTTGTGTCCGTGGCGGACCGGGACAAACGCTCCATCCTGTTTCCGGTCAAGCGCCTGGTCGAACTCGGCTTCGAGATCCTCGCCACCGAGGGCACCGCCTCGGTGCTGAGGCGCAACTCGATCCCCTGCCGCGAGGTCCTGAAAGTCTCCGAAGGCGAAGGCCGCCGGACGGTGGTGGACCTGATCCACTCCGGCGAAGTCGACATGGTGGTGAACACGCCTTCGGGGGCGGGCTCGCGAGCAGACGGCTATGAGATCCGGGCCGCCATCACCGCCATGGACAGGCCGATCGTCACCACCACCCAACAGCTGGCCGCCGCCGTCCAAGCGATCGAGGCCCAGCTGGTGGGACCCCTCAGCGTTGAACCCCTGCAAAGGACTGAGGCATGAGCACTTTCGCGGCGCGGCTGCACACCCAACTGGCGGGGGGCAGCCACCTGTGCGTCGGCATCGACCCCCATCCCTGGCTGCTGGCGGACTGGGGGCTGGCGGACACGCCGGAGAACCTGGCCTTCTTCGGGCGGTCGATGATCGAATCGGCTCTGACCGGAGGGGCGGCCGCGGTCAAACTGCAATCGGCCTTGTTCGAGCGGCACGGGTCGAAAGGGATCGCGGCGCTGGAAGCAGTCTTGGCCTTCGCCCGGCAGGTCGGGATGTTGACCATCTTGGACGTGAAGAGAGGCGACATCGGCTCGACCATGCGTGGTTACGCCGAGGCCTACCTGGCCGACGACTCGCCGCTGGCGGCCGACGCCATCACGCTCAGTCCCTATCTGGGCTTCGGCTCGCTGGCGCCGGCGTTGGAGCTGGCGGCCGAGAATGGGCGCGGGGTCTTCGTATTGGCCTTCACTTCTAATCCAGAAGGGGCCTCGGTTCAGCGCGCGGTCACCGTGGGGGGAATCCAGGTCGGCGAATCGATCATCCAGGCGGTCAGCCAGGCCAACGCGGGGGCGCTGCCGATGGGCGGCGTGGGGGTCGTCATCGGCGCCACCATCGGCTCTCTGCCACCCGCCGGCGCCCAAATGATCTCCCAGGTCGGAGGCCCTATTTTGGCCCCTGGCCTAGGCGTCCAAGGGGGGCAGCCAGCTGACTTGCGGAGAGTTTTCGGCCCGGCCCGGAACCTGGTCCTGGCAACGGCATCGCGGGCCTTGGCGGGGGCGGGACCGGACCCCGAACGGGTGGTCGCGGCGGTGCGCCAAACCGTGGCAAATCTCAGTTTTCTCGGAATCTAGGCCTGAAGCCGTTGCGTCATCCCAGGTCAACGGTTAGATTGTGACTGTCCAAGTCCAACTAAGGCACCAAAGGTGGATATAGGTAATGGCTCTACCTCCATTGACTCCGGAACAGCGGGCTGAGGCCCTCAAGAAAGCGGCCGAAGCCCGCCAAGCACGAGCTGAGGTGAAGAACCGCCTCAAGGCGTCCCAGGGATCGCTCTCCGAAGTGCTCGCCATGGGGCAAGAGGATGATGTGATCGGCAAGATCAAGGTCGCCGCCCTCCTCGAGGCCTTGCCCGGGGTGGGGAAGGTCAAGGCGAAGGCCATCATGACCGAGATCGGCATCTCTGAGTCGCGGCGCATCCGCGGCCTCGGCCCGCATCAAAGGGAACAGCTGATCGAGCGTTTCGGCTGAACACCGGTGGTGTGGGCGCCAACTCGCCTGACGGTATTGGCGGGCCCCTCTGGGGTCGGCAAAGGCACAGTTGCGGCCCTCATCGCTGAGCGCTACCCAAAGGTCTACCTTTCGATTTCCGCCACAACCAGGCGGCCCCGGCCCGGCGAGGTCGAGGCCGTCAGTTACTTCTTCATTTCGCGGGCGGCTTTCGAGGCCGCGGTGGTGGCCGGGGACATGCTGGAATGGGCCGAATACAACGGTCACCTCTACGGCACGCCCCGGCTCGCGGTCGAGGACGCTTTGGGCGCGGGGCGACCGGCTCTGCTAGAGATTGATCTGGCGGGCGCGCGTCAGATCCGCCAGTCGATGCCTGGCGCGCTGCAGGTCTTCCTGATGCCTCCCACGTGGAAGGAATTGGAGCGCCGGTTGATCGCCCGCGGCACCGAGGACGAGGGCCAGCGGCTGCTCCGTTTGGCGACCGCTGAACGCGAGGTGAGAGCGCGCGGCGAGTTCGACTTCGTGCTGACGAATGACGACTTGGACCGGACCGTGACGCGACTGGCCGCGATTATGGGGCTAGACTAAGTCGGCTCGGCTAATTGATGTTGGAAGGATTGTTCATTGTCAGGTACCACAGCCAACCCCGAGGGCATCACCGACCCGCCAATCGACGATTTGCTTGAGGTTACCGACTCCAAGTACGCGCTGGTGATCTATGCCGCGAAGCGCGCCCGCCAGATCAACGGCTACTACGCCCAGTTGAACGAAGGGCTGCTGGAGCACGTCGGCCCGCTGGTCGAGGCGGGGCCGCAGGAGAAGCCGCTGTCCATCGCCATGCGTGAGATCAACCGGGGCCTTTTGACCATCGAACCCTCTGGGGAGTGACGCCAGCGTGATCGTGGTGGGGGTCGCAGGCGGAATTGCCGCCTACAAGACCCCGGCCCTGATCAGGTTGCTGACCGAGGCGGGACATGCCGTCCGGGTGGTGCCGACCGAAAACGCTTTGCGCTTTGTTGGCGCCGCCACCTTCGAGGCGCTGACCGGTTGGCCGGTGCGGTCCTCGGTGTTCGACCAGGCCGCCGGCGTGGACCACGTGGCGCTGGCCGGCGAGGCCCGCTTGGTGGTCGTGGCGCCGGCCACGGCCGATTTGTTGTCGCGCTACGCCGCTGGTCGAGCCAGCGATCTGCTGACGGCGACTCTCTTGGCCACGCGGGCGCCGGTGGTGGTGGCGCCGGCCATGCACACCGCCATGTTGGAGCATCCGGCCACAGTCGCGAACTTGGCCGCCTTGCGGGCCCGGGGTGTGACGGTGCTCGATTCGCCGGCTGGCCGGTTGACCGGCTCGGATTCCGGCCGAGGCCGGATGGCTGAGCCCACAGACATCTTCTCGGCGGTCCAGGGTTTGCTGCGGCCAGCGGATTTTGCCGGGCTAAGAGTGCTGGTGTCAGCTGGCGGGACGCGCGAGCCAGTGGACCCGGTGCGCTTCTTGGGCAACCGTTCCTCCGGCAAGCAGGGCTTGGCGATCGCCGCCGCCGCAGCCCGGCGGGGCGCGGAGGTGACCTTGGTGGCCGCCAACGTGTCGGCGCCGCCGCCGTTCGGCGTCGAGGTGGCGCAGGTGGAGACCGCGCTGGAGCTTCAGGCCGCCATGACAGAACGCGCCGCCGATGCCGACCTGGTGGTGATGGCGGCGGCGGTGGCGGATTTCCGTCCGGCCGAGGCTTCGACCAGCAAGATCAAGCGGCATGGCAAGGACGGCCTGTCTTTGGAACTGGTGCCCAACCCCGACATTCTGGCCGGCCTGGTGGAGCGGCGCCGTCCGGGTCAGGTGATAGTGGGCTTCGCGGCGGAGACCGGTGATCAGTTCGGCTCTGCCCTGGAGCATGGCCTCGCCAAAGCCAGGCGCAAGCAGGCCGACTTGACGGTGGTCAACGTAGTCGCCGGTGGGGCGGTCTTTGGCGGAGACACGAACGATGTGGTGCTGCTGTCCCGCGACGGGGAGCGGCTGGGCGAAATCGCGGCCTCCAAAGGCGACGTGGCCGAAGCGATCCTGGACACAGTCCGTCCCTGGCTGGCCAAGAGCCTTTGAGGGTGTGACTGGAGGCCGGGCGGCGAGCCGGCCGAGGTCTTGGGTTGGCGATGTGAGGCCAGGTCGCCTGGTGGGCTCATTGGCCCGGCGCGGGGCCGGCCGGCTGGCCGGGCCAGCCGGTTTCCGAACTCGCTGTCGTAGGGCGCCGCTAGGGTTGACGCCGTGAGTGAGACCAGATTGTTCACGTCAGAGTCGGTCACCGGCGGGCACCCGGACAAACTATGCGATCAGATTTCCGATGCCGTCTTGGACGGTCTGCTGGAAGCCGATCCTGAGGCCAGGGTGGCTGTGGAGTCGATGATTTCGCACGGCCAGGTGGTGGTGGCCGGGGAGGTCACCACCAACAGCTATGTGCCGGTGGCGGACGTGGCCCGCGAAGTGTTGCTGAATCAGGGTTACGACGCGGCTGAGGCCGGCATCGACGGCGCCAGTTGCGGCGTGTCGGTGCTCATCGAAGAGCAGAGCCGCGAGATCGCCGCCGGCGTCGACCATTCGGTCGAGGCCCGCCTGGGCGGGCGGCTGGACGCGATCGCCGAACAAGGCGCCGGTGACCAGGGCATGATGTTCGGCTACGCGGTTGATGAGACTCCGGAGCTGATGCCCCTGCCGATTCACCTGGCCCATCAACTGGCCGAACGGCTTGAGGCGGTGCGGCTGGCCGGAGAGCTTGACTACCTGCGACCGGATGGCAAGACCCAAGTGACCGTGGCCTACCGGCAGGAACGACCGGTCGGGCTGGACACGGTGGTTGTGTCGGCCCAACATGCGCCCCGAGTCGATCAGGACCAACTGGCCGCCGACCTGCGCGCGGCTGTGATCGATCCGGTGATCCAACAAACTGGCTGGGATCGGGTCGGACGGGTCCTGATCAACCCGTCCGGCAGTTTTGTGGTCGGGGGGCCGGCTGCCGACACCGGCCTGACCGGACGCAAGATCATTGTCGACACCTACGGCGGGATGGCCCGGCACGGCGGGGGAGCGTTCAGCGGCAAGGACCCTTCAAAGGTGGACCGTTCCGCGTCCTATGCCGCTCGTTGGGTGGCCAAGAATCTGGTCGCCGCCGGGTTGGCCCGCCGCCTCGAGGTCCAGGTCGCCTACGCGATCGGCAAGGCCGAGCCGATCAGCGTCGCGGTCGACAGTTTCGGAACCGGCCAGGTCTCGGATGCGGCCTTGGCCGCCGCTGTGACCGAGGTTTTCGATCTTCGCCCGGCCGCGATCATCGCGGCGCTTGACTTGTTGCGGCCGATTTATCGCGCCACGGCCACGTTCGGGCATTTCGGCCGGCCCGGTTTCAGTTGGGAGCGCGCCGACCGGACGGATGCGCTGCTGGCGGCGATCTAGTCGGGAAGGTCGTGGCCCGATTCTCTTGCGCCCCCGCCGCCCGATCGGGCGGCGGCGGCGTCCAGGAACAACAGAAGTAGGTCTGTCTTGAGCGGTGAGCAGGGTGTCCTGCCTGGTCTGGGGGCGCCGCGCCAGGCGGTGCGCCGGCCGCCACGACCGGGATCTGAGCCAGCCGCTCGGCGTCCCGTGGCCGTGGTGACCCTGGACCTTCCCAGCCCGGCTCTGGACCGAACCTTTGACTACTTGGTGCCGGCGAGGTTTGATGCGGCCGCTCGCCCTGGCGTCAGAGTCAGGGTGCCGTTCAACGGGCGGCGGGTGGGGGGCTTCATAGTGGAGCGCCGGGAGCATTCCGATCACACCGGCAAACTGAGCCCGATCAGCGCGGTGTCGTCCGGACTGGTGCTGTTGACAGCGGGGCTGTGGCGTCTGGCCAATGCCGTCGCCGCCAGGCAGGCCGGCACGGTCTCAGACGTGCTCAGACTGGCGATTCCAGCCGCCCACGTGGCCACCGAAAAGCTCTTGGCGGCCGCGTCGTCAGGCGCTGAAGAGTCCGGCAAGCTGACTGGCGGCGACCTGGCCGCAGGCGATAGTCAGGCAGCGGCCGAGGGCGTGTCAAACGATGCCCTGGCGGAGCGGTCTCCCAGCCGGGTGGCATGGGCCTGCCGGCCTGGGCCGGACCTGTTCCGCGGGCTACGGGCAGCAGTCGACGCGGCCCGCGCCGCCGGGCGGCAAACGTTGATCATCGCCCCGTCAGAGCGTCTGGTGGCATCCGTGCTGCGGGCGCTGAGCGAACCCGAGGACGCCGAGTCCTGCCAGCGCAGGCCGCCGCCGGCCGATTTGGCCGGCATTTTGGCGGGGATCGAGTCAGACGGCCGTGGCCGGGATCGGGACCCTGGCCTGGCGCCGCCAGGCCAGGGGGACTGGTCCGGCCGAGCGCCGGAGCTGGCAGCGGACTGCCGCGAGGCGGGTCCCGTGATCGGCCGGCTGGTGGCCGGGGACGGGCCGGAGGCGCGGTTGGAGGCCTATTGGGCGGCGGCATCGGGCGCGTTGGACGTATTGGTCGGAACCAGAGCGGCGGCCTTCGCTCCGCTGGCCAGGCCGGGCCTGCTGGTACTGCTCAACGACGGCGATCCGGCCTTGCGCGAGCCGCGCGCGCCCTACGCCCACGCCCGCACGGTTCTGACTGTGAGGGCCGCCCAGGAGCGGACGGACTTGTTGGTGGCGGGGATGACGCGGAGCGTCCAGGCACAGGCCCTGGTCGAAAGCGGCTGGCTGGCGGCGCTGAGCCCCAGCCGATCTCAGGTACGGGCGGCGACACCGGTTGTGAACGCGCCGACGGTGGAGGATTTGGCGCGCGAAGGGACCACCGCGCTGACCCGGTTTCCGGAGGCGGCCTTCAGGCTGGTCCGGCGGGGTCTGAGCCTGGGGCCGGTTCTGATACAAGTGCCGAGCGCGGCACACGAGGTGTTCGGGCTGATCAGGACGGCTGAGGAAATCGCCCGCGCCTTCCCGGCCAGTCGGCTGGCGCGTTCGGGCGAGGATGTGGGGATTGTGGAGCGCGTTGGCCCGGAGCCGGTCCTGGTGGTGGCTACGCCGGGAGCGGAACCAAGCGCCGTCAATGGTTACGCCGCGGCGATCTTGCTGGACGCGCGCGCCTGGGCCGGCCGGCCCGAACTTGACGCCGCGGTGGACGCCCTGCGTATTTGGATGGGCGGGGCCGGACTGGTCAGACCCCGCGGTGAGGTCCTGTTGCTCGGTTCGGACGGTGGACCGGCCGCGCAGGCGCTGGTCCGGTGGGACCCCGTGGGGCTCGCCGAACGCGAATTGGCAGAACGGCGTGAACTGGGCCTGCCGCCGGCCACGAAGGCGGTCGTCTTGACCGAGGCGCCGGGGAAGCGAAGCTCTCGTTCTTCGGGAACGAGTGCCGTGGCCGTGCTCGACTCCGCCGGCGGCGCTGGGGCTGGGGCTGTGGCCGGGTTTGTGGCGGCGCTGGGGCTGCCAGCCGAGGTCCGGGTCCGAACCATAGCGGACAAGACCGTTCTGTTGATTCCTGCGCCGCAGGCTAAAGAGGTGATTGGGCGGATCAGACAAGTCGTCCGCGAGAAGTCAGCCACGGGCCAAAGTCTCGGTGTTCGGGTGAGGGTGGATGGCGAACTCGACTAAGGTTCCTTGGATGCGCATCCTTCTGGCCGGCACTCCACCCGTCGCCGTTGCGTCTCTGACGGCGCTGGCCGAGTCGGGGCACGAACTGGTGGGCGTCATCACCCGGCCTGATCGACCTGCCGGCCGCGGGCGACACATGCTGGCGTCGCCGGTGGCCGAGGCGGCGGCGGCCCTGGCTCTGCCGGTTCTCAAGCCCCGAGATCCCGGTGATGGCGCTTTTCTGGATCAGTTGAAGGAGCTCCGGCCGGACGCGGTGGCGACCGTCGCCTACGGTGCCCTTCTGCCCGAGGCGGCGTTGAGCATACCCCGCCACGGTTGGATCAATCTGCATTTTTCGCTCCTGCCGGCTTGGCGCGGCGCCGCGCCCGTGCAGCGGGCCATCTGGGCCGGCGATCAGATCACCGGCGCCACGACTTTCCAGATAGTCAAAGAACTCGACGCCGGCCCGGTTTTCGGGCAGCTCACCTACCAGGTCCCAGCCCGGGCGACCGCCGGAGAAGTCCTTGACACACTGGCTGTGGACGGCGCGAAACTGCTGGTCACAACTTTGGATCTGGTGGAGACCGGCGAAGCTCGCCCGCAGCCGCAGAGTCTGGAGGGCGTCAGCTACGCCCGCAAGGTGACATCCGATGACGCCCGGATCGACTGGTCGGCGCCTTCCCTGGCGGTGGACCGACAGGTCCGCGCCTGCACGCCGGCGCCCGGAGCGTGGACCACTTTTGGCGGCCAGCGTTTGAGGATCGGTCCTCTGACTGTTCGACCAGAACCTGGCCGGGAGGACGCGGAGCCTTTGCCTGGCTCTGCCCCGCCGGGGGCGCTGATCGCGCTGAAACACGCCGTGTTGGTCCGGACAGGTAGCGGCTGGGCAGCCCTGGGCGAGGTCGAGCCGGCCGGCAAGACGTGGATGCCGGCGGACGCTTGGGCGCGCGGCGCGCGCCTCGGCGCATGGTCGGCCGAGACAAGCGAGAGGTTCGGAGAGTGAGCCAGGAGTCAGACCGTCCGGGCGGCGGCGAACAGCAGGGATCGGGTGACGCTGGGGAGTCCAGCGGCAAGGCCGGTCGTCACGGGGCCGGCGGCGCCGGTGTTGACCGCTCCGCCAAGGAAGGGCGCGGAGATTCTCCAGCGCGGGGCCGCGGCGCGGGCTCCGGCAGCCCCAATGGTGGGCGCGGCGGTCAGGGCGCAGATCGGTCCTGGTCCGGCTCGGGGTCCGGTCGGGGCCAGGGCGAGCGCGACTGGCCGCGTTCCGGCGGCAGTGGCTCCGGCGGTGGACGGCGTGATGGCGGCCGTGGCGGTTCTGGCGGCGGATGGCGAGATGGTGGTGGCGACAGACGCGATAGCGGTCGTGGCGGCTCGGGCGGGGGTTGGCGCGATGGCGGCGGGCAGCGTCGGGAGGGCCAAGGCGCCCGTGACTGGTCGCGTTCGAGCGGCCGTGGCTCCGGTTCTGGCGGTGGATGGCGAGATGGCGGCGGCGACAGGCGCGATAGCGGTCGTGGCGGGTCTGGCGGCGGGTGGCGCGACAGCGGGCAGCGCCGGGAGGACCAGGGCGAGCGCGATTGGTCGCGTTCAGGCGGCCGCGGCTCCGGTTCTGGCGGCGGGTGGCGCGATGGCGGCGGCGGTCGTCGGTCAGGCGATTACCGTTCGGGGAGTTCTGGCCGGCCTTGGCGGCCCGAGGGCGCGTCTGACGGTGGCGACCGGCGCGATGGCGGCGGCCAGCGGCGGGAGGGCCAAGGCGGGCGCGACTGGTCGCGTTCGGGCGACCGTGGCTCTGGCGGCGGTTGGCGTGACGGCGGTGGCGACCGGCGCGATGGCGGCCGTGGCGGCTCTGGCGGCGGGTGGCGCGATGGCGGCGGGCAACGCCGGGGGGGCCAGGGCGAGCGCGATTGGTCGCGTTCGAGTGGCCGTGGCTCCGGTTCTGACGGCGGATCGCGTGATGGCGGCGGCCGTTCTGATTGGGCCGGTGGGCGTCGGTCGGGCGAGGATCGTTCCGGGAATTCTGGCCGGCCCTGGCGGGCCGACGGCGCGTCAGGGGGTGGCGACCGGCGCGATGGCGCAGGCCGTTCCAGTGGCGGGTGGCGCGATGGCGGGCAGCGCCGGGAGGGTCAGGGCGGCCGTGACTGGTCGCGTTCGAGTGGTCGTGGCTCCGGCTCTGGCGGGGGTTGGCGTGATGGCGGTGGACGTCGATCGGGCGAGGACCGTTCGGGGAGTTCTGGCCGGCCCTGGCGGCCCGAAGGCGCGTCTGGCGGTGGCGACCGGCGCGATGGAGCGGGCCGTCCCAGCGGCGGTTGGCGTGATGGTGGTGGCGACCGGCGCGATGGCGGCCGTGGCGGTTCTGGCGGCGGGTGGCGCGATGGCGGCGGGCAGCGCCGGGAGGGTCAGGGAGAGCGCGATTGGTCGCGTCCCGGCGGCCGTGGCTCCGGCTCCGGCGGTGGGTGGCGCGATGGCGGCGGCCGCTCCGGCGGCGGGTGGCGCGACGGCGGGGGACAACGTCGGGAGGGCGGTGGCGAACGCGGCGGCGCCCGGCGCCCCGAAGGCCGCTACGGCGGATCGGACCGGGCCGTTGGATCGGATTCCGGCCGCACGGATGAGGATGGCGTGTTGGAGGAGACTCGCATTCAAGACGAGGGACTAGCCCAGGACGATGGCAGCGCGGGCAAGAACGGCCAACATGAAGACGGCCAACATGAAGACGGCCAGTACGAAGACGGCCCTGACGACGCCGGCCAGAACGGCGACGCAGGCGCTAGTCAGGACAACGGTCGCTCCTGGGAACGCGACTCGCGGGAAGGGCGTGGCGAGGGACGGCACGGCGGGGAAGGGCGCGGCGGGGAAGGGCGCGGTCCGCGCCGAGGCTGGTCCGCGCAAGCGCCTTCGGAACGCCAGCGCGACGCCGACGCACCGCGCTTGGCCGCCTACGACTTGCTCAGGGCGGTGCATCGTGGAGCCTATGCCAATCTGGCGCTGCCGGCTATGCTGACCGACCGCGGCATGAGCGGGCGCGATGCGGCCTTCGCCACAGAACTGGGCTATGGCGCCATTCGGATGCGTGGCCAGTATGACGCGGTCATCGCCAAAGTGTCTGGTCGCGAACAAATCGACAGCCCGGTCATGGATGTGCTCAGGTTAGGGCTGCATCAGATCGCGGCCATGCGGGTGCCGGATCATGCGGCGGTGGCGGCCACGGTGGCGATCGCACGCGAGGACATTGGCGCCGGACCGGCTGGATTCGTCAACGCGGTGCTGCGAGCCGTGACCGAAGGGCCTTATGAGGCGCTGCTTGAAGAGGTCGCGCCCCAGGCAGATGACTCGGTGGAGGCGCTGGCGATCCGGCACTCCCACCCCGCCTGGGTGGTTCGGACTCTGCGTCAAGCGCTCAAAGGGACGGGCCGGGACGCGGCCGACCTGCCGGCGGTGTTGGCCGCCGACAACGGCCAGCCGCCGGTGACGTTGGCGGCGCGGCCGGGACTGATCACCGCCGAGCAGCTATCCGCGCAAGTTGAAGCCCGATTCAAGAAGCCCGCTCGGCCCGGTCAGTTCGCGCCCAGCGCCGTGATCATGGAGCGTGGAGCGCCGGGCGATCTGCTGGCGATCCGCCACGGCCAGGCCGCCGTCCAAGACGAGGGCTCGCAGTTGATGGTCTGGGCATTGGCGGAAGCCCCCCTCGAAGATGATCAAGGCGACTGGCTGGACCTGTGCGCCGGCCCGGGCGGGAAAGCGGCTTTGCTGGGCGGCATCGTGCAAGAAAGAGGCGGTCGGCTGACCGCGAACGAACCGCAACCACACCGGGCGGAACTGGTGCGCGGCGCGGTTCGGCGGCTGGGGCCAGCCGTCACCGTCACGGAACTAGACGGTCGCGACGTCGAAGGCCAATTCGACCGCGTGCTGGTGGACGTGCCTTGCACTGGCCTGGGCGCGTTGAGGCGCCGGCCGGAGGCGCGCTGGCGGCACTCGCCGGCCGATCTCGGCAGTCTGGGGCCGCTCCAGCGCGAACTGCTGCGGGCCGGGTTGAACGCGACCCGACCGGGCGGCGTGCTGGCCTACACCACCTGCTCGCCGCATCTGGCGGAAACCAGGCTGGTGGTCCAGGACGTCCTGGCCGAACGCGAAGACGCAGCCGTTATCGACGCCCGCGTGGTGGCCATGATCCCCGAAAACGCGGTCGGCGAAGACGGCATGGTCCAACTGTGGACTGATCGCCACGGCACCGACGCTATGTTCTTGGCCCTGATCCGCCGCTTGTAGGGCACTGCGCCGGTGCCCCCTTCGGTAGGCTTCAAGGCCTACAGGGCGACGATAAGCCCAACTTAACCTGGAGGTCAGGAAGGTTGCAGTCAAAGTGCAATAGAAAGTTGGCGGACACTATGAGATTTCGGCGAACAATTGCCGTCGTCGCATGCGCCGCCCTCACGGGGCTTAGCGTGTTAGTGTCGCCGGGAACCCCGGCACAGGCGTTTGGTGACAAGTCGCGGACTGACTATTGGTTCGGGACCTACTTCGGAATGTCGTCGTGGACAAGATAAGACCCCTCCGGTGTTCCGCGCCGTCACTTCGCGTTCCGGCTGAACTTGCACTGTGGCGGTACAGCTGCGAGTGGGAACGGGCGTGACCGGCCGCCAATTCACCGGTAAGAATGTGGCCAGCGTCGGCCCGATTCAGGCCCCAGGTATCTTTACGCCTGAGGGCGGACGGCACTGGTCGGGTTAGCACCTTCAAGAACACGTAGGAGAGGCTGTGGTGGTCGGAGAACGCCTCCTTGGCTGGATGCTGTGCCTGGCAATGTTGAGCTGGGGTGGCTGCGCGGTAGGTGGCGGGGAGGCCGACTTGACGACTTTTGAGGGGGTGCTGGCCGAGGCCAGAGCCGCCGATTACTGGGCGCTGGACAAACTCGAGGACGGTTCGGTGACTTATGACGAGTTGGAGTGGGCTGAAGACCAATGGGCGCGCTGCGTCGAGGGGCTGGGCCTCAACCTGACGGCTTCCGAGCCGTTCCGCAACCCGGTGGACGGCACCTTGGCCGGATTGTTATGGGATTGGAACGGGCAGGACCCGAAACCGGACCCGGACCAGGCCGAGTTTGGCGAGAAGGTCAACGGTTGTTATGACCATTACGATTTGGAGCTGTTGACCTGGGGCTACACGGCGAGCACCGGCGGGGTGATGGATGAGCCGTTGCGCCAGTATGTCTTGGAATGCCTCAACGAGCTAGGGCTGGCTCCGGCCCCGGAGTTTCGGTCGCTGGCCGAGCTGGTTGAGGATCCAGCGATCGGCCTGGAGCGCGGCAGCGTGGTCATGAACTGCGCTGAGGCGGGGGTGGGTGAGCTCTACCCAGAAGTGCCGTATTTCGGAGGCAGTTACCGACGGCCATGCGATGGTTCGCCCGCCTGATGGCCGCCGCCGGTCTGGTGGCATGGGCAGCCCTGCCGTTGGCTGGGTTGGCGCTGCTCGAACGGCGTGAGGCGGAGGCCGGATTCGCGCCGGTCGAGCCGGTGTTCGCGGCCGTCCAGGCGGCGCCTGAGCGCGAAATCCGCGAAGTCGGGTTGACGCTCGACTGGTCGCCGGCCGCAGAGTTGACCGCCCCGGTTTGGCATGGCCTGGTCGATCAGATCCTGATGGCGCCAGGCCAGCGCCTGGCCCACAACACGCCTCTGGTCAGCGTTGACGGCATTGAACGCCGGGCCGTCCGGCCGCCTTGGCCGAGGGCGGCAGCCTTGAGGTCGATGCCGTGGCCCTGGCCGACGCTCGGATCGGCGGTTTCAGCTCGACGGTGATGGTGGCCACCCTGCCGGTAGCCGGCCAGCGCGCCGCGACCTGCGTGATCCTCGGCCCCCTGCCGGTTGTCGCACTGTTGGCCCTGGTGCGCCCCTGGGACGGCGTCCGCGGCATCTGACCCGATCCGCCCGGGATCCGCCGGGCGCGAGCGAATACGCAAGGGGACGGTGATTGTGCTGAATTCCGCAAGGTAGTCAACGCGACGCAGGCCTGCGGTTCCAGGCCAACCAGCCCACCGCGCCTGCCCTCCTTGTTCGCACGCCGGACCCCGCACCCGCAGATCCGATTGGAACCCCCAGAGCACTGGTCTGGGCCATAGGGTTAAGGGCGTGCCTGAGCAGAGCCCATATGATCGACAGGTGGCGCGGGCCGCCTCGCTGGAGGAGAAGAACCGGCGCCTGAGCCAATCGCTGGTCTCGGCGCGCCAGCAGTTGGCCGAAGCCCGCCGTCAGGTCACCGACCTCACCCAGCCGCCCGGCGGCTACGCGCTGTTTTGGGGTTGGAACGAGGATGGCTCGGCGGATGTGGTTCAACAGGGCCGCCGGCTGCGGGTCGGCGTGGGGCCCGAGGTCAATCGCGCGGCCCTGCTCCCGGGCCAAACCGTGGCCCTCAGCCAAACGATGGCGCTGTTGCGGGCCGGATCTTTCGAGCGCACAGGCGAGGTGGCGGCGGTCAAAGAGGTCCTCAGCGAGGACCGCTTGCTGGTGCAGGGCCGTGCCGAGGAGGAGATGGTGTTGCGCCGGGCCGGGTCGCTGATCGGCCTGAAGTTGCGCCCGGGGGACAGTCTGGCGATCGACCAGCGCAGCGGTTTCGCCTTTGAAGTCGTGTCGCGTTCGCACGCCGAGGACCTCGCCGCCGATGACGTGGCCGACGTCTCGTACAGCGACATCGGCGGGCTGGGGGCGCAGATCAACCAGATCCGTGACGCGGTCGAGTTGCCGTTCCGGCATCCGGAGCTGTACCGGGAGCACCGCTTGCGCGCTCCCAAAGGCGTTCTGCTCTACGGGCCGCCCGGTTGCGGCAAGACTCTGATCGCCAAAGCGGTGGCCAGGTCGTTGGCGGGGGAGGACGCGAAGAGGGCTGTGTTCCTGAACATCAAAGGGCCGGAGCTGCTCAACAAGTACGTTGGCGAGACCGAGCGCCAGATCAGGGCCGTCTTCGGGCGGGCTCGCGAGAAGGCCCAACTGGGCGGCGCGGTGGTGGTCTTTTTCGATGAGATGGAATCGCTTTTTCGGACCCGCGGCTCGGGTGTGTCCTCAGACGTGGAGACCACGGTGGTGCCGCAGCTGCTGGCCGAGATCGACGGGGTGGAGACGCTCGAGAATGTGATCGTGATCGGCGCGTCGAACCGGGAGGACATGATCGATCCGGCCATTCTCAGGCCCGGACGCCTGGACGTGAAAATCAAGATCGAGCGTCCAGATCGTGCCGGCGCGGCCGAAATCTTCTCAAAGTACCTGGTCGAGGGCCTGCCGATGGCCGCGGGCGAGGACATCGCGACAATGATTCGAGACACCGTCGATTTGATGTACGGGACCACGCCGGACAACCGCTTCCTCGAGGTCACCTACGCCTCTGGCGACAAGGAGGTCCTCTACTACAAGGATTTCGCTTCCGGGGCGATGATCCGCAATATCGTCGACCGGGCCAAGAAGGCGGCTATCAAAGACCAACTGGAACACGGGCGCCGGGGAATTTCGAGGGCGCATTTGGCCGCCGCCGTGGCGGCCGAGTTCGCGGAGAACGAAGACCTGCCCGGCGCCACCAACGCCGACGACTGGGCCAGGGTGTCCGGCCGCAAAGGCGAGCGGATTGTGTTCATGCGCACGCTGGCGGCGGGCGGGCGCCAAGTCGAGGCGTGACGGCGGTTGTGACAGCGATTGTGGCCGCAGGAGCGACGGCAGGCCTGACGGCGAGCGTGACGCCAGGCGCCAGGCCGAACGCGACGCCAGGCGTGACACCATGGGTGGCAACAGATCGGGGGATGGCATGACTGAGATCGCCTTTGGGATCGAGACGGAATACGGGGTGTTGTCCCCGGCCTCCCGGAACGCGGTGGAGGTCTCGAATTGGGTGGTGAGCGCCTATAAGGCGGCCCAAGACGGTCGCGTGGCGCCGTGGGACTACCGCTCCGAGGACCCTCTCAACGACGCCCGGGGCTTCCATCTAGACCGCGCGGCGGCCCACCCCTCGTTGTTGACGGACGTGTCCGTGCCCGATGCCGTCCGCTCGCCGGCGGTTTCCGCCGCCGCAGACCGGGGCGGCGCGGGGGCGGCCATGTTGACCAATGGGGCACGGCTGTACGTGGACCATGCCCACCCGGAGTATGCCGGCCCGGAGACGATGTCGGCGCGGGAAGCGGCTCTGTGGGATGCGGCCGGCCAGCGGGTGATGGCGCGAGCCGGTCGACTGCTGGCGCAGGCCGGCAGGCCGGTGTCCCTGTACAAGAACAACACCGACGGACAGGGCGCGTCCTATGGAACGCATGAGAATTACTTGGTGGACCGGTCGGTTGATTGGGACTTGCTGGTCGGCTGGATGACGCCTTTCCTGGTGACGCGGCAGATCTTCACCGGCTCCGGCCGGGTCGGCTTGGGCACGAGATCGCAACAACCCGGATTCCAGCTGTCTCAACGAGCCGATTTCGTGGAGGCCGAGGTCGGGCTGGAGACCACCTTGAACCGGCCGATCATGAACACTCGTGACGAGCCCCACGCCGATCCGGCCCGTTGGCGGCGCCTCCATGTGATTGTGGGGGACGCCACCATGATGGCCGTGGCCACCTATGTCCGGCTGGGCGTCACCGGTCTGGTCCTGCGAGCACTGGGCGCCGGGTCGAGCGGTGAAGCGGCCGAGTTGGCTAGATCCGCCCGCCTGGCGGCGCCTGTGGACGCGTTCAAACAGGTCAGCCGCGATCTGTCGGTCTCGCAGGGGTTGGCGCTGGGCGGCGGCGGTCTCGCCACCGCGGTGGAGTTGCAATGGCGGTATCACCACTTCGTCGAACGCGCGCTGAGGTTCCCCGATCAGGAAACAGCCGATCTGATGGACCGTTGGGCGGCGCTGCTGGAGGGACTGGCCCGCGATCCCATGGAAGTGAGCCGGCAAGTCGAATGGGTGGCCAAGTACCGGCTGGTGGAGTCCTTGCGCGAACGCGGCCAACTGGCCTGGGACCATCCCAAGCTGCGGGCGTTGGATCTGCGCTGGACCGATGTCGAACCAGATCGATCCCTGTTCACCGGCGTGGTGGCCAAAGGACAGGTCGAGACGCTTTTCGAGGAACCCGAGCTGACCTGGGCGGTCAAGCATCCGCCCACTTCGAGCCGCGCGTACCTGAAGGGAGAGATCGTCTCCCGGTATCCCGAAAACGTCATCGCCGCCAGCTGGGACTCCATCACCCTGGCTTGGCCGGAAGGCGCCGCCAGGGTCGCGCTGCCGAGTCCGCTGGCCGGCAACCGCACCCAGGTGGAGGCGGTGCTGGCGGAGGCCGGCTCGGCCCGCGACCTGGTGGAGAGGCTGGCCGGCGTCGACCTGGCGGGGACGGCCGCAGTTGAGTGACGCGGACCGCTGCGCCCCCAACGCTGTAGCTGGGATGCCCGCTGGCCGGGCCGGTCGGCTCAGTCCGGCCGGCAGCACAATAGAAGGGCCGAACCAGGCGGTGGCGGTGTGAACGGGGGTTGGGACCGCTACGGGCCGGACGTCCTCAGGCAGGACCCGCACCGGGCGCGGCGGGCGGCATCGGACAAAGTGGAAGCCGAACTCGGGCTGGTGCTGGAAGACGCCGAAACCGGCTGGGTGGGGGCGATCGTCAAAGTCGAGAAAGCCGGCGGCATGCTGGTGGTCTCATTGGAGGATCGCCACGGCCGGGTGCGCGGCTTCCGGCTGGGGCCGGGCTTCTTGATCGACGGGCGGCCGGTTGTGCTGACGCTGGCGACCGGGCCGAAGCCGGGAACGTTGAAACGGCGAACTGCCTCGGGCTCCCTGGCGGTGCCGGGCGCCCGGGCCCGGGTCGCCAGAGCTTCGCGGATTTGGGTTGAAGGCCGGCACGATGCCGAGTTGGTCGCCAAGGTCTGGGGCGAGGACTTAGCGCTTGAGGGCGTTGTGGTGGAGGCGTTGGACGGAATCGACCACCTGCTCGGCCGGGTGCGCGATTTCGATCCCTCGGCCGACGGGGCCCGGCTCGGCGTCCTGGTGGACCACCTGGTGGCGGGTTCGAAAGAATCGCGGATCGCCGAATCGGCGCGGGCGGTCTGTCAGCCCGGCTCGATCCTGGTGTTGGGGCATCCTTATGTGGACATCTGGCAGGGGGTCCGTCCGGACCGCCTCGGCCTGGCCGCTTGGCCCAGGATCGAGCGCGGCGTCGATTGGAAGACCGGCGTGCTGCGTGAACTGGGCTGGCCGCACCGAAACGAGGCCGACTTGGCCCGCGCCTGGCGGCGCGTCTTGTCGCGTGTGTCGCACTTGTCGCACCTGGAGCCGGCGCTGACCGGCCGGGTTGAAGAGCTGATCGACTTCGTCACCGGCTGAGGCCGGTGTGGGCGCGCCGTCGCCGACGTGTCTGGGCGCGACCGCGCGCGGCCTCTGCCACAATTGAGCGCATGCGTGTCTACAATTTCTCGGCCGGGCCGGCGATGCTGCCTTTGGCCGTCCTGGAGCGGGCCCAATCAGAGCTAACCGACTGGAAAGGCTCGGGCATGTCCGTGGTGGAGGTTTCACACCGCGGCAAGGACTTTGTGTCCTGCGCGGAGCAAGCCGAGGTCTTGCTGCGCGAGGTGTTGGCAGTGCCGGACAACTACAAAGTGTTGTTCCTGCAGGGCGGCGCCAGCGCCCAGTTCGACGCTGTGCCAATGAACCTGAGCGCCCCCGGCGACGTGGTGAGTTTCTTGAGGACCGGGTCGTGGTCCGGAAAAGCGGTCGCCGGAGCGCGGCGGCAGGGACTTCAGGTCGAGGTGATCGCCGACCAGAAGGATTCCAACTACACCACCGTCCCCGCGCCAAGCGAATACGAAATCGCGCCGGGCTCCTCCTATCTGCATTACACGCCCAATGAGACCATTGGCGGGGTCGAATTCGACCACATCCCCGAAACCGGCGGGGCGCCGCTGGTGGCGGACACCTCCTCGACCATCTTGTCGCGGCCGCTGGACGTGTCGGCTTACGGTTTGATCTATGCGGGCGCCCAAAAGAACATGGGCCCGGCCGGCCTGTGCGTCGTCATAGTGCGGGATGATCTGATCGGCAAGGCACGCCCGGCCACGCCCTCGGTCCTGGAGTACGCCGGGATGGCGGCGGCCGATTCGATGCTCAACACGCCGCCGACCTTCGCCATCTACCTGCTCGGCCTGGTCCTCGAGTGGATCGCCGAGACCGGCGGCCTGGCGGCGATGGGGGAGCGGAACCAGGCCAAGGCGGCCGCCCTCTACGGCGCCATCGACAGCTCAGACTTCTACTCCAACCCGGTGGCGACTAACGCGCGGTCATGGACCAACGTGCCGTTCTTGATGGCGGACCCGTCGCTGGACAAGACCTTCGTGGCTGAGGCCGCCCAGGCGGGCCTGACCAATCTGGGCGGCCACCGCAGCGTCGGCGGCATGCGGGCCAGCATCTACAACGCCATGCCGGCGCAGGGCGTGCAGGCGCTGATCGACTTCATGGCCGACTTCGAGCGCCGGAACGGCTAGGGTGTCACGGTGACCTTCGCAATCCGCACCCTCAACGCGATCAGCCCGGCGGCCTTGACCCAGTTGCCGGAGGACTCCTATGTGGTCGGCCCCGACCTGGAGCAGCCGGACGCGATCATTCTGCGTTCCTTCAACCTGCACGGGGTGGAGATCGAGCCGTCGCTGCTGGCGGTGGCGCGCGCCGGCGCCGGCGTCAACAACATCCCGATCGAGGAATACACCAAACGCGGCATCCCGGTTTTCAACACACCGGGTTCGAACGCCAACGCGGTCAAAGAATTGGTGTTGGCGGCGATCTTCTTGGCGGCCCGCAACATTGTTCCGGCGGCGGCCTTCGCCCACCGCCTGCGCGGCGACGCGGCCTCGATGAACAAGGAAGTCGAGGCCGGCAAGAAGGCCTTCGTGGGGTTCGAGCTGCCAGGGCGGCGCTTGGGGGTGATCGGCTTGGGCGCGATCGGCGTGGAGGTCGCCAACGCCGCCTCCTCCCTGGGCATGGAGGTGATGGGCTACGACCCGGCGATCACAGTCGAGCGGGCCTGGCGCCTGTCCAGTTCGGTCGAACGGGTCACCAGCCTGAATCAGCTGCTTGAGCGCGCCGATGTGGTGACCGTGCATGTGCCCCTGGTGGACTCCACCCGCTCTCTGGTCGGCGCGGCTGAATTGGCCCTGATGGAGCCTTCGGCGGTGTTGGTGAACTTCGCCCGCGGGCCGATCGTCGATCAGGCCGCCGTGGTCGCGGCGCTTGAGGCGGGCACTCTGCGCGGCTATGTTTGCGACTTCCCGACCCCGGAGTTGAACTGCCATGAGAACGTGGTCACGCTGCCGCACCTGGGCGCCTCGACTGCCGAGGCAGAGGAGAACTCGGCCCGTATGGCCGCTCGCGAGTTGAGGGAGTATCTGGAGGACGGCGTCATCGTCAACTCGGTGAACTTCCCGGACGCGGAGCTGCCCCGGGCTGAGAACGCCTCCCGAATCGCCATCGCCAATTCGAACGTGCCTAATATGGTCGGTCAGATTTCGGCCCTGCTGGCCGCCGCCGGCCTCAACATCACCGATTTGCTCAACAAGTCGCGCGGCGAGGTGGCCTACACGCTGGTGGATGTCGACGGCGGCCTGCCGGCCGGTCTGCTCGAACAGATCAAGAGCATCGCAGGCGTCCTGGCCGCCCGCGTCATCTAGCCGTCCCCGCGGCCCGGCGCCGTTTGCCCCGCTGAGGGGCTGGCGCCACCGCCGCTGAGTCGCGGTCGCCAGACAGGGCGCCGGGCTAGGCCAGGCCGAGGCGCGCCCGGGCCGCCGCTTCTTGGGTCTTGAAGAGGTTGAAGCGGGGGAGGAACTTGTCCCAGTCGATCAGATGCGAGTCGATTTCGGGGCCGTCGATGCAGGCGTGTTTGCGGATCAGCTTGCCCTCGACCACAACCGGCACCATGCAGGCGCCGCACATGCCGGTGGCGTCCACCATGATCGAGTTCAGCGACGCCACCGTGGGCGTGCCGTAGGGCTTGGTCAGGTCGGAGACGGCCCGCATCATCAGCGGCGGCCCAATCGTCACGACTTCGGCGATCGATCGGCCGCCGATGCCGTCTGGTCTCGCTGCCCCGTCCGCCTGCCGAGCGCTCTCGGCCTCGAGCATCTCAGCCAGCGGCGTGGTGACGAAGCCTTTGACGCCGAAGGACCCGTCGTTGGTGGCGTAGACCACTTCTAGCTGGGCGCCGAACTCGGCCCGCAGGCGGCCGACCCGTTCGTCGGCGCCGTCCCAGAACATCAGGTCTTTCGAGCGGAAGCCGGAGATCAGGGTGACATGGTTGCCCAGACGCAGATGCTCGCGCGCGATCGGATAGACCGGCGGCAGGCCAAGACCGCCGGCGGTGAACACCACGGTCTGGTCAGAACCATAACTGTGCAGGTCGGACGGCCGGCCCAAGGGGCCGGCGATGCCCGCGAAGGCTTCGCCGACATCCATCTGGTTGATCCGGTGCGAGGAGGCGCCGACATCTTGGACCACCAGCGTGATGGTGCCGGCGGCCGTGTCCCAGTCCGCCAGCGTCAGTGGAATCAGCTCCCCGCCGGTCCAGGGCAGCACCCGCACGAACTGGCCCGCCTGGGCGCTGGCCGCCACCGCCGGCGCCCGCACCTCGAACTCCTCGATGCCGGGGGACAGGGAGACCTTGCGGACAATGGTGTGTGTGGCGGCGGCCGCTTCAGAGTAGGCCAAGGCGGAGCTGACCATCGCGCCGACCGCATCCGGCGCCAGAGCGTCCACGAGGCCCAGAATCTCGCGCGCGGCCGATTGCCCGTCCCCGGCCGCCATGATCGCCGTGGAACCTCCACGAGCGGCGTCGCCGCCGGTGAAGACGCCCGGCAGGGTGGTTTGTTGAGTGGATTCGCCGTCTAGGTTGATGGTGCCCCAGCGCGAGACCCCCAGGCGCGGCTCGGAATCCTTGATGATCGGGTTGGCGGCGTTTCCAAGCGCCATGATGACCAAGTCGACCGGCATGGGCTCGCTGCGTCCGGTGCGCACCGGACGCCGCCGGCCGGAATCATCTGGCTCGCCCAACTCCATGATGTCGATGATCGTGGAGGTCACAAACCCGGTGTCGGGATCGCCCAGGAACTCCGAGGGCGAACGCAGGACGGCCAGGCCGACTTTCTCTTCGAGGGCGTGTTCAAGCTCCTCGACGCGGGCCGGCATCTCGGCCTGGGTGCGCCGGTAGACGATGGTCACATTGCCGCCCAAACGCTTGGCCGTTCGGGCCGCGTCCATGGCGGTGTTGCCGCCGCCCACCACGATCACGTTCTGGCCCGCCACCGGCGGCAGCGGCGTCTCGGCCGCCTCGCGGTGGGCCTGCATCAGATTGACCCGGGTCAGGAACTCGTTGGCGGACATGACGCCGAGCAGGTGCTCGCCGGGAACGCCCATGAACTTCGGCAGCCCGGCCCCGGTGCCGACGAAGATCTTCCAGAAGCCGGCCGCTTGAAGCTCCGCCAGCGTGGCGGTCTTGCCGACCACGAAGTTGGTCACAAAGCGGCCGCCCAACAATTTGATCTTGGCGACCACGTCATCGATCAACTGGTTCGGCAACCGGAATTCGGGGATGCCGTAGCGCAGCACGCCGCCCAGTTCGTGGAAGGCCTCGAACACTGTCACCGGGAAGCCCTCGGCGGCCAGCAGATAGGCGCTGATCAGCCCGGAGGGACCAGACCCGACCACGGCCACGGGCGGGCGCACGGCCAGCGTCCAGGGATCGGCCATGCCGGCGAACCGCCGGGCCGCCGCGTCCGGATCGACCAGCTTGTCCCGCTCCGGCAAGAACCACTCCAGCTGGCCAATCGACATCGGGTGTTTGTGCAAGCAGACGCCTTGGCATTGGAGCTCTTGGGGGCAGACCCGGCCGGTCACGTTCGGCAGCGGGTTGGCCTTCTCCAGCATCGCCAGCGCCTCGGTGAACTGGCCCCGTCCGATCAGCTCGAACATCTGCGGGATGTGGATGCGAACCGGACAGCCGCCGATCGGCGCGCGGTGCTCGGCCAGGAACTTGCCCAGTTCGCAGGGCGCGTCGGCGCACTGCTTGTCGCGGATGGCCTCCAGCCAGACGAACAGGTCCACGTCCCGCCGGGTGTAGCCGAGGTCCATGTAACCCAGGTACCCCTTGTTGACCAGTTCAAAGTCGGTCGAGCGGGCCTCGGCCGGGCGAATATACGGCGGGATGCCGTTTCCGGCCGGCCAATCCTGCGACAAGCCGGCGAACATGGGGTAATCGGCCGCCAGGTGGTTGTCCAACGCCCGCATGAACATGCGCTTCTTGCCCACCGGCAGGTTCCAGATGAAGCGCATGACCAGCCGCGAGGTGTCGTCTTCAGCCTGGAGAATGTCCCACAGGCGGCGCGTGAACCCCGCCGACAGCTCGGCGCCGCGGAACTCCTGGGCCACCGCCATGGCCCCGTCGGCTATGAACAGGTCCCGGAACATCCGCGGGTTGGCGGCCAAGCGCCGCTCCAGCACTTTCAACTGGCCGCTGAACGAGGCCACCTCGGCGGTGGCCTCCAACTCCCGCAGCCGCGAGGCGCTGGCGTCCAGGGTCGCTTTGGCAGCGGCCCACTCGCCGACATTGGTGCTCACTTGATGATCTCCGCGTCGCAGTTGGCCTTGACTCGCGCCATGCGCTTGGTCAACTCGGGTGTGACCTCGAGCGAGTCCAGCGAACCGGCGATCATCCGAGCCACCACGCGCGCTTCTCCGTCCACCACCATGGTCGTCTTTTCGAACAGCTGCGGCAGCTCCTGGTAGCAAGTGCCGCAGTCATTGCAGGTCGCCTCATCGGCCGGGTCCAGCCAGATCGGCCGATCGGCGCCGGCCCCGGCGTCCCCGGCGCCAGGCGCCGCGCCCGGTCCAGCTTGGGCGCCACCGCCAACACCGGCTCCGCCGCCGAAGCCGAACCCGAAAGCAGATGGCGCGGCATCGCCAGAGGAAGCCAAATCAGCCATCGCGGCCGCGATCTGGTCGAGGGAGTCCTCGCGCGCCGCCAACGCCTCCTCGTAGCGTGCTGTCAATTCGCCGATCGCGGTCCGGTGCGCGGCGGACACAGCCGCGTCGCGCTGACCGGCCAAGAACTGCAACGTCTGCCAGTAGTGTTTGCGGTCTTCGACCAGGCCGACGATCCCAGGGCGGCAGGCCACTTGGATCAGGCGCTGTTTGCGGTCCGTCGCCCAGATGAAGGGGGTCTTGTCGGCCCGTTGGCTGGGCGCCAACTCGACATACTCGGCGATGGGCACGGCATCGGCGCCCTGGTCAGGCCCTAAACGCTGGAACTGCTTGGCGAACCGGACCTCGCCGAAGGCGAACTCGGCCGGGGTGATGGGGGTCTCCAGCAAAGCCACCTGGCCCGATTCGTCCAGATACTGCAGGGTCCGTCTGGCCCACAGGGCCGAGGGCTCGGGATTCCCGTCCAAGGAGAAGCGTTCCGGCAACGACGGCCCCCGGCGCGGATCGTGGACGAACAGCGGCGCCATCCGCGATTCGACCGCCAGGCGGGAGCGCGCGTTGGACAGGTCCTCGGCGATCCCGTTCTCGGTGCTGCAGGGGGTGTAAACCTCCATCAAGGCCGCGCCGTCGTAGTACTCCAGCATCGACAAAGCCGTGGCCAGGAAATGCGCGTGCAGAGCGGTCGAGACCGAGCAGACAAAGACCCGCGGATGGAAGCAGGCCAGCAGCCCCAACTCCTTACGCGATTCTTGCTTGCCGGAATGGGAACGGCCGTAACGCGACAGGTCGGCGTCTTGCCCGGTGTAGGAGGCGGTCGAGGCTTGCCCGCCGGTGTTCGAATACGAACCGGTGTTGAGCACAACCGCTTTGATCGGCGTGCCGGCGGCCAGCACCCGCGACATGGCGCCGAAGCCGATGTCGAAAGCGGCGCCGTCGCCGGACACCGTCAGGACGGCGGGCAGGAGGTCCAGTTCTGCGGGCGTGAAGTCCCGCCAGGAGATCGTTGACAAACGGATCGGATCCTTGGCCGGGTCGAAGGCATCCGCCAATTCCGCCCGGGCCGCCCGCAGCGTGCGCACTTCCGGCACCAGCTGGGAGACCAGTCCTTCGTAGATGCCCGAGGCGACCGGTTGGGCGTCCTGGAAGAGCGAGTTCACCCAGGGGTCGGTGTAGGGGGTGAAAGGCATGGTCGAGGCGTAGACCGAAGAGCAGCCGGTCGAGTTGGCGATCACGGTGGAGGCCGGGCCGTGGCCGGTGGGGCCGCCCTCGTAGAGGTAGAGCCGTCCTTCCAGCAGCGCGATCAGGCCGGCGATCCGCTTGATCCGCTCGGCGGCGTCCGGGCTCGGCTCCGGTCCGGCCGTCGTTGTGGACGATGCCGTCGTCAGGCTCGCCGATTTCTCCTCCAGACCGGCGATCAGGGACTCGAGTTCGGCCACATGCTCGCGGCGGCGGGCTTCGCCAACGGCGTGCGAGACGGTGGTCAGCAGGCGCAGCGCCGTGACCTCGCCACAGCCCCGGCAGGCGCCGTGGCCGCCGGTCATGGCGTAGTAGGTGTCGTGGTCCAGCAAGAGACGCTTGATGTCGCCATCGGTCTGGGCCGATCCGGCCAGGAAGCGCTTTGGGGTCGGCGGCAAGGCGGTGAGCCGCTCGAAGCGGGTTTCCAGGGCGTCGGCGACGGCGGCCGTCTGGTCGACGGCGACCAGCGCGGATGGCCCGCAGACGTCGACGCATTGGAGGCAGCCGGTGCACTTCCAAGGGTCGACCACGGCGCTGAAGAGGCTGCCGCGGCCGGGCTCGTCGGCTTCGACTGAATCGAAGAACGGGCGCGTCCGGGCCACCGGGAAGGCGCCCAGGGCCGCGGCCACTTGATCGACCACCCTGAGTACCGGCTTGGCGTCGAGTTCGGCGGCGGCCTGGCGGGCGGCTTCCGGCAGATCGCGCAGTTCTGGGCGCGCCCGCAGGATTTGGCGGATCGAATCGGCCCAGGCGTAGACGTGAGGGCCGAGGGCCTCGGCCCGGCCGATCGCCAGGTCGGCGGCGGCGACGGCCGCCTCCAACAGGTCCACGACCTCATGGAGTTGGTTCGGGATGGCGGTGTCCGGGCAGGCCAAGGCGCATTCCAGGCAGCCGGTGCAAACCTCGGGGTTGAAGATGGGCGTGGTCCGCCGGAAGATGCCCTTGTCTTTGCCCACGCCGGAGCCGACCGGCATGAACAGCCCGGCGCCGGGCAGGACCGGCGCCTCGGCAATGGTTCCGTCCCGGAAGGGGGAGACCACCAGATCCTCGTAGTAGGCCGGATCGAACAGGGCGCTGGGCCGGGCCTCGCTGGCGGCCGGGCACATCGCGGCCGACAAGGCCACGGTCCGGGCGTGGGCGGTGGCCGGATTCTGGTCGGCCTCGACGAAGGCCGGGGAATCGTATTCGACCGGGACGGTGGCGGTGATGCCGTCCTGGATGACGGCCATGTTGCCGTCGACAACGGCTTGGCCTTTGCGTCCGAACTTGTACTCGATCTGCTGGCGCACCCGGGCGGTCACGTCCTCGCCGCGGGCGCCCTGGGAGACGGCTTCGACATGCCCGATCATCGCCCCGATGAAGGCGATTCCCATCATCCGGGTCTCCAGTTCCGGGGTCGGAGCGTGTTTCTTGGCCACCTCGAAGGCGTTGACCACCAGGAACTTGATCCCGCGCTGGCGGATGGTCCGGCGGGCGTAGGCGGGCAGGCCTTGCCAGACTTCGAGCGGCGTCCCGGCCGACTGCATGATGAAGGTGCCCCCTGGGGCCAGGCCGGTCAGCGGGTTGGTGTGGATGAAGACTTGGTGGTCAGGAGAGATGACCACGTCGACGTCTTCGAGTTCGGCGTTGGTCAGCAGGACCGGTTCGGGAGACAGGGTGATGTAGTAGTTGGTGGCGGCGCCGGACTTCTCTGAGCCGTATTTGGGCGCCGACTTCGAATGCATCGACAGCACGCCGGAGAGAATGTCGGTCAGCAGCTTGCCGGTGGCGACGGTGCCGTATCCGCCCACCGAATGGAAACGGATGCGCAGCGAGCCCGGCGGCAGCAGTTGGGGATTGTCCTCGGTGGGCAGGGCCATGGTGGCCGTCTGCGGGTAGGCGGCCCTGAGCCGGTCATGGACTTGGGCCACGCCGGCGGGGGGATTGTCCTCGAAGAAGCGGGAACCCAAATAGATGACATCCGCCACGGGGCCGGCTGGGTCGGACTCTTCGCGGGCCATGGCTTTGAACGCGGCCACCAAATGCCGGGGCTGGACGTCGTGGCCGCCCAGGCCGAAGATCGCCGAGGTGACGCGGGCAGAGGCGGCGCCGGCGGCCGGGGCCGGGCGGGCGGCGTCGTCCCCCTGGGCGTCCGGGGAGTCCGGTGCGGTCGGCCTGGCCGGAAGCGTCACTTGGCCCGCCCGGGCGCGGAACAAAGCCTGGGTGACAAGCCTGGTCAGCGCCGTGTCCTCGGACCGCTCCAAGACCATGACGGCCTTGGCGCCGGCCACGGCCTGGACGAATTCGGCCTCCGGGAACGGCGCCAGCAGCTTGACCGAGACCACGCCCGCCTTGATGCCCTGCTCGCGTAGATGGGGGATGACGGCGCGGACGTCATCGGTGATGGAGCCCAGGCCGACCATGATGAAATCGGCGTCCTCGCAGTCATAGGCCAGGACCGGGGCGTAGACGCGGCCGGTCAATTCCGCGTATTCGGCCAGCGCTTGGCGGGCCAAGGCCGGCACGTCGGCGGCGAAGTGGGCCCGGTGGTCGGCCGATCCGGCCTGGAAGTCAGGCTGGTTCTGGACCGGCCCGGTCAGGCCCGGATTATGGGGATCCACTAGCGCCGGCACGGCCTGGCGGGTGCCCAGGCGGTTGGCGCCGCGCCATTGGCGGCGCCACTGCGGGCGCAGCTCTGGCGGCACCCAGACCATGGTCTCTTCGGCCAATTGTCCGGGATCGTCCTGTTCGACATCGGCGGCCATGGAAGCGAGGTGTGCCTTCAACGCTTCGAGATCGGCGGGCTCGAAATCGGCGGCGTGGCGGTTCAGGTACTGGTCGAGTTGGAAGAGCCGGCCCTTGGCGCCGAAGAGGATCTCCTGGGCCACTGTCGGGCAGGCGATCCGGGAGGCCGGATCGGGCAGGTAGGCCCGTAGCAGCGCGGGCTCCGGCAACACCGTCTCGCTCATGACGTGCGAGGTGGCGAAGCCGTCCATGGCGTTGGCGACCGGGATCAGGCTGAGTCCGGCGAGCCGGTAGGAGACCGCCGCCAGGTCCGCCGCCTCCTGGGGCGAGGAGCCGAACAAGATGGTGTAGCCAGAAGGCAGCAAGGCGTAGATGTCGTCATGCCCGGCCATGACGTTGAGCGAATGCTTGGACACCACTCGCGCCGCCACATGCAGCACGAAGCCGCCCACCTTCTTGCCGACCGTGACGTAATGCGACTCGATCCCGTACAGGATCCCCTGCGAACTAGAGGCGTTCGAAATGTAGTTCCCGCCGGTCAGAGCCGCCCCCAGGGCGCCGGACTGGCCGGAATGCTCGCCTTCTGCCTCGACGAAGAAGGGGTGGGCGCCCCAGACGTTGAGTTGGCCTTCGGCCCTGGCGGCCTCGAACAACTCGGAGATCTCGGTCGAAGGGGTGATGGGATAGCCGATCATGCCGCCGCAAACGTGCTTCATGACATGCGCCACGGCGCCGTTGCCGTTGATTACTTCGGGGATCCCTGGGAACTGAGGCTGCGAGATGGTCACAATGAACTTCCATGGTCGGTCGGTGGGGTCTGGCCAACGCTTGGCGCTGTGATCGGCGTCACGCTTCGACCATAGCCACCTTAACCGTCCCGTCCAGTCGGGACAAAGGACCCCCGTCCGGGTCTGTCGCCTGGGACCCGGCGTGAACTCCGGCGCAGGCCGGCCAACTGCGGGCTGACCGGGGCAGTTGACGGCTTCGCCAGCCGCCGCGGGCGGGGTTACGCCGCTTGAGAACGCTGGTCGCCAGGCGAATCGACCGCGTCCGCGACGCGCTTCCAAGAGGGCTGCCAAAGGCCCGACTGGGCGCTGGGTCGCGATGTGCGACCTGAGCGAACATCGCCACGCCGGATCTCCAATACCGCGGGTCGGCGTCTGCGCCACCCGCGCGCGAGCAGCGCCACGCCCGCCCCGAGTCACCCCGAGTGCCGCCGCCGCGGTCCACCCGCGCGCGAGCAGCGCCACGCGAAGCGCTCAGACAGGGGCCGATTTGGCCAGGTGAACTAGGATTCTCGATCATGGAGCAAGTGCGTCGAAATGACCTGCCGCGCCGTGAACGCGACGAGGATGCGTCGCCGCCGGCCCCGCCGGCCTCAGTGGCCCCGGCGCTGCAGGCCCAGACCCAGGCCATTGACGAGCTACTGGATGAAATCGACGCCGCCCTGGAGGATTCAGCCGAGGCGTTCGTGCGCGGTTTCGTCCAAAAGGGCGGGCAATGAGCGGGCTGCCGGACAGTTATTTCGGACCCGGGAATTCGTTCACGGAGTTTGTCGGCCGGGCGGCGCCGGAGCTGTTGGCCCCGCCGGGCCGTCTGGGCGGATACGGTGACGGCGGCATCGGCCGATTGGGCGAACCCGGAGCGCGGGACGGTGTCGGGGAACCGGCCACTGCGACCACGATTGTGGCCTTGACCTACAAGGACGGTCTGATCATGGCCGGCGACCGCCGGGCCACTGTGGGCCATCAAATCGCCTCCCGCGACATCGAGAAGGTTTACCCGGCGGACGCTTGGACCGCGATCGGGATAGCCGGTGTGGCGGGGCTGTCTCTCCAATTGGTGCGGCTGTTCCAACTCGAATTGGAGCATTACGAGAAGATCGAGGGCGTGGCCCTGTCGCTCAGCGGCAAGGCCCATCGTCTGGCCACCATGGTCCGTTCCCAATTGGAGCTGGCCATGAAGGGCCTGACGGTGGTGCCGCTGCTGGGCGGCTGGGACGGCGCGGCGCCACGGGTCTTCGCCTTCGACGTCACCGGCGGAGCCTATGAGGAGCGCGGTTATGCCGCGATCGGTTCCGGCGCGGTGTTCGCCAAGGGTTCGATGAAGAAACTGCACCGCCCGGCCGCGACTGCCCGCACCGCCATCCGCACGGCGCTCACCGCGCTCAACGACGCCGCCGATGACGATTCCGCCACCGTCGGGGTGGACCAGGCGCGCGATATCTACCCGGTGGTCGCCCGCGTCGACGCCCGTGGCTATCACCGCGTCCCGGACCAGGAATTGGCGCGGGCTTTGTTCTCGCGCGGCGGCCCCGCCAAAGCGCCGCCGGAATTGGAAACGCCGAGCCGGCCGAAGGGACGACGCCCATGACCTTGCCGCTGTACGTGCCGCCGGAACAGATCATCAAGGACCGCGCCGATTTCGCCAAACGTGGTGTGGCCAGAGGCCGGCCGGCGGTGGTCGTCTCGGCGGCGGACGGTGTTCTGCTGGCCGCCGCCAACGCTTCGCGGGCGCTGAAGAAGCTATCGGAGATTTACGACCGGCTGGCTTTCGCGGCGGTCGGCAAATGGTCTGAATTCGAGGCCCTCAGGGTGGCCGGGATTCGCTACGCCGACCTGCGCGGCTACTCCTATGATCGCGTTGATGTCACCGCCCGCGGCCTGGCCGGGGCCTACGCCCAGTCGATCGCGGCCGCGTTCACCGGCGACCCGAAGCCGCTCGAGGTCGAGTTGGCGGTGGCGGAAGTCGGGCCGGTCCAGGCGTCCGATGCCGTCTTCCACGTTCGCTTTGACGGTTCGGTCAGCGACGAGTTGCCTTGGGCGGTTCTGGGCGGGGCGCGCCCCGCCGGCCGCCAGGCCATGGCCGAGGGCTGGCGACCGGGCCTGAGCTTGGCCGAGGCCGCCGGCCTGGCCCGTGCGGCCCTGGCCGAAGACGGCCTCAGCGAGGACGGCCACGAGGTCGGGCTGCTGAGGCGAAATGTGCCCGGGCGGGCCTTTATCCGGCTGGGGTCGTTGACGGCGGCGCAATTCGAGAAGCCGGTGGCGCAGGGGTAGCGTGAAAGCGATTCGCCAGGGCCGGTCGGGGATCGCGCTCACTGCCGCCAGCGCCGCCGCCAGCGCCGCCGCCTGCGGCCGCCGGGCCGGCGGCCCGGCCGCGCGGGGAATCTAGAGGCCGGGCTGTGAGGGGTGTCTTCGGGCTGGAAACCGAATATGGCATCACCGCCGCCGGATTGAGCGCCGAGGAGGCGGCCCGCGAGCTGTTCCGCCCGGTGGTGGCGTGGGGGCGCGGCACCAGTGTCTTCACTCCGGCCGGCGCCCGGCTCTATCTCGATGTCGGCTCGCACCCGGAGTACGCCACGGCGGAGTGCTCGCGGCTGGCGGAGATGGTGGCCCAGGAGCGGGCGGGCGATCAGTTGATGGCGGTGCTGGCGGCGGCCGCCTCGCGGCGCGCGGGCGTGAACATCGCGCTGATCAAGAACAACACCGATTCGGCTGGGAACGCCTTCGGCTGCCACGAGAACTATCAGGTCCCCCGGGCCGGTTCGGCCGAGTTGGCTGCGAAGCTGATCCCCTTCCTGGTGACCCGCCAGTTGATCGCCGGCGCGGGCAAGGTCCAGGTCGACCCGAGGGGCGCCCGTTATGTCCTGTCGCAGCGCGCGTTGCACACTTCGGAGGCGCTGAGCTCGGCCACCACGCGCTCGCGGCCGATGATCAACACCCGCGACGAGCCGCATGCCGATGGCGCGCGGTACCGGCGCCTGCATGTCATAGCGGGCGATTCGAACATGTCGGCCGCCGCCGCCGGCTTCAAGTTCGGGGCGACGAATCTGCTGCTGAGAGCGGCGACAAGCGGGGCCGCCCTGCCGGCCCTGGAGTTGGACCAACCCGCCCGGGCGATCCGCGAAGTCGCCCAAGGCTGGCAAGACGCCCATCCGGTCGCCCTGGCAGATGGCCGATTGATTCGTCCTGCCGAAGTCCAATGGGAGTATTTCGAGGTTGCGCGGCAGGCCGCCCGAGATAATGAGGACCAGGCCGTTGTGAACCTTTGGGAACGCGCCCTGACGGCCTGGGACCGACTCGATTTCACCGGCTTGGAAACCGAACTGGATTGGTTGGCGAAATGGCGGCTGATAGCGCGCTACCGCCAGCGGACCGGCGCCGGCCTGGCCGATCCGCGGGTGTTGCGCCTGGAGCTGGCCTACCACCAGCTAGACGCCCAAGGAGGATTGCGCGCAAAGCTGGAGGCGCGCGGGCAGTTGGCGGACGGCATCGGACGAAAGGAAATCGCGGCGGCCGTGACCGAGCCGCCGGCCACGACCCGGGGCCGCCTGAGGGGACGGTTCATCGCCGCCGCCCGCCGGGCGGGACGGGAATACACTGTCGATTGGGTGCGCTTGAAGCTGGGACAGGGCGAAACGGTGGCGCTGACCGATCCGCTGGACAACTCCGATCCGGCGGCGTTGGCGCTGATCGCCGAGCTGGAAGCGGAACCGGCGGCGGGCCTGGCGAGCGAACTGGACCGGCTCTTCGCCGCGGCCGGAGTCCAGGCGGATGAGGCCTAGAGTGGCCACCAGTCGGTGTGAGTTGGCTGGTGGACGAGTTGGTCGAAGGAACTGAACTAGGGAGGGTGGCGGAGCATGACGGTGGCGCTGAGGGTGATCCCGTGCCTGGACGTGGACGCCGGCCGGGTGGTCAAGGGCGTCAATTTCCGGGACTTGCGGGACGCCGGCGACCCGGTCGAACTGGCCTCTCTGTACGACCAAATGGGCGCTGATGAGATCACGTTTCTGGACGTGTCGGCTTCGGCCGCCGGTCGGCAAACCATGGTTGAGGTGGTCGAACGGACCGCCGACGAGGTCTTTGTGCCGTTGACCGTCGGCGGCGGCATCCGTTCGGTCGAAGACGTGGACCGGATGTTGCGGGCCGGGGCGGACAAGGTCGGGGTCAACACGGCGGCCATAGCGCAGCCTGAATTGATCCAGCGCATCGCCGAACGTTTCGGCAGCCAGGTGTTGGTCTTGTCGGTCGACGCGCGGCGCTGCCAGGACGGCGTCGTCACCCCTTCGGGTTACCAGGTGACCACCCACGGCGGTCGCCGCGGGGTGGAACTCGACGCGGTCGAATGGGCGGTGTTGGGCCAGGAGTTGGGCGCCGGGGAGATCTTGCTCAACTCGATGGACGCCGACGGCACCACCGGCGGCTTCGACCTCGAGATGCTGGAGGCCTTCCGGCGGGTGGTGGCCTTGCCGCTGATCGCCTCGGGCGGGGCGGGGCGGCCAGACGATTTCGTGGCCGCCGCCGCCACCGGCGCCGATGCCGTCTTGGCGGCCTCTGTATTCCATTTCGGCGCCTTGACGATTGGGCAGGTCAAACAGGCGCTGGCGGCGGCCGGGCATGAGGTTCGTTGAAATGGGCGGCAATGGGACCAGCGGGACCGGCGGTACCAGTGGGTCCGGCGGGAGTGGGGGAGTCGGCCGGCCTGGCGGGACTGGCGACGTGGAGCGCGCGCCTCTGGGCGGGGAGTTGACTGGGCCGGCGGAATCGCCGGCAGAGCCCTTGGCGTCGGCTGGGACCAAGGTGGCTGGGCCAGCGGTTGGGGAAGCCGATTCGGCCCGGGATCTGGCGGATGGCTTGAAACCGGGCGCCGATGGTCTGATCCCGGCGGTGATTCAGCAGCACGATTCAGGTCAGGTCTTGATGGTGGGATATATGGATCGAGAGGCTGTCCGGCGCACGCTGACAAGCGGTCGGGTCTGGTTCTGGTCGCGGTCCCGGCAAGAGTATTGGCGCAAAGGCGACACCTCCGGCCATATCCAATTGGTCAAGTCGGTGGCCGCGGATTGCGACGGTGACGCTTTGCTGGTGCGAGTGGATCAAATCGGAGCGGCCTGCCACACCGGCGCCAGGACCTGCTTTGAGGGACGGGAATTGCTGGCGGCGAGTCGGGACCGGGCCGAATGACGACAAAGGCACTGGCCCCGACCCTGTAGGTTGGTTGTTGTGAGCGAACAATCCCCTTATGGCCCGGCTGGTCCCCAGCCCGTCGGACCCTACGCCGAGCCGCAGCCTTATGCCGCGCGGCCGTTCGATCCGCCCACCTCCGCCTACCCGCCGGCAGCTTATCCCCAGGTCCCCAGCCAGCCCTACGACCCCTATTCCGGGGTATACGGCGGCTGGTCGGCCGCTGGCCCCTCTGCGATCGGTCCCTACGCGCCCTACCCCGCTTATCAGGGCTTCGCGGCGGCGAGGCCGGCCAAGAACGGCATGGGCGTGGCCTCGCTGGTGCTGTCGATTGCCGGAGTCACTGTCCTGGCCGGATTGGCCATCGGGTCGATCCTGGGCGTGATCTTTGGGCATATCGGGCTGGCGGCGGCGGGTCGAGGCGAAGCCAACAATAAGGGCATCGCGTTGGCGGGTGTGATTATCGGCTACATCGGCATAGCGCTGAGTCTGTTGATCTGGGGACTGGTGGCGGCTGTTGGAAGCTCTTATTGGGGCGGTTACACCGACTACATCTCCGCCGTGGGCCTGCCCGCCCTGGCCGGAGCGGTTCCCCCAGCGGTCTAGAGAAATCGGGGAAGCTGGTGAAAAAGACCGGGACGGTCCTCGACCACATCATTGCCGGCGTGCGCGAGGACTTGGCCGAGCGTCAGGCTTGCCTCGATTTGAGTCATGTGAAGGAATTGGCGGCCGCACGGCCGCCGGCCAAGGACTTCCTGGCCCGGCTTCGCGACAGCGCCTCAGTCGCGGTGGTGGCAGAAGTCAAACGCTCGAGTCCGTCGCGAGGGCCGATCGCCGCTATCGCCGACCCGGCCGCCTTGGCTGCGGCCTATGAGGCGGGCGGGGCAGCGGCCATCTCGGTCCTGACCGAGGGACGCCACTTCGGAGGCTCTCTGCGCGATCTGGCGGCGGTGCGCCGCGCGGTCGACGTGCCGGTCTTGCGGAAGGACTTCATTGTCAGCTCCTACCAAGTCTGGGAGGCGCGGGCACACGGCGCCGATTTGGTGTTGTTGATAGTGGCCGCCCTGGAGCGGCTGCAGTTGATCGGGCTGATCGAGCGCACCCACTCGTTGGGGATGACGCCGTTGGTGGAGGTCCATGACGAGGTCGAACTGGAGATCGCGCAGGAGGCCGGAGCGAAGCTGATCGGTTTCAACGCCAGAGATTTGAAGACGCTCTCGGTCGATCCGTCGGTGTTCGACCGCTTGGCGCCGCTGGCCGCTCCCGGGATCGTCAAAGTCGCCGAATCCGGTGTTTCCAGTCCGCATGACTTGGCCGCCTACGCTTACCGAGGGGCCGATGCCGTCTTGATCGGCGAGTACTTGGCCTCGGCGCCGCATCCCGAGCAGGCCGTCAGGGAATTGGTGGCCATGGGCGCGCACCCATCTGTGAGATCATTGCGCCGATGAGCGAACAGTTGCCCGGGCCCTATTTCGGGCCCTACGGCGGCCGGTTTGTGCCCGAAGCCCTAATCGCCGCCCTAGACCAGTTGAGCGCCGCCCACGAGTCAGCCAAGGCCGATCCGGCTTTCGCGGCCGAACTCGGGCGCCTGGCCGCCAATTACTCCGGTCGGCCCACCCCTCTGACCGAGGTGCCGCGTTTCGCCACCCGAGCCGGGGGCGCCCGGGTCTTTCTGAAACGCGAGGACTTGGCGCACACGGGCTCCCACAAGATCAACAACGTCCTCGGCCAAGCGCTGCTGACCAAACGCCTCGGCAAGTCGCGCGTCATCGCCGAGACCGGGGCCGGGCAGCATGGTGTGGCAACCGCCACGGCGGCCGCGCTGATGGGCCTGGAATGCGTGGTCTATATGGGCTTGGAGGACACCAAGCGCCAGGCGCTGAATGTGGCGCGGATGCGGCTGCTCGGCGCCGAGGTTATCAGCGTGGCGACCGGGTCGAAGACTCTCAAGGACGCCATCAATGAGGCTCTGCGCGACTGGGTGGCCAATGTGGCGGACACCAACTACGTCTTCGGCACCGCCGCCGGGCCGCATCCGTTCCCGGCCATGGTGCGTGATTTCCAAGCGGTGATCGGGCGCGAGGCCAAGGAGCAGATCCTGTCCCAGGTGGGCCGGCTGCCGGACGCCGCGGCGGCCTGTGTCGGCGGCGGATCCAATTCGATCGGTTTGTTCACGGCCTTCCTGGAGGACTTGGATGTGGGCTTGTACGGCTTCGAGGCCGGGGGCGGCGGCGTTGCCAGCGGCCGTCATGCCGCCACTTTGACGGCAGGCAGCCCTGGCGCCCTGCATGGGGCCAAGTCTTATCTGTTGCAGGACGCGGACGGACAGACGATCGAGTCGCACTCGATTTCGGCGGGCCTGGACTATCCCGGGGTCGGGCCGCAGCACTCCTGGTTGAAGGACTCGGGGCGGGCGCATTACCGGCCGGTGGATGACGCCGCCGCGATGGACGCCTTTAGCTGGTTAAGCCGTTCCGAGGGGATCATGCCGGCGATCGAATCGGCCCACGCCTTGGCTGGGGCCATGGACTTGGGGGTCGAGCTGGGGCCGGAGGCGACCATCCTGGTTTGCCTGTCGGGGCGCGGTGACAAGGATGTCGAGACGGCGGCGAGGTGGTTCAACCTATGAACGCGGTTCGGTTCCGACCTGTCGGGCCAGACGACGCCGATGACGCCCTGGCGGCTGGCGACGCTCCAGCCGAGCAGGCGTCCGCCGGCCGGGCGCCCGGCCCGCAGGCGGGCGCGGCCGGGGCGATAGACCGCGCCCGCAGCCAGGGGCGGGCCGCTTTGATGGCCTATCTACCCTGCGGCTTCCCGTCCCTGCGCGCGTCCATCGACGCCTGTCAGGCTCTGATCCGGGGCGGCGTCGACCTGATCGAGCTGGGTCTGCCCTACTCCGACCCGGTGATGGACGGTCCGATCATTGGCGAAGCCGTGACCGCCGCGTTGGAGGCGGGCTTCCGCGTGGCCGATGTCTTCGAGGCGACCGCCGAACTGGCCCCGACCGGCGTCCCGATCGAAGTCATGACCTACTACAACCCGGTCTTTCGGCGGGGGGAGGAGCGGTTTGCGGCCGATTTGGCGGCGGCGGGAGGCGCCGGGCTGGTCACCCCGGATCTGATCCCGGAGGAATCCGGGGCTTGGGTCGCCGCCGCAGACCGCTTCGGCCTGGACAAGATCTTCCTGGTGGCGCCTTCGTCGCCAGAGGCGAGGCTGCGGCTGACCGCCAACGCCTGCCGTGGCTTCACCTATGCCACTTCGACTATGGGCGTCACCGGGCTGAGGGCGTCGCTGTCGGAATTGGCGCGGCCGCTGGTCGAACGAACCCGAGCTGCGGGCGCCGAAAACGTCTGCGTGGGCGTCGGGGTCTCCACCGCGGACCAGGCCGCCGAGGTTGCCAGTTTCGCCGATGGTGTGATTGTCGGATCGGCCTTTGTAAAGCGTTTGGCGGCGGATCAGGACCTTGAAGGCTTCGCCGCCGACTTGCGTGCGGCGGTGGCGCGGTGAACCCACTGGCTTTTCTGCCCAGTCCCACGCACAGCGTCTGGCACATCGGCGACATCCCGATCAGGGCCTACGCGCTGACAATGATCGCCGCGATCGTCGCGGCCGGTTGGATCGGCGCGAAACGGCTGACCGACAAGGGCTACAAGGGCGACTCGATGTTCGACATCGCCCTGTGGGCGGTGCCGTTCGGGATTGTCGGAGCGCGGCTCTATCACGTCATCACCACCCCGGAGCCCTACTTCGGCGCCGGCGGCAACCCGTGGGACGCTTTCGCGATCTGGCGGGGCGGCCTGGGGGTCTGGGGCGCCATCGCGCTCGGGGCGGTCGGCGGGGCGATCGGCGCCAAGCGGGTCGGGATTCCGCTCGGAGCCGTGGCCGATGCTTTGGCGCCCGGGATCGCGGTTGGCCAAGCCATCGGCCGGCTCGGGAACTGGTTCAACCAGGAACTGTTCGGGGCGCCGACCACCCTGCCCTGGGGGCTGCAGGTCTCGGACCAGGTGGCGGCGGCGGCCGGATACCCGGCCGGAACGCTGTTCCATCCCACGTTCCTTTACGAACTGCTCTGGAACCTGGGCGTGGCGGTCGCGTTGGTCTGGGCCGGACGGCGGTGGCGCTGGGGCCACGGCCAAACCTTCTTCGCCTATATGACTTTCTACTGCCTGGGCCGGGTCTGGATCGAGGCTCTGCGGATCGACACCGCCAACCACTTCCTGGGCCTGCGGCTGAATGTTTGGACATCGATCGTGGTGGGGCTGGCCGGAGTGGCCGGCTTCTGGTGGTCGCGTCGCAAGTACGGCGACGATCTGCAACTAGCCGAAGAGGTCGATGCCGCTTCGCCGCCACAATCCGATCCGACCGGCGACCAGCCGGAGCCAGAAGGCGGCGCCGGGGAAAGAACTGAGGTTGGGGACGGCATCGTCGACAATCCCGAGCCGACTGAGGCGGAAGCAGACAGCGAGACGGCGCCTGACGGCGCCGCGTAATTGGACCGGGCGCGCGAAAACCAATCGGCCGGCGCCGCTAAGTGAGGCGCCGGCCGAAGGGCCGCTTGACGCAGAAGCGTCGACGGTCAGGGACTACTTCAGGATCTCGATGCTGCCGATCAGGGGCAGCGGCTTGAATTCGCCCTTGGCCGCGTTGACGATGCCGATGATCGCGAGGATGAAGAATGCCAGCGAGACCAGACCGAAGATCGCGTTGAGGGCGAAGTAGAAGGACAAGCCGCGGACAAACGACAAGGTCACTTGAGCGACGATTGCCCAGCCGACTTCGGCGATGAACAGAACCAGGCCTTGGTTGGCGTGGTAACGCGCGAACCGGGACTGCTTGGCGGCGAAGATCGGGACCAAGACAAAGATGCCGATGTAGGACAAGATCGCCATCGCTTTGTTCTGTTGGATGTCCGGGTCGGCGCCTCCAGGAGCGCCGTATTGGGGCGGATAGCCGCCCTGCTGAAATTGTTGTGGCGGCGGATACCCGCCCGGGGCCGGTTGCTGGGGCGGCGGATAGCCGCCCTGCGGAGGCTGCTGGGGCGGCAGATATGCGCCCGGGGCTGGCTGCTGAGGTGGCGGATAACCGCCCTGGGGCTGCTGTGGTGGATAGTAGCCCTCGGGGGGCTGCGGAGGTTGGGTCATGGTCCGTCCTTAAGGTTTCGCCGAGATGGTAACGGGCGTCCCTGAACCTAGCGCATTTTCGGGCCGACTGTCACCTTAAGTCACGGCATTTCGCCGGCTCGGGCCTGATTTCGGCCTTGGAGCGTGCCTGAAATGTCCTGGCCATGCCAGGACCAGGTATCCTGGCAGGGAGGTCGCGTCGATGTTCGGAGCGGCCTCGCGGACTGCCGTTGACACCAGCGCGTCGGCCTGGGCGGGGGGCAAGAAGCAGCGCTCCCGAGGCGCCTGCGGGCGACTGGCGGGGAGTCGGCTGGCGGATGCCGCCCGGCCTGGAGCCTGGGTCCTGGCAGGCCAAACCCTAGGACGGTGGCGCATAGCCACCATCCGACCATGCCGCAAGGCGCGGGCGAATCCCCGCCTGTGGTGTGGGCCCAGGCGGGCAAACACAGCTTTGGCCTAGGGAGCCGGTGTGTTCACCGGATTCCTAGGAGCGTGGTGAACAACCAGGCTCCGACCGTGTTGACGCAGGGCAGCGGAACGCTGACCAGCGGAAACGCGGAAGGCAAACGCTGCTTCGCCCCTAGGAAACCGGTTTGTTCACCGGTTTCCTAGGAGCGCGTCGCGAGATGTTCTCCTGGGGCTGGGCGGTCGATTACCGATCGGCCTCCTGGCCTCCAATTGTTTGAAAGGTGGATGATGGCAGCACGCCCTTTCCCGGCGCCCTTCCCGCACATATCCTCAGGGGCGCGGTCTGCGGCCAGGGGTCTGTATTCGCCTGAATACGAGCATGACGCTTGCGGCGTCGGATTTGTCGCCCGGTTGGACGGGCGCCCCGGCCGAGACATCGTGGACGCGGCCTTGACGGTCTTGGAGAACCTCGACCACCGCGGCGCCGTCGGGGCGGAGTCGAACACGGGTGACGGGGCCGGTATTCTGACTCAAGTTCCGGACCAGTTGATGAGACGAATGTTCGGGGCCCAGGGCTTGACCGTCCCGGACGCCGGTTGCTATGCGGTCGGCATGGCCTTTCTGCCTCAAGGCAACCACCAGGCGGCTGCGGCTATGGATGAGATCGAGGCGATCGTGGCCGAAGAGGGCCTCGAAGTGATCGGTTGGCGAACCCCGCCGACCGACCCGGGGCCAATCGGGCCTTCGGCCCTGGCGGCCATGCCGGTCTTCCGCCAGTTGATGCTGGCCAGCCCCGACCGGCGCCTGGCCGGGATCGATCTCGACCGGCGCGCCTATCGCGTGGTCAAGCGTTCCCTTCATCAGGCCGGCACCTATTTCGCCTCGTTGAGCGCCCGGACCATTGTCTACAAAGGCATGTTGACCACATCGCAACTGCTGCCCTTCTTCGCCGATTTGGCCGAGCCTGACTATCACAGCGGCATCGCCCTGGTTCACTCTCGCTTCTCCACCAACACCTTCCCGTCTTGGCCATTGGCCCAGCCTCTGTCGGTCCTGGCTCACAACGGAGAAATCAACACCGTCAAAGGCAACCGCAATTGGCTGTCGGCGCGAGAGGCCCAAATGCGCTCCGACTTGATCGGCGAAATCGCCCCGTTGACGCCGATCTGCTCGCCCGGAGAATCAGATTCCGCCTCCTTCAACTCGGTCCTGGAACTGCTCGGCCTGACCGGCCGGTCGCTGCCGCATGCGATCCTGATGATGATTCCGCAAGCCTGGGAAAACGACACCACGATGGACCCGGCCGTCAGGGAGTTCTATCAATACAACGACTCGGTTATAGAGGCCTGGGATGGCCCTGCGGCCGTGGCCTTCACCGACGGAACGGTGATCGGCGCGACGCTGGACCGGAACGGACTTCGGCCCGGTCGCTATTGGGTCACCGACGACGGCCTAGTGGTGATGGCCTCAGAGGCTGGGGTCCTGGACATCCCGCCAAGCCAGATTGTGCGCAAAGGCCGCCTGGAGCCAGGACGGATCTTCTTGGTCGACACCGCCCAGGGCCGGATCGTTGAGAACCATGAGGTCAAGCAGGAATTGGCGGCCCAGGCGCCCTACGGCGAATGGGTTCGCGAGCGGGCGGTCTTTCTGGACAACCTGCCGCCGCGCGAGCACATCGACTATTCGACCACGTCGGTGCGGCGGCGCCAATTGGCCTTCGGCTACACAGACGAGGAGATCCGCCTGATCCTGGCGCCGATGGCCTTAAGCGGCGCAGAGCCGCTCGGCTCGATGGGGAACGATGCCGCGCTGGCGGTGCTGACGGATCGGCCGCGCCCGCTCTTCGACTATTTCAGCCAGCTGTTCGCGCAGGTCACCAATCCGCCGTTGGACGCCATCCGCGAGGAGATGGTGACCGCGCTGGCCACGGCCGTCGGCCCGATGGCCAATCTGCTCGAAGATTCGCCCGAGCACGCCAGAAAGCTGGTCTTGCCCTTCCCTGTGCTCGGCAACGAGGATCTCCAAAAGGTGGCCCGGATCGGCCGCTACGGGAAGCGGTCCGGTGGTTTCAGCGGTCAGACCGTCAAGGGTCTTTATCGTGTCTCCGGCGGGGGCCAGGCGCTGGCCCAACGCCTGGAGGACATTTTCGCCGAGGTCGACGGGGCCATCGCCGCAGGCAAGACCCTAATCGTCTTGTCTGACCGCGATTCCGATGTCGAACTGGCCCCCATACCCTCGTTGCTGCTGGTCAGCGCCGTCCACCAACATCTGTTGCGGAACCACACCCGGACCCGGGTCGGGATGGTGGTCGAGGCCGGCGACGTCCGCGAAGTCCACCATGTCGCTTTGCTGATCAGCTATGGCGCGGCCGCGGTCAACCCCTATCTGGCCATGGAGTCGGTCGAGAAGCTGGCCCGGACTGGCGTCTTGGGGGACATCGCCCCTGACAAGGCCGTCGCCAACCTGATCAAGGCTCTGGGCAAGGGCGTTCTCAAGGTGATGTCGAAGATGGGCATCTCGACGGTGTCCTCATACCGGGGCGCCCAAGTCTTCGAGGCCGTCGGACTGGCTAGCGAACTGGTCGACAAGTACTTCACCGGGACCTCTTCGCGATTGGAAGGGATCGGACTGGAAGGACTCGCCCGGGAGGTGGCGGCCCGACACGCCCGGGCCTATCCCAAAGCGGTCTACGGAAACGAAGAGGAGATCCTGCCCTCCGGCGGCCAATACAAGTGGCGCCGCGAAGGCGAGACGCACTTGTTCACTCCGGATGCCATCTTCGAACTGCAGACCTCGACCCGGCGGGCCGATTACGCCCTATTCAAGCGCTACAGCGCCCGGATCGACGACCAGGCCCAGGCGCTGGCCACAATCAGGGGCCTGTTCACGTTCAAACGCGGCCTGCGGGCGCCGGTGCCGATCGAAGAAGTCGAGCCGGTCAGCGAAATCGTCAAGCGGTTCTCGACCGGCGCCATGTCTTATGGCTCGATCTCGATCGAGGCCCACCAGACCCTGGCCATCGCCATGAACCGGATCGGCGCCAAATCCAACACCGGCGAGGGCGGCGAGGACCCCGACCGGCTGCGGGATCCGGAGCGGCGCTCGGCCATCAAGCAGGTGGCTTCCGGCCGCTTCGGGGTCACCGCCGAATACTTGACCAACGCCGACGACATCCAGATCAAGATGGCCCAAGGCGCCAAGCCGGGCGAGGGCGGCCAGCTACCGGGGGCGAAGGTCTATCCCTGGATCGCCAAGACCCGCCACTCGACGCCAGGCGTCCAGTTGATCTCACCGCCGCCGCACCATGACATCTATTCGATCGAGGACCTCAAACAGCTGATCCACGACCTCAAGAACGCCAATCCGGGCGCCCGCATCCATGTCAAGCTGGTGGCGGAGGTCGGCGTCGGGACGGTGGCGGCCGGGGTCTCCAAGGCCCATGCCGACGTGGTCCTGATATCCGGCCACGACGGCGGCACCGGCGCCTCGCCGCTGACCTCGATCAAGCACGCCGGCGGACCCTGGGAACTGGGTTTGGCCGAGACCCAGCAGACGCTGCTGGCCAACAACCTGCGCGACCGGATCGTGGTCCAGGTCGACGGACAGCTCAAGACCGGCCGTGACGTTGTCATCGGCGCCCTGTTGGGGGCGGAGGAATTCGGCTTCGCGACCGCTCCGCTGGTGACCATGGGCTGCGTCATGATGCGCGTCTGCCAAAAGGACACCTGCCCGGTCGGCGTGGCCACGCAGAACCCGGAGTTGCGGGCCCGCTTCTCCGGCCGGCCCGAAGACGTCATCACCTTCTTCGAGTTCATCGCCGAAGAGGTCCGCGAATACCTGGCCGAGTTGGGTTTCCGTTCCATCGACGAAGCGGTCGGTCACGTCGAGATGATCGAGACCGGGCCGGCGGTGGACCACTGGAAGGCCCGCGGACTCGATCTGGGCCCGATCCTGACCCCGGCGGCCAACCCGTCGGCTTCGCCTCTGCGGCAGGTGACCGCTCAGGACCACGGCCTGGAGGGGGCTCTCGACAACCGGCTGATCGCCGAGGCCGGGCCGGCGCTGGAACACGGTGAGCCGGTCTTCATCGTCGACAAGGTGCGCAACGTCAACCGGACAGTCGGCACCATGCTCGGACATGAGGTGACCAAGCGCTACGGCGGCGCCGGCTTGCCGCCCGGAACCATCGACGTGACGCTGACGGGCACGGGCGGTCAGAGCTTTGGCGCGTTCTTGCCGCGCGGCATCGTGCTCCGTCTGATCGGCGACTCCAACGACTACCTGGGCAAGGGGCTCAGCGGCGGCCGCATAGTTGTGCGCCCGGCCGAGGACGTCGGCTTCGAGCCGTCCACCACCGTGATCGCCGGGAACGTGATCGGCTACGGCGCGACCTCCGGGGAGATCTTCCTGCGCGGCAAGGTGGGCGAACGGTTCGCGGTCCGTAATTCGGGGGCGACCCTGGTGGTGGAGGGCGTGGGCGATCACGGCTGCGAGTACATGACCGGCGGCCTGGTGGCGGTGCTGGGGCCGACCGGGCGCAACTTCGGCGCCGGGATGTCCGGCGGTCGCGCCTACGTCTACAACCTGGACCCGGCTCAGCTCTCGCCCGGGGCGTTGGCGGCGGGGGAGTTGTTGTTGGAGGAGGTGTCCGATGACGCCGAGTTGGTGGCGCTGTTGGAGCAGCACGCGCTGTTGACCGGCTCTGCCAAGGCCCAAGAGCTGTTGGCCGCCTGGGATTCGGAGCGCGCCAATTTCACTCACCTGGTGCCGCGCGACTTCAAGCGCATGAACCGTGCCTTGGCGCGGGCCAAGGCCGAGGGCCTGGACTACCACGACCCGGAAACCTGGAAAGCGATCATGAAGGAGGCGGCTCATGGCTGATCCGACCGGGTTCCTCAAAGTCCGTCAGCGGGAATTGCCGCTAGACCGACCGGTGTCGCTGAGACTGCTGGACTTCAGAGAGGTGCGCGCCGACCTGCCGCCGGATGAGGTCATGTTGCACCGCCAGGCCGGCCGCTGTATGGACTGCGGGGTGCCGTTCTGCCATCGCGGCTGCCCGCTGGGCAATTTGATTCCGGAATGGAACGCGCTGGCCTGGCGAGGCGATTGGCGGGCCGCCTCGGAGCGGCTGCACGCGACCAACAATTTCCCGGAGTTCACCGGCCGGATCTGTCCGGCGCTGTGCGAGGGCTCCTGCGTGCTCGGCATCAGCCAACCGCCGGTGACCATCGAGTCGATCGAGATGGCGATAGTGGACAAGGCTTTCGCCGCCGGTTGGATCACGCCGGAGGTTCCGGAGCGGTTCACCGGCTTCACTGTGGCCGTGGTCGGCTCGGGACCGGCCGGGCTGGCCGCCGCCCAGCAACTGACCCGGGTGGGCCACACCGTGGCCGTCTATGAGCGCGCTGACCGGCCCGGCGGACTGCTGCGTTACGGGATTCCGGATTTCAAGCTGGGAAAGCACCATCTCGACCTGCGGCTCTCTCAGATGCAGGCCGAAGGCACCCGTTTCCGCACCGGCATGGAGATCGGCCGCGACATCTCCTGGGAGGAACTGGGCCAGCGCTACGACGCGGTCGTGATCGCGGTCGGCTCGACCGTCCCGCGCGACCTGGACCTTCCCGGCCGCGAGCTGGCCGGCATCCACTTCGCCAAGCCGTTCCTGGAGCAGGCCAACGTGGTGGCCTCCGGGCGCATGGTGGCCAACCAGGTGACGGCCGAAGACAAGCGCGTGATTGTGATTGGCGGCGGCGACACCGGCTCCGACTGCGTGGGCACCTCGCTGCGTCAAGGCGCCAAGTCGGTGACCTCGCTGGAGATCATGCCGCAACCGTCGGCGGAGCGGCCCGGACACCAGCCCTGGCCGATCTTCCCGCAGGTCTTCAAGACCTCTTCCTCCCATGAGGAGGGCGGCGAACGGCTTTACGGCGTCACTTCGTTGGGCTTTCGGGGTCGCGACGGCCGGATCGAGGCTTTGGAAGTGGCCGATGCCGTCCGCGACAGTTCCGGTCGCTTCCAGGCGGTTCCGGGTTCGGAGCGTTCGCTGCCAGCCGACCTGGTCTTGATCGCAATGGGCTTCACCGGGCCTGAGGCCACCTCGATGGTGGAGCAGCTGGGCCTGGAGTTGAGCCCGCGCGGCACCTTGGCCCGAGACTCCGGCTACGCCACCGACCGCGAGGGCGTGTTCGTGGCCGGCGACGCCGGCCGGGGGCAGTCGCTGGTGGTGTGGGCTATCGCCGAGGGCCGGGCGGCGGCGGCGGCGGTCGACGCCTATCTGCAGGGCTCGACCGAACTGCACAGCCCGATCCCGGCCGCTGAGGTCCCGATGGCTCTGTAAATCGGAACACGCCGGCGGCCGGCGGTGTCCCGGACCGCCGCCGGCGTACCCTGGGCGGGGCGCGGGTCGCCGGCTGTTCGTTAAGGGGGGAGCAATGCGCCGAGTCAAGATCGTTTGCACTATGGGTCCGGCCACCAGCTCGAAGGAGCGTGTGGCGGAGCTGATCGCGGCCGGGATGAACGTGGCGAGGCTGAACCTGTCGCATGGCACGCGGGCTGAAAATCTGGCGGTGTACAAGACGATTCGTCAGGCCTCGGCAGAGCTCCAGGCCGCGGTCGGCATCTTGGCCGATCTGCAAGGCCCCAAGATTCGACTGGGGACCTTTGCGGGGCACCGGCCGGTCGAACTGGCGCCAGGCGAGCATTTCACCATCACGACCCAGCCGGTTGAGGGCACCAAGGAGCGGGCCTCGACGACCTACGCCGGTTTGCCCGGCGATGTTCGAGTCGGCGACAGCATCTTGATCGACGACGGCAAGGTGGCGGTTCGGGTCGACAGGGTCACCGCCACCGATGTGGTCACCACCGTCGAATTGGGGGGCGAGGTCTCCGACCACAAGGGTTTGAATCTGCCCGGCGTGGCCGTTTCGGCCCCGGCCCTGACTCCGAAAGACGCCGACGACCTTCGGTTTATGCTCGGCTTGGGGGTCGACCTGGTGGCGTTGTCATTTGTGCGTTCGCCAGCGGATTACCAGGCCGTGCGCGTGGTCATGGCCGAAGCTGGCCGGTTGGCCCCGGTTGTGGCCAAAATCGAGAAGCCGCAGGCGGTGGATAACCTGCTCGAGATTGTGCAGGCCTTCGACGGGATCATGGTGGCGCGCGGCGATCTGGGGGTCGAGCTGCCCCTGGAGGAGGTGCCGCTGGTCCAGAAGGACGCCATCGACCTGGCGCGGCGTTTCGCCAAGCCGGTGATCGTGGCGACCCAAGTGCTGGATTCAATGATCGCCAGCCCCCGGCCGACGCGAGCGGAAGCCTCTGATTGCGCCAACGCCGTGCTGGATGGAGCCGATGCGGTGATGCTGTCGGGCGAGACCTCAGTGGGGGAATACCCGATCGACGCGGTCCGCACAATGGCCCGGATCATCGAAGCGACAGAGGCGGGCGGGCTGGATCGGGTCCGGGCGATCACCGTGCCGCCGCGCACCCGCGCCGGCATCCTGACCACGGCGGCGGCTCAGATCGCCGACACCATGGGGGCCTCCTGCCTGGTCGCTTTCACCGAGAGCGGCGATTCGGCCCGGCGGATGGCCCGGCTGCGTCTGCCAATCCAGTTGATCGCGTTGACCCCGAACCGGTCGGTCCGCCATCAGTTGGCCTTGGCCTGGGGGGTCAGCGCCTTCGAGGTGCCAAGCTTCGAGCACACCGATCAAATGATCCATGGCGTCGATGCGGTGCTGCGCGGCAATTCGCTGGCCCAGGACGGCGACACGGTGGTCATAGTCTCAGGCGCGCCAATGGGCCGGGCGGGCACAACCAATCAAATCTTGGTCCACAAAGTGGGGGAATTGGACGTCGCCCCCAATCCGGTCGGCGTCGAATCTGATCGAAGTTGACTCCAGCCGCCGGGCAAACGACTGGTCGATGCGGCGTGCGGCGGCCCCGGCCGTGTCCGGGGCGAAGGTCTCAGTCGTGGACAACCACCTTGGTGCCGATCGGCGCGAAGTCGAAGACCACCTTCGCGTCGCGGGTCTTCATATTGACGCAGCCGTGCGAGACCCGGCGCTGCCAGTTATTGGGCTCGTTCCAAGGCGCGGAATGGAAGGCCACCCCGCCGGTGAAATAGGACACCCAGTTGGTCGGCGACTCGTAAGGGTCCGAGGCGGGCCCGCGCATGACTTGATGTTCGTACTTGAGGTAGACGTAGAAGGTGCCTGAAGGCGTGTCGTGGCCCGGCTTGCCGATCGAGATGACATAGCTGCCGACGGGCGTCGTGCCGGCGTACAGCGTGGCTATGAAGGTCGACTTGTTGACGTCGATCCAGGCGGCTCCGTCCGGCTCGTCATAGTTGCTTGGCGGTTTGACCTTTTCGGTCTCGAATGGGTCGGTCTCCAGCGGCACGGTCACGGCGACGTCGCGGCCTTCCGCCAAAGCGGCGGTGACTTCACCGATCACCGGCTCCGGATCGGCCATTCTGAGGCCGTTCAGCCCCCATTGGGCGACACCGATTTCCTGATCGGAGTCGGGGTAGGTCATGACGATCTGCTTGCGCGAAGCGATCGCCACCTTGTCCGCCAGCAGCCCCGGCAGTTCGGCCGCTATCTTGTCCGAGTCGTAGCCGACTTCGATGGTCCCGGCGGCTTGGTCGGGGGTGAAGACGGTCCAAGTAGCGATCGAGGCGGCCGGCAATTGGTAGGTCCGGGACCTGACGCCGTCTTGACCATTGTCGAAGGTGACCACCCGCTCCAACCCTGCGACGGCCGCCTCGACGGCTGCCTGGGCGGCGGCATCGTCGATGGCGGGCGGGTCCGCCACCTTCACGATCTCGACCTGGGCGGGGGCCGTGGTGTCGGCCAAGTGCGCCTCGATAGCCTCGACCGCGTTGCGGATTTCGCTGCGGAGCCCGGTGAAGGAGGGCACCACCGTGAAACTGGCCGTCTCAGGGTCGTAGGCGACGGCCGCGTCGGTGGTTTCTTGGTCCTCGGCGATGAAAGCGGCGTCGAGGAATTGTCTGAGGGCCTGCTCGTCGACCTCGGCCGTGACCGGCACCGGCTTCTCGGTCCACGGATTGAGCTTGCGCCACAGCGGCTGTCCTTTGGCGGTCGCCAGCACCTGGCCGGCCACGGCCTTCGGATCGGCGGCGACCCCTAGCTGCTCGGCGTTGCCGGTCAGGGTGGCGCCGGCCGCCGTGAAGGTGAACTTCATGTCGCCGACCAGCTTGGCCGCGGTCTGCTCGAGTTCGGCCTCGGTCTGGCCCGCCACCGGCAGCCCGGCCAGGGTGGCGCCCGGCAGGGCTTTGTCCGAGTAGTAGTGGTTGGCGTAGACCACGCCCCCAGCCGCCCCGGCCACCAGCACGAACACCGCCGCCAAAGACCATTTCAGGGCCCGATGCCGTCGTTTTGGCTTGGTCTTCTCGGCCGGTTCTTCTGGGTTCGGCTGAGCGGCTTCAAAGGCGGCGGTCTCCTCGGCGCCGTCAGGCCAGCCAGCGGTCCATGTTGGCTCCTCGGCGCCGGCCAGCCGGCGTGCGGCGAATCCAGGCTCCTCGGCGTCAACCGGCGGCAAGCCCTTGTCCAGGGCGGCGGCTTTGGCGTCCGCCGATGCGCGTTGGGGGCTCGGCGTCCAACCTTCGAAAATCGTTAGCGGCGGCCGCGCGAGCGAGACCGTGTCAGCGCTGTCCCCGACCGGCGCCGTGGTTTGCGCCAGCGCCTCCAAGACCTGGGTTGGCTCTGGCTCCGCATCGGAGTCATCCGGCGGCTCGGCGGCCGGCCGGTCCGGCTCTTCAGCGTCCAGGTCACCTGATGGCTCGGTGCCCGGCTCGTCTGGCCTCTCGGCAGTCGGCTGATCCGGCTTTGAAGCGTCTCGGTCGCCTGATGGCTGGGTGTCCAGCTCGTCTGGCGTCCCGACGGCCGGCTGGTCCAGTGCCTCGGCCTCCAGCTCACCCGATGGCTCGGTTACCGGCTGTTCCAGCTCCCCAGCGTCCGGCTCAGCTGATGGTCCGGCTGACGACTGGTCCAGTGACTCGGTGGCAGAGTGGTCTGGCTCTTCAACGTCCCGGTCGGCAAATAGTTCGGCACCCGACAGGTCTGACACGTCAGCGCCCGGCTCAGTTGACGGTTCGGCCGGCGACTGGTCCAGCGGCTCGGCGGCCGAGTGGTCTGGCTCTTCAACGTCCGGGTCGTCAAATAGTTCGTCACCCGACAGGTCTGACACTTCAGCGTCCGGCTCAGTTGACGGTCCGGCCGGTGACTGGTCCAGCGACTCGGCGGCCGATTGGTCTGGCTCTTCAACGTCTAGCTCGGCAAATGGTTCGCTGCCTGACCGGCCTGCCTCTTCAACGTCGGGGTCGTCAAATAGTTCGGCGCCCAACAGGTCTGGCACTTCAGCGCCCGGCTCAGTTGATGGTTCGGCCGGTGACTGGTCCAGCGGCTCGATGGCCGAGTGGTCTGCCATTTCATCGGCGAGGTCAGCTAACGTTTCGGCGGGCGATTCGTCCGGCGCCTCGGCGGGCGACTTAGCTGGCACTTCGGTCGAAGTGTCTAAGTCAGTTTCCAATTCAGAGTCGCTGCCCGACTCGGTCGGGCCGTCGAGGTCGCCAGCGGGCGACTGATCGTCGCTCAAGCCACTCGCCACAGGTCACTCCTACTTTGTCAGACAACCATCGAATGCGACCTTACCGAAAAGGCCGGTGTCCGATCTCATCCTGCTAGGTGATTCTAGACGCCCAGTTGCCCCCGCGAGCCCCGCGCCAGTCCGGTCGGGCCCCCTGCCGGAATCCGGCGCTGTGGCCTGTGATCGCCCAGGCGTGGGTGCCGGGCGCGTCGACCCGCCAGGTTGGGCCGAGTTCGACACTTTGCATCCCAAATCGGGCCGACTTCGACGCTTTGCATCCCAAATCGGGCCGACTTCGACGTTCCGCATCGGCCCCTGTTGGCGTTTGTGCTGGTCAGCGCGCTAAGCGCCCGCCGGCGCGTTCGCGCCGGACCACCCAGCACTGCCGGAGCTCTCACGGGAGGCGACGCGTCCGGGAGGGACTATTCACAGCCGGTGAGCCCCGTCACGACCAGGTCGACTCTGCGTTCTGACGCAGCGCAGGAGGTCTGCGTCCCGCCCTCGGCATCCCAGTCCTCGCAGGTCGGGAGGGTGTCTCCGACGCCGTTCACGGCGATCCGGCCCTCTTCGACGCCTGCCTCCACCAGATAGGTTTTCACCGCCATCGCCCGCGCGGCCGACACCTGGCTAAAGCCTTGCGTCGGGCCAACCGAGGCTGAGTGTCCTGTCAAAGATATTGACGCGCCGGGGTTGTCGATGAGGACGGCAGCGACGTCATCGAGCGTGGTTTGGGCCGCCTTGCCGAGCAGGGAGGAGTTGGGATCGAACAGCACCTCTCCCGGCGGCCGCCAGACGCCAGACGGGGCGCAAGAAGTCTCCTGCGCATCGCTCGAGGGTCTTGGGGCTTTCGGGGCGTCGAGGGTGCTCTTGTCTGTAGGGCCGAGGTCACCCTGATCAGTTGAGACAACCGGGCCGCTTCCAGGCGATGTTGCCATGTCGCCGACATCAACAGAAGCGAAGGAGGCGAAGAAGCTGTCCAGTCTCTCCTCCAGAGGCTGATAACAGGTACCAGTTACGAAGATGAGAGCGCATGTTTTCAGCTTGAGCGAAGTAGCCGAGCCCCCAGAGCGCAGCTGTCTCCAAGAGAGCGCGAGGACCCCACCGACAAGGATTACTAGCGCCACCACTTGGCTCAAGCGGAGACTCAAGGCGATCTGTCGGACGCCATAAGCTTCCAGGACGCGGAATAGGGACAAGGCCAACACCGCGAGCCCCGTGCCTCTGGGATCCGTGCGCCGCGGGGCTGGCACCATAGCGCGCTGGATGCCCGGCGCGGCCGTCTCAGCGGTCGCGCCGGCCTCGTGGCCGTCGTGTAGAACGGGGCTGGCCGTGACTGCACTGGGCCCCGCGCGCGACTGGCCCGATCGGTCGCGGGGCCGACCGGGGCCGTCGCGAGGGCTTTCGCCAGGCCCCACGGGGGGCGTCTTGGCCGGGTCAGGCAGAACCGCGCGGACGTTCGACCGGCCAATACTCGACCTGTTTGGTAGCAGGTCCGGCCCCCTTTGGCCGTTAGGCTTGCTGTCCATGTATCCTTGACCTCCAATTGCTGTCATCGTTCTGAATGACTAGGTGCTTGTCCGTGTCCCCGAGCCCGTCCCAGGTGTCTCCCCGGACGGCACATCGGTGACTTCGATGCTACTGGCGGCCGTGGGAACGGCGGGGGCAAATTGGGTACTCTTGCCTGAATGTAAATCTATTGAGACTTCTTGGGGCCGGGGTATCCATCTATCTGATATATCGCGACGCTCGACCCACATTTAGGGCTTGGGGTCAAGGGTTGGCCTTTGAGCTCAGAGACGGCCCACCGGGTGCCGCGTCGATGCCAGGCAGATTGGTGTTTATGCAAGTGAGGGCACTCGCCTGCGGGGGATCGCCAAGGCCAGGTATGCGAGGCGACGGGAAAAGCGGGTACCGCCAGGCACTCCAAATGCTCCCAGGCCGCAGACGGACTGGGCCGACAAGAGGCAGCGAGGGGGCAGGAGGAGCCCGGCCGCGGCTGGCGCGGAGAGGAGTCCGCCCGCCTGGTCAGATCTAAGCCCGGAGCTCTTGCCACGCAAAGACGTCCAGAGGAAGCGCGGTGCGCGCACTCCCTCCAGCGCCTCGGCCCGTGGCGGGGACCCGGCGGCGGGTTTCGCAGTGGCATCGATAGCTTCGCCGCGGAACCGACCGGGCTGCGCGATGTGTTCCCCTTCTTCCTGTCCAAGCCCGCAGGCGTTCTCTAGCTGAACTCGACGTCGCAGTCGGGCCGCAGGGAGCGCATTTCGCGGCGGGCTGCGGGTGTGTCGTGGGCGGCCAGCAGCGCCACTGCCACGGCCAGCCAGAATCAGACCAGGATACGGAGTTTCGTCCCCTAGCGACCTTGCACGAATCGCCGAGTTCGCCAAGCCGCACATCTACGATGTCGTGCTTGTGGGTTGAGGCTTCTCGACAGTGCGGATACCGACCGCTGATCGCCGTCACCGTCATCGCGTGTGGCCTAGGGAGCATGGTGAATAGCCATGCTCCGACCGTGTTGACGGGGTCAGCGAAGCTGACCCAAGGAAACGCGGCAAGCAAGCGCGGCTTCGGGCCTAGGAATCCGGTTTCTTCATCGGATTCCTAGGGCTGGCCGGATGTAATCGCCCGGTATCCGCCTAGCCATTGGCTCAGCTGCTTGGCCGCCTGTTCCACCATTTGCACATTGCCAGGATGGAGCGCTGATGGCTCTTGGGGAATGAAGCGCAGCCGGCGTGATGGATACCGAATCAAACCGACTATTTCCGGGCCGCACTCGGAGATGTGAGTGTAGTTCTTTTGGATGAAGGCGAAGCGCAAGTAGGACAGATCATCCGTCTTCCGCAGGACATCCATGGCGAAGGTCGCCAGCTGCGATGATTTCACGACCGCCTGGCCCTGGACGTGAGAGACAACCCATTCGGCGAGTTCAGGCACCTTGCCCTGCAAATCCGGATTGGTGACGACCGCGCGTTCCAGGCTGTGTCTGAGGTTTCGCATGCGGAAGGGCACGCGTGTGCGGTTGGACTTGAGCACTTCCTTCGGATAGCTGAGACGGCGGTCCGGCCAGAAGTCCTCTGGCATCACGAGCCAGTCTTGCCATGGCCGGGGTCCCCGATCAGCCTGAGGGTCTTCCAAGTCCTTGAGCGCTTTGAGCTGTGGGTATCGAGCGTCGATCCAGTGCAGTAAGTCGCTGCCCCCTCTCAGGGTGTGGGGCTCCGGATCGTCACCGTAGGAGGGCCGGCTGGCAGGGTCATAACTCGGCAGCGGTTCCGGTAGATCGTCCTTCGGGGCCGCCGCGCCGAACGAGTCCTCGGCAGGCGCCCCACGATGGGCCATCGAGTACAGGAGAGCCGCGACGCGATTATGCCCAATGTCGTCAAAAGCTCTTTCGACTTCCAGGAGTATCTGGCGGTCTAAGATTATGCCGTCGGCGCCGGCGGCAGGACTGTTGTCGAGGAAGAGTTGGTCGTCACGGCTAATCGTCTGGAGTAGTGAGGGGAGCTTGGCTGAAATGCGCCGGCAGGCGTTTTCCACGACGCCTTCGACGTCGGGTTCACTCATAAGACCGGCGACCGACAGCCGTACGTCCTGCGCGAGCAAGTCACGGTCGAATCGGCCGATCACTCTACCATCCAGCCACCTTTGCACGCCTAGGTTGCTGAGAGCCGGGGTTTCGAAAGCTTCAGTTGTCCAGAACACATGACTATCGAATTTAGGACATTTCCGGGCGCGCCGGGTGCTAGATCCGTCTGAGCTACGGCGAGTCTCCGTCACTGTCAGCTTCCGGCTCTCGCCGGTGAGGACCAAGCATTTCGGACAATCCACAGGTGTTCCTTTCTGGGGGTGGCAGCAAGTCAAGCCGGGATACCACCATACGCGGCCAGCATGAGGATACACCTAGATGTGGAGGGCCGGGCAGAACTCTGGGCAGGAATCGACTCGAGCGCCCGGACGGGCGCCGCAACTCCCCGCTATTAGGTTGCATGGGATGACCGGATCGGGACGACTTCGCCGCAGCCGCTCTATGCCCTCGTTGCGGCGGTTGCTGGGAGATCCTGTGACCGGCTGTGGGGCCGCTAGCCGTCCTCGGGGTGTGGCGGGCTTGGCCGGGGTAGGTTAGACGCCATGCGTCCGGTGACCGAGTTGACACGAACGGTGGCGCCGTTCGCGGTGGTGTCGGACTTCACGCCCTCTGGCGACCAACCCCAGGCGATCGCCGAACTGGCGGAGCGGATCAACGCGGGGGAGAAGGACGTGGTGTTGCTGGGGGCGACCGGCACGGGCAAGACCGCCACCACCGCCTGGCTGATCGAGCAGGTTCAACGGCCGACGCTGGTGATCGAGCCGAACAAGACCTTGGCGGCACAGCTGGCGAGCGAGTTCCGCGACCTGTTGCCGAACAACGCGGTCGAGTATTTCGTCTCCTACTACGACTACTACCAACCCGAGGCCTACATACCGCAGACGGACACCTATATCGAGAAGGACTCGTCCATCAACGACGAGGTCGAGCGGCTGCGACACTCCTCCACCTCGTCGTTGTTGACCAGGCGGGACACGGTGGTGGTGGCTTCAGTTAGCTGTATCTACGGCCTGGGGACGCCGCAGGAGTACGTCGACCGCATGGTGCAGCTGACAGTGGGACAGCAGATCAACAGAGACGATCTGCTGCGCCAGTTCGTCGCCATGCAGTACGCGCGCAACGATCTGGCCTTCACCCGGGGGACCTTCAGGGTCCGTGGCGACACCGTCGAAATCATCCCGATGTATGAGGAACTGGCGCTCCGGATTGAGTTCTTCGGCGACGAGGTCGAAGCTCTGGCCACCCTGCATCCGCTCACCGGCGAAGTCATCCAGGCGGAGACCAGCGTGAGCATCTTCCCGGCCTCGCACTATGTGGCCGGGCCGGAGCGCATGGCGGCGGCCATCGGGCGAATCGAAGCGGAGTTGGAAGAGCGCTTGGCGGAGCTGGACGGCTTGAACAAGCAGCTCGAATCCCAGCGACTGCGGATGCGGACCACCTATGACCTCGAGATGATGCGGCAAATCGGCACCTGCGCCGGCATCGAGAACTATTCGCGCCACATTGACGGACGCGCGGCCGGGACGCCGCCGAACACCCTTCTCGACTACTTCCCCGAGGACTTCCTCTTGGTGATCGACGAGTCGCATGTGACGGTTCCCCAAATCGGCGCCATGTACGAGGGCGACATGTCGCGCAAGCGCACTCTGGTGGAACACGGCTTCAGGCTGCCCTCGGCGCTAGACAACCGGCCGCTGCGCTGGGAAGAGTTCCTGGAACGCATTGGACAGACGGTCTACCTCTCGGCTACGCCGGGCCCCTATGAGCTGTCCCTGTCGGATGGCGTGGTGGAGCAGATCATCCGGCCGACCGGCCTGGTCGACCCGTCGGTCGTGGTCCGCCCCACCAAGGGCCAGATCGACGACCTGCTCCACGACGTCAAAGCCCGTGCCGAACGCAACGAGCGCGTCCTGGTCACCACCCTGACCAAGAAGATGGCCGAGGATTTGACCGACTACCTGGCCGCCCGCGAGGTGCGGGTGCGCTATCTGCACTCCGACATCGACACGCTCAAGCGGGTCGAGTTGCTCCGCGACCTCCGGGCGGGGGAGTTCGACGTGCTGGTCGGCATCAACCTGTTGCGGGAGGGCTTGGACCTGCCGGAGGTGTCGCTGGTGTCCATCCTGGACGCGGACAAGCAAGGCTTCCTGCGCTCGGGCAGGTCTCTGATCCAGACCATCGGTCGGGCGGCCCGCAACGTCTCTGGGGCCGTGGTGATGTACGCCGATGAGGTCACGGCCGCCATGGCGGACGCGATCGGGGAAACCGACCGCCGCCGGGCCAAGCAAATCGCTTACAACACCGAACACGGCATCGACCCCCAGCCGTTGCGCAAGCGGATCGCGGACATCACCGATGTGCTGATCAGAGAAGACCAGGACACCAAGCGGCTGTTATCCGGCTCCGAGCGGTCGCCGTCCAAGGGCAAGGGCCAAGCTGGCGCGCGCGAACGGGGAAAGGGCGCGAAGGAGCCAGCCGTGGTGGCTCAGATTCTGGACGAGGTGGCCTCGTTGAGCGAACTGATGCGGGCGGCCGCGGCGGAACTGCGCTTCGAGTTGGCCGCCCGTTACCGCGACCAGATCGCGGACCTCAAACGCGAGTTGCGCGAAGTCAGGGAGGCCACTCGCTGAGGGGGAGGCGCGCGTCAGCACGCAGCCGTCAGCACGCAGCCGTCAGGACGCTTCGGGAATCTCCTGGGTCAAGGTCTCCTCTTCGGCCGACTGGCCGTGCGCCCGCCGCTCGAAGAGGACGGCATCATGCCAGACGCCGCCCACCAGAGCAAGGCGCTCGCGCCGCCCGACGGTGCGGAAGGAGAATTGTCTGAGCAGTTGGCCTGCGGCCAGATTCTGCGGCGAGACATAGGCCTGCAGGGTCCACAGACCCGCCTCATCGGCGCCAGCCACCAAGTTGGCCAGCAGATGGTGGCCAAAGCCCTGACCACGATAGGCGGGGTCGACAAAAGCGGCCACGTGAGCCACGCCGGCGAAGGCGGGCCGGTTGGAGACGGGCTCCAGCGCCGCCCATCCCGTCACCCGTCCCTCGCGATTGGCGGCCACCAGCCGGTGGGCCGGAAGATAGCGTTCGTCCCATTGCTCCCAGGTCGGCAATTCGTCGTCCAACACAACGGGTCCCAGGGATCCCGCCATGATGGCGGAGACGTCTGCCCAGTCACGCGCGAGCAATGGTCGAATGTGCATGTCAGCCTTCCGTGAATGGTCCCAGCGCGGGGCTGTGTCGATGGTGCGCAGCGAAGATCGCCATCCCCATGGTCCTCGCGTGTGTCCAGCAATTATGCCACCGTCGGAGCGTCTAAACATGGGTTCGGCCGTAGGCGGACAAGCCCGGCGCCGCCCTTAACAGGAGCGGCCGGGGGCCTACAATCGTCCGAGTGAGCGAACGGCTGGTGGTCCATGGGGCGCGCGAGCACAACCTCAAAGACGTGACCGTCGATCTGCCCCGCGACCGGTTGATCGTGTTCACCGGCCTGAGCGGCTCGGGGAAATCCTCACTCGCCTTCGACACCATTTTCGCCGAGGGCCAACGCCGCTACGTCGAATCGTTGTCCAGCTACGCGCGCCAGTTCCTGGGACAGATGGACAAGCCGGATGTGGACTTCATAGCCGGCCTCAGCCCGGCTGTCTCAATCGACCAGAAGGCCACCAACCGCAACCCCCGCTCCACCGTCGGCACCATCACCGAGGTCTACGACTACCTCCGCCTGCTCTTCGCCCGCGCCGGCGTCCAGCACTGCCCCGAATGCGGCGCCGTCATCACCTCCCAGACCGCCGCCCAGATAGTGGACCAGCTGCTGGCCCTGCCGGAGGGGACCAGGCTGCAATTGCTGGCGCCCCGGGTGCGGGGTCGCAAAGGGGAATACACCGAGGTGTTCGAGGACCTGCGGGCCAAGGGTTTCGCCCGCGTGAGAGTGGACGGCGAGGTGATTGCCCTGACCAACCCCCCCACGCTGGACAAGAAGGTCAAACACAACATCGAGGCGGTGGTCGATCGCCTGGTGGTCAAACCCGGCCAGCGCCGTCGCTTCACCGACTCGGTCGAGACCGCCTTGGCCGAAGCCGACGGGGTGGTGGTGGCCGATCTGGTCGACCAGGATCCGGACCAACCAGGCCAGGTGCTGCGGTTCTCGGAGAAGCGGGCCTGCCCCAACGAGCACCAGCTGACCCTGGAGGAGATCGAGCCCAGGACCTTCTCGTTCAACGCCCCGTACGGCGCCTGCCCCGAGTGCACCGGGATCGGAACGCGGCTGGAGGTCGACCCGGAGTTGGTGGTGCCGGACCCGGATCTGTCCCTCAACGGCGGCGCCCTGGCGCCTTGGCGGGGAGCCGCCTGGGAGTACCAGCAGCACGTCTTGACCTCTTTGTCCGATGCCGTGGGGTTCAGTTTGGACGCGCCGTGGCGTTCCCTGCCCGAACGCGCCCGCCAGGCGGTTCTGTACGGGGACAACTTCAAGGTGCACGTCAAGTACCGCAACCGGTGGGGGCGCCAACGCCAGTACTCGACCGGTTACGAGGGTGTCATCCCCCAAATCCAACGCCGCCACACCGAGACCGATTCAGACTGGTCGCGCGAACGCTGGCAGTCGTTCATGCGTGAGGTTCCCTGTCCGGTCTGCCAAGGCAGCCGCTTGAAGCCCGAGGTGCTGGCGGTGACCGTGGGCGAACTGTCGATAGCCGAGGTCTGCGCGCTCGGCATCGGCGAATGTCGTGATTTCCTAGGCGAGCTGGAACTGACCGCCAAACAGCGGGCTATCGCCGCTCAAGTCCTCAAAGAGATCGACGCCCGGCTGGGCTTCCTGCTCGACGTCGGTTTGAATTACCTGTCTCTGGACCGGCCGGCGGCCACTTTGTCCGGCGGCGAGGCCCAACGGATCAGGTTGGCCACCCAGATCGGCTCCGGGCTGGTGGGCGTGCTCTATGTGCTGGACGAACCGTCGATCGGGCTGCATCAACGCGACAACCACCGGCTGATCTCGACCTTGACGCGCCTGCGTGACCTGGGCAACACCCTGATCGTGGTGGAGCATGACGAGGACACGATCCGCGCCGCCGACTGGATTGTGGACATCGGGCCGGGGGCGGGCGAGCACGGCGGTGAAATCGTCCACTCCGGGGACCTGTTCGGCCTGGAGTCCAACCCCGCTTCCATGACCGGCCAATATCTGGCCGGGCTGCGACGAATTCCGGTGCCCGCGCGGCGGCGGCGAGCTTCGAAGCAAAAGCAGGTGAGCGTCCTGGGCGCGGTGGAGCACAATCTGCGCGACATCGACGTGTCGTTCCCGATCGGGGTCTTCACCGCCGTCACCGGCGTGTCCGGTTCGGGCAAGTCGACCCTGGTCAACGCGATCCTCTACAACGTGCTGGCGAATGAGCTGAACGGGGCCCGGCACGTGCCCGGACGCCACCGGCGGGTCACCGGCCTGGAATCGCTGGACAAAGTGGTGCATGTGGACCAGGGGCCGATCGGCCGCACGCCCAGGTCCAACCCGGCCACCTACACCGGCGTCTGGGACCATATCCGGCGGCTCTTCGCCGAAACCCCGGAGGCGAAACTGCGTGGTTACGGACCCGGCCGGTTCTCCTTCAACGTCAAGGGCGGCCGTTGCGAGGCCTGCAAAGGCGACGGCACCCTCAAGATCGAGATGAACTTCCTGCCCGATGTCTATGTCCCCTGCGAGGTTTGTCACGGCGCCCGCTACAACCCGGACACTTTGGAAGTCCACTACAAGGGCAAGACCGTCGCGGATGTGCTGGCCATGCCCATCGAAGAGGCGGCCGAGTTCTTCCATCCGATCGGCCCGATCACCCGCCACCTCGACACTTTGGTGGGCGTGGGACTGGGCTATGTGCGGCTGGGCCAGCCCGCGCCGACCCTGTCCGGCGGGGAGGCGCAGCGCGTCAAACTGGCCTCGGAATTGCAGCGCCGTTCAACCGGCAAGACCGCTTATGTGCTGGACGAGCCCACCACCGGTCTGCACTTCGACGACATCCGCAAACTGCTGGGAGTGCTGCAGGGCCTGGTCGACAAGGGCAACACCGTCATTGTGATCGAACACAACCTAGATGTCATCAAATCGGCCGACTGGGTGATCGACCTGGGCCCCGAGGGCGGCGCCGGTGGCGGCCTGGTGGTGGCCCAGGGCACGCCGGAGGCGGTGGCGGCCACGCCGGCCAGCTTCACCGGCCAGTTCCTCAGGCCGCTGTTGGGTCCGGAGGCCGCCGGCCGCCAGCCCGACAGGGATCCGAAACCGGCCCTGGTCTAGCGCCGCGCGGGCGGGTCCGCTTCACGGGTCATGAGCCCTGGAGGGGGCCGGTGGGTCTAGCCTCGCGCAGGCGCGTCCGTTTGGTTCCGGGGTAACTGTTCGAGTGTCTGCAAGGCCCTCCGGCAGGTGTCACTGGATGACGATGCCGTGTTCCTTCAGGAAAGCCACCGGGTCGGTGGTCTGCCCGTTGACCGAGACTTCGAAGTGCAGATGCGGGCCGGTCGACTGGCCAGAGTTGCCGGTCAGCGCGATCTGCTCGCCACGCACCACGTCGTCGCCTTCTTTGACCAGGATTCCGCCCAGGCCGTCCATGTGGAGGTAGCGCGTGGAGATCTCGTTCCCGTGGCTGATCTCGATGGTCCAGTTGCCGCCGGAGTCCTGGTAGACGCGCGTCACCACGCCATCATGCGCGGCGTAGATCGGCTTGCCGCGAGAACCGGTCATGTCGACCCCGGCGTGCAGTTTGACCACACCGTAGATCGGGTGCAGCCGCATCCCGTAACCAGACGAGACCGGACCAGCGCCCGGCTGGGTCCAGCCGTCGGCGCTCACCCCGTAGGGCGAATCGCCCCCCCTCAACTGGTATCCCTGCTGGGCTGAGGACCAGGTGACCTGGCCGTCGCGGCCCAGTAGCTGGAGCACGCCCTGGTCGGTGAGCACCAGTCTGGCGCCAGGCCCGGAGGCGTCTGCTGTCCAGATCACGGCCTCCCCGACTTTGACCACCAGCACACCGTCGACCCCGAGCGACACAGTGGCGCCGGGCGTGCGGTCCGTGTCGAGGGACCAGAGCTTTTGGTTGCGGTTGTTGAACAGGACGATGCCGCCGTCCGGCTCGACAGCCACGAAATGGTTGTTGGAAGGGCTGGTCAGCCGGTCGTCGCCGGCCAGCCAGGCGCCGGCGGTCAACTCGGTCGGGTAGCGGCGGGTGCTGGCCACCAACTGGGACAACACCTCTGGCTTCTCGTTCGGCCGTTGAATGAACAGGGTGTAGCTGTAAGCGGTGTCGGGCTGCAGGCCGCTGTCGACAACCGATCCGGGATCGTCTCCCAACGGCACGCCGACGCCTTCGGCCGGAGTTTGGGGCGGGGCGTCGCCCGCGCCACGGCGCAGGATCAGCCGGGCATCCGGTTCGTTCGCGAGTTCAGAGACGTCCCACTTCAGAATCAGCCCGACATTGGACTGGTTGGCGGCCTCGATCTCCGGCCCCGCCTGCGCCACGCTGGCGGCTTCGGCGACCTGCGCTGTCATCGACCGCGAAGTCAACTGGGCCATGTTGCGCCGGGAGACCACCTCGATGGTGTCGGCCAGCGGGCTGAGCGCGTCGGTCTGGGCCAGCGGGGCCGCATTCCCGGCCGCACCGCCCACGCCCATGAAGATCGAGCCGGCCAGCAGCCCGGCACAGGCGATGGCGGCAGCCCGCTCGGTGTGGCAACGCAGATAGATTCGGAGGCGTTCCACTAGGTCGGCGAGGCGGCGCCACTGCTGTCGTCCGAACCATTGCACGGACATCAGACTCGGAACCAGCCGTATCCGGGGTAGCCGTGCCAAGGCCGACCTGGCTCCCCGGAAAGTGTCGAGAACCAGTTCCCGCGCGGCGATCGGGCGCCGCGGCGCCAGCTGTTCGGCGTCACTGCCAGGCGGCTCGGTCTCCTCGAAGACAGGTTCGCTGAAGTCGGCGTCTTGGAACCGCGGCTGGTCGAACTGGAAGGAGCTTGAGCCAAGCTCGTCGAATGCATGCTCATCGAACTGCGGCGGCGGGGACATGGCCTCTACGCTGAGCCGGGCCAGGGCGGGGGCCGTCACGGCCTCTTCGACCGGGGCCGGTGCTGGGTAGGTCGGGTCTGCGAAGGTCGGATCTGGGTAGCTGGGGTCTGGGTAGGTCGGGTCTGCGAAGGTCGGATCAGGGAAGGCTGGGTCTGAGAAGTCCGGGTCGGGGTGGTCAGCTTGCGGGCGTGGATCGCGTGACCACGCCAACACCTCCTCCAGGGCCGCTTGCTGAAGCGGTTCGGGCACGCGGGCGACACGCTCCGGCGCCGCGTGGTAACCATGCCTGGTCGTGGACGCGATCAGGCGGAGTCGCTCCATCACCCGTCCGGCCGGTTGATTTTCCAGCCTGAGCTGCCGCCGCGTCAGCGGGCGTGGCTCACCTGGTCTCTCAAGCATTCAGCTATGACCTCGCCTTATTTCTTTTCGCAGGGAGTCAGCACGGTGGGGCGCGCCGGGCCGCGATCAATCAACATGGTAGTACCTCCTCCGGGCCACAATCGAATCCGAGTCGAATCCCTCACGGCATCTTCACGCCGTCGCGCTGGGGGCGGCGGTCCGTCGGGTCCGTCTCGAACCCCCTTGTTCAACCCGCCAGTCCTAACAATCTTGATCCGCCGCTCTGTTCGCGAACACCGGCGCAGCCACTTGGTGGCGAAGTCTCGATTAGCGTTGAGGCCATGGCCGATCCGTCTAGTTTTCGCCCTGAGCCTGAGACGATCCCCACCGATCCGGGGGTCTATCGGTTTCGGGACCAACACGGGCGGGTGATCTATGTCGGCAAGGCCAAGAACCTGCGCTCCCGCCTGGCCAACTACTTCCAGCCGCTTGACTCGCTGCATCCACGCACCCGACAGATGGTCACCACCGCGGCCTCAGTCGACTGGACCGTGGTCGGCACCGAGGTCGAAGCCCTGGCCTTGGAGTACACCTGGATCAAGCAATTCGAGCCCCGCTTCAACGTCAAGTACCGCGACGACAAGTCCTATCCGTACCTGGCGGTCACGGTCGGCGAGACTTTCCCGCGCGCCCAAGTCATGCGCGGCGCCAAGCGAAAAGGCGTGAAGTATTACGGACCGTTCGGCCACGCCTGGGCCATCCGCGAGACGCTGGATCTGTTGCTTCGAGTCTTTCCTCTCAGAACCTGCTCCAACACGGTCTTTCGGCGGTACCAGGCGCAGGGCCGCCCCTGTCTGCTGGGCTACATCGACAAGTGCTCGGCGCCGTGCGTCGGACGGGTGGATCAGGCCGAGCACCGGCGAATCGTGGATGATTTCATCGCCTTCATGGATGGAGACACCGGCCGTTTCCTGGCCGCCATCGAGGAAGCGATGCGGCAAGCGGCCGCCGCAGAGCAATTCGAGCGCGCCGCCCGCTTGCGCGATGACGCCGCCGCCCTGGCCAAAGTCATCGAACGCAATGTCGTGGTCCTGGGCGAACAGGTCGAGGCCGACCTGTTCGCGATCGCGCAAGACGAACTCGAGGCGGCTATTCAGGTGTTCTTTGTCCGCCGCGGCCGCATCACCGGCCAGCGGGGCTGGATCGTCGAGAAGGTTGAGGACCTTAGCGAAGCCCAGTTGGCGGCCTCCTTGTTGCAGACGGTCTACAGCGGCGAAGACGCCGTTCCTCGCCAGGTGCTCGTTCCCGTGCTGCCAGAAGGACTCGGCGAGTTGGCGGACTACCTGCAGGTCCGCCGGGGCGGCCCGGTGGACATCAAAGTCCCCCAACGGGGGGCCAAGCGCCGCCTGGCCGAGACCCTGCGCAAGAACGCCGACCAAGCCTTGGCCCTGCACAAGCTGCGCCGCGGCGCCGACTTGACCAGCCGGTCGCAAGCCCTCAAGGAGTTGCAAGAGGCTCTCGACCTGGATGACGCCCCGCTGCGGATCGAATGCTACGACATCTCCCACACCGGCGGCACGGCCCAAGTCGGCTCGATGGTTGTGTTCGAAGACGGACTGGCCCGCAAGTCGGAATACCGCCATTTCAACGTCAGGGGACCGGATGGCGCCGGCGCCGCCGACGACACGGCGGCCATGGCCGAGGTCCTGGCCAGGCGCTTTGCCCACCAGGACCAAGCCCGCCAGGACCAGGGCGGCCAGGACCAAGCCCGCCAGGACCAGGGCGGCCAGGACCGAGTCAGCCAGAGCGAACCTGGCCTAAGCGAATCGGGCCAAGGCCAGGCCGGCCAACCAAAGGGTGAGCGAAACGTGCCGAAAGGCGAACCGGGGGCGACAACCGGCTCGACAGACGGCATCGTGCGAACGCCGCGCCGATTCGCTTATCCGCCCAACCTGCTGGTGGTGGACGGGGGAGCGCCCCAAGTCGGGGCCGCCGCCAAAGTGGTGGCCGAACTGGGAGTACAGGGGGTATCCCTGATCGGGCTGGCGAAACGGCTGGAGGAGGTCTGGCTGCCGGGTGATCCCTTTCCCGTCATCCTGCCGCGTGGGTCGCAGGGGCTGTTCCTGCTTCAACGAGTTCGCGACGAGGCTCATCGTTTCGCGATTTCCGCCCATCGCAAGAAGCGCTCCCAAGCGATGACTCGATCAGCCTTGGACGCCGTGCCCGGATTGGGCCCGGCCAAACAGAAAGCCCTGCTCAAGCGGTTCGGGTCGGTGGGGCGCATGCGGAAGGCCGAGGTCGCCGAGCTCGCCGCCGTCAAAGGTATCGGCCCCACCCTGGCGCAGCGTCTCATGACGGCGTTGGCCAAGGGCGCGGGCGAATAGCCGCGCCCCGAGCGCGTGGACGGCGCCGCCGCCCAGCGCCGAGCTGGGCGGAGCAACGGCGCACCCGTCGGGGCGATCGCCGGGGTCGGTTTTGGGCGGGCTTCAAGGATGAGAAACTGGAGCGGTGAGCGAGCCCAGCGACACGCCGACCTTTCCCAGCGGAATCCCCGTTCGCGACGCTCTGACCGCCAAGGACGACCGCAGCGAAATCCTCATCATCACCGGCATGTCCGGCGCCGGACGCACCCAAGCCGCCGGTGTGCTGGAAGACCTGGGCTGGTATGTCGTGGACAACCTGCCGCCAAAGATGATCGAGCCTCTAGCCGGCATGATGACCCCGGCGGGCGGAGGCGTCCGCAAGCTGGCGGTGGTGGTGGACGTCAGATCGGGCGAGTTCTTCCGGACCCTGATGGAGGCGCTTGACTCGCTCCGGGCCGGCGGCATAGAACATCGGATCGTGTTCTTGGACGCTTCCGATTCGGAATTGATCCGGCGTTACGAGGCAGTCCGGCGCCCCCATCCGCTGCAGGGCGGCGGAACCGTCCTGACCGGAATAGCCCGCGAGCGGGTCCTGTTGATGGACCTGCGCGAGCAAGCCGATGATTACGTCGACACTTCCGCCTTCTCGGTCCACGAGCTCAGCGCCCATATGGCCCACATCGTCGACCCCGACCAAAAGGCTGAGGTGACGGTGTCGGTGTCGTCCTTCGGTTTCAAGTACGGCGTTCCGGCCGATGCCAGTTCCATTGTCGATGTGCGCTTCCTGGCCAACCCCTACTGGATCGACGAACTGCGGCGCCTCACCGGCGCCGATCCGGCGGTCCGGGACTTCATCATGGCCTCCGGGGAGGCGCAAGAGTTCCTTGACCACTACGTGGAGGCGCTGATGGTGTCCTTGGACGGGTTCGTCCGCCAGCGCAAACGCCACCTCTCGGTGGCGGTTGGCTGCACCGGCGGCAAGCACCGGTCGGTGGCGATGACCGAAGCCTTGACGGCCATGTTGCGCGGACGGGGCGTGCGCGCGCGGGCCAGCCACCGGGACGTGGGTCGCGAATGAGCCGAAAAGCGCCGATGGGCCGGGATGGCCGGGGTGACCAGGATCAGACTCCTGGCCGAACTGGTCCCACTGGCCGCCCTGGGCGTCCGGGCGTCCCCAGCCGCCCGCTGAAGCACCGACCGCCCAGGGTGGTGGCGCTTGGCGGCGGCCATGGTCTGGCGGCCTCGCTGCGGGCGTTGAGGCACGTCACCGCCGAACTGACGGCCGTGGTCACGGTGGCGGATTCGGGCGGATCCTCTGGGCGGCTGCGGGATGAATTCGACTGCCTTCCCCCGGGTGACCTGAGGATGGCGCTGGCGGCGCTGTCCGGCCACGATGAATGGGGCGTGACTTGGCGGGAAGTCCTCCAACACCGCCTGGCCGGGGACGGGGTGCTGGCCGGCCACGCCTTGGGCAACTTGCTGATCGTGGGTCTGTGGGAGATGTGGCCCGGGGATCCGGCGACTGGCCTGGACTTTGTCGGCAAATTGGTCGGCGCGGAGGGACGGGTCCTGCCGATGGCCTCCGTGCCTCTGGACGTCGAAGCCGATATCACCCGCCTGGTCGACGGCGCCGAGTGGCACACCTCGGTGCGTGGCCAGGCCAAGGTCGCCAAGGCCCTGGGCCGAGTTGACGCCGTCCGGTTGACGCCGCCGGATCCGCCGGCCTGCCGACAGGCGGTTGAAGCCATCGAGGCGGCCGATTGGGTGGTGTTGGGCCCGGGATCTTGGTACACCTCAGTCATCCCCCATCTGCTGATCCCTGAGCTGGCGGCGGCTGTTCTGAGCGAACGGACCAAGCGTTGCGTCACCCTGAACCTGGAGATCCAGGCCGGCGAGACCTCGGGGTACAGTCCGGCCGACCACCTCAAGGCGCTAGGCTCGTATGCGCCAGGAGCGCGTTTCGACGCGGTCATCGTAGACGAATCGTCAGCCGGCGATCTGGCCGAACTCGAAGATTGGGTCTCGGGCCAGGGCGGCCGGTTGTTGTGCCGCCCAGTCCGCAAGACCGGCCAGGTCGGCGAGCACGATTCGTTGAGATTAGCCGCCGCCTACCGTGAGGTCTTCCTGGATGGCTAGGGGAGGGGAATAACAGGTCCATGGCGCTGACTGCCGCCGTCAAGGAAGAGCTCGGCCGACTGAAGATCGAAGCCACCTGCTGCCGGAAAGCCGAGATCGCTGTCATGCTGCGCTTCGGCGGCGGCCTGCACATCATTGCCGGCCGGATCGTGGTGGAAGCCGAACTCGACACCGCTCTGGCGGCGCGGCGCTTGCGCCAAGCCGTGGCCGACTTGTACGGGAACCGTTCGGAGATTGTGCTGGTCTCCGGGGGCGCGCTCAGGCGGCACAACCGCTTTCACGTCCGTTTCGCCGACGATGGCGAGGGGCTGGCCCGCCAGACCGGTCTGCTCGACACCCGCGGCCGCCCGGTGTTGGGGCTGCCGCCATCGATCGTCGGCGCCAGTTTGTGCGATGTCGAGTCGGCCTGGCGGGGCGCCTTCATGGCCCACGGCTCGCTGACGGAGCCGGGACGCTCCGGCGCCTTGGAGATCACGGCGCCCGGGCCGGAGGCCGCTCTGGCGTTGGTCGGCGCCGCCAGGCGCCTCGGGGTGGCGGCCAAGGCCCGCGATGTGCGCGGGGTGGACCGCGTGGTGGTGCGCGACGGCGACGCGATTAGGACCATGCTGACCCGCATGGGCGCCCATGAGGCCGTCATGGCTTGGGAGGAACGCCGTCTGCGCCGCGAGGTGATGGGCAACGCCCATCGGCTGGCTAACTTCGATGACGCCAACCTGCGCCGCTCGGTCCGCGCGGCGGTGGCCGCCGCCGCCCGCGTGGAGCGGGCTTTCGAGATCCTGGGTCCCGACATCCCCGGCCACCTCAGGCAGGCCGCCGAACTCCGGCTGGCCAATAAGGAAGTCTCGCTCGAAGATCTGGGCCAATTGGCCGACCCGCCGCTGACCAAAGACGCGGTCGCCGGGCGCATCCGCCGCCTGCTGGCCATGGCTGACAAACGCGCCATCGAGCTGGGCCTCCCGCTCACCGAAGCCGCCCTACCGCCCGATCTCTATGACATATGACCAGATGATTCGCATGGGCTCATCCGCATCTGAACTTTGGGTCGAAAGTGCTGACCACCCAGGGGCCATAATGCTAGGGTCAATTCTTGGCGCAGTCGGAACCTCCGGCGGCCTGGCGGCGGGACCTCCGCCGCATCCAACCAGGGCACGGCTCACCGCCTGCCGCAATCGCAACTCCGCGCCGGGGACCCGGCGCCACCCAAGGGGGAATTGAAGTGACAATTCGCGTTGGCATCAACGGTTTCGGCCGCATCGGCCGTAACTTCTATCGCGCCATCCTCGCTAGCGGTGCTGACATCCAGATTGTCGGCGTCAACGATCTGACCAGCCCTCAGACTTTGGCCAACCTGGTCAAGTTCGATTCGGTGCTGGGCCGGTTGGACGAACCCGTCTCGTCGACTGAGGACTCGATCACTGTCGGCTCGAACACGTTCCGAGTCATGGCCGAGACAGACCCGTCGAAGCTGCCCTGGGCCGAGCTGGGCGCCGACATCGTGATCGAGTCGACCGGCTTCTTCACCGACGCTCTCAAGGCCAAGGCCCATATCGACGCCGGAGCCAAGAAGGTCATCATCTCGGCGCCGGCCAAGAACGAAGACGGCACCTTCGTGATCGGCGTCAACCAGCAGAACTACGACCCGGCCATCCATCATGTGATCTCGAACGCATCCTGCACCACCAACTGCCTGGCGCCGTTGGCGAAGGTGCTGAGCGATTCGATCGGCATTGTCCGGGGCCTGATGACCACAATTCACGCCTACACCGGCGACCAGAACCTCCAGGACGGCCCGCACCGCGACCCCCGCCGTGCGCGCGCTGCTGCCGTCAACATTGTGCCGACATCGACCGGCGCCGCCAAGGCGGTCGCCCTGGTCCTGCCAGAGTTGAAAGGCAAGCTCGATGGCTACGCGCTGCGCGTGCCGGTTATCACCGGTTCGGCCACCGACCTGACCTTCACGGCGCCGAAGGCCGTCTCAGTCGAAGAAGTCAACGCGGCTGTCAAGGCGGCATCGGAAACCGCCCAGCTGAAGGGCATCCTGAAGTACTCGACCGATCCTTTGGTTTCCACTGACATAGTCACCGACCCGGCGTCCTCAATCTTCGACTCCGGCCTGACCAAGGTGATTGAAGACCAGGTCAAGGTCGTGGCCTGGTATGACAACGAATGGGGCTACTCGAACCGACTGGTCGACCTGACCGTCTACGTGGGCGAGCGCCTCTGACCCGCCGTACCGCGCCACGCCGAAAGGCGTCCGCCGGCGTTGCTGGTGGTCGGCGCGGCGTGCCGACCGGCTGAATTCGGCCGTCAGGCACTGCGAAGCGGTCCCGGTACCCGCTGCGGACGGGGCCAGGGCCGTTTCGCGCCAGTCAGGCGCCGCGCCATTCGGGGGCCGGGCAAGCTGATAGGAGCTGATGGAAATGGCATTGAAGACGATTGACTCATTAGGGGATCTGACCGGCCGGCGGGTGCTGGTGCGGGCAGACCTGAACGTGCCGCTGGACGGCCAGCGCATCACCGACGACGGCCGGGTGCGTGCCTCCTTGCCGACCATTCAGCGGCTGGCCGGCGCCGGCGCGAAGGTGGTCGTGATGGCGCACTTGGGGAGGCCGAAGGGCGCTCCGGAGGCGAAGTATTCGCTCCAGCCGGTGGCGTTGCGGTTGGCGGAGCTGCTCCAGTTGCCGGTCGAGTTCGCCGGCGACACCGTTGGGCCGCTGGCGGCCGAGGCGGTCGCGAACGCTCGTGACGGCGACGTGGTGCTACTGGAGAACGTTCGGTTCAACGAGCCAGAGACTTCCAAGGACGATGCCGTTCGCCGGGCCTTCGCTCAACAGTTGGCGACGCTCGGGGACGCCTTTGTGTCTGACGGTTTCGGCGTGGTGCACCGCAAGCAGGCCTCGGTGTATGACATCGCCCAGATTCTGCCCGCCGCCGCCGGGGGGCTGGTGCTGGCCGAAGTCGAAGCCCTGTCGCGGGCCACGGACAACCCAGCTCGTCCCTATGTGGTGGTGCTGGGAGGGTCGAAGGTTTCAGACAAATTGGGCGTCATCGGAAACCTGCTTGACAAAGCCGACGCCTTGCTGATCGGTGGCGGCATGGTTTTCACCTTCCTGGCCGCTCAGGGCTACCCGGTGGGCGAGTCGCTGCTGGAAGTGGATCAAATCGACACCGTCAAGGGCTATTTGGACCGGGCCGCGGCCGAAGGCGTGGACATTGTGCTGCCAACCGACATCGTCGTGGCGGACAAATTCGATCGTGACGCGGCCCACTATGACGTGGCCGCATCTAAGATCCCGGAGGGTTGGATGGGCCTGGACATTGGCTCCGACTCGCGCAAGGCGTTCGCGGCACGGATTCGCGACGCCGCCACTATTGTCTGGAACGGGCCGATGGGCGTGTTCGAATTCCCCATCTTCGCGGCCGGGACCAGGGATGTGGCCCAAGCGATGGTGGACTCCGCCGGGTTCTCGGTGGTCGGCGGCGGCGATTCGGCCGCCGCGGTGCGGATCTTGGGCTTGCCTGAAGACGGGTTCGGCCACATCTCGACCGGCGGCGGCGCGTCGCTGGAATTGTTAGAGGGCAAAGTCTTGCCCGGAATCGCCGTATTGGAGGCCTGATATTCATGTCCCGCATTCCGTTGATGGCTGGCAACTGGAAGATGAACCTTGATCATCTGGAGGCCACCGCCACTGTCCAACGTCTGCACTGGGCGTTGCAGGACGCGAATTTCGACTACGACAAAGTCGAGGTGGCGGTGTTGGCGCCGTTCACCGACCTGAGGTCGATTCAAACCATCACCGACGCGGACAACATGTCGATCCGCTACGGCGCCCAGGATGTCTCAGTCCACCCGGACGGCGCTTACACCGGCGAAATCTCAGCCCGCATGCTGGCCAAACTGAGCTGCTCCTATGTGGTGGTGGGTCACTCGGAACGCCGCCAATACCACGGCGAAACGGACATGGAAGTGGGCGAGAAGGCCCTCGCCGCCCTGGGCGGAGGCATGGTGCCGATCATTTGCGTGGGCGAGGCCCTGGGCATCCGCAAGGCCGGCGAACACGTCGCCTACACCTTGGCCCAAATCGACGCCGTGTTCTCCGAACTGGGACCAGAACTCGCCCCCCGGGCCGTGGTGGCTTATGAGCCGATCTGGGCGATCGGCACCGGCGAGGTCGCCACCCCGGCGGACGCTCAGGAGGTTTGCGGCGCTATCCGCGAACGACTGGCGGAGCTGTACGGACGCGAGACGGCCGAGACCATCCGCGTCCTGTACGGCGGCTCGGTCAAGTCTGCCAACGTCGCAGCCATCATGGCGGAGCCTGACGTGGATGGCGGACTGGTCGGCGGCGCCTCGCTCGACCCGGAGGAGTTCGCCCGCATCTGCCGCTTCGGCGAGCACGTCGCCTAGCCATAGCGTAGGATTGGCGGCCGTGAACGTAGTGACCATCATCTGCCAGGTGATCCTGGTGGCCACAAGCGCCTTCTTGATCTTGTTGATCCTGATGCACAAGGGCAAGGGCGGGGGCTTGTCGGACATGTTCGGCGGCGGTTTCAGCTCCAACCTCGGCTCGTCCGGCGTGGCCGAGAAGAATCTGAATATGTTTACGGTGGTTGTGGGAATTGTTTGGATCACAACGGTGTTGGCACTGGCGTTGATCCACAAGTTCACCTAGCCGTCGGGCCCCGCCCGCGAGCAACCTGTGGTCGCCAAGATTTTGGGCGATGCCGGTCTTGGACCGCCAGGTTGGCGACTCGTCGGGCTTGTGGCGGCTCACGTAATCTGATCGTCAGAGTTCTCAAGGAGGCGGAAGCAGATGGCAGGCGGAAGTGCCATTCGGGGATCGCGCGTTGGCGCCGGCCCCATGGGAGAAGAAGAACGGGGCGAGATCGCCCCCCGAGTGACGGTGTCCTACTGGTGCGCCAATGGGCATGAGACCCGTCCCAGTTTCGTGGACGATCCCGGCACCACCGTTCCGGCTGAATGGGACTGCCCCAGATGCGGCCTGCCCGCCGGGGTGGACGCCCTCAACCCGCCGGCGCCTCCTCGTAACGAGCCCTATAAGACGCACTTGGCCTATGTCAAAGAACGGCGCTCGGAGGCCGACGGCGCCCAGCTGCTCGAAGAGGCGTTGACCTCGCTGCGCGTGCGCCGGGGCCAAGCGGAGTCCGAGGCCAAGGCGGCCAAGTCGGCCTGACCTCTTCGCGAGTGTCCCGAGCAGGCGTTCTCCGCCTGGGCCGCTGCGGGCCTTGACGACCATCCCCACTGCCCGGCCCAATCACCGTGACCAATCCCGTCGACCCGCTTACGCGCAAGGGGACGGTGATTGTGTTGATTCCGCCAGGGGGCGGCACGCAAGGTGAGGCAGGCTTGTGTTCCGGGCCGGCCGTCCCGCCGCGCCTGCCCTTCTTGCGCTCGCCGGACCTCGCGCCCGCAGAGGCCGCCGCCCGGTTAAGTGACGCATTCTCGTCGAACCCCCAAGCCACAGGCCCAGCGCCCAGCTCACACGATAGAGCGGCAGAACTCGGGTCTCGTGCTGCCGTTCGGCCGGCCTGTGATCAGTCCGCTGGTAGCCCTCATCGACAGTTCGTCTGTCGCGGCGTTGGGCTGGGTTTACTGACCTGCACTGGCTGTCAGACCCGCCGGTTAGCGTGGTTGTTGTGTCGGGTTGGGTGGTCGGGTTCGCTGGTCCAGGTCGCGTCGTGGCGGTGTCGCGGGGACCGGTGGTGGCCTGGCGCGAACGCCTGGCGGGGCGGCTGAAGAGCCCGGTTTTCGGGTCGGGTTTTGTGGCTGTGGCTATTGACTCCGGAAGTCGCCGTGGGGTAGCATAGACGTATGCAGTTACACCGTTGTGCCTGGTCTTTAGATGCGCTTGCGGGTGCCGAT
>JAISXH010000067.1 GCA_031270825.1 Bifidobacteriaceae bacterium
CTGGCTCCGCCAAACCCTGTAAGCCGCCAGTTATGTGAAGCAACCCCGACCACGGCAAGGCTCCCACCAGCAGCGACAACCCCCAACTTCACATAACAAGGCACTTCACATCAGAGTCGTTATGTTCAGATGAACATAACGACTCCACCACCACATACCGTGATTGGGGAATGCTGAACAGCAGTAGGTCCGGCACCAGTTCCTCGGTGTCTCCGTTTCGGTCAGTGACCTCGAACCTTAGTTGCCGCCCGACGAACGCCATCCCCCGCCCGAACTCTGTCAGCGTGTCTTGGAGCCGGTCCATCAACGCCTGCTCCACGCTGCGCTCGTCGATCCGCTCCACGTAGGCCAAATGCTCGAACACGTACGGGTCTCTGACCAACTGCTGAGCCAACTCAGAGTCCGGGGGAGTCAGCCTGTTGGGGAAGTTCGTTGGAGCTGCGCCCGCCCGGTGTTTCAGGTCCGCCTTGATGAAGTGCTCTAACACGCTGCGTTTCCAGCCTTCGACTGCGGCCCGCTCGGCGTACCAGTCCCGGTCCTCGCGGGTCGCTAGCCGGTCCAGCAAGACCATGACGTGGCCCCACGGCAATCGTCCAGCGACATGCTGGACGAACTCGTCCTCGACCGGCCACACCTCGGCGGCCCGGCGCATGTACAGCAAGTTGCTGCGCGACCAACCGGACTGGCCGGGGAACGCGGCCCGCAGGTCGCGGGCCAGCCGGGTGACGACCTTCGCTCCCCAACCCTCGCGTCCCTGCCGGGCCAGGATGTCGCGGCCGATCGACCAGTACAACCGGAGCACCTCTGTGCTCGCCGCACGGGCGGCCCGCACCTGGGTGGCCAGCACCCTGGCCTTGATGCTGGCCAAGAACTCGAAATAGCCCTCCGGCGGCGCCTCGTCCAATCGTCCAGCGCCGCGCTGGACGATTGGACCGGGCCCGGCCCCTCCTGCTGGAGAACCAATCACCCGCCCATTGTCGCAGGCCCGCCTGCCGCGCACGCCGCCCCCCACGCCCCGAGACCGATTGATGAGCTTGTACGGAACGTCGATGACCTCGACCCCGCCCGACCTCAACTTCAACGGACCCAATGACTGGGCGGACACGTCGGCGAGCCCACCGATGAAGTCGTTGATGTCGCCTCGCACGAGACCGTCGAGATCTTGGCTCGTCCTCGCACGTCCAGGCAGGCCGTATTGCGGTGAGGAGCCGGGTCACCTGCCGGTCGCTGATGCCGGTGGATCTGGCGATGCGGCGGGTTGTGTTGGTCGGGTCGGCGTACCACGTCCAAGATCGCCCGCTCGGACGGGGTGAGGCCGTCGCCTGTGCCGTCGCCTGCGCCGACATCCGCACCGACATGCGTCGGAAGGCGACGGCTCTCCACTGGAATAGTCACCTGTAGCCGTACATTCCATATATGGGGGAACTAAGGACACCGATGACTGGTGAGAGGGCATTGCCCCGACGTTTGGCGGGCATGGTCGAGCGCTTGGAGCTTGACCAGCCCCGGGTGGTCACTATGCCCGAACTCGCTCAGATCGCCGTCGAGACGGGGGCGAGCGAGCCGGGCGACGGCCCGTCGAAGCTGGTCTACCGCCTTCAGGAGTTGGGATGGCTGGGCAGCGTGCGCACGAAGGGGGTGTGGGAGTTCATCCCCGGCGCGAGGGCCGGCGCGTATAGCTCGGGGGACCGTTTCATCGAGTTCCGCGCCCAGCACGCCGCCCATCCCGGATGGCCCGGCGTGCTGGCGATGGAGTCAGCGGCCACGCTGCTCGGCCTGGCCCAGCGCCTGCTTGACGGACGCGCCCGGGGCGGCCTGGCAGCGTGCCGCATACCTTGCCCGCGTGGCCGGAGCGGTCGAGGTAGCGGCTGACCTGCTGGCCGCGCGCCCACCCGAAACGGTGATGTGGTTCGGCGCGACTCGCGTCGGGGCGACCTACGATCCCGTGGCCAAAGTCTCGGACGCTGACCTGGCCCCATATCGGGAAGGAGGCGTCGGAGCATGAGCCGGGTCACCGAAGGCCACCTCGCCCGCCACTACCAGGGCGTCCGCAACGCCCGCGACGCCGCCCTGCTCGACATCGCCCAAGACCACGCCCTGTTCCACCTGCACCGCGCCGGCCTGTTCGATCGTGGCTTGGTGTTCAAGGGCGGCACCGCGTTGCGGAAGTACCGGGCGGGCAGCACCGGCAGGTTCTCCACCGACCTCGACTTGGCCGCAGCAGATTAGGCGCTGGCCATCGAGACGCTGGCCGCGATCGAGGACGTGGACATTGACGGCTGCCGGTTCCAGGCGGCCAACCTTGGCGACGACGGACGCCGCGCCGCCCTCGTCATCGACACGCCGTTTGGGCGGCCCAACCTGGCCGCGAAGATCGAACTCGCCCGACACCCACTCAGCCTTCCCGTCGAACTGCTCGGTCCTGTGCCGGTGCCGATCCACCGCCTCTACGACTTCGAGGTGCCCACGATCCCAGTGGTCAACCAGGCCGAGGCCATCGCCGAGAAACTTGCACGGTTCCGCCGCGTTGACCTTGCCCGCGACCTGTACGACCTCGCCTGGTACGCCGCCCGCCCGTTCGACGAGCCGTTGGTGCGTCGTTTGTGGGTGCTGAAGACGTACCGCGACATCATGGACGACGGACGCGGCGACAAACCCATCGACCCCGGGCAGGTCCTCCACGACCGCAAAGACACCGCGTTCCGCAGCGAAGACATCGGCTACCTCACCGGCAAAGTCGATCTGGCCGCGTGGATGGCCACCGTGCAACACAGGTTCGTCTTTCTGCGCGACTTCGATCCTGACGAACTGCGCTGGGCCGGATGCGACCCCTAAGACCACTACGAGGTCACGCAAGCGCTCGTCACCATCGCCGAGTGGCAACCCACTGTCACCGAAGCCGCCGATGACGTTGACCGGCCGCGGTGACTGACGGCCCGTCCGGTCACCGTCTACTCACCGAAAACGCCCCGCAGTGACCCGAACCGACTCGCCCCGACCGGAGCAGAATCGTCTATACGGCAGCGCCCGCGTTGTCCGCCAGCCATGCGGCCGCGGCGTCCAACTCCTCAAGGGACTTCTGCCGGAATGACGCGGTGCCGGGCAGGCGTATTTCGCCCGTAGCTGGGCGATGGCTCCGTGAGCGTCGAGGTTGCCCGCCGGATCGAGGTCCATGGCGCGGCTGCGCGCCTCCAGCGACTCTCGGAACCGTTCCGGCGACGGCCGTGGCGGACGCCGGGTGACGATATGAACAACTCTGCGCTTCGGGAAAGCGCGACGAGGCAGCGACGCCCAAGCCGCCGGGCGGCATCGGACAAAGGGTCTTGGCGAGACACTCCGGGCTGGTTGGCGCCGGGGGCTGGGAGGGAGCGCAATTCTAGAGGCATGACTGAATACAGAACCGAGCGCGACACCATGGGCGAGGTGCTCGTCCCGGTGGGAGCGCTTTACGGCGCCCAAACCGCGCGGGCGGTCGAGAACTTTCCCATCTCCGGCCAGACCCTGGAGAAGGCCCAAATCAGAGCGCTGGCGCGAGTCAAGAAGGCGGCCGCGCAAGCCAACGCCGAACTGGGCGTCCTGGACTGGCCCAGAGCGGAGGCGATCAAGTGGGCTGCCGAGCAGGTGATCGCCGGCCATTACGACGACCAGTTCCCAGTGGACATCTACCAGACCGGCTCCGGGACATCCTCGAACATGAACATGAACGAGGTCTTGGCCCGCTTGGCGACGCAGCGCCTGGGCCAGCCGGTGCATCCGAATGATCATGTCAACGCCTCGCAGTCCTCCAATGACGTGTTCCCGACCTCGGTCCACGTGGCGGCGGTGGAGGCGGCGTCAAAGGATCTGGTTCCGGCGCTGGACCTGTTGGCCGCCGCCTTGGAGAACAAGGCCCATGAGTTCGCCGATGTGGTCAAAGCCGGCCGGACGCACCTGATGGACGCCACCCCGGTGACTCTGGGGCAGGAGTTCTCAGGCTATGAGGCGGGCGTGCGCTACGGCGTGGAGCGAGTCGATTCGGCGCTTGGGCGCGTCGCCGAGGTGCCGCTGGGCGGCACCGCCGTGGGCACCGGAATCAACACGCCGCAAGGCTTCCCGCAGCGGGTGGTCCAGTTGCTGGCCGAAGACACGGGGTTGGCGATCACGCAGGCCCGGAACCATTTCGAGGCCCAGTCGGCGCGGGACGCGCTGGTGGAGCTGTCGGGTCAGTTGAAAACCATCGCGGTCTCGCTGATCAAGATCTGCAACGACCTGCGCTGGATGGGTTCCGGCCCGCGCGCCGGGCTGGGCGAAATCCATCTGCCGGACTTGCAGCCGGGCTCCTCGATCATGCCGGGGAAGGTCAACCCGGTCATTCCGGAGGCGACCTTGCAGGTCTGCTCGCGCGTGATCGGCAATGACGCCGCGATCACCTGGGGCGGGGCGTCCGGGTTCTTCGAACTGAATGTGCAGATTCCGCTCATCGGATCGTCTGTGTTGGAGTCGATCCGCCTGTTGGCGGCGGTGAGCCGTCTGCTCAGCACCAAGGTGATCGCCGGCACGCAGGCGGACGTGGTGCACTGTTTGGAGCTGGCAGAGTCCTCCCCTTCGATAGTCACGCCGCTGAATCGCTTGATCGGCTACGAGGAGGCGGCCAAGGTGGCCAAGTATTCGGTGGCGCATGAGACCACGGTCCGCCAGGCGGCCTTGGACCTGGGCTTGGTGGCTCAGGGCAAGATCACTGAGGCCCAGCTGGACGCCGCGCTGGACGTGATGTCTATGACGCATCCGTGACGCGGCCACGCGCCCGGGTGAAACGGCAATCCAATCCACACCCGGGCGTGAAAGAAAAGTTGTTTCAATGTTCTCCTTCCGGTGGCTTTCCGTTTCCCTTCCGTTCAACCTGACTGGCTAATTTCATTGCCGTGACGGTCCAAACCCGGCCCTCGGAAACAGAGGCGGGAGCTGCAAACGGCGGCATCGTGGAGACGATCCGCGCTGCCAGCCAGACCATGACCAATGCGGGGCAGCGGGTCGCCAAATGGGTGCTTGGCCAGCCCGGCGAGGTGCTGCGGTTGTCGGTGACGGATGTGGCCCAGGCCGCCGGAGTCTCCCCGGCCACGGTGGTGCGGTTCTGCCAGAGCCTGGGTCTGCGCGGATTCCATGAGCTCAAGCTGCGGCTCGCGGGCGAGGTCTTGGGCCAGGATCTGGGTCTGCCAGACCCGGTCGACGCCGGTGATAGCTGCCGCGACATCACCGCCAAGGTGCTGCGCGGCGGCGCCGAGGCCCTGCTCGAGGCCAGCCGCTGGGTGGACGGCGAAATGCTGGAGGAGATCGCCGCCCGGATCGTCCGCGCGCGCCGCACCTTGATCGTGGCTGTCGGCACCTCGGCCCCTTTGGCCCAGGACGCGGCCTATCGCCTGACCACCGCCGGCGTGCGGGTCCTGCATCTGCCTGACCCTCATGTCCAACACGTCACGGCCGCCCTGTTGGGTCCGGACGATCTCTGCCTCGCCATCAGCCACACCGGCTCCACTGTTGAAACTCTGGCGGCGATGCGGGCCGCGCGCGAGGGCGGCGCCCAAACCGCTGCCGTCACCAGTTTCGCCCGCTCGCCGCTGACCGATTTGGCCGAATTCGTGGTTGTGGGGGGCTCGCGCGAGACCGCCCACCGGATCGAGGCGCTGAGCAGCCGTCTGGTCCATCTGTCCATCCTCGACGCCCTGTTTGCGCTGGTGGTGGCGGAGAATCCGGCCACCACCGAAACCATCGCCCGGACCGCCGAGGTCATCGTGGGGCACAGGATCTGACCGTGCCCGCCATGCCGATTTCGCCGCCGCTGTCCGTCCGGCCCCCAGCCGGGTCGGGTTCCGCCTTGGCGCACGATGCCGTTCGTTCCGGCCGCGCTGTCTCCTCGCCTCCGCGTGGCGCCGCCGGAGCAGCGGACGCCCCCGCCGGCGCCGGCGTGGGCGCTGTGCGCGGTTCCGTCTTGGCGCACGATGCCGCTGGTTCCGGCCGCGCTGTCTCCTCGCCTCCGGGTGGCGCCGCAGAAGCGCCGGGCGAGTGGCGGCTGCGGCTCGGTCTGCTGTCTGATCCGCACTTGGCGGCCCCGGGCACGATTCCCTCGATGTGGAACAATCCGGTCCACCGGGGAGAAGCCGCGGAGCTATTGGCGGCCGCGCTCAGTTGGCTGTCGCCGCAGGTGGACGCGCTGCTGGTGCTCGGAGACCTGGCCGATTATCCCGACGCGGGCGCCTATCGCGAACTGCGCAGTCAACTGCGAGCGGCCGAAGCGCCGGCCTATGTGATCGCCGGCAACCATGATTTGGCCGGTCCCGAAGCGGCCAGCGCGGTGCTGTTGGCGCGGGCTGTTGACACCGGCGGCTTATCGCCCCGGCTGCTGACCAGGGCCATCTTAGGGTCCTGGCGGGATGCGGCCGGCTCCCAGGGGAGCGGCCCGGCGGCCCCGGTGGACGGGTGGCCGCCACACGGCATCGGCGGTTTCGAACTGGCGGCGGGTGAATTGCGGCCGGACGGAATGGGCGGTTTCGTGGACGCGCGGCTGGACCGCGCTCGCCAGGCGGCGGCCGGGCTGGGATCGAACGGCGGCGTGGGCGTCGTGCCGCCGGAGCGACGGCCGGGCGTGGCGCCGGGCCGAACGGGGCCAGCGACACCCTCGGGGCTCTCAGCGCCCGGGCGGCCGCTGATTTGGGCGTCGCATTTCCCGGTGGTTTCCCTGCGGCGCAAGATCGAGGCCTGCGGTTGGGCCTACGCCGGCGACTTGGCCAACCGCCGCGACGCCCTGGCGGTGCTGCGCGGGCTGGCCAGGCCGGTCGTGGTGTTGAGCGGCCACCTGCATGTCCGCTCCCACGCCGTCAGCGGCAACGTGCTGCAGCTGGGCCAGGCGGCGCTGGCGGAAAGCCCACACGACGCCTCGGTGATCACGCTGACCCAAGGCTCCGATGGCCTGACGGTGGTGCGCCGCTGCCACTGCGTGGCCAAGCTGGAGAACTGCCTCGAAAGCGCGATCGACCCGCCTTTGACCGCATTCGTCTGGGACGGCCGCCGCTGGCGGCCCGGCGCCTCCGTCCGCGCTGTCGAGGCCAGCCAATCGGCGGCCCGGGCGGCCGCCTCCGCCGCCTCCTGCTCCTCCCCGTCGATGACCTGACCAGCCAACACTTGATGAAAGGAACCCCGTTGACTTCGCCCCCGAAAGAAGACCTGCTTGCCCCGGATGGGCCCGATTCCATGACTGTGCGGGTCTTGACCTGGAACGTTTGGGGCCGCGAAGGCGAGTGGGCCAGGCAGGACGCCATGCGGGAAGCCATCGCCTCGGTCGATCCAGATTTGGTCGCCCTCCAGGAGGTCGCCAGGGACATCGACTTCGACCAGCTCGAGCATCTGCTGGGCCAGACCGGCCTGGTCGGCGTGCACGATTCGGATGTCATCCAGGCGCCCTCGGTGGGGACCGCGCTGGCCAGTCGGTGGGCGCCGGAACGGGTGGTGGGCGCGCTGCTGCCCAGCCAATGCCCGCCGGACGCGCCGGCCCCCAACGCCCTGGCGGCTGTCATCCCGCTGCCGATCGGCGTCAGCTTGCTGTTCATGGCGGTCAAACCGTACTGGCCGCTCAACGCGGAGGCGGTCCGCTGCCGCGAGGCGCTGGCCATCGTCGATCTGGAGGAGCGTCTGCGCCAGGCGGCGCCCTCGATCGTGGCCGGCGATTTCGACGCCAAGCCGGATGGCGACTGCATGCAGTTCTTCGCCGGCAACCGCGTCCTGGAAGGCCGCAGCACGCACTATCTCAACGCCTGGGATGTGGCCGGCGATGGTTCGCCCGGTCACACCTGGACGGTCGAGAACCCAGGCGTCGCCCCTTGTGTCGGCATGGGAGCGGTAGAGCCCGGCCATGCCCGGCGGATCGACCACATTTTGGTCCACGGGCCTGGTTTCCAAGACTGGGGAGGCTTCGCCTACCGAGTCCGCGCTGTCGTCACGCGTTGCGAAGTCGTTTTCACAGACCCGGCCCCTTCCGACCACTACGGCGTCCTCGCGGACGTGGAGTTGACGAGGGTTCCGTTATGAGCGTCTGCGCCTCGGCTATTCAAGCGCCGGCCCGTCCCGTGTCCATCTGGCCGCCCGTGCGGGCGGCTAGTGTCCCCCCGAATTCCTAAAGGAGAAAGAATGACAATCCCAGCTTTGCAGGACCCCGGTCGTCAGCGTTCGACTTTTGCCCGGCCAGCCCGGCTAGCCCGACCAGAAGGGCCAGAAGGGCTGGCCCGGCCAAACCGGCCAGGCCGACCGGGCAGGGCCCGGCCGCTGGCGGCGGCGTGCGCCGCGTTCGCTGTTGTCGGCGCCCTGGCATTGGCGGGCTGCGCCGATCAGGGCTCGGCCGCCGCGGGTAACAACGGCGAGCCGGGCCAGATCCCGGAGACTATTCGGATCGCCAACGAGGCCACCACAAACTCAGTCGATCCAACATTGTGCGGCGCGACCGAGGGCTTTCGCCTCTGCTATCTAACCAACGGCTACCTGGTCGAATTCGGCACCGGTGAGCCCGAGCTGGCTGAATCTCTGGTCGCTGAGGAAGACAACATGGTCTGGACAGCCACGCTGCGGCCGGATCTCAAGTTCTCCGACGGGTCGGCTTTGACGTCTGAAGATGTGGTCGCCTCGATCGAACGGTATCTGGCGCCCCCGCTGGAAGGAACTCTGGAGGTGCTGCGCAACATTGAGTCGGTCGGTGCCGTCGACGAGCGGACCGTGACCATAAACCTGAAGGAGCCGGACGCCTTCTTCGTCTCTTCCATCTCCTACGAACGCTGCGCGATCCTGCCGTCCGACAAGCTTGACGATGAGACCCTGGGGAACAAGCCGATCGGCGCCGGCGAATACGTTCTCGAAGAATTCGACTTGGCCGCGGGCAACTTCACTCTTCAGGCGAACCCGAACTGGTGGGGAGATCAGCCCAAGGTGAAGACGATCGAGATAACAACCGTGCCTGATGGGGCGACCCGATTGGCCCAGGTGCGGACCGGCCAAGTCGACTATGCCAAGAGCGTGCCGGCCAACCTGGTCACCGACCTGCCCGAATCATTGCGAGTCGAAAAGGTCGGTTTCCCCGGCGGCATGATCCATCTTGTGTTCAACGCGAATCCGGATTATGGCAGCGTGACCAGTGACGTGCGCGTGCGCCAGGCGATCAACATCGCTGTGGACAGGGCGCAAATTGCGAGCGTGGCTCTGAAGGACTTCATGGATCCGCTCTACGGCGTGCCCTGGATTGACCCCTCCGACAGGGCCGCTCCCATCGAGCGCGACTTGGACCGAGCGCGCGAACTACTCCGCGGAACTGCCTGTGAGAACGGCTGCCCGCTCCGTTTGATCAACATCACGGACTTCAACTGGCAACTGCCTGTCACCTCGACTATCGTCCAGCAGAATCTGGCCGAGATCGGCATCGACGTCGAATTGGTGAACACCGCCCAAGCGGCCACCGGTCAGATAGCCAATGATCAGTGGGACGGGGCGGTTGTCGACCCGGGTTACGCGGTGATGACCGACGCTTCGATTGCTCAGGGCATAGTGTCCGCCGTCTGGTGGGGGGACGGGGCCCGGTACACCGAACTGGTCGACCTCCAAGAGGAGTTGGCGACGGCGACCGAGGAAGAGTCGGCTGGCATCAAGGAACGGATCAATGAGTCTTTTGCCGAGATTGTTCCCTGGGTGGGTCTGACCGACTTGTACTTCCTTGACGTGACCTCTTTGCCGGCGGACGTCATCTCCAGCCCCATCGGCTGGAAACTGATCGTCGCTTGAGGATTGTGCTAGAGAGCCATGACCACAACAACCGGTCTTGTGCGGGGTTCTCCGTTGTCCCGCGCCGCCCGGGCAGCACGCGCCGCCCGGGGCGCGGCGGCACGGGGAAAGACCGTGGGCGCTCCGCTGGGCAAAGCGGCGATCGTGGGATTCTTGGTCGTCGTCATAACCTTTGTGCTCGGAAAAGCGGTGTTGGGCAATCCGGGACGGTTGGTGCTGGGTCCAACGGCGTTACAAGAAGCGGTCGATCAATTCAACGCCGCCTTGGGCTTGGACCGACCAGTTCTGGTTCAGTTCGGGGATTATCTTGGCGACTTGCTGCGCGGCGACCTGGGCGAATCTTTCGCCTACACCGGAACCTCGGTGTGGGACATCGTCAGACCCGCCTTGGGGGTGTCCGCCCTGCTGGCCCTGCTCACCGTGGTGGTTTCGGCGGTGGTGGCGTTGGTGGCGGGCACAGCCGCCGCGATGACCCGCACCCGGGGCGTGGACTATGCGATTCGTGGTGTCTCACTGAGCGCTCTTTCGACTCCGGCGCCCTTCGTCAGTTTGTTGTTCATTCTGCTGTTGGCGGTGAACACACGGGTGCTGCCGGCCGGAGGCTGGCCCGAGCGGATGGTGGAGCGAGGGCCGTACCTGGTTCTGCCAGTGGCGGCCCTGACCGTCGGCTTGGCGCCGATCTTGCTCCGAGTGGTGCGGGAAAGGGCTCTGGTGCAGTTGGAAGAGCCTCACATCGAGGCGGCTCTGGCCCGGGGCCTGCCCGCCCGCCGTGTGTTGACGCGACATGTGCTGCCCAATTGCGCGGGTCCGTTGGTCATAGTGACCGCTATGAACATGGGCACGCTGTTGAGCGGCGCCGTGGTGGTGGAGATCGTGTTCGGCCTTCCGGGCTTGGGACGGGTCCTGGCCGCCGCGGTCGGTTCCAGCGACATCCCGGTCATCCAGGCGGTGGCGCTGGTCGCGGGGCTCCTGGTGACATTGTGCAACGTGGCCGCTGAACTGGTGCAGAGATGGATAGATCCGAGGCTCCGCTCATGACTGATGTCGATCTGAGAAACCTTAGTCTTGAGCCGCGCGCATCTGTGCCGGAACGAACCCCTGGCCAGCGCCGCCGCAACAAGCGGTGGTGGCGCGGTCTGGCCTTAGAGCGGAGCGTCGGCGTGGCCGTCTTGGTGGCCACGGCGGCTGCGGCCATCCTGGTCCCGATTATCAGCCGCCATGACCCGAACGCGCTGGTGGCGGTTCCCATGGAACCGCCAAGTCCGCTCCATCCGTTCGGCACGGACGAATTAGGGCGCGATTTGATGGCTCGGGTGTTCACAGCACTGCGGGTGGACTTGGGCATCACCCTTGCCACCGTTGGCCTGTGCCTGCTGGTGGGCGTGGTTTATGGGACGGTGGCCGGGCTGAGCCCGGCGTGGCTGCGCCAAATCATGCAGCGTTTCGTGGACGCCCTGATGGCCATTCCCTATTTGATTCTGGTTCTGGCGATCGTGGCGATAGCGCGGACGGCGGAGTTCGGCTTCCTGCCGGCCGGGATCGGCGCCATGGTGCTGGCCTTGGCCATCACAGGCTGGGCCAACTACGCCAGAATCACGGCGGCGCAGGTGCAGATTCTGTCTCAGCGCGAATCGGTGGCAGCCGCTCAGCTACTCGGGTATAGCCGTGTCAGGATTGTGGTCCGCCACATGCTGCCGTCGGTGATCGGACCGAGCCTGGCGCTGGCCGGGTCGCACGCGGTGCTAGTGGCCGCCGCTGCCGCGTCGCTGTCTTTCCTGGGCGCGGGGGTGGTGCCGCCCACCGCGGAGCTGGGGGCGATCATGCATGGGGGAACGCCGTTGCTGGCCACAGCCTGGTGGATCTCGGTGTTTCCCGGTATCGCGATTGTCGTGATGGGACTGGGATTCTCACTGATCGCCGATTCTAGGAGCAACCGCCCATGAGACCGCCTCTGCTGGAAGCCACGGACTTGAAGGTCGAAATCGGCGGGGTCGAGATCTTGCACGGTGTCACGCTCGCGATAGCGAGCGGAATGGCGCTGGGTTTGGTAGGAGAATCCGGCTCGGGCAAGACCATGACCGCCCGCGCCCTGACCGGAATGCTCAAGCGAATCGGTGGGCGGATAACGGGCGGGACCATCGCGTTGGCGGGTCGGGATGTGACTCGGGCCTCAGAAAAGCAGTGGCGGCGCTTGCGCGGCCGGGAGGTCGCTTTAGTTCCCCAGAACTCCTTGTCGAGCCTGGATCCGTTGATGACTGTCGAAGCGCAGGTCGCGGAGACGGTGGCTCACACGGCCAACGGCAGCCGGACGTCGAGCGATGGCGAAGTGGCCCGGTTGCTCCGCCAAGTGCATTTGGAGCCGTCAACCACACTGCTCAAGTCCTATTCACACGAGTTGTCAGGCGGTATGCGCCAGCGCGTCATGATTGCGCTGGCCCTGGCGACCAGACCGGCTCTGCTGATCGCTGACGAACCGACCACGGCCCTTGACGTGTCGGTGCGGTCAGGCATTCTCGATCTGCTGGCCGAATTACGCCGTGAGACCGGGCTGGCGCTGATCCTGATCTCGCACGATTTGGTCTCAATCGAGCGGGCGACCGATGAGGTCCTGGTGATGCGAACCGGAGAGCAAGTCGAAGCTGGTCGCACCCGAGAGGTCATTTCAAACCCGCGCATGCCCTACACGCGCGCGCTGATGCTGGCGCGGCCGGAGGCGAATCCACCCGGGCGGCCAATCCCGCTGCTGGAAAGCGTCTTGGCGGCATCGGCCCTAGAAGACCAATGCGCGGCTCTTACCGGCAGCCACGTTCTGAAGAGGGAGGAATCATGACCAATACGGCATCGTCCCCGGGATTGACATCCCGATCGGTGACGGTCGAACTAACTGGCGCGTCGCTGTCCTACGGCCCTAAACAGGTGCTTGCCGAAACGAGCGTCACGGTCACCAGGCGATCGCGCCTCGGAATTGTGGGGGAGAGCGGCTCCGGCAAGACCACGCTCACCAGGTTGGTGGTCGGCTTGGCCGATCCGACCACCGGGTCTGTGACCGTGAACGGCGATCCGTGGGCGCGCATTCGCCGCGGCGATCCCAGGCGGCGCGCCGTGCAGATGATCCAGCAAGACCCGTACGCCCAGTTGACACCCCATTTGACGGCGCGATCAGCGGTCGCGGAGGCGGCCCGGGTTTGCCGCCGAATCAGTCGGCGCGCCGCCAATGACACCGCCGTGGAACTGCTTGGCGCCGTGGGTCTCAGCGCTGACGAGATGAACCGCCGGCCGCGCCACCTCAGCGGCGGCCAATGCCAGCGGATCGCCATCGCCCGAAGCCTCGCCGCGGACGCGGACGTCTTGGTCGCGGATGAGCCGACTTCGGCGCTGGATCTGTCCGTCCAAGCCCAAATCCTCAACATCTTCTTGGACTTGGCGCAGAGCCATGACACCGGATTGGTGTTGGTTTCGCATGATCTGGCGGTGATCCGTCATCTCACCGAAGAGGTGCTGGTTCTCTACCGCGGAGAGGTTGTCGAGCGGGGCCGGACCATGGACGTGCTGAGCGCTCCCCAGCATCCGTACACCCAGGAATTGTGCGCGTCAGCTGGTTCGGCGCTGATCCCGAGCGTGGCAGCTTGAGGCCGCTGCGACCATCCGCCGCGCAGCTGGGGGCGATGGCCGGGCCAGGCCCGGTTCGGGGTCGGTTTCAGGCTGTCGTGTTTGATCTGGACGGGCTGCTGGTCGATTCCGCGGCCGCCTGGCTAACTGCTCTGGAGGCGACCGCCGCAGCCCTTGGCGGCAAGCTGACTCCGGCTCGGCTGGAGCAATTGGCGGGTTGCTCGGTGGAGACGTCGGCCCGCCAACTGGTTCGCTGGTATGGGGCCAAGACGCAGCTCAGAAGCACGACGGCAATGCTGCGGGGATCGCTCGACGGCGCCACCCGAACGGTTGGGGCGCCGCCTTTGCCGGGCGCCCGCGAACTGGTGGCGGCTCTGGCCGGGAAGTTGCCGATGGCAGTGGCCACGAACAGTCCCTCCCAGGCAGCGGCGCGAATGTTGCGCGGCGCCGGTTTGGCGAGCTTCTTCAGCGTCGTGGTCACTGCCGACGATGCCGTGCCCAAGCCTTCGCCGGACCTGTATCTGTTGGCCTGTGACCGGCTGGGCGTCCGTCCGGAGCGTTCATTGGCTATTGAAGATTCGGCGGTGGGAGCGGCTGGAGCGTTAGCGGCCGGGATGGGTCTGGCCTTGGTCGGCGCCGGCGCGGACCGGGTCGCCGAAAGCCTGGGCCTCGGCAGCGGCGGAACCCGTGAAACGCCCCGAACACATGGGACATCCGCAACCCGCGAGGCGCCCGAATCGCCTGAAACGCAGACTTATGCGGACTTGGCCGACCAGCGGCTGTTCGATTGGATCTGTGATGCCGTAGGCGTTGGATGCTAACCAACCGGGCTGCCGCAACCACTTTGTTTGTGGCTCTGGTCTACTTCATCTGCGGGCTGGATGCGATGGTCACCGCTGTGGCCGTGCGGGTGATCGGCGAGGCCTTGAATTCAATGACCGGCCTGGTTTGGATGGTCGCCGCCATGCTGTTGGCCACCGCGGTGGCCACGCCGGTGTTCGGAAAACTGGCTGATCGCTGGGGCAGGCGCAAGCTGCTGGCCGGTGGTTTGGCGTCATTGATCGCGGCGACGGCGGCGCTAGGGCTGAACCTGCGGGTGGTCCCGCCTGGCCGGCCGGCTGCCGGCGGGCAGGTCGATTGGGCTGGGTCGGGCGCGCTGGTCTTGGCCGTCGTGCCGGTGATCGTGGGCGCCGCGCGCTGGCGCGAGTGGGGTCTGGGCGATCCGCTCCCTTATCTCTTGGCGGCTGGCTGTGTCGCGGGCGTGGCGCTGTTCGCCTGGTCACAGCGCCGGATGGGCGCCGCCAGCGTCATGCCCAGACAAATGCTGAGCCGCCAGGCCTTCAAACTCGGCTTGCCGGTTGCGTTCTTGGCCAGTTTGGCTTCCGCCGGTGTGGCATCGGTGTTGCCGTTGCATTGGCAGATCTCACGCGGCCTGACTCCGACTTGGGCTGGCATCATGGCCTTCGTCGTGGTCTTGGGCACGCTGGCGGGAAGTGTCGCGGAGAGCCGATTCATGTCCCTGACCGGGCGTTACAAGGCTCAAACCAGAGCCGGACTGGGCCTGATGGCGGTGACTCTCGGTGTCATCGCGGCCGCTGGGGCCGCCGCCCCGCTGTGGTTCTTGGCCATCATCCTGTTCGTCTATGGCGCCGGGAGCGTCGCCGCCATCGCCTCCTTGGAAGTGGCTTTGATTCGGTCGCTGCCGCCTTCTGAATACGCCACCGCCTCCGGCGCCGTCTTGTTGGCCCGGACCATGGGTCTGGCCTGCGGTTCGGCGGCCCTGTTGGGTACCGTCTTCGCGGTCACCCCGGCCCTGGTCGCCCGGCGCCTGGCCGCGCCCGGACTGGCTGGGGAGCCAGCCGGCGGACCCGCCGGGGCTGGAGCCTACGAGATCGACAGCGCCGACGCATTGACCTCCTTGGCCGCTTTGCCGCCGGCGGCGCGCCAAGGGGTCGCCCTCGGCTTCGCCGACGCCACCGTCCTGTCGCTAGTCATCTGCCTGCTCACCCTGGTCGCAGCGCTGATCTTGATCGCGCGCCTGCCAGAGCACCGCTTCGAGCCGAAGCCGCCCCGGTTCGACCCGGTTTGGGCTGCAAAACGTCGAACTCGACCCGGTTTAGGCTGCTAACCGTCGAACTCGACCCAGTTTGGGATGCGGCCCCGTGGGCCATCAGATCGACCAATTTCCTCCGGTTAAGCATGCGCGCTCGGCGTCGCTGATGCGGCATGCTCGAAGCGTGAGAACGACCTTGACCATAGACGATGACGTGCTGTACGCCGCCAAGGAACGCGCCAAGGCCGAGCATCGCTCCACCGGGGAAGTGATCTCCGCCATGGCTCGGAAAGGGTTCGCCGAAGCTGGGCGGGAGGACCGAGGTAGCTAGTCCCCCGGCGCGGCCGCGCTCGAGAACGACGCTTTGGCCGCCATGGGGGTGCGGGTCCTGCCCCGGCGGGGCGTTCCGGTCACCCAGGAGCTGGTCAACACAATCCGGGATGAACTCGGCATCTGATGGCCGCTTTGCGGGACGTGAGCACGCTGATCGCGCTGCTCGACCCGGAGCACTCGAGGCATGCCCACGTGGCCGATTGGTTTGTGCGCGAATCGGCAGCCGGATGGGCCACTTGCGCGGTGACGGAGAACGGTTTCTTGAGAATCGTGAGCGGCCACAGCTACGCCAACCCGCTGACTCTGACGGTGGCCTGGGAGGCGCTGGAGTCGGCGCGCGAGCTGGACAGTCACGAGTTCCGGGGACTGCGACCTGTCGCTGCTGGACCGCTCGCACTTTGGTCGGGACCACCTGTTCGGCCCCGCCCAGCTGACCGACGCCTATCTTCTCGGATTGGCCACGCGGCGTGCGGGGAGGTTTGTGACTTTGGACCGGCGGATTGGTCCGGGATCGGTGATCGGGGCCAGGGCCGAGAACTTGGTTGTCTTGTGATTCAGGGGGCCGGCAGTGAGGCGGCCGCGGCGGTTCGGGCGGCTATGCGGGCGCGGGCGGCGTCCAGCCACTGTTGGCAGCGGTCGGCCAGGGCCTCGCCTCGCTCCCATAGGGCCATGGCCTCCTCGAGGGTTTGCGAGCCGGCTTCGAGTTCTTGGACCACCTGGACCAACTCGCTGCGGGCCTGTTCATAGGACAGGTCTTCGACGGGAAGCGGCTCGCTCATGGGTTCAAGCCTAGCGATCCGTCCTCGGCGGGCCGGGCTTTGGTCGTCCGGCTCGCGGCCGCCCCCGCCCGACCCGGCGTTTTCACTGGTCCAGTTCCCTCGGCCAGCCGTCCAGCGGTCCTGGCCTCAGCGGCTGCCGGCTCCTTGGGCGTCCTGGCCTGGGCTTTGGCGGTCCGGCTCGCGGCCTGCCGGGGCCGGCCCGCAGTCCGGGCCCGAGCGCCTGCGGGCTCCTTGGGCGTTCCGGCCTTGGCGGTGGAGGCCCGGGCCGTGGCGCCGAAGGCCCCGGCAGCCACTCGGATGCGCAAGCGGTCGCCGGAGGCGACTTGGGCCGGATCGGTGACCAGTTTGCCCGCCTTGGTGACCAGGGCGTAGCCCCGGTCCAGCGTCCCTTGAGGGGAAAGCGCCAGCAGCCGACCCGCCAGCCCCGCCCGCTCCGATTCGGCCGCGCTCAGCCTTTGCCCGATGCCGCGCCGCCCGTCGGTGACTAAACTCGCCACTTCTTGGGCTCGGTTGGCGACAATCCAGGTCGGATCGGACAGCGACGGCCGGGTCCGGAACGCGGTCAACGATTCCCATTCCCGTTCAACTCGGGTGACAACGAACCGGCGCAAGCGGGCGGCGGCATCGTCCACCAAAGCCGATTCGTCCTGCCAATCGGGGACAATCCGTTTGCCCGCGTCCGTCGGGGTGGCGGCCCGGAAATCGGCCACTAAGTCGAGCAGGGGAGCATCCGGTTCGTGCCCGATGGCGCTCACCACCGGTGTGGTCGCCGCCGCGACCGCCCTGACCAACGACTCGTCGGAGAACGGCATCAAGTCTTCGAGCGAACCGCCTCCGCGAGCTATCACGATCACCGCCACGGCTGGATCGGCGTCCAGTTCGGCCAAGGCCTGAGCGACCTGCGCGGCGGCGGTCGGCCCCTGGACGGCGGTGTTGCGAATGGCGAAGCGAGCCGCCGGCCAGCGGCGGGTCGCGACCTCGACCACATCATGTTCGGCTTTGGAGTCGCGGCCGCAGATCAGGCCGATCAGCGCCGGAGCGAACGGCAGCGGCCGCCTGCGGTCCAGCGCGAAGAGGCCTTCGGCGGCCAGTTTGCGTTTGAGCTGTTCGAGTTGGGCCAGCAGCTGGCCCTCGCCGGCCAAACGGATCTCCCGGATCTTGAACGAGAGCCGGCCCTGTTTGGTCCAGAATTCGAACTTGCCGTTGACCACGACCCGCGCGCCTTCGGCCAGCTCCAGGCCGACAAGAGCGGCTGCGGGCACCGCGATGTCGATTGAGACATTCTGGGCGGTATCCCGCAGCACGCCGAAAGCCATGCCGGCTCGTCGGTTGAACTGCACCACCTGGCCCTCCAGCCAGACCGCGCCAAGGCGCTCAATATAGCCTTTGACCAGGTCAGAGATGCGGCTGACCGGCCAGGGCCGTTCGGCTGAGGAATCGTTCATGGCCGCTCGCCGGCCGGCGCGCTCGGGGCGGAGCTCGCGTTCACGCCTCAAGCCTCGCGCCCGGCGCGGCTGAGGCCGTGAAGATTCAAAGGCACGGTCCGCTTCTTGGAGACATCGGCGAAGAAGTCGTTTCCTTTGTCGTCCACCACGATGAAGGCGGGGAAATCCTCGACTTCGATCTTCCAGATCGCCTCCATGCCCAATTCGGGATACTCGACCACCTCGACAGACTTGATGCAATCCTGGGCCAGGCGGGCGGCCGGGCCGCCGATCGAGCCCAGGTAGAAACCGCCGTGAGCCTTGCAGGCATCGGTCACCGCCTGCGAGCGGTTGCCTTTCGCCACCATGATCATGGACCCTCCGGCCCCCTGGAACAGATCGACGTAGGAATCCATCCGCCCGGCCGTGGTCGGTCCGAAGGAGCCGGATGGCATACCCGGGGGAGTCTTCGCCGGGCCAGCGTAGTAGACCGGATGGTCCTTGAAGTATTGGGGCAGGCCACGGCCTTCATCCAAGCGCTCGCGGAGCTTGGCGTGGGCTATGTCCCGGGCCACGATCATGGTCCCGGTCAGGGACAATCGGGTGCGGATCGGGTAATTGGAGAGCTCGGCCAAGATTTCGGCCATCGGCCGCGCCAAGTCGATCTGGACCACCGCGTCCACTTCCGCGCCGCCGGCTCCGCCCGCGCCCGCGGCGTCCTGGGCAACGGCGGGTGACCCGGCGGCATCGGACACGGCGGGTGACCCGGCGGCATCGGACAGCGGGGGAGCTGCCACCAACACAACCGGCTGCGTCTCGGGGACGTGCGGCATGAACTGGGCCGGGTCGCGTTCCAACTCCTCGATGAAAACGCCGTCGGGAGTGATCTTGGCCAAGCACTGGCGGTCGGCCGAACAGGACACCGACACCGCGACCGGCAGCGAGGCGCCGTGGCGGGGTAGACGGACCACTCGCACGTCGTGGCAGAAGTACTTGCCGCCGAACTGCGCGCCGATCCCCATCTGCCTGGTCAGCTCCAAGATGGAGGCCTCCAACTCCAAGTCGCGGAAGCCGTGCGCGTCCATGGAGCCGTGGGCGGGCAGCGTGTCGAGGTACTTGGCGGAGGCGTACTTGGCGACCTTGAGGCAGTACTCGGCCGAGGTCCCTCCGATCACCACCGCCAAATGGTAGGGCGGGCAGGCGGCGGTGCCGAGCGAGCGGATTTTCTCATCCAGGAACTCCAGCATCGACTCAGGGTTCAGAATCGCCTTGGTCTCTTGGTAGAGGTAGGACTTGTTGGCCGAACCGCCGCCCTTGGCCATGAACAAGAACTTGTAGACCAGGGCGTGGCCGGGCGCCGTGTCCGCGTACAGCTCGATCTGCGCCGGTAAGTTGGTGCCGGTGTTGCGCTCCTCCCAGGTGGTCAGCGGCGCGTTCATGGAGTAGCGCAGGTTGAGCTTCGAGTAGGCCTCGAAGACGCCGCGCGACAAGGCCTCCTCGTCCGGCCCGTCGGTCAGGACGCGGCCACCGCGTTTGCCCATGATGATGGCGGTGCCGGTGTCCTGGCACATCGGCAGGATCCCGCCGGCGGCGATGTTCGCGTTCTTCATCAGGTCGAGGGCCACGAACTTGTCATTGGCGCTGGCCTCCGGGTCTTCTAGGATTCTGGCCAGCTGCCTCAGGTGGGCGGGCCGCAGGTAGTGGGCTATGTCATGCATAGCCGTCTCGGCCAGCAGCGCCAGCGCCGCCGGGGTCACTTTGAGGAAGCTGGCGCCATCTGGACCTTGGACCACGCTGACGCCGTCTTTGGCGACCAGTCGGTAGGGGGTTTCATCCGCGCCGGCGGGCAGCGGGTCGCTGTACCGGAATTCGGGCATCGTTGCGCTCCTTTGTTGTCAGGGGCTCAGCCCCTTGGGTGTTCAGTTCCGCCGCGCCAATTCTCCCATGGGTCTTGGGGGGCGCCCTGGCGGACGCGTCCGGTTTGGCCGGGCGAGGCGGCCGCCGGCGCCGTGGGATTGAGGGCTCGCCAGACGGGGCGGCCGGGGCGCCCAGGATGCGGGCCAACCGGGTGCGCCGCCTTTTCGGCCCGGGCCGGGGCCGGGCCGGGGCCGGGGCGACCGTGAACCGACCGGGGGCCTGAACCGATCGGCGGCCTGAACCGATCGGCGGCCTGAATCGGCCGGGGTGAGACACTAGTTGCATGGCGAAGAACACCGGCAAGATTGTCCTTTGGCATTCGGCGATGGCTGGCGCGGCCGCCGCCGCGCTGGCGGCTTGGCGCTGGCAGCGCCGCTGGGGCGCCACCGCCGCTGAACAGCGCGCCGTTCTGCCTGGCGACAGCTTGGTTCCGCAGCCCTTGCTGCAGGCCACTCGCGCGATCGGCATTGACGCCCCGCCGGAAGCGGTCTGGCCTTGGCTGGCCCAACTGGGCTATGGCAAGGCGGGTTTCTATTCCTATGACTGGCTGCAGCGGGGCGCCGGGCTGGGGATTGTCAACGCCGACCAGATCAACCCCGAATGGCAAGACCCGCAGGCGGGAGACCAAGTGTCTCTGGCCGAAGGCGTTGCCCTGATGGTCGCCGAGGCGACCCCGCCGCAGGCGTTTGTGCTGGTGGGAACGGCGGGACCAGATGCGCCGCCGGGACTGAAGGATCTTGACTTCACGTGGGCGTTCATCCTGGAGCCGGAAGGCCCGGCCGGCACGCGCTTGGTGGCTCGCGAGCGTTACGCCTGGCTGCGCTGGCGTTCGGGGGTGGCCGTCAAAGCCATCGCCTGGATCAGCTTCGTGATGAGCCGGGCCATGTTGTTGGGCATCCGCGCCCGCGCCGAGAGCGCTTGGCTTGGGCAGTTGGAAGCGAAATTGGACGATGCCGTCGACGTCCTCGCCGCTTCCGCCGCCCCCGCCGACGAGGTTGGCTAGGGCGGCGGTAGACGGTTGTGATGTGATGGGGAAGGTGTTGCTGGCGGCGCCGCGGGGCTACTGCGCTGGCGTGGACCGGGCGGTCGAAACGGTTGAGCGCGCGCTCGAGTTGTACGGCGCGCCGATTTACGTTCGCAAGGAGATTGTCCACAATCGCCATGTGGTGGATCGCCTGGCCGCCAAGGGGGTGGTGTTCGTGTCCCAATTGGACCAGGTTCCCGCCGGCGCGCGGGTGGTGTTTTCCGCCCACGGCGTCTCACCGGCGGTGCGGGACCAAGCCCGGGCGCTCGATCTCCAGGTGATCGACGCCACCTGTCCTCTGGTCACCAAAGTGCATCGCGAGGTGGGCAAGTTCGCGGGCCGTGGGTATTCGATCATTTTGATCGGGCATCAAGGCCATGAGGAGGTCGAAGGCACAGCCGGCGAGGCGCCGGAGGCGATCCAGGTGATCGATTCGCCGGTGGATGTCGACCTGGTGCGGGTCCCCGACCCGGACAAAGTCGCCTGGATCTCTCAGACCACGCTCTCGGTGGACGAGACCATGGCCACAGTCGCCCGCCTGCGCGAGCGTTTCACGGCGCTGACCGATCCGCCCTCGGATGACATCTGCTACGCCACCCAAAACCGCCAGGGCGCGGTCAAACAGATCGCCCAGCGCTGCGACGTGATGATCGTGGTGGGTTCAGCCAACTCATCCAACTCGGTGCGCCTGGTGGAGGTCGCTTTGCGCCACGGCGCGAAGACGGCCCACCGAGTCGATTCGGCTTTAGAGATCGATCCGGCCTGGCTGGCCGGCGCCGCCACGGTGGGCCTGACCTCGGGCGCTTCCGTTCCTGAGGTGCTGGTTGACCAGGTGTTGGAGCGACTGGCCGGCCTGGGCTTCGCCGAGCGCGAGGAGGTCGCGGCCGCATCCGACGCGCTGGCCTTCGCGTTGCCGCGCGATCTGCGCAAGGACATGGAGTCGGCCGGCCGCCCCATCCCGCAACTCCCGCACCGCGCCTAGCTGGCGGGCAGTCCGTCGGCGCGCCAGGACCCGATCCGCAATAACCGCTCCGGCGAAGCGCCAGGTGAGGATCGATCGATCCGGGCTTACCTGGCGGGCAGGGCGCCGGCGCGCCAGGACTCGATGGTTTGGCGGGCCACGGAGTAGTCCATTGGCAATGTCACCTGGCCCGCGTCCAGGGCGCGGGCCAACGCCGGCCGGGTGAACCAGGTCGCGTCGGTGATCTCAGCGCCGTCGACTCGAATCGCCGTCGATTTGGCCAGGGCCGAGAATGAGGCCATCAAGGATCCTGGGAACGGCCACGGCTGCGACCTGATGAAACGCAGTTCGGACAGCTCAACGCCGACTTCTTCGAGGGCCTCGCGGCGGACCGCCGTCTCCAAGGCTTCGCCCGCCTCCACGAACCCCGCCACCAAGGTGTACAGGCGGGTGGGATGGTTGGCGGCGTGGCACAGCAGCAGCCGCTCGTCTTGGTCCAGGATCGCGGTGATGACGCAAGGGTCGGTGCGCGGGAAGATGGCGCGTTCTTCGCGCACGCAGTGGTAGCCCTCGCTGCGGTGGTTCGGTTCGACCGGGCTGCCGCAGGCCGGGCAGAAGCGGGATCGCTGACGCCAGTTGGCCACAGCAACCGCTCGAAGCGCGGCGTGCTGATCCGCCAGCGTCAGCGTCGGCAGCGCGGCCCGGGCCGGGACCCAGGCCAGTCCCAGTTCGGCCGGGTCCGCCAGGCGGCCTGCGCCCGCCTCTCCCCGAGCCATGACCTTGCCGTCCGCAGTGGCCTGACCAGCCCTATCGCCGCCAGCGGTGGCGACGGGCCCGGCACCCACCGCCGCGAGCGGCGACAACCCGGATTCGGCCAACACAACCGCTATGCCGTCGCCCACCGGAAGGGGCGCCAAGGCTGGGAGCGCTTGAGCGGCATCGGCCAAAAGGCGGCCGAACATCAACAATTGCGGGGCGGTGCCGGGAATCACGCCGATCACCTGTCGAGGTGTCACGCACCCCAACTTACTGTCACCACGGGCTCAGGCGGGCCGAACAGCCCGCCGGCGCTCACCAGGTGCTGTCGCCGCGCGTGAGCACGTCGGTGCCGCCGTCCACGAAGACGACCTGTCCGCACAGATGAGTGTTGTCTTCCGAGGCCAGCCAGGCGAGCAGACGGGCGGGCACTATGGGCGGCGCGGCGGGGCCGTTCAGCGGCATGGGCGTGGACCGGAACGTCATCTCGCGGCCCTCCGGCGTGGACAGCAATTGCCTGGTCATGGGCGTCTCGATGACTCCGGGGGCGATCGCGTTGAGCGGGATCGACTGCCCGGCCCAGCGCTCCAGGGGCGCCGAGCGCCTGATCCAGCGCGCCAGCGCCTCCTTCGAGGACGAATAGATCAGGTAGCCCAGGCGCGGGTCGCCTTCGAGTTCGCGGGCGCGGGTCAGGGCGGCGGGCTCGTCTCCCGCCAGCATCATGTCCACCAGCGCCGGATCGGCGGGGTGCAGGCTCGCGGTCGAGGACACGCCAACCGCCCGCGGCGCCGCCGAGCCAGACAGGTAGGGCCGGAGCCCTTCCAGCGTGGCCACCATTCCGAAATAGTTGACCGATGCCGTCAGCGCGATTGGCGCCGAGATCCCGGCCACCGCGATTATGGCGTCGAGCTGGCCTTGCGCCAGTTCGCCGGTCCGGTCGACCAGCGCCATCCGCCCGTCGGCCGTGGTCAGGTCGCAGTCGATGTCGCTGCCTTTGAGGTCGGCGCCGATGACGTTGTGGCCGCGTTCTCTGAGTAGGTCGGCTGTGGCGCGGCCGATTCCCGATGCCGCGCCCGTGACCAAGTAGGTCCGCATTTTTATCCCCCGATGTCTGATGCCGCGCGGTCCGCCTTGATCGCGCTGTATATCTATTGTGCGTCGCGCGGGCGCGTTTCCCAAACTGGCGGGTTTCGCTGGTTGGCGTCTTTCCGAGCGCCTGCCCGAGCGCCTGCCCGAGCGCCTTCCCGAGCGCCTGCCCGAGTGCTCGATGCCGCCTTCGGACGCGCGCCGGCCCTCGCCCGGCGCCGGGGTTCGTTTTGGCCGTGTCGGGGGCCTTCACGACATCCGCTGTTTACCTGGAAGCCGTAGGATCTTGAGCTTGTGCGCCCATATCTGGACTTGCTAAAACTCCCTGGTGCGGCTGCGTTTTGCGCGGCCGCGCTAGTGGCGCGCGCGGGCGGGGCCATGATGGGGATCGGCACCATCATGATGGTCTCGACCGAGTACAAGAATTATGGGCTGGCGGGGGCGGTTTCGGCCGCGAATGTGGTCGCCTGGGCGATCGGCGCGGCGGTCTTGTCGAATCTGGTGGACCGCCATGGGCAGCGCCGGGTGATGCTGCCGGCGGCCTTGACTTCGGCTGGGTCGCTGGCGGTCCTGGTGGTGCTGGGCACCTTGCACACACCGGCCTGGACGCTGTTCGCCCCGGCGGTGATTTCGGGAGCGACCGGCGGGGCGCCCGGCGCCATGGTCAGGGCGCGCTGGAATCTGGTGGTCGAGAACGCTCGGCAGCTCCACACCGCGTTCTCGCTCGAATCGACTCTCGATGAGCTGTGTTTTGTGGTCGGGCCGGTGGCCGCCACCTTCTTGGCCACCCAGGTGATGCCCAGCGCCGGGCTGATCGCGCCGGTGATTCTGGGAGTGCTGGGATCGTTGTGGTTCTATTCGCTGCGGTCCTCCGAACCGCCGGTGACGAAGAGAAGGGCGGCGGACGCCGCAGTGTCCGGCGGCCTGGACAGCGACTCGAAGCGGACCGCCGACTTGCTCTTGGCCCTGCCCGGAGTGGCCGCGGTGGCCGCGGTGGCGGCCATGGTCGGCGCTCTGTTCGGGGCCTGCGACGTGACGGTGGTCGCGGCGACTGACGCCTGGGGCGCCAAGGGGCTGTCGGGAGTGGTGTTGGGGGCGATCTCGCTGGGCTCCGCGGTGGGCGGGCTGACTTACGGGTCCCGCAACTGGGTCAGCTCGGTGGCGCGGCGCTGGGTGATCTGCCTGGCGCTGCTGTCGATCGCCTGCGTGGGGGTGTTGTTCGCGTCGAATCCGCTGGCCCTGGCGCTGGTTGGTTTGGCGGCCGGGTTGGCGGTCGCGCCCACCATGATCAACCTGAACTCTCTGATGCAGTCCTTGGTGCCGACTGATCGCCTGACCGAGGGTCTGGCCTGGGTGGCGACTCCTTTGGGGATTGGCGTTTCGATTGGCGCGTCGGTGGCTGGCCAGCTGATCGACAGGGTCGGCTATCAGGCCGGGTTCGTCGCCATGACGGTGGCGGGATTCATCGGCACCGCTCTGGCTCTGGCCTGGGCTCGGCCGGTGTCGCAAGCGGCCCGGGTGGTGGCGGCGCACAGGTAATGCCGCGTAGCTGCTGCCGAGCGGCTGTTGCCGCGCTGGTCACGGCGGACAGATGGCGCCGCGCTAGTCACGCCGCGCGGTCAACGCCGGACAGGTGGCGTCGCACTGATGGCGGCCCTGCGGCCGATGCGAAACCACAGAAGGACCCTCCTGGGGATGCGCCGGGGATGCGCCCGCGACATGCGTCGCCCCGGTTGTAAAGTGGCTGAATGGCTCCCCGCGACGCAAATGGTTCTGGCGTTGTCTCCTATCAGACGCGAGTCGAACCCTTCGAGGTGGCCCACGCGCTGCGCGAGTTGTCGACCTTGAGGATCCGGTTTGACACCTGGGAGCCGCCGGGCCGCTATGAGCGCGAGGCGATCCAGGCGACTTGGTCGGTGGCGAAGCCCTTGGGCCTGCGTCTGAGCGATGCGATCTTGGCGAGGGATCTCGAAGACCCGGTGTACGGCGCCGACGCGCTCACAGTTGAGGGCGGCTGGTTGAGGCCTGACCCTTACACCGGCCGGCCAGTGGAGTTCAAATGGACCGACGGCCCGTCGGCTCGGACGGTGGACCTGGACCATGTGGTGTCCTTGGAGAACGCCTGGCTGTCCGGCGCCTACAAGTGGACCGGGCGCGGGCGCAATTGGCGTTCGTTCTACAACGACCCCCGGAACCTGATTCCCACCTCGGCGGTGGCCAACCGAGACAAGGGCGCCCGTGACGCTTCCCAGTGGCTGCCAGAGAACCAAGCCTTCAGGCCCCGATTCGTGATCCTGCAGATTCTGGTCAAGTCAGCTTTCAATTTGACTGTGAGCCGGGCCGAACTCCGCGCCATGAGGGCTGTCCTGGCGGTTCCCCGCCCCTGAGGCCAGGCCTTGAGGCCTGGCCACTGAGGCCCCGCCCGAAGTGCTCGGTCAATTGTTGCGACAGTGACGCAACAATCTGTTTCCCGTGGTCAGCGCGCTCATCGTGGAGCACCTCCGAGTTGATGAGCCGTCCGACGTGCCAGTTCGTGAAGGTCAACGCCGAGTTGGCCCGGGCCGCCGCGACCCGTCGCCCCTCGTCGATCACAGCTGCCACGCGAGGGAACAGGCCACCCGCAAGCGGCGTAACCGCAGGAACTGCGTCACTCATGTTCCCCCGCCGACCTCAAGTCTGACATCGGGCCGCCGCGATTGCGTCCGGGCCCGACCTGCGGTAGAAGTCTCGCGGGTCGCGCGCCAGAACGAGGCAGTCATCGATCAGGAGCTTCTGCTCGGCGTAGTCGCAGGACAGCACGGCGATGTCGCGGCGGGTGGCTTCGAGTTCCGCGTCGAGTTGCTCTTGGACCCGGCCGAGGGCTTCTAGGCTGAGTTTGCCGGACAGGTGGGCGCGCACAGCCGTGTCCTGCTGGTCCTGGATCTGGCGGACTCGTTTGGTCTTGGCTTCCAACTCCGGGCGGGCCGAGGCCACCAGCTCGTCAAACCCGGCGTAGATCGCGGCCCTGAGTCCGGCGCGTTTGTCGGCCGGGATCACAACGGCCGCGTAGTGCTCCTCGATCAAGTCTTCGACTTTCTTGATCGGGACGGCTTGGAAGACGTAGCCGGTCCGTTAAGGTTCCGGGCGGCGAGCCCAGACATCCCGGGCTCGCCGCCCGGGGTACAGTTCGCAATCTGGCCAGTTGAGGTGTCAAGCCCTTGGCTCCCGCGTCGCAGCGATGGCCGGAATAGACGAAGACGGCTACAAGGCCGTGGACGTGGCGCTTTGCGGAGCCGCTCCCAAGATTCGCGTCAACGCTCTACGTACGACAACTGAGAAGGGCGAACAAGTTGGCGTCGCCAATCTCGCCAAAGGCATCTTCAGCGCTTTCCGTAACCCGGCAGCCCACGAGACCCGTCTCGACTGGTGTATGACCGAACAAGACGCGCTGGACATGCTTGGAATCGTTTCGCTGATTCATCGGCGGCTCGACTCGGCAAGTGTCGTCAGATAGCCCACGCACGAGGGGCCTGCCACCGCCGGGTGGCAGGCCCCTCGCTTTGGAGAAGGGATCAGTTGATTCGTCTGCGCCGCCAGTGGGCTACGCCTACCAGAGCCGCGCCGACCGCCAGTGCCGCGCCTGCCAGCGCGGCCCAGGTTCCGGCGTTGGCGCCGATCTTGACCGCGCCTTCCATGCTGGCCGGGTCGGGCGGGTCGCAGGTCAACTCGTCGCGGGCCGCGCCGGGATTGGTCTACCGGGTGTGCTGGTACCAGAACTCGACTTGGGTTCCCTTCGGATAGGGGCCGGTCAGGATGGCCTCGTCTTTGATCTTCTCGCCGAGGTCCGCGTGTTGCGGGGCGTTGGTTGTGATCTTCGGTTTCGGCTGTTCCGGATGTGGCAGGACGATGGCCGATTCGGACACGACGCCGCAGGCGCCACGGCGGATGACCTGGCCTTGGTTGTCGGTGACGGTTTCGACGGTGAACGCCATTCCCGGCCCGTCGGGGGTGGTGATCGCCGGGGCCGGGACCGTCACCGGGGCACGGCCACTGGTCGGCAGCGTCACGTCCACAGACGCCGTGCCGAGGGGTCGTCCTCGTCGGGCAGGCTGATCGTGATCGTGTCGTCCGGGGCTTGGCCCTTCGCCCGGTGCTGGTCGGGCAGGCTCGATGAGATCGCCAACGTCATCGGGACCGCGAACCGCTCGTCCGCCGAGTAGTAGTCGTCGCAGAACGGTCCCCCGTCGGGCAGGTGTTTCGCGTTCACGCCTTGGTCGGCTTTGTCCAAACACCAGCGCAGCGCATACCAACCGGAACCCGCGTCAGTGGGCAACGCCACGGTGGTCGTCTCCCAGACGCCCGGCCCTTGCAACACAGAGGTGGTCTTGCCGGGCAGGACCACGGCCCCGGCTGGGAGGGTCTTCGCAACCGGCTGCGGTGTTTGAGACCGGACCACTTGCCCTGTGGCGGTGAACGGGAAGTAGGTTTTCGGCTTGGTCTGGTCCGGGTCGGCCCACTCTTGGACCGACCACTGGGAGCCGCCCACCGCCTCGGCCTTCACCTTGTCAACCACCGTCCCGGCGGCATCGGCCATAGTGGCGGCCACCTCGGTGGTCAGCTTCGGCTCCCAGACGGTCTTGTCCTGGCCGGCGGTGTGCGGCCCCGCCAAATCCGTTGACAACGGCGTGACGACCCGCTGGTAGGCGCCTTCTTCATACAACGTGAAACAGGTTCGAGGCACACCGGTGACGCTGATCGAAGCGGACACCTTTTCACCCGCGATCAGATCATGAGTCGGGGCGAACGCGAGCCACCCCGCCGCAGCCCCCGTTGTGGCGGTCTTGGTTCTCGACCCGTCCGCGAACTTCGCGTTCGGGGCGGTGAGGGTGACGGTGGCGGTGAAACCAGGTGTGTGCCGCGCGGCCGCCCTGGTCATGGTTCCGCTCGTGATCTGGGCGGCCAGTCCTTGGGTGACCAAGGCGAACCACACCCTGGCCGCCGCCAGATCGACCTCCACGTAGGCGTCCTTCGGCCCCGCCAGGGCAGCCTCGGACACCAGTTCCGCGTGCCTAGCCGGATAGGTCACAGGTATCACCGAGTGGTGCCCGGCGCGGGCGAACTGCGACAGCGACACCACAGTGCTGTGGGGACGTAAAGGTACGCGCGTGCCTTGGCTCTTCCAGTTCAGCTTACCCGGTGAAACCGAACGCGGGCACGGTCCGCTTGCTGCCCCGCTCGTGGGGTCGCCGCAATCGGTGCCGGATGGCGGTGTGGTGCCCAGACGGGAATCCGGTGGCGAGCGAGTTGCCAGTGCGTCCAGTTATGCACCCGTTGGCCCAAGCCAAGGGGACCAAAAGTAGCTGCGCGTGCTAACTGGTCGGTGGCAGTCTATCTCAGCTGCGGCGCACCAAACCGAAGTCGGATGCGCGCCAGGCCGCGCGCTTGCGCGTCCTTGCCCGTCCCCTCGACCTCGCACGTCAGGTGCCGCCTGGAAGCTGCCTCCTCACTGCGAGGTTGCCTGGTGGTCAATTATCTGGGGAAGCCGGGATGTGGCTAGCGTTGAGTTGCTGGAGGTAGCGGTTTTGGTCTTCCTCGAGCACCTGGTACAGGCCCATTTCTTTGCTGAGATCAGCGTCCCCGCAGCCGTCGCCGGATTCCTCGGCGCACGGGATGTCGAAGCTGATGCTCGGATTCTCGCCGGCGATCCGCCAGTACTCGTCATCGGTCAGGCCCGGATCCTGCGTCAGCGCCAGATCTGCGGCGGCGCGGGCCGTCGTATCGAAGGCGGGGCAGGTGGCGAGCAGCGCCCGCAACTGTTCGGAGGTGATGTCTCCTGGCAGGGTAGCCGAAGGCGTTGTCTCCCAGTTGTCGGCGACGGGCGGATCGGGGTCGCGCGTGTCCGAGAACCCGTTCTCGCGTGCGCAGGCCGCCCACTGCGCGCCGGCCGCCGCGATCCGAGTCTTCCGTTGCAACTCCGCTGTCGGATCTTCGTGGAAGGTCGGTCGGGAGTAACCGGTTGCGGAGGCGCAACTATTCCAGGCGTCGGTGCGGTCGACCGCGTCCACGATCAGCCAATGGATGTCACCGGCCGCAGAACCGACCGGGTCGCGACCGGAACCCAACTCCTCGAACCGCATCACGGTCGCGCGAACATCGTCTGCTGGAAGGCCTTGGCCACCGCCGAGGGTGCAGCCATCCACCCAACACAGTTGCCACAGCGGACCGTCGTCTGCGGGAAGCACCTCCAACTGGCGCGGCCCGTCCTCAAGCTCGCGGGTCCGGGCGTCGACAGAGGCGTCGGTCAGGCACCTTGCCATCGCCTCGGCTGTCGCCCGCTGCCGCTCGCCGTCGACGGTGACAGTGTCCGATTGGCCGCTGATGGAGGCTACGCCCTCGTCCTCACCCGCGCAACCGCCCATCGCCGCCGCCAGCCCAACAGCCGCCCACGCCAGCACTGCCGTCCGCCGAGCCGCCCGGCTCGATCCTCGAACGGGAGTCACCCGATCGCTCCGAGGCTCTCGACATGGGCAACGGTCTCGACGAACAGAGCGTCCCAGCGTGACAGCAGGTCTGGGTAGGTGTCTTGCAGTTCTTTCCAGGTCGCCTCTGACCTCGCCTTCGACCACGCGCGTAACAGCCCAGAGGAGTGCATGCATTCGGCTGATGCCACAGCCAGCTCCTTCTCTGGCTCGGTCGGGGAGTCGCCTGGGAAGTCGTCATCCATCGACCAAGGATCGGCGTAGTCGTAACCGGCCGCCGCCATACACTCGCTCCAGTCCGCGAACCCATCCCGCACCACTTTGGAGCCCTCGACCTCCGCTGCGGCGAGCAGTACCTCTCCCGCCTGACTCCTGAGCCCGTCCATTTCGGCCCACTTGGGTGTCACGGTATCCAGGGCGGTACCCAGACACGATTCTGGATCGTAAGCGCCAACGACCACACCGTTTGAGTCCCGGACCTCCTGCGCCGCCGCCCCGTTCAAAGCGGCTAGATAGCCCTCTGACGGTGTCGGCGACCCCTGGCTCGATCTGCGGACCGCTTCCATCCAAATGGCCGACTTCAACCCGTTCGTCTTCGCCGAGGCGGCGTCAGTGCCGCCGTAGACGTACTGGGCCTGTTCGCGGGGAAATGACTGCGGGAAAGCGCCACCCTCATACTCGAAGCCCCGTTCAGCCATACACTCCGCAATTGCCGCCTCGCCGGCTTGCCAGATCATGGCCGCCGCTGACTCATCAGGGTAAAGCACGCGGTCCAGGGGATTAGCCCATGCGCCCCGGATCAGTTCGGACTCGACCAGGTCGAACGAGCCAGCATCCTCGAGCGGCCCCGCGCAACCCACCAAGCCAAACGCCACGACTAAGGCCACCGCCGAGGCGACCCTGCCCGAGGTAGTCGAGCAACGCAGGTCCGCCGCCGGACCCCGCGCCGTCCCAATCGGTTGGTACCGAGTGCGGCCAAGGTAACCCCATTCCCTTCGCGCAGCCACACGGGCAGACTACCAGGGACCGCCCAACGTGCGAGGTGGCCCGCTTTCTAATTGGAAGTGCGACGGGTTGTGGCCTGGAGTGATTGTAGCTGGTCGTGGAAGGCTTCGGCCGGTGTGGCCCAGGCAAGGACTTTGAGGGGCCGGTTGTTGATCTCTTCGACGATGTCGTCGAGTTCGGTTT
>JAISXH010000058.1 GCA_031270825.1 Bifidobacteriaceae bacterium
CCCTCCGTCCGGCCGCCGTCCCGCCGGCCCCCCTCGGTCCGGCCCCCGTCCGACCGGCCCCCCTCCGACCGGCCCCCTTCCGACCGGCCCCCTTCCGACCGGCTCCCTTCCGACCGGCTCCCTTCCGACCGGCTCCCTTCCGACCGGCTCCCTTCCAGCCGGCTCCCTTCCAGCCGGCTCCCTTCCAGCCGGCTCCCTTCCGACCGGCTCCCATCCAGCCGGCTCCCTTCCAGCCGCCTCCCTTCCATCCGGCATCCCGCCAACCGGCCTTCCGGCAAGAGGAGCGCGACCGCCGGCCTGGGAACACTCCTGCTTGCGCTGGCGGTGCTGGCAGTGGGGCTGTTTTGGCCCGACGACGAACCGGCAGGCCAAGACAAGGCCTCCCCGAGCGCCCTGAATGCTGGGGCTGAGCAGTCGGCATCGGGCGGCGCAGGTTCAGGCAATACTGGGTCGGGCACCACTGGGTCGGGCACCACTGGCTCGGGCACCACTGGCTCGGGCGACGCCGGTTCGGGAACCGCTGGGTCGAGCACGACCGAGGCTGGCGACCAGCCCGGCGGCGGCCCTGGCGGCGCCGCCGGCGCCGGGTCTTCTGCCGGCGGCGCTTTGCCAGCTGACGGCGGCACCATCGCCGGGGCGCTGGCCGCGCTCGACACGCTTCCGCCGGCGCCTGGCGCCAAAGCGCCCTCGTACGAGCGGGAAGCATTCCTGCCCGGCGGCTGGGCCGATCTGGACGGCGATGGCTGCTACACCCGCAACGAGATCCTGGCCCGCGACCTGGCGGATGTGACTTATGTGGTGGACACGGCGGACACGGCGGACACGGTGGGTGCGGCGGATGCGGTGAACGACAAGGACTGCAAGGTGGCCACCGGTCTGCTGACGGACCCATACACTGGGTCGACGGTCGAGTTCGACCGGGCAGAGTCGACCCAAACGGTACAGATCGACCACATCATCTCCCTGGCCCAGGCCTGGCGGGCGGGCGCCTGGCAGTGGACCAAGGACCAACGCAAAGCATTCGCCAACGACCCGGCCGAACTGCTGGCCGTGTCCGGCGCCGCCAACCAGGCCAAGTCCGACAGCGGCCCAGCCGACTGGCTGCCCTCCATCAACCAGTGCGGCTACGGCGCCGCCTACGCCAACCTCGCGGCCCGCTACCAACTCGGCATAGCCGCCACAGACCGGGAAGCGCTCCGCACTCTGCTCAAATCCTGCTGACAACCCACACGCCGACCCCACCACGCCGCCACAGGGCCGCACGACGCGCCCGGCCCACAACCCCCATCCGCCGGCCCCCCAAAACACCACCCAGAAAGCCGACCGCCCCGCCGACAATCGGCGGGCCTCGGGCGCTGTCGGGGTCCGCTCGGCCCAGATTCCGGTGGCCCTGTTCGGGTCGGGCCGTGTGGGAGCGGGGGCTTGCGTTTCGGGCGCTTCGCTCTCGCTGTCGGGGTCCGCTCGGCCCGGCTTCCGGTGGCCCTGTTCGGGTCGGGCCGTGTGGGAGCGGGGGCTTGCGTTTCGGGCGCTTCGCTCTCGCCGCCGGGGTCCGCCTAGCCGGGCCCCAGGCTGCCCTGTTCGGGTGGCCGTAGGACCCCCAGGGTCTCGAGTTTCAGCTTGATTCGGTCGTTCAGCAGTGGTCTGCGCTGCGGGTCGACCCTGGCTGGCGGTATCACCACCGGGTGGCGGTGAACCGGGTCGATCTCCGCCCGCCATTTGGCCGGGTTGTCGATGCCCGGACGCCACGGGGTCCCGTCCGCCAACTTCATGGCCGGCTCCAGTATCCGGTGGTGTTGGTGGCAGACCAACACCAGTTTGGCAAGACTGGTTGGGCAGCCCAGTGCCCATTTGTCGACATGATGGGCCTCGCATCCGTCAGGGCCGATCCCACACCCAGGAAAAACGCAACCTCTGTCTCGCTCTTCTAGGGCCAACCTGATCGATGCCGGAATGGCGCGGGTGGCACGTCCGACATCCAACGGCTCGCCCATCGAACCGATCAGCATCCCGACCCACTCGGCGTCACAAGCCGCCAGGTTCACCGCCTCTGGCGCGAGCAAGTCCCCGGTTTCCTGCAGAATCGCCCCGGGCAAGACCACGCTGCCTTCCCGGCGGCCGACGCCGTATGTAGTGCCGGCGGCCGCTCCTGAGCCGCCCCCACTTAGGGGTCCGCTTCCCCCGCCGAGATCCCCACTGCCCCCGCTGTCCCAGCAGACAGGTCCATCCCGGTCGCGCGATCCGTGTCGCCCGCAGTCCCCGCTGCCGGACTCGCCGCCTCCGCCGGACCGCCCGTGCGTTCCGCGACCTCCACCGCCGGCCTCGCCGCCCTCGCTGTCCCAGTAGACAGGTCCATCTCGGTCGAGCGATCCGTCCGGTGCGCGATCTTCCCCGCCGGACTCCCCGCCCCCGCCGTCCCGGCGGATCAGTCCATCCCGGCTAGGCGAGCCCTGCGGCCCGCTGCCTCCGCCGCAGTCCGCGGTGCTGCCGCCGGCCGCGCCGCTGCCGCTGTTCTGGCCGGCCGACCCCGCGTCCCGGCGCGGCTGGCTTTGACGGGCCCGGGCAGCGCCAACCGGGGTTTGGTCGGAGTGGCCGGCTGGGTGGTTGAGGGCGTCTAGCTGGTCCTTGGTCATGGTGATGACGAACCGCGCCGGCTTGCCGGCCTTGAGCGGGGCGCCATCTTCTGGGCTGGAATCGGCCATTGCCGCCAGCGCGTCCATCATCGAGGCGGCGAACGGCTCTTGGGCGATACCGCCCACGTTGGCCGGATCCCACAACCTTCCGGAACCATCCGCGCAGGGAGCCAAACCACCGGTTCCCGCGAAACTGGACCGCATGTGACCGCCAGCAGCGGCATCCCCGGTCTGGCCCGCCCATGAGCGGGCGCCGCCTTGCGCCGGGTCGGTCCGCTCGCGGCGCAAGGCAGCGGCAGCCGAAGTCAACCGGTTCTTGATTCGAACCCCGTCCTCGACAGGGCAGCGCCCTGAGATCACCATCGCTTGACCGTCCGGCTTGAAAGACAAGAACCGCTCCTGATAGGCGCGCGCGTGCTCCCGGTTCAACCGGTCCGCGCGACCGCCCATCCCTGCCTTGCGGCGCGCCTGGTCTACCAGGTCGCGGGCCTTCAGACCCAACGCTTTGGCGCCTAGAGACCCGGCCCGGGCGACTAGCTCAGCTTCGACCTCTCGCAACGCTCTATCGCCGAGTTGTTCGGCGGGGAAGTCCTTTAGCTCTTTGGCGCACACCTCGGCTTGAGCCGGTCCAACCGTGCCCTGTTGGGCGGCTTCGTTCACGATCTCAAAAGGTCTTAACGCCTTGCCCTGCTCGACCAGCCGACGCACCTGGGCGGCGGGAAGATCTTGGGTGCCGCGCAGATGCGACTCCACGTCGACGCCCTCGCTTTTCGCCGCAGCCCCCCTGCGGCGGGCTTCCTCGGCAACTGCGGCGGTCAACGACTCAGTCTGCTTCGACACACGCACCAGCTCGTCCAGGCAGGCCAGCAGCGCCCCAGACTGCAAACCCGAGCGGTCCTTGGCGGCGAACCTGCCTAAGGCTTGGCGGCACGCCAACAGATCCGGGTCCGCCAGGGCCCCTCCCCCGCCCGACGCCCGGGCCAAAGTACCGCTCAGGCCAAATGGTGCCGCAGTTTGACCGGCCTCTGTGTGCCTGGTGCCGCCGTGTACGGTCATACTTATATTTTACCGGATTCCCGGGCCGTCATCAACAGATTTGTCCAAGAAACCTCGCCAGAAACAAATTGCCGGCTGCTGGCGCCAAGGCCCACTGCACCCATGGCCACCCGGCGGAACCAGACCCGATCGGCAGCCAACCGGTGAGAAGAGACACAACCGGTGGCCACGCGGCGGGACGACACCCGACCGGCGAACAACGAGCGGAACCAGACGGGACCGGCGTAAGGCAAGCGGGGCCAGACCCGATCGGCGGCAACCGCCGGAACCAGACGGGACCGGCGGGAACTCGGCAGGACCAGACGGCATCAGCGGAGGGCGAGCGGGACCCGATGGCGGCGACGGGACCAGACGTAACCGCCGGACACCCGGCGGAACCAGACGGCATCGGCGGACACCCGAGACAAACCAGCGAGCGGGGCTGACATCAACGGGACTGAGGCGCCACCTGCGGGGAGGCCGGACCGCGCCGCGCAACCGCCCGCCAAGAAAGAAGCGGCGACGACACCGCACCGGGCTGCCAAGGCGCGCCATGCGCCGACGGAGGCAAACTCCATCAGCGGCCATGGGAACAACCTAAACGAAGGGTCTGACACTGAGTTCGACACGGCTGCCCGAGCAGGTCATCGGCCCAGGGCGGGAGAAACGGCGAGGAACGGAGTGCTCGGGAGGTGACGTTCGCGGTGTCCGCATCGCCTGCCAAGGCTGCCACCGAGCATCGTCGAAGACCTCGAATAGGTCGCCGCCAAGTCCGAATCCAGCGCCGACGCCAAGTCCGACGCCAAGTCCGACGCAAACGCAAACGCAAACGCCAACGCCAACGCAAACGCCAACGCCAACGCCAACGCCAACGCCAACGATCAGGCTCACACCGAAACCAACACCCAAGCCAACACCGACCCCACCAATCAAGACCGGCCGCGAAACGACCACCCGACCAACGACAACCAGATCGAGGCCGGCGGCACAACCAACCGGTTCCAGGATCGGGCCAGCCCCGCCAAGGACGCCGAGCTGTAACGCCAAGCCCGCCGATTCGCGTATGGTGGAGGACGTGATTGAGGTCTCCCACCTGACCAAACGGTTCGGCTCGTTGACCGCCGTCGAAGACCTGAGCTTCCAAGTCCAACCCGGCCGAGTGACCGGCTTCCTGGGACCAAACGGCGCGGGCAAGACCACGACCCTGCGGTTGGCGCTCGGACTGATCCGGCCGACTGGCGGCGGCGTCACCTTCGACGGGCAGAAATACGCCGCCATCCCGCGCCCGGCTCACCACATCGGAGCCGCGCTGGAGGCCGCTTCTTTCCACCCCGGGCGGACGGCGCTGGCGCACCTGAAGACGCTGGCCCCAGAGGTCGGCGTCTCCGACAAGCGCTGCATGGAAATCCTGGAGCTGGTGGGACTGAAGGCGGACGCCAAACGGCGGGTGGGCCAGTTCTCAATGGGCATGCGGGGCCGTCTCGGGGTGGCGGTGGCCTTGCTCGGCGATCCTGGAGTCCTGCTCCTGGACGAACCGACCAACGGGCTAGATCCGGAGGGAATCTCCTGGATAAGGTCGCTGCTGCGAGCCATGGCCACCCAGGGACGCACCATCCTGATCTCCTCACACCTGCTGGCCGAGGTCGAGAACACCGTCGACGACGTGATCATCATCGCCAAAGGGAGGTTGGTCCATAACTCCTCGCTGGCGGACTTGCGAGCCCTCGCCCGGCCGCAGACCATTGTCGCCGCCAACGACCCGCCCGCATTGGGACGGCTGGCCGCTGGTCAAGGCTGGGCGGCGCAACCGCTGCCCGCCGGGCCGGGCCGGACAGACGCGGCGTTGATGGTGACCGGACCAACGGCGGCCGAGATCGGCCAGGCGGCCTTTGCCTCCGGCTTGGCGCTCACCCAACTGGCCAGCCAAGTCGCCGGACTAGAACAAATCTTCTTCCGCTTGACGGAAGGCGGTGGCCTCAAGTGACCGCAGCCCTGAAGTCCGAATTCCGCAAGCTCTTCTCCACCCGCATGTGGTGGATCCTGATGATCTGCGCCGCCGCCTACCTGGCGTTTATGGGTTTGCTGATGGCGTTCTCGTTCCAGTTCGGCACCCAAGAGTTGAGTGATCTGCCGCCGGAGGCGCAGGAGGCCACCGGGCTGCCCCGGGGCGCGGCCATGGCCAGAATGATCTACTCGATGGCCGGGTCGTTCGCCTATATCTTCCCGCTGCTGATCGGCGCGCTGTCGATCACCCAGGAGTACCGGCACAAGACCATCACGCCGACTTTCCTGGCCGAGCCACGGCGCTATGTGGTGCTCGGCGCCAAGTTGGTCGCCTCACTGCCGATGGGCTTTGTCTACGGGTTGGTCTGCGTCGCGGCGACGGCCCTGCCGGCCGCCCTGGTGTTGGAAATCATGGGCGGCGACGCCGGTTTGGGCCAAACTGAGACCTGGGCCTTCTTCGGGCGCGCGCTGTTGGATTTCACGGTCTGGGCCAGCGTCGGCGTGGGACTCGGCTCTTTGATCACCAACCAGGTCGCCTTGATCGTGGTGGTTCTGGCGGAAACCCAGGCGGTCGAGCCGATCTTGCGCATGCTTCCGCCCATGATCGGCCAGGATTGGACCTGGACCGATTACCTCCCCGGAGCGGTCGGAGACGCCATCCAAGGCGCCAGTCTCTACTCTTTGATGGGCATGGACACGGGCGCGATGCCGTGGGGCTGGGCTTTGTTGATTCTGCTCGGTTGGGCGGTCGCGCTCGCGGGCCTGGGCTATGCCTTCCAATTCCGTCGCGACGTCTCTTGACGGCTGGTCTTGGCCATCTCGCGTAACAGCGAAGGGCAATATTGCCTTCTTTTTGCCTGAATCGTCAAAGGCTGGTCTTGTGTCAGCCAGAGTTGACCCAGTTTGACGGTTTGACCCCTGCCGTTTTGGGGGGCTTTGACCGCCCCTCGACGCCCGCGATAGGACTTAAGTCATTATCCCAGGTCAGAGCACGGCTTCAAGTGGCCGATGCCGTCTTGGCGAGTTACCATCGAAGGGTGTCGCACACGCTGTCGAGGGGACGTGCGCCAGTGGCGGAGCCCTCGCATTCGGCCCATTACCTTCACTTTACCCATGCGGGTTGCACCCGCGAAAGGCTGTCTGACCAGTGACCACTGAAGCATCCACACCCAGCCCCAGAACATTCGGCGCCAACGCATGGCTGGTGGACGATCTCTATCAGCGGTTCCTGGAGGACCGCGAGTCGGTCGACCGGGCCTGGTGGGACTTCTTCGAAGACTACCGGCCGTCCAGCCAACGCCTCCAAGAGCATGCCGGGGCGGGCGGCGATCCGAGTTCGCCGGCGGCGTCCACCGCCACGGCTGCCCCGCCCGCCCGTGGTCCGGTGCCGATCGCCCGGCCCGAGCCGATCCGCCCCGACGACGCGCCGCACCGGCCCCGCCCGGTCGACCTCAGCCGCGACGCGGCCCCGGCAGCCGCCGCCGAGCCGGCCATCGCCCGGTACACCCGGGCGGAGCCCCGAGCCCTGACCGAAGCCGGCCAGACGCCCACCGAGGACCAGGTCAGAATCCTCAAAGGCGCGCCGATGCGAACCGCCGTCAACATGGAGACCTCGCTCGGCGTGCCCACGGCCACTTCCATACGCCAGGTCCCGGCCAAGGTGATGATCGAGAACCGGGCCATGATCAACAACCAGTTGGCCCGCTCGCGGGGCGGCCGGATCTCCTTCACTCACTTGATCGCCTTCGCCATGGCAGAAGCGATGCGAGAGATGCCGGAGATGAACGCGGCCTATGGCCAGCAGGACGGCAAGCCGGCGCTGATCCAGCACGCGGAGGTCGGCCTCGGCCTGGCGATCGACCTCAAGAAGGACGACGGCACCCGCCAACTGCTGGTCCCAGCCATCAAAAAGGCCGACACGCTGACGTTCGCCGAACTCTGGTCCGCCTATGAGGACTTGGTCCGCCGCGCCCGCCTGGGCAAGCTGACCGTCGACGACCTGGCCGGCGTGACCTGTTCGCTGACCAACCCCGGCGGCATCGGAACCTCAGCGTCGGTGCCGCGGCTGATGCCGGGCCAGAGCGTGATAGTCGGCGTGGGCGCCATGGAATACCCGGCCGAATTCCAAGGCACGGCCCAAGTCAACCTGTCCGATTGGGGCATTTCCAAACTGCTGACCCTGACTTCGACCTATGACCACCGGGTCATCCAGGGCGCCCAATCGGGCGAATTCCTGCGCCTGATGCACCGCAAACTGCTGGGCGAGGACGGCTTCTACGACCGTATCTTCGCCTCCCTGCGTATTCCATATGAGCCGATCCGTTGGGAGCAGGACACGCGGGTGCCCTTCGACCAGAAGACTTCTGCGGTGACGCGCTTGATTCACGGTTACAGGGTGCGCGGGCACTTGGCGGCGGACATCGACCCGCTGGCCTACCGCCAGCGCGGCCACGAGGACCTGATGCTCAGTTCCTACGGTCTGACGATTTGGGATATGGAGCGGGTTTTCAACGTCGGCGGTTTCGGCGGACGCGAAACCATGAAACTGGCCGACATCATCCAGTTGGCGCGGGACACCTATTGCGGCAAGATCGGGATCGAATACATGCACATCGAGGACCCGGCCCAACGCCAATGGCTGCAGGACCGGCTGGAGAGCCCCGCCCAACCGCCGGCGCACGAGGTCCAATTGCGCGCCTTGGCCAAGTTGAACGAGGCCGAAGCTCTGGAGACCTTCCTGCAAACAAAGTACGTTGGCGCCAAGCGCTTCTCCCTGGAGGGCTCCGAGTCGGTGATCCCGGTGTTGGACGCCATGATCTCGCGCTATGCCGACCAGGGAACGGCCGAAGTGGTCATCGGCATGGCCCACCGCGGCCGGCTCAACGTGCTGACGAATATCGCCGGCAAGTCCTATGGGCAGGTGTTCTCCGAATTCGAGGACAACCCGGAAGCTCGCGACACCTACCAGGGCTCCGGCGACGTCAAGTACCACCTCGGCACCGAAGGTCCCTTCACCTCTCCGGCCGGCAACGAGATCCAGGTCTACCTGGCCGCGAATCCTTCCCACCTCGAGGCGGCGGACGGCGTGGTAGAGGGCATCACCCGGGCCAAACAGGACCGCCTCAACCTGGGGCCGGACGCCGCCTTCGCGGTGGTGCCGGTGTTGATCCACGGCGACGCCGCCTTCGCCGGCCAAGGCGTCGTCATGGAGATACTCAACCTGCAAAACCTGCGCGGCTATCGCACCGGCGGGACCATCCACATCATCATCAACAACCAGGTCGGTTTCACCGTCGGCACCGTCGATTCACGTTCCACCCCCTATGCGACCGATGTCGCCAAGGGCTACGGCTGCCCCATTTTCCATGTCAACGGCGACGATCCAGAAGCCTCCATCCGAGCCACCATGTTGGCCGCCGCCTTCCGCGACGAATTCCAGGTCGACGTGGTGGTGGACTTGGTCTCCTACCGCCGCCGCGGGCACAACGAGGGCGACGACCCGTCGATGACCCAGCCGGTGATGTATTCATATATTGACAAGAAGCGGTCGGTTCGCAAGATCTACACCGAAGCCCTGATCTCGCGTGGCGACCTGACCCTGGAAGACGCCGAACGCTCGCTCAAGCACTTCCAATCCGAATTGGAGCGGGCTTTCACCGAGACCCGCGAGGACATCAAAGCCCAGGTCGAAGCCAAACAGTCCAACCCCGCCCGGGAAACGTCGCACGGCTTGGAGCTGCCCGCTTCCCAGCGTGAAGACGCGGGCGTGTTGATGGGCTGGAAGACGGCCATCAGCCCAGCGGTCGTGGAACGGGTCGGCCAGGTCTTCGTCACCCCGCCGGCGGGATTCACCGTCCACCCGAAACTGCAAGCGCTGTTGAACAAGCGCGCCCAAATGGCCAAAGAAGGTGGGATCGACTGGGGCATGGCGGAGATGCTGGCGATCGGATCCCTGCTGCTAGAAGACATTCCCGTCCGTCTGACCGGGCAGGATTCGCGTCGCGGCACCTTCGCCCACCGTCACGTCACCTTCCACGACAAGGTCAACGGGGCGGAATGGACTCCGCTTTGGTTCTTGTCAGACCATCAGGCGAAGGTCTTCATCTATGATTCGGCGCTGTCCGAATACGCCATCGCCGCCTTCGAATACGGCTATTCGGTCGAGCGGCCTGACGCCCTGGTCCTGTGGGAAGCTCAATTCGGCGACTTCTTCAACGGCGCCCAGACCGTCGCCGACGAATTCGTGTCCTCGGCCGAACAGAAGTGGGGCCAGCACTCGTCAGTGGTCTATCTACTCCCCCACGGCTACGAGGGCCAGGGGCCAGATCACTCCTCGGCCCGGATCGAGCGCTGGCTGGCCCTGTGCGCCGAAGACAATCTGCGCGTGGCGCAGCCGACTCTGCCAGCCAATTACGCCCACCTGTTGCGCCTCCAGGCTTACACCCGGCCGCGCAAGCCGTTGATCGTGTTCACGCCCAAGTCCGGCCTG
>JAISXH010000051.1 GCA_031270825.1 Bifidobacteriaceae bacterium
AAACCCGCGCCGTGTTCGTTGATTTCAGGTGATTCACAAATACCTCCCGGAGCATGGCAATATCGCCGTCAGCAGAAACGCGCAGCCAGTCTATCCCAACACTTCCAAGGGCCCGCAACCAGATTAACCCCCAGCATTACCCGGTCAGCAGGTTGGCCACGCCGCCAGAATCAACCCAATCACCGTCCCCTTGCGTACCCCTGCGGAATCGACACAATCACCGTCCCCTTGCGGAATTCAGGGGAGAGGGGAGGCGATCGAGGCTTCGACTAGGGCGCGGTAGAGGGCCGGGAGTTGGTGGCCGGCGGCCAGGGCGGCCTGGGGGAACAGGGAGGTCTCCTGCATTCCCGGGGCCACGTTGACCTCGAGGAACCAGGGCACGCCGGAGGCGTCCACGATCATGTCGGTCCGGGAGATCCTGGCCAGCCCAAGCGCGTCGTGGGCGGTCAAAGCCATGGCGGCGGCGGCATCGGACACGGCGGCCGAAATCCGAGCCGGCGTGAAAAACTCGGTGCGGCCGGGGTTGTAGCGGGCGTCGTAATCGTAGGGGCCGTCGGTGACGACCTCGACGGCCGGCAAAGCGACCGGCCCGGAGCCCAGATCCACCACCGACACCGCCAACTCCACCCCTGCCACCGACCGTTCAATCAGGGCGATCTCGCCGTAGGCGAAGCAATCCATCATCGCGCGCGGCAACTCGTCGGCGTCCTCGACCTGCGTGATGCCCAGCGCCGAACCGCCATGCAACGGTTTGACCACCAGCTCGCTGCCCAAAGAGCGCGCCACCAGTTCCAGCAGCGGCGCCGCCCCCAGCTCGCGGAACAGCGACTGCGGGAAGGTCACGTAGTCCGGCGTGGCCAGTCCCGCCCGCCGAATGATGGTCTTGGCGACAGCCTTGTTCCAGGCCGCACGGGCCGAACGGGGATCGGAACCGAGGTAGGGGATTCCAGCCAGTTCGAGCACGTCGCGGACCGAGCCGTCCTCCCCCAAGGCGCCGTGCAGCAGCGGCCAGACCAGGTCAACGTCCGCGCTGGCGAGCTTTTCCATCAGGCGACTGTCCAGGTCAGACTCCTGGACCAGGCATCCGGCCTCCCGCAGCGCCTCCGCCACCCGCCGCCCCGAGCGGAGCGACACATCCCGTTCGTGGGACAGACCGCCTGCCAGTATCAGCACCTTCGGGTTGGCCATGGTTCCGCTCCTCACAAGTTGTCTGTCTTTGTGCCCGATGCCGTCTGGCGCCTTTACCTCAGCCGTCAGGCCACGTCAGGGGCTGGGTTGGTGACGTCCGCCGCCGACCCGTGACTGGGGGCGGCGCCGGACGCGGCCGTCTGGCCGAACAAGGCGGCCAATTCGATCTCCTTGGCCAACACACCGGACAATCGCCGCACGCCTTCGCGGATGCGTTCCGAGGTGGGATAGCAGAACGACAGTCGCATCTGCCTGGATCCCTGGTCGTCGGCGTAGAAGGCGGTGCCGGAGACGTAGGCGACCAGGGCCGTGGTGGCGCGCGGCAACATGGTCTTGGTGTTGACGCCCTCGGGGACGGTCACCCAGGTGTAGAAGCCGCCCTGGGGAGTTGTCCAAGAGCATTCCGGCATGAACTCTTTGAGGCTGGCCAGCATGGTCTGGCAGCGCTCGCGATAGACCCCGCGATAGGCCTCGATCTGGCCCCGCCAATCGCAGTGCTCCAAGTATGCGGCGATCGACAACTGGGAGGCGTGCGAGGGGCACAGGATCGCCGCCTCACTGGCCAACACCAGCTTCTCGCGGACCGCATGCGGCGCCGCCGCCCAGCCGGTCCGGTAGCCCGGCGCCAGGGTCTTGGAAAAGGACCCCAAGTAGATCACGCCGTCTTCATCCATGGAGCGGATCGCGGGCGTGATCTGGCCGTCGAAGCCGAGCATCCCGTAAGGGTTGTCCTCCACCAGCAAGATGCCCTCGCGCTGGCAGATGTCGAGCACTTCCGCGCGGCGATCCACCGGCAGCGTGACACCGGCCGGATTGTGAAAAGTGGGACAGGTGTAAAGGAACTTGATCCGCCGCCCCTCCCCTGTCAGCCGCGCCACCGTTTGCCTCAACGCCTCCGGGATCAAGCCGTCGTCATCCATGGGCACGTGCTCCACCCAGGCCTGGTAGGACTTGAACACCGAGAGCGCGCCCACATAAGAGGGCGCCTCGGCCAGAATCACGTCGCCCGGGTCGACGAAGACCCGTGTCACCAGGTCGAGCGCCTGTTGCGAGCCGGTCGTCACGACCACGTCATCCGGGTGGGCCTGGATCGCTTCAGCGGCCATCACCTCGACAATGTGGCCGCGCAGCAGCGGATGCCCCTGCCCGTTGCCATACTGCAGGGCCACGTCTCCTTGCGTGGCCAGCAGATCAGCCGTGACCTTGGCGATCAGATCCATCGGCAAGGCGTCCAAGAAGGGCATGCCACCGGCCAGGGAGACCACTTCTGGCCGGCTCGCGACCGCGAACAGGGCGCGCGTCTCAGAGACCCGCAGCCCGTGGGTGCGCCCGGCGTAGGAGCCGAACCAGGGGTCGAGCCGGGTTCCGCCGCCGGGGTTGGTCGACATTCGGGGGCGTCAGCCGATGAACTCGGCCAGCTCGGCCGCCAGCAGCGGCTTCGGCTTGGCGCCGAGCAAGGTCTTGACCAGTTGGCCGTCCCGGTAGACGTTGAGAGTCGGAATCGAGCTGATTCCATAGGTCTGAGCGGTCACGGGGTTCTCATCGGTGTTGATGGCCACGAACTTCATCGCTTCGCCGTTCTCCGCCGCCAATTCCTCCACCACCGGGGTGAGCTGGCGACAAGGGGGACACCAAGGTGCCCAGAAGTCCACCAGCACGGGCTTGTCGGAGCGCAAGACCTCGGCCTCAAAAGTCGCGTCAGTCACTGCCTCTAGTGCGCTCATCGTCTTCCTCCTTCAGACATTGTTTCGTTTCTTATAATTTCATGCTTTCGGGACATCCGATTGCCGGGCCGCCTTGGCCACAATGGCGGCGGCGCCGCAAAGGGTGCTAACCGCGGCGACCCCAACCAGGAAACCATCGTGGCAATCGCCTGGGAATGACTGCGGCCCGGTCTGTTTCCAGACGCGGTTGCCCAAAGAGATTGCCCGTTGGCCGCCTAGACGGTGGCGGCGGCAATGGCCGCGTCGGCGGCCAATTCCTCCAGATAATCCTGGGCGTCCAAGGCGGCCTGGGCGCCAGTGCCGGCGGCGGTGATCGCCTGGCGGTAGGTTCGGTCGACCACGTCCCCGGCGGCGAAGACGCCCGGCACCGATGTCGCCTGGTGCTGGGCGTTGACCGGATCATCCGGGGCGGCCGGTCCGTCGACAATGATGTAACCGTCTGAGTCGAGCGCCAACTGGTCCTTGAACAGGTCCGAGTTGGGGGTGTGGCCAATGGCCACGAAGACGCCCTGGGCATCCAAGCGGCTCAGTTCGTCAGAACGGACATCGCGCAGGGTCAGACCCTCGACGGCCCCATCCCCGTGGATGTCCGCCACCACCGAATGCCAGGCGAACTCGATCTGGGGGTGGGCCAGCGCCCGCTCCGCGACGATCCGCGAGGCCCGCAATTCGGCCCGGCGGTGCACCACCGTGACTTTGGAGGCGAACCTGGTCAGGAAGACCGCCTCCTCCAGAGCCGAGTCCCCGCCACCCACCACGACCACGTCTTTGCCTTTGAAGAAGAAGCCGTCACAAGTGGCGCAGTAACTGACGCCGCGTCCGCCCAGGCGCTTCTCGGATGCGAGGCCCAACTCCTTGTAGGAGGAGCCTGTCGCCACAATCACCGCGCTGGCTTCGAAGGTCTGGTCTCCCAAAGTCTTGAGCTGCTTGACCGGACCGCGCAACGAAACCTCGACCACGTCATCGAACACCAACTTGGCGCCGAACCGGGCCGCCTGGCCGGCCATCCGCTCCATCAGTTCGGGCCCGGCGATGCCGTCCGGGAAGCCCGGGAAGTTCTCCACCTCGGTGGTGTTGACAAGGTTGCCGCCAGCTGTCACGGACCCCGCGATCACGGTCGGCTCGTAGCCGGCCCGGGCGGCGTAGATCGCCGCCGTGTAGCCAGCCGGACCTGAACCGATGATTACTACTTGCTCCACAAACAACTCCTTTGACAAGCGCTCGAATGAGCGGCGAAGGGCCAGCTACCAGCCGGTCGCCACCAGTGTGCCGACCGCCGGCTGCTCGCCGAAGTTCCAGGGTACGCCAAGGTTGATGGCGTCGACGAGCACCAGGATCAGTAGGCCCAAACACAGCGAGGCCACCACCACGGCGATGAACGTGACGATCGGCCACCAGTTGCGCGCCTCCGGCTCAACGGCCAGGGGGCGCTCCGGCAGGACATTATCGAACGTGGGCGCCTCGGCGTCAAACAGCCGCCCCTCGCTCAAAGCCAGCGGCGCCGCCAGCCCGGGCGCCGGCGTGGCCACCCCGATCACGCTGAATTCGTCCGATGCCGTGTCGCCAGTCCCGGGGACTTCCGCGGCCTCGTCTATGATCGGCTCCGGTTCCCAGGATTGAACCGGCTCTTCGGGCGCCAGCGCCGGCGTCACGGCGGCGGCACGCCAATCGCGGCCGGCCAGAAGGTCGACCGGCGAGGGCTGGGCCGCCTCGGCGGCGCCGTCAAGGACCTCGCGCACTCTTTCGTCACCGGGACCGGGCGGCACCTCATCGCGCCCGATCGGCATGGCCAGAGTCCCCGGCCGCGCCAGCTTGGCCCGATTCAGGGGCCGATCATGGTAAACGAACTCGTCGTCCCAGTCCTCCTGTTCCTCCACCGGTTCTAGGACGAGCGTCGCGTCATCGTCGACATCGCCCACCACCAGCGGCTCGTAGAGGTGGTCTGACTGGTCCAGCGGCGGCACCGACGCCAGCACCTCGGCCAAGTCATCCGGCAACGGCGCCAGGGTGAACTCTTGTGGCTCGACAGACCGTTTCGGGGCCACTTTCCAAGTGGGCTCCTCGGCTTCGAGTTCTTCGTCCGGCACCAACTGCTCCGCCAACGAGGACAGCGCCGGGGGCGGCGTCGCCGGCGTGGCCAGCCAATCGAGGTCGTCGGCCGCTGCGATCGCCCGGGCGGCCTGGGCCATGGATTCGAGTCTGGCCACGTGGTCAAGGTTTCCCGTCCGCCGGCGGTCGTCCTTGGGCTCGGGCTCGTCTGCCCGCTGGGAGTCTTCTGCGGGCTGAGAGTCTTCGTCGGGCTGAAGGTCGTCTAGGGGCTCGGGGCCAGCTGCCAGTTGGGGCTCGTCGGCGGGCTCGGCGTCATCGACCGGTGAGAGTTCGCCAGCCGGCTCGGCGTCATCGACCGGTGGGAGTTCGCCAACCGGCGCGGCGCGGTCGGCCGGCCCGGATTCGCTGGCCCCGGCGAATGCCTGGGCTGGCGGCACGGTCTCTACCAGCGATAGTTCTTTGAGCAGCGGGGATTCGTCAGCCGGCGCGAGTTCATCAATCGGCTCGGCGCTGTCGGCCGGCGGGAGTTCGTCCCCCGGCTCGGCGCCGGCGGCCGGGAAGAAGTCGTAGTCGCGGTCAGCCGGGAGATCGCCGTCTGGGGGCAGGCTGTCCTCCGGTGGGGCCTGTTCGGCCGTCTGGAAGCTGTCGGCCCAGCCGGAGCGGGGATAGTCGCTTAGGCGGAAGGTGTCTTCAGCGTCTGAGTTAGCCGGCACCACGATCGCCTCGATCGCCGCCAGCCGGTCTTGGATGACGGCCTGCGCGGCCAAGGCCGCCACGTCGGCATCGGTCGGTCTGAACGGCTGGGCGCCGGCCGCCAGACCAGCCCCGGCAGTCCCGGCTGCCGCCGAATCAACAGACCGATCTGATCCCACAGTTGCGCCCTGGCCGTCGTCAAGCCCATCCGGGTCGGCCGGCGGGGCGGGCGGGGCGGGCTGGCGCGGGACGGGACCGCGAACGGACGCGGAATAAGGCAAATTGATCCGCACGGTGGGCCAAATGCCCAGGTCTTCGACCACCTGGGAGGCGGTGTCAGGCCCCACTCCGCCAACTGCCAGCGCCACCGCGCAGAGCGTGTTGAGATCGCCGGGAACGCCCGAGACCAACTCGATCGGCGCGACCGGATTGGCGTCCCAAAACGGCGGCTGGGGCATGACCGAGGAAACCTTGCCCGGCCAGCGCGCTGTCAGCGCCGCGTACAGGATCGAGACCAGCGCCTTCGCGTCGGTGGCGGAAGAGGCGACCGGATCTTCATCGGCGATCCCGCGGGCGGCCGCGTCCCAGGCCATGCCGCCGATGCGAACGGTCTCGCCCTCGCCCAAGAAGATCAGCTCCGGACGCAAGGCCAAGTGGTGGACGTCCTGAGCGGCAGCGGCGGCCAGCGCGGTGGCCACCTCCCCGGCCACCGCCCGAGCTTGGGCGGCCGGCAACGGCCCGACATCAGCCAGCGAAACTCCGTCCAGGGGGGCGGTCAAAACGAACGAGATACTCGAATAACGTCCGGCGTCGATAATGCGGACAATGCGGGGATCGTCCACCAGCGCGGCGCTGCGGGCCGCGTCCACCGCGTCGGCGGTATGGGCCCCAGTCAGCAGGTGGACCTCGGCCTGACGGGACAAGATCTTGTCGGTGGCGCGAAAACGTTGAGCCCCGGGCAGGTTGGTGAACAACTCGGCCTCGAGGCGGTAGCGACCCATTAGAAGGTCACCCAGGTCAAGATTGGGGCGCGAAGATTCGGGATTCATGACCTACTCACTGATGTCGGTTGGATTGGCCATCCCAGTCATACTAGCGGCGCGGTCCCTCCCAGGTCCTGGCTTAACCGGGTCTGCCAGGGGCGAATCCGGCGCCCCCCTTCCCCGGCCCCGGTCAGCCCGTCCGCGAACGGTTGAGGAACGGTCGCACGAAGTCAGCCAACTGGGTCACGCCCAGCAGCTTCAACAGGCCCACATAGACCAGCGTCATCAGCAGTCCCACCACCACCAGCGCCGACAGCGCGGTGGGCACACCGGCCGCGCCGGAGCCAGGAAACAGGCGCAGCACCAGCCAGCCAGCCTCGGCGCTGAGGCAGGCGGCCAAGCCCGCCCGCAGGTGCATCCAACCCAATTCGCGTCCGCCGATCCCATCCAGCCGGTCCCTCAGAGCGGTCAGCCGCAGAATGGCGCCGGCCAGGAAGGACAGCGTCTGGCCCAGTCCTATCCCGGTGACCCACCAGGCCGGCGGCAGCAGCCAGAAGCTGACCAGAGAGAACCCGGCGAACAAGAGCGACATCGGAATCTGCAAAGCCAACAGCGTCCGGCCCTCTTCCAACGCGAAGAAAACCCGTTTGACCAGCAAGGTCATTCCCAGCGGCACCAATCCCAGAGACATCGCCACAACCGGGCCGACTAAGGCCTCCACCTCCGGCAAACTGATGCCGGGTTGCAACACCCTTCCCAGGGGCAAGGCCAAGACCACCAACAGCGCCGTGAACAGGAAACTGAAAGCGCTGGTGGTCATGATCGCATAGGACAGATCTTGGCGGACCATCCCCAGCTCGCCCGCCTGGGCGTGCTCGCTCATGCGGGTGAACAGGGCCGTCGTCAACGAAACGGTGATTAAAGAGTGCGGGATTATGTAAATGCTGAGCGCCAAGGTGAAGATGGCGTTGGAGGCCACGGTCTGGCCGGACGCGGCCTCTTCGGCCGCCGAGGCCAACCGGATCGCCACCCACATGGCCCCTTGGCTGAACACCAGCGACAGCGCCGTCCAGCCGGTCATCCGGGCCGCTCGGCCCAAACCGAAACCGCGAAACCCCCACCGCCAACGGGGCCGGAGTCCCACCCGAGCCATCGGCACGATCAGAATCAGCGCTTGGAGCGCGATCCCCAAAGTGGCGGTCCCGGCCAGCAAAGCGACCTGGCCGCTTCCCCACCACGCGACCGAGGCTTGACCGGCCGCCGCGTCGGCCGCGCCGGCCACTCCGGCGCCAGCAGATCCCGCCCGGTAACGCCCGAACGCGGCGATGAAAACACCGAAGCCCACAATCGAGACAACGTTGTTCGCCACCGGCGCCCACATCACCACGCCGAAGACGTTGCGGGCGTTGAGCACCTGGCTCCAGAGCAGATAAATGCCATAGAAGAAGACCTGCGGCAGACACCAGTAGGCGAACAGCGTGCCCAGACGCAACTTCTCGGCATCCCAGTCCTGAGTGAACAGGATCAGCCAGAAACCGGCCGCCACAGTCAGCAGGGCGGTCAAAGCGCCCAGCAGCACGGTCGCCAAAGTCAACAGCCGGTGCACGAACTCTTCGCCCTGGCCGCGGCTGAAGGCGCGCACGATCTGCGGCACCAGGACGGCGTTGAGAACGCCTTCGGCCAGAATCGCATAGAAAAAGTTGGGCACGGTGTTGGCGGCGTCGAAGGCGTTGGCCGCGGTGGTGCCCACGCCGATCGCCGCCCCCAGCACGGCGGCCCGGATCATCCCGGCGACGCGGGAGGCGGCCGTCCCCGTGGCCATCGCGAGGGTCGACCGCCCGACTGAGGGCACGGCATCGTCCAGCGCGGCCACCGGCTGACCGGGCGACCGTTGCAGACGTTGCGGACGTGGCGAGCGCGGCGGGCGTTGCGAGCGCGGCGGGCGCCAAAAGCCGACCGGGCGGGCGACCGACGGCCGGTCAGGGGGCGGCTCGTTCACTGGCCACTACCTTCGGATGAGGGTCGTTCCCGTCGGGCTGATCGCCGGCCGTCCGCGGCCGGACCGGCCTCCGGGCACAAGTCGTCGTCGCGGCTGGCCACCTCGACCGAACCCGCACCCGAATCCGCCCCGGCCAGCCAATCCATACCCGCGCCCAACGAAGCATCGCCGGCGGCGCCGGCCGCCCGCAGACGCGCTTGAGCCCTTCGCTTGCGCACCGTCGAAAAGACGCCCAAAGCCAACACCAAAGCCAGCACCCCGCCCGCGATGGCAGTGCCGAGGTTCTCCCATTCCGCCTGCACCCGCATGGTCAGAGAAGCGGCTTCCGCCACCGGACGGCCATCTGGTCCCAGCAAGTCGACCTGCACCCGGAAGACGCCGTTGGCGATGGCGTGGACCGGCACCCGGGCCGTCACCGACTGGCCAGGTTCCAAGTCGACGCTGACCGGCTCGTCAGTCTGAATCGCGGTGGTCTGCGGGGTCAGATTCACCACCAAGCCGGTCACCGGCTCGTTGGAGGCGTTTTGAACCACCACCGGCACGCGGCCGTCCTCGCTGATCAGATTGACCTCGCTGCCCGCGACCACCGACACGGGGGGCACCGCCGTGGCCGCCTCGGTCAGCGCCACATTCGCCGAGGCGGCCCGGCTCGGTCCCGTCAGCGCGTTCGACAAGGGCGCCAGCAACGGCGGCAGCGAACGCTCTAGATAAGCCGGCGGATCGGGCGTCAAAGAGGCGAAGGCCATGGTCCGGTCCGTCACCGACACCAGCTCGCGGACCAATTCCACCGACAGGTCCGGCGAGCTGGCCGCGTCGGTCGTCAAGGCCAACTCCGCCTCAACCGGCGCGTTGATGGCGGCGGCCAGAGCGGTCGGCCGCACCCAGGTCGCTTCGAGCAGTGTGTTCAGCAGCTGCCCACCAGCCGGATCGGGCTCCCAGTCGCGGGGCATGGCCACCACCGCAGAAGCAGCCTGATCGCCAGCGATCTGCGCCCGCTGGGCCAGCCAGGCTGATTCGGCCAGCACCCGGTTGACGTCCGCCGGCGATTCCCCGCCAGCGCTCAGAGCTTCGGTCAGGGGCCGGTCGGTGGCGACCAGAGCCGGGCCGCCGGCTCGCTTCGCCACCGCCTGATCCACCGGCGTGCTGAACTGATCGGGGGACAGCAAGACGGCGCCAGAACCCGCTGAACCCATGAAGCCGGCATCGCCGCTGGTGATCGGTCCGGCCGCCCAAGCCAAGTCCCCGGCGGTGCGGGCGGCTGGGATCTCGCCGACGGCATCGGACAAGGCAGACTGGCCAATCTGACGCGCCGCCGCCACCAAAGCCGCCGCGCCTTCACCGCCGCGAGCCAAGACGGCTTCGTCAATGTCCTGGTGGGGAAGCATATAGATGGCTTTGCCCGCCTCAATACCGGATTCGATCGCGGCGACCAACGCCTCCGCGTCGGCATTGACCGCGGCCGGCTCGCTGGCCAGCAAAGCCGGGTCGACCAGCCAGGCGGTCATCGGGTCGGCGGTGGCCTGGGCGACCCGGCCCAGTCGCTCCAAGGTGCGCTCGCGCTGTTCTCCCGGCGCGGCCGTCAACCCCGCCGAAACAGACAGATTGAGAGGCAGCTCGACGGCTTCCGGCGGAGCGTAGACCACGTAGGTGCGCTCCGCCGCGACCACTCCGCGCCTGGTCTCTGTCAGTGACGCCGCCACGCCCCGCGGCCCCCAGCCGGGCTCGTCCCCGCGGGCGCCCAAGTTCATTCCATACGGTCCGCGCGCCGCTGTGGCGGTGATGTTGAAAGTCTTGGCCTGGCCGGCCGGCACCTGTTCGTCGATCAGGGCGTTGACCATCCAGGCCTCGGCCAGCAGATTCTCGGCGCCGCGCTGCGACCATTTCGCCAGTGCCTCACGGGTGGCGAAACCATCCGGCGCGACCGACAGGTTGACGTTGCCCCGCCAGTTCTTGCCGGTCTGGTTGTCGACCCGCACCGTCACCGTCAGGGTCTGGCCCGGATCTGTGAGCACGGCGGTGGAGGCGATGATGTCGATGCTCGGAGCGGACGATGCCGTCGCCGCAGTCCATGCGCCCGGCCCGGTCCCAGCCGCTGGACCCGCCAGGGGGAGCAACAGCCCGACCACAGCGGCGCCGATGCCGATCTTGGACCAGTTCATGCCTCGCCGTCCAGCAGCCGGCGTGCCACCTGCACCAGGCGGCGCTCGTTCGGGTAGGCCAGGCGTTCGCGCAGTTGGTCTAGCGGGACCCAGGCGGCGTCCTCCGCTTCCTCATCGGGGTCCTCTCCTGGGCTCAACTGGCCGCCTTGAGCTGACAGGAGATAATGGTGAACGATCTTGTGGACACGGTGTCCCTCGCCCAGGAACCAGTAGTCAATGGTGCCGATGCGCTTGATGACCTGCCCGCGAATGCCGGTCTCCTCTTGGATCTCCCGCACCGCCGCTTCAGCCGGGCTCTCGCCCGGCTCCAAATGCCCCTTGGGCAGGCACCATTCCAAACGCCCACCGCGGTTCCGACGCGCGATCACCGCCGCCTGCGCCACTCCGTCGATAGCGTCCACAACCAGGCCGCCGGCGGAGATCTCTTCGATCACCGGCAGCGGCGCCGCAGGCGCTGGCGCCTGATGGTCGCTGGACACGACAGCCAGCCTACCGAGCATCGAGGCCTTCGCCCTATCAATCTGCTGGCAGTGACGCTAACAGCGAACTTGCCCGCTTGCCGTTCAACCGCCGGTTGAAGCGTCTGAGGTCAATTCGTCAATGATCGTCAGGGCCATCAACACGGCGCCGTCACGCACCGCCCGGTCGCCCGCAGGCGCCACTGCGGCCGCCGATGCCGCCCGGCCGGTCCGCGCGGCCGGGCGGGCTCGGTCTTCCATCTCGGCGCTCGCGACGGCGGCCACGGCCCGTCCGCAAGGCCGGGCGGGCTCGAATAGGCTGGGCTATCGTGTCTCAACGGGAACCAGACCTCAGCGGGATGTCCGAACGGGCGGCGGCGCACGTCATCGGGCGGGTGCCGAAAGCCGCCCAGCAACTGGCGGAGGCGTTCGCGGCCGAGGGGGCGGAACTGGCGCTAGTGGGCGGCCCAGTGCGGGACCTGCTGCTGGGTCGAGCGGTCGAAGACCTGGACCTGGCCACCAATCTGCCGCCGGATCAGACAATCGCGATCCTAGAGCGTTGGGCGTCCAAGACCTGGGATGCTGGCCGAGCCTTCGGCACCGTCGCGGGACGGCGGGGCAAGACCGTGGTTGAGATCACCACCTACCGGACCGAGGAATACCAGCCCGATTCGCGCAAACCGGACGTGACCTACGGCGACTCGCTGGAAGGGGACCTGTCGAGGCGGGATTTCTCGATCAACGCGATGGCGGTGTTGTTGGCGCCCGAATTGCGTTTCACCGACCCGTTCGGCGGCCTGGCGGACCTGGCGGCGGGGCTGCTGCGGACGCCGGCGACGCCAACCCAGTCGTTCAGCGACGACCCGCTGCGGATGATGCGCGCGGCCCGGTTCGCGGCCCAGCTCGGATTCGACGTCGACGAGGCGGCGGTGGCGGCCATGACCGAACTGGCGGAGCGGATCAAGATAGTCTCGGCCGAGCGCGTCCAGGCGGAGCTGGTCAAGCTGATGCTGGCGCCACAGCCCCGGCGCGGACTCGAGCTGATGGTTTACACCGGATTGGCCCAACAAATCCTGCCGGAACTGCCCGCCCTGCAACTCGAAATCGACGAGCACCACCACCACAAGGATGTCTACGAGCACACTCTGACCGTGGTGGACCAGGCCATAGCCCTGGAAACCGGTCCCGAAGGCGCCGTGCCCGGTCCCGACCTGGTGCTACGGCTAGCGGCGCTGATGCACGACATCGGCAAACCGGCGACGCGCCGTTTCGAACCAGGCGGCGGAGTGTCCTTCCATCACCATGAGGTGGTCGGCGCGAAGCTCACCACCAAACGGCTGCGGGCGCTGCGGTTCGACACCGCCACCATCAAGGACGTGTCCCGGCTGGTGGAGCTGCACCTGCGCTTCCACGGCTACGGCGAAGGCGAATGGACCGATTCGGCGGTGCGCCGCTATGTCACCGACGCCGGCCCGCTCCTGGAGCGGTTGCACCGGTTGACCCGAGCGGACTGCACCACCCGGAACCGGCGGCGGGCCGAAAGGCTGGCGTTCGCCTATGACGACCTGGAGCGCCGCGTGGCGGCGCTGTCAGCCCAGGAGGAGTTGCGCGCCATTCGCCCGGACCTGAACGGCGACCAAATCATGGCGGTGTTGGGGATCAAACCGGGCCGAGACGTGGGCAGGGCCTATCAGTATCTGCTCGAGCGCCGGATCAACGAAGGCCCGCTGGGCGAGGAGGCGGCCACCCAGGCGCTGAAGGCCTGGTGGGCTGAACAGCAAGGCTGAACAACAAGGCCCAACGACAGGGCTGAACCGCAGGGCTGAACAGTGGGGCCGAACGGCGTAGCTGGGAGCGTGGTGAACAACCACGCTCCGACCGTGTTGACGCCGGGCAGCGGAACGCTGACCAGCGGAAACGCGGAAGGCAAACGCTCCTTCGGCCTAGGAAAACCGGTTTGTTCGTTCACCGGTTTCACAACCGCGGGGACCGCCTAGAACTCAGACCCACCTGAAAAGCTCGGCTCAAACGTCAAGAACTGAAACCCCTAGTGGGGCTAGGCAGCTCGGCCGGGGGTCGCTGATTCGCTAGCGATCAGGTGGGCCAGGACGCCATGGCGGCGGCCCAGACCGCCGCCGCGAACACCAACAGCGTGACCAGCCAGCGCACCGGAGCGGACCACAGCAGTCCGCGCAACATCACCCGTAGGCCTTGGCGGGTTTCGGCTGCCGACGGACCCCACCAGGCCACCATCAGGCCGACCGCCACGCAAATGGCCACCGCCAGCGGTTTGGCGCCGTCCACCGCCACCACATGGACCGCGATCAGATAGCCGGCCGCGCCAACCAGTCCGGCCAGGGCCAAAGCCGGGATCGATCCGCCCAGCCCGCGCAGGAAGTACCAAGGCGAAGCCAGAACCGTCCGGGTCCTGTCAGAGGGGCGCGGACCACGTCGGTAGCGCCTGGCGGCCACCGATTCGGCCACCACCCAGACGGTGCGGGCAACCACCAAGCCGCAACCGGCTATGACCACCGCGACCCATGGCCAATGCCACGCCACCGCTCCAAGCAAAGCCCACAGCCCTAGTGTCAATAAACGCAAGGGCGCCGGAGGTGAGGGATAGGGCTGGCGTGGCGGCACGGCATCGGCGGAGGGAAGAGCCCCGGCCGGCGGGTGGGCGGGCGCCGGCAACCCCCCTTCGTGGGCAGCCGACTGGTCCGATGCCGCCGCGCCTCCCCCAGCCAAATCTCGCGTGTCGCTCAACCACGTCCGGTAGTCGACCCGGCGCGGTTCGCGCCAAGGCGTCCTCAGCGGCTCGGTCCACCCCGCCTCACGCGGGTCGATCTCTTGGCCAGCCCCGGGACCAATCCCCGGCTCGGTCCAGTCGCCGCTCCGATCAGCGCCGGCGACAGGGGCGATCCGGGTGGGGGCCAACGACTCCTCGGTGTCACTTCCCGACTGCTCGGGGGTGGGGAAGATGGCTTCGGCCAGTTCGGCCAGGCCGATGCGGCGGTCCGGATCAGGCGTCAACGCGCGCCGGAAGGCCGCGGTCATACCGCGCGGCAGGCCGTCCACGTCCGGCAAGCCGTCGAGCACTCGGGCGAGCACAGACTCGACCGTGCCGGCGCCGAAGGGTTGACGCCCAGTGGCGGCATTGAGCAACAGAGCGGCCGCCGCCCAGCGGTCGGATTCAACGCTCGGATCGGCGCCCCGCAGCAGCTCCGGCGACACGAATCCGGGCGTCCCCGCCACCAGCCCGGCCGCCGTCAGCCGGCCGGCGCCAGAATCTTGGGCGATCCCGAAATCAATCAAGACCGGCCGGCCGGTCTTGTTCAACACCACGTTCGATGGCTTAACGTCGCGGTGGAGCACGCCGGCCGCGTGAACTGCGCTCAGAGCCCAATCCAGGTCTCTGGCCAAACAAGCTAACTGCTCCGGACCCCAAGGACCTTCCACGGCAATGTCGCGAGCTAATGAGACACCTTCGACCAACTCGGTGACAATGAAGGCCTCCGCGCCGTCAAGCTCCGCGTCCACCACTTGGGCCACAAACGGGGACCGGATGGCGCGCTGGGCGGCGACTTCGCGCCGCAAGCGCTTGCGCGAAGCGGGGTCTGCGGCCGAATTCGGATGCAGCAGTTTGAGGGCAACCGGCAGTCCCTCCGCGTCCCGGGCCCGGTAAACCGTCCCCGAGGCGCCCGACCCGAGCACCCCGGCCAGCACATAGCCGCCCAGTTCGGTGCCGATGGGCAGGGTCATGGACTGCATTTGTTCAACTTACCGTCCAGGGCGCCGCCAGCCCCGCAGGACCGCGCGTCGCCGCCGAAATGGCTGGTGGAAAGACTGTCAGAGGTGGCCGATAGGTTCGTCGCATGTCAGCTTCCAAGGCTTCGGCGAAGGCTTCCAAGGTCGGTTTTCAGTGCTCGGCCTGCGGCGCCACGCCACATAAGTGGACGGGCCGCTGCGGCGGCTGCGGCGAATGGGACACCATCGAGGAAGTGGCTCCCTCCTGGGTGGCGGGGCCTGGCGTGGGGGGTGGGGGAGCGCCTGCGGCGCTGGTTCCTATCACCGAGGTCCCGGCCCAAGGGGCGGCGCCGTGGTCCACCGCGATCACAGAACTGGACCGGGTGCTGGGCGGCGGGATTGTGCCCGGGTCGGTGGTGCTTCTGGGCGGCGAGCCGGGAGTCGGCAAGTCCACCCTGCTGTTGGAAGTGGCGGCCAAAGCCGCCGCCGGCGGCCGCAAGGTGGTCTATCTGACCGGAGAGGAATCACCCAGCCAGGTGGCCGCCCGGGCGGCCAGGACCGGCGCCGCGCACCCCGGCGTCAAACTGGCGACGGTGACCGAGTTGGGACAAGCATTGGCCGTGATCGCCTCCGAATGCCCGGACCTGCTGGTGGTGGATTCAATCCAGACGTTGAGCTCTGCCGACCTGGACAGCGCGCCCGGCGGAGTGACCCACGTGCGCGCGGTCACGGCCGCATTGGTCGGCGCCGCCAAGCGGAGCGCCATGGCCTGCCTGCTGGTGGGACACGTCACCAAAGACGGCCTAGTGGCCGGTCCGCGGACATTGGAGCACCTGGTGGACGCGGTGGCGATGTTCGAGGGCGACCGGCATTCGGCGCTCCGGTTGCTTCGTTGCACCAAGAACCGCTTCGGCTCGGCGGATGAGGTGGGGTGTTTCGAAATGGCTGAGGACGGCATCCACGAGGTGGTCGATCCGAGCGGGCTGTTCCTGGCCGGAGGCGACTCTTCCACGCCCGGGTCCTGCGCCTCTGTGATGATGGAGGGCCGCCGGCCGGTGGCGGTCGGCGTGCAGGCCCTGTCGGTGTTGGCGGTCGGTTCGAGCCCGCGCCGGACCGTAACCGGGTTGGGCTCTGCTCGCACGGCCATGTTGCTGGCGGTGCTGGAGGCCCGCTGCGGTCTGGATCTGCGCTTGCGCGATGTCTACGCCGCCACCGTTGGCGGCGTCCACTGTCAAGACCCCGCGACCGACTTGGCCGTGGTCTTGGCCGCCGCCTCGGCGCATTTCGACCTGGTGGTTCCGCCCGGCCTGGTGGCCATTGGCGAGGTCGGGCTGAGCGGCCAGATCAGGCCGGTCAAGGCGCTCGCCCGGCGCCTTGAGGAAGCCAGCCGGCTGGGCTTCGCCCAGGCCGCCATCCCGGCCGGGGCCGCGCCGCAGCTAGGCCCTTCAGCATGCGATCTGGAGTTGATCGAGGTGGCCGAGGCCCGCGACGTGCTCCGCTGCCTGCAGCCGGCGGGAGTGGCCGCAGTGTGAACCGCGCCCAGCCGAAAGATCGCCCAGGCACAATCGGGGCGGCCGCTGCGGGGGCCTTGGGCGGCCGCGGCACGCATGGCGGGCGGACGCCGGGCATTCACCAGGAGAAGCCTGCTTCCTCCACCAGGGCCTCGGCTTCGGCCACCAGTTCGCGGGCCATGCGTTGGATCTCCGACAACTCCGCCTCATGCTCGGCGATGTACACCATCTGATACTCGGCCTCCACCTGCGCCAGTTTCCGGGCCGTCCCCATGTCATCCGAACACTGGGCGCTGTCGACGTGGGATTTCGCCTGCACTTCGGCCGGCGTGTCCTCCGGCAACACAAACCCCGCCCAGTCTCCCGGGGGCGGGTATCCCTTCCCGGCCAGACAGTCCGACCATTCCTTGAGCGCGGCCTTCCACCGCCCGTCGCCCTCCGCTTTGTCGTTGCTCTCGCGATACCCCTGGACGAACACCTCCCACTTGGCCAAGATCATGCCATCGTCCACCGGCGCGAACTTGACCGACCCAGCACTAGAGCACAGGTTCCAAGCCTGGCTGAACGCCGACTGCGGGTCTTCCATAGCCTGCAGGTGCTCGGGCGAGAACGACTCTGCGTTGCGTTGCCGCGCAGGCGGCCCCTCGAAACCGTTCTCGGCCATATAGTCTGCGTTCCAGAAGCCGAACGCCCAGTCCGGCATCAACTCCTCCCGGGTCAAGGCCTCCGCGATCACCTCGTCCGGATCCAGCCAAGCCGGATCCACCCCCGCCTGGGTCATACAGTTGCGGTACTCGACCAGGCGCGCCCCGACCAGCAACCGCTCCTCCGCAGGCGACGTGCCATAGCGGTCCAGCGGCATCCGCACCTGCATGCTCACCGAGTCGAACTCCACCACCGGCGCGGGCCCCTCATAACCGCTGCCCCCACCCTGGCAGCCGACCAACACCAAGACGCACCCAACAACCCACACCGCCACCCAGGCGCGAACCGCACGCCCCGCTAGCGGCGGACGCCTCGGCCCAGCCACAGGCCGCTTTCCGCCCGGCCCAGTTCGCTCGATGACGTCAGAGACGTCAATCACGACATCTTCGTGCTGCTGAAGACGTCATTGATCCCCTGCTTCTTGAGGTTGTTGTGCGAGAAGTAGGACGGCATTTTGAGCCTGTCCGTTCCCTGGAAGTTCGGCTCCTTGTAGAAGTACACGAAACCGTCCGCTCGGTTAATGATGGAGGACGCCTCGTTGTCTATGATGCTCGGGTATTGGCCGACGCCGACGTCCCTGCACAAGTAGCCGGAGCCGCCAAAGTCCGCGTTTCTCCAAGCTCCCCAAAAGCCTGGGATAGCGCAGTCTGAATATGCTGCCTCGGCCGGGGCCGCGGTGCCGAACGTCACCAACGCCGCGCAAGCAATTCCGGCCAGGATCTTACGGATTTTCACGTTGTCGCCTCTCTTCTCCAGACTTGAAGCCATGCTGGAGCAACCACGGCGATAGGATAAGCTTAGTTCCGGGTCTATCGCAGTGTCAAACCACCGGCGGGAGGGGTGTTTGTATGCGTAGAAGAACATCGCGGCGGGCGGTGCTGGGCGGCGTGGCGCTGGTGGTCTTGGGCGCCTGCGCCGGCGCCGCAGGCGTGCTCGCGACCAGGTGGCCAGCGCCGGATCTGACACCGTTGGAGCAAGCCACGGCATCGGTTATGGTCTTCGCCGAAATCAGCGAACAACCGCTATCGAGGCCGGTAAGCATTATCGGTATTGTCCATCCGCCTCAGACCAAGGACGTGTTCGCGCCCGGTTCGGCGGCGGCGCCCACTGAGGCCGAGGCCGTCTCGACGGTGTTCAAGGCGATCGGTTCGGCCCCCCTCGCCAAAGACCTCGGCCCGGGCACAGAAGGGGCGGAGCCGAACACTTCCCTCCCCGCTACGCCAAACGGCGGCGCCGGCCGACCCGCCGAATTGGAGACGTTGCGGTTGGTGGTAACCGTCCAGAAGAAGGTGGTTGGGGACCTGATTGGGCCAGGGGAGGTCGTGGCCGAGGTGTCAGGCAGACCGGTGTTCGCCATTCCGCCGGGAATGCCCTTTTACCGGAACATGGCGGTCGGCGTGAAAGGAGCGGATGTGACCGCCTTTCAAGAATTCTTGAAACAAGCCGGGCATTTCGGGGGTCAGGTTGGCAACGAATTCAATTCGGCCACTTTGACCGGATTGCGAGCCTTATACCAGGCGGTCGGATATGACCCGCCTTTGGCCGATGGCGCCAACCCGGGATTCGTGTTGAATGAATTCGTCGAGGTCGCGGCCGGGGCTGTGCCGGTGGTGGAAGCGGCGGCGGCGGGCACCTCATTAGAGACCGGAACGCCATTGGTCCGGGTGGTGACGGGCCAGCCGTGGGTGAGCGGTCGGGTGTCGCTGCTGGATGTGGAGGCGTTGGGCGAAGGCGCCGAAGTGACGGTGACGGCAGCTGAGGTGGAACCCCTGGCGGCGACAGTCGGGACAGTCGGCGAATACCAAACCGACGGCACGGCCGGCTACGACCTGACCATTCCGTTGACAGTTGAGTGGTTCGACGCCGCAGGCGACGTCCAGCAAGTCACCGTCTCCCCGGTGGGGGAAACGCCGGTCGGTCCGGCCGCCCCGCTGACCGCCATCCGCGAGGACGCCAAGGGCGTCTACCTGCTGGCGGCCGTGGAGGCCGGGGCCGGCAGGGATGGCGCTACCCCGAGCGCGGGCGCTGGCGCCGGCCAAGACCAGGCCGTCGAACGGGTCGCGATCACTATCACCGGGCAGGTGGGAGGCTACGCGTTAATCGCCGCAGACGAAGCCCTGCCGATCGGCCGCCGGATCGTGGTGTCAGGTGACGGCGGCGCCGCCGGTTGACCGGCCGGCGGCGCGAACAGACGGGCTCGCGCCACCGCAGCTCAGCCCAGCCTGGCCGTTGATCTGCCTGCGGGCGGTCGACAAGCGGGTCGGGCGCAATGGCGAGGTCGCCGCGTTGCGCCACGTCGACCTCGATGTCTGGCCGGGCGAGTTCGTCGCGGTCACCGGCCCGTCTGGGTCTGGAAAATCGACGCTGCTGGCCATCCTGGGCCTCCTGGACACGCCAACGGCGGGCCGGTACTGGTTCGACGCCGCCGACGTGGCCGCTTTGGATGAGATCGGGCGCAACCGGTTCCGAGGCAACCAACTCGGGTTCGTTTTCCAGAGTTCGTATCTGATCGGCGACGACTCGGCCGTCTTGAACGCCGGCCTGGCGCTGAGGGTGCGAGGAGTCCGGGCTCGCGACCGCGACCGCCTGTCCCGCCAAGCGTTGACCGGCGTCGGTTTGGCAGACCGCGCCCAGACCCGCGCCAAGCGGCTGTCCGGCGGCGAGCGCCAACGTGTCGCCCTGGCGCGGGCTCTGGTGCCGGGGCCGCGCCTGGTCCTAGCGGACGAGCCGACCGGAGCGTTGGACACGGCATCGGCGGCCGGCCTGATCGCCCAACTGCGCGCGGCCGCAGACCGGGGCACCACCGTGATCGTGGTCACTCACGATCCGGCTGTGGCGGCGGCGGCCGACCGGGCGGTCACCTTGGCGGACGGGGTCCTAGCGGGCGCCGCGCCGCCGCCCCGCCCAGTACTGTTTGGAGATCCGGCCGCGCTCGCGGCGCCCGAGCTGGAGGCTTCCGCAACGGGAGCTTCCGCGCAGGTGTCGCGCTTGGCCCGGTGGGTAGCCGAAGCCGCCGATGCCGTTCGCGCGGTCATCGACACCTCGGTGCGCTCGGTGCTACTCCTGTTGGCGTACACCCTTGGGGTGGCGGCCCTGGTCGGGGCCTCCGGCCTGACCCAGTCCGCGTCCGGAGCGGTGGCCGGGCGCCTGCTCGACGCCGCCTCTAACTCGCTCTATGTGTCGACATCGACCCAGACGTCCAGCGGACCGGCCGGCTTCGCCGGCTTGGCGCAGGCCGCCGCCAGCCTGGAAACCCTGGCCGGGGTCAAAACGGCGGCGCCGCATATGTCTTACGCGCCAGCTGACGTCGAGGTGCGCCGACTCACCCCGAGCACCAAGACCTTGTCGGTTCTACTGCGGAACGACATCGTGGTGTGCGACTCGCGCTATCCGGCCCAGTTGGGCGGCCAGGTCGCCGCTGGAGCGCCGCTGACCATCTTGGACAACACCTGGGGTGGTTTGGTCGCCGTGCTGGGCGCCCAGACGGCCGAGTCATTGGGCGTCGCAGAGGCCGGGCCGGGAGTCACGGTTTGGGTCAACCAGCACCCGGTCCCGGTGGTCTCCCTGCTGAAACCGACCGGGTCGGAGGGTCTGGACGGCGGTCTGCTGCTGTCCCCGGCGGGCGCCGAGCTGTTAAGCATCCCAATCAGCGCGACGATCCTGGTGGGAAGTGCTCCCGGGCGCGCCGAGGCCCTCCACGACGCGATCCCGATGGCGCTGGCGCCCGCCAACCCTGGAGAGATTGAAGTTTCCGTGCCATCCGACTTGGCGTCTCTGCAGGCCGGGGTGGCATCCAACCTGAGCGGGCTGATGAACGCCATCGGATGGGTGATTCTGGCCCTGGCCGCCATGAGCGCCGCGACCTCAATGCTGTTGTCGATCCACCAGCGCGCCCCGGAGATCGCCCTGCGCCGGGCGGTGGGCGCCACCCGACTGGCGATCTGGCGCGGATTCATGGCCGAAGGCGCCCTGATCGGTCTGGCCGGCGGGACCATTGGGGCGCTGGCCGGAGTGGCTGGGACCATCGCGCTGGCCCGCGCCCGCGGCTGGACTCCGGCGGTCGGCCTGCAGCTACCCGCCACCGCCGTGGTCTTGGGACTGGCCACCGCCATCCTGGCGGCGGCCCTACCCGCCGCCCACGCCGCCCACCGCAAGCCAGCAACACTCCTGCGCGGCACCTGAGCTGGACCGCATCCGAACTGAGCCGTGTCTGAACTGGGCCGCGCCGGCAGGCCAACTGGCGCCCTTGAGGCACGGGGCCTCGCGCCGATCGATTACGGGCCGCCTCGGCGCGCCGGGCGCGCCGCACGAAAGTCTGGGGACGAGCTGCTCCCGGCCGGATACAATTCTCGGCATCCGCCGACTGCCGGGAGTTCTCCTTGTCCATGATGCCCAGCCCGAACCCGGGTGCCGTCCCAGTGGGGGACACCACCGACCTGCTGCGCGCCACCCTTGAGGCGGTGGCTCCGGGCACGGAGCTGCGCGGAGCGCTCGAGCGGATCGCCCGCGGCCGCACCGGCGGGTTGATAGTGCTGGGCTTCGATCCGGTGGTCGATTCGATCTGCTCCGGAGGCTTCGAACTGGACGTGCCTTTCTCCGCCACTCGGCTGCGGGAGTTGTCGAAGATGGACGGCGCCGTGGTGCTCGACTTCGAGCGCGGACGGATCGTTCGGGCGGCCGTCCAGCTGCTACCCGACCCGTCGATCCCGACCAGCGAATCCGGCACGCGGCACCGCACCGCCGAACGGGTGGCGAAGCAGACCGGACACCCGGTGATCTCGGTCTCGCAGTCGATGAACATCGCCGCCCTATACGTTCATGGCATCCGGCACGTGCTGCTCGACCCGGAGGAACTGGCCGCCCGCGCCAGCCAGGCCCTGGTGACGTTGGAGCGCTACCGCGCCCGGCTGGAAGACGTCGCCGCCAATTTGACCGCCCTGGAGGTCGAGGACCTGACCACAGCCCGCCAAGTGGCGGAAGTGGCCGGCAGCCAGGAGATGGTTTGGCGGATCGGCCAAGAGATCGCCGACGTTCTGACCGAACTGGGCACGGCTGGGCGGCTCCTGCGCATGCAGTTCGACCAGGCCATCTCCGGCATTGAACAGGAGCGGAGCCTGCTGATGCGCGATTACGTGGTCCACACCCCCAAGGGCGCGGGGCCGGCCGGGGATGCGGCCGATGCCGCACCGGCGCAGGTCGCGCACCAGGGGACGACCGACGCGCCAACAACAGGTGAGCGGACGGCATCGGCGGCAGGCGAGCGGGCGGCATCGGCGGCGGGTGAGCGGACGGCATCGGCGGCAGGCGAGGAGACGGCGCCTACGTCAGGCGACCAGACGCCAACGACGCCAACGACGCCAACGACGCCAGACGATGCCGTCGCCAGAGCGTTGGCCGCGTTGGCGGCGTTGGAAGCGAACGCCCTGATCGAACCGGAAAAAGTGGCTCTGGAACTGGGGCTGATCGACTCGCCGACGGCCATCGAAACGCGGGTCAGACCGCGCGGACACAGGCTGCTCTCGGCGGTGCCGGGACTGGACGGGCCCACTGCCGAGGCGATCATCGCCCGATTCGGTTCCTTGCAGGACATCCTGGGCGCCGGCCTGGAAGACCTTCGCACAGCCTCCGGGCTGGACCGGCAGCGGGCGCGCACCATCCGCGAGGGCCTCTCGCGGATCGCCGAGACGGCTACGCTCGAAAGATTCGTCTGAATCATTGTGGAAGGATCGATCCATGGATCACCGGCTGCCTTCCGACCGCTACGGCGACCGGGAGCTGAGTTGGCTGGCCTTCAACCAGCGCGTCCTGGAACTGTCCGAGGACCAAGACCTGCCGCTGCTTGAGCGCGTTCGCTTCCTGTCCATTTTCAGTTCGAATCTGGACGAATTCTTCATGGTCCGGGTGGCGGGCCTGCAGCGCCGGATGGACGCGGGCATGGCCGTGGTGGCCGCCTCCGGCTTGACGCCACGCCAGTTGATGGACGCGATCCAGTCGCGCGCCCACCAATTGGTCGACCGCCAGGTGAGCTGCTTTGAGCAGCGCATCCAACCGGCTTTGGCGGCCGAAGGCATAACCCTGGTCCGCTGGGACCAGCTCGAAGAGCATGAACATGACCGCCTGGGCAAGTTCTTCCGCAAACAGATTTATCCGGTTCTGACTCCGCTGGCGGTCGACCCGGCGCACCCGTTCCCGTACATCTCGGGGCTGTCGCTGAACCTGGCCGTCATTCTGACCGACGACAAAGGAAAGACCCACTTCGCGCGGGTCAAAATCCCCGAGACCCTGCCGCGGTTCGTGGCGGTCGACTCGAAAGGCAAGCCCCGCGAACCGGCGGTGGCGGATCTGGCGAAAGGGCCGACATCGTTCGTGCCCATCGAGGACGTGGTCTCCAATCATCTGACCGAGTTGTTCCCCGGCATGGAGATCAGCGGCGTCCACACTTTCCGGGTGACCCGCAACGAGGACGTGGAGGTCGAGGAGGACGATGCCGAAAACCTCCTCAAAGCGATGGAACGCGAGTTGCTGCGCCGGCGCTTCGGGCCGCCGATCCGCCTGGAGGTCGCCGCCGGCATTTCCGATCAGGCCCGGAAGCTGCTGATCCGGGGTCTGCAGATCACCGACAAAGAGGTTTACGAGCTGGCTGAGCCGCTGGATTATCGCGGTCTCAATGTGATCGCCGACCTGGACCGCCCAGACCTGGTCTATCCGCCTTTCGTGCCCACCACCCACCCAAGCTTGGCCGAGGTCGAAAGCGCCGAGCCGACCGACATTTTCGCCGCGATCAGGGCCAGCGATCTGCTGCTACATCATCCGTATGACTCTTTCTCCACTTCGGTGCAGACCTTCTTGGCCCAGGCCGCCGCCGATCCAGACGTCTTGACAATCAAACAGACGTTGTATAGGACTTCAGGCGATTCGCCGATTGTCGATTCGCTCATCGACGCCGCCCAGGCGGGCAAACAGGTTCTGGCTTTGGTGGAGTTGAAGGCCCGCTTCGACGAAGAGGCGAACATCACCTGGGCGCGCAAACTCGAAGAGGCCGGCGTCCACGTGGTCTATGGAGTGGTCGGTCTGAAGACCCACTGCAAGCTGATGTTGGTGGTGCGTTCGGAGACCGGCGGCCTGAGGCGCTACTGCCACGTCGGCACCGGCAACTACAACCCCAAGACCGCGCGACTGTATGAGGACATCGGCCTGCTCACGGCCGACCCGGAAGTCGGCCAAGATGTGACCCGCCTGTTCAACCAGCTGTCCGGGTACGCCCCGGCTTCGACATTTCAACGCCTGCTGGTGGCCCCGACCTCGATCCGTTCGGGGCTGATCGACCGAATCGAACGCGAGGTGGCCAACCATCAGGCCGGCCTTGAGGCCTGGGTCCGAATCAAGGTGAACTCGGTGGTCGACGAGGCGACCCTTGACGCCCTCTATAACGCCTCGGGGGCCGGCGTGCCAGTGGAGATGGTGGTGCGGGGCATCTGCGCGGTCCGCCCGGGGGTGCCCGGCCTGTCGGAGAACATCCAGGTCCGGTCGATCCTGGGCCGTTTCCTAGAACACGCCCGCGTCTACGCTTTCGCCAACGGAGGCGATCCGGACGTGTTGATCGGATCGGCCGATTTGATGCACCGGAACCTCGACCGCCGGGTTGAGGCTTTGGTGAACCTCCGCGATCCAGAACAAGTCACCGAACTGCTCGACATGTTGCGCTTGTCCATGAGCCCCACTATTGCCGCCTGGGATCTCCAGCCCGACGGCGCCTGGGTGGCCAACCGCAAGGATTCCGACGGCCGGCCCCTCGAAGACATCCAGAATGCCTTCATGGCTCGTCAACGCCGATCGGGAGCCAGAGTCCGTTGACCATCACGCTGCACAAAGCCAAGCCGTCGCTCGGGGGGACCAGGCCGGCCACGACCGGCCTAGACGCCGCCGGCGCCCTGGTCTGGCGCGTTGAGGACGATCATTTGGAAGTCCTCCTGGTGCACCGGCCGCGCTATGACGACTGGTCCTGGCCGAAGGGGAAACTGGAGGCCGGCGAGGATCTGATCACCTGCGCCTGGCGCGAAGTGCTGGAGGAGACCGGCCGTCAAGTGGTGATCGGCAGGCCGCTGCCGAAGGTCTCATATCCGCTGGCCAGCGGCACAATCAAGACCGTCTACTATTGGGCGGCCCGGCTCGCCTCCGATGCCGACAATCCAGCCGTCTGCGCCCGTCCGGCTTACCCCACCGCGTCTAGGACTGAGATCGATCGGACCCGTTGGCTGCCTGCCGACGCGGCCCTGCGCCGACTCACCAGGGCGACCGACCGGGTCCCCCTGCTCAAGCTGATGAACTACCACCAGCGCGGCCAGCTAGACACCCGCCCGGTGGTGGTGATCCGCCACGCCCAAGCCTATGACCGCGCCAAATGGACCAAGTTGGACGGGCTGCGCCCGTTGACGGCGCAGGGCCGCGCCCGCGCCCGCGGCGCCGTCCCGCTGCTGGCGGCCTTAGGCATCCGCCGGGTCATCTCTTCACCGTGGACCCGCTGCCGCGCCACCGTGCGCCCTTACGCCCACCGCGCCCGCCTGGCCGTCAACACCAACCGCTGGCTGACCGAATCCGCCGCCAAGACCAAACCCGCCCGCGCGATCGGGCTGATGCGCCGTATCCTGAGCGGAGGACCGCCGGTGGTGGTCTGTTCGCACCGTCCGGTCCTGCCGCTGTTGCTGGGCGTGGTGGCGGAACGCGCCGCCGCCAAGGTCCACCGCGCGCTGGCCACCGGACCGCTCGCCACCGGCGAGGCCGCCATAGCCCACACCGTGCACACCAGCGGCGGCAAAGTCAAAGTGGTCGCGCTGGACCGCATCCGCCCGCCTCTGGTCTACCGCCACCGTTGACCTGCCCGATTCGTGATCGACAGCGGGATCTTCAGGGCCGAGGCCGACGATCTGATCGGGCGCGGGAGTCCCTAGTGTTCAGTTGGCCCGGCCGGCCCGGAGTGTCACCGAGCCGGCCCGGTCGGCCTGTCCCCTCGCCCAAAGAATCAGGCGCGTTGGGTGACCGTGATAGTGGTTGTCTCCTCACCGCCGGTGACGGTGATCGTGGCCGTGCGGACCGCTCCAGACAGGTTCGGATCAGCCGCTATGACCAGGCCGGATCCGGACGGGTTCTGACCCGGAGCGACATGCAACCACCCCGCATCCGTCGCCGCCTGCCAGGCCACCGGGGCGAAACCGGGCCCGGTCGCGTCGACCGTGCGGGTCACCTCCCCGCCGCCAGCCGCGACCGTCCACGTCGCCGCGCCGGCGTACACCTGCGGGACACCGGCCTGGAACACCACCAAGGTCGCCACCACCTTGGCGCCTGCCCTGACCGTCACCAAACCGCGCCGGGCCGACCCGTTGTTCACCGTCGCCGTCGCCGAAACCTGCCCGGTTGACGGATTGGCGGACGCGGACAACCACGACACGTCATCGGACACCGACAACGACCCATAACCCGACAAACCGGACGACCACCCGGCCGACTGCGCCAGCCTCGACAACTCCAACACATCCGCAGACGACCACGCCGCGGAACGGGTGGCCGGGCCGGCCGCCTGGGTGACCTTGAAGGTCCTCACCGCAGAGGCGGCCGTCACCGTCACCGTGGCTGTGCGGGTTTGCCCGGTCGGGTTCGGGTCGACACCCAACACCAGCAATCCACCGGCCGGCTGCGCGCCCTCGGGGACGCTCACCCAGCCCTGGTCAGCGGACGCCGCCCAAGCGGCCCGGTTCACGGCCACCTGCACACCCAAAGAACCCACCTCCGGCGGCGCCGACCACAACGTTGGCGACAGCGACACCGACGCCGCCGGCGCGGCGGCCTGCTTGACCACAACTTCCCTGGTCAACTCGCCGGCCTTGAACACCAAGGTGGCCTGCCTGGCGGCGCCCTCGTTGCGGGTCGCGCGCACCACCTGGCGATCACCGGACACATGGTCGGCGCCAGCCGCGGGCGACAGCTCCAACCAATCTGGCACACCACTGGCATCGAGGCGCCACACCCCGACCGAAGCGTTGATCTGGAACACCTCCAGAGCGCCGCCCCACGCCGGCGACCACGACGCCGGCGAACTCGTCAACGTCGCCGCCGCCTGGGACACCGCGATCGTCTTCACGATCGCGCCCGCGGTGACCGTGAACGAAGCTGTGCGGGCAGCCCCCGGGTTCGGGGCCGCCACCACGGTGAACGAATCACCCGTCCCGCCTGCGGCCGGCCCCACGCTCAGCCACGCCGCCGATGACACCACCGACCAGGCGCCCTGGTTCGTGGTCACCTTCACCACCCGCGAGCCACCCTCACGGCCCGGGGACCAGGACGTGGCCGGGCTCAGCGTCAGGGTCCCGGCCGCCTGGGTGACACGGAAGGTGGCCGATTTCGACCCGCCCGCCACCGTCACCGTCACAGACCTGGCCGCACCCGGGTTCGCCCCCGCCGAGAACGCCACCACCGCTCCCTGCGCCGACGGCTCGACACTGTGTGACAACCAACCGGCCGAATACGAAACACCCAGCGGGGACTGATTCGTGAACACCACCAAGTCGAAATCGCCGCCGGTCGGGGGCGCCGCCCACGAAGAGGCCGACAACGTCAACACCGGCACCGAACCCGCCGCCTGGCTGACCGTGACGGTCCTCGCCACCGAACCAGTCGGACCAGTCACCACCACTTTCACCGTCCCGGACCGCGCGCCGCCGGCATTGGCAGACGCCGACACGACCAGCTGGCCTCCGGACACCCCTGAGGACGGGGACACCGACAACCAGGCCTGATCCGCCGATGCCGACCACGACTCTTGATTCGTCGTCACGCCCACGCTGACCTGACCGCCGGCCGCGCCAGCCGAGAAACTCGACCGCGACAACGACAGGGTCGTGCCTGGGCCGGCAGCCTGCGACACCGACACCTTCAGGGCCATGTCCCCGGCCCTCACGGTGACGAACCCGGTCCGCGCCGAACCGTAGTTCTTCGCGGCCACGACCTGCACGTCGCCGCCGGCCGCACCCGAGGGCGTCACCGACAACCAGGACACGTCCGCCGATGCCGACCACACCGGCACGCTCGAGGTCACACGCACGCTCGTGGTCGCGCCCGCCGCCGATGCCGACCACGTCGCCTTCGACAGCGCCAGGCTCCCAGCCGCCTGCGTGACCACGAACCCCCGCTCCAAGCCCCCGGCCTGGAACACCACCACGCCAGAGCGGGCCACATCGGCCGGGTTGGCGCTCGCCACCAGATTCACCGCCTGTCCAGACGCGCCCGCATCCGGAGACGCCGACAGCCAATCCTGATCTGCCGTGACCGACCACGAGGTCAAACTGGTGGAGACCACCGCCGTGACAGAGCCCCCAGCCGTCGGCGCCGCCCAGCTCGTCGGCGCCACAGCCAGGTCAATAGCAGGCGCGTAGTGATACAAGTCGTAACTCACCGGGAAGTCCACCAACGGGTCCGCGTTGCCGATCGCCAAGTAATACCGCTCCCCGGCGGCCAGCGACTGGAGAATGTTGTAGCTCATGGTCGCACTCGAGTTGGCGCCGGTCGCCAACAGCGCGCCTGAGGCGTCATACAGCCGGGCCACTGTCGCGGGGACGCCGGGCGTCTTGGACGCGTAGAACCGATACTGCCCGGTCGTGGGCGCGTCGAAGGCGAAATAGTCCAAGTCCTCGCCCACCTCCAAGACGCCGGTTCGATACCTGGTCGAGCCCGCGACCGGCCCCATCACCGTGGCCGTGGCGGGGGAGTTACCGTGCAGGTCGGCGCCTTGTTCGACCCAGATGGTCGCTGTCTCGCCGTTGGCGCTCAACTGGATTTGCCCGGAGCGGGCCGGCCCGGTGTGAGGCGACACTGTGACCACCAGAACGCCGCTGACGCCGCTGACGCCGCTGGTCGGCGAAACCGCCACCCAATCCGGCTGGGAATCCACCTGCCAGGGCCCATTAGCCGCCCAGACCGTGAACTCCCGGCTCCCGCCCGGGTAGGCGACCTCCAAGTGACCAGAGTTCAGGCTCAGTTCGCTGCCGCCCGCGGCCTGGGTGACTGTGACCGACGCGCGCGAAGCCCCGGCCGCGAACACCACATCTCCCTGGCGGGCGGCTCCGGGGTTCACGTCGGTGGACAGCGACACCTGGTCCGGGCCGTCCGCCTGGCCGGGCGAGACGCTGACCCAGTCCGGCTTCGACTCGATGCTCCAACCCCCGTACGGCACCTCGACCGAGTGGACGCTGCGCGTCCAGGAGGAACCCGGCGCCGAAAGCGTCGCCGGGGTGACGGACAGCAAGTGCTGCGCCTGGGTGATCCGGAATTCGGCCACCTCGCCGCCGGCTGAGAACCGCACCACGCCCTCACGCGCCGCCCCGGCGTTCGCCTCCACCCGGACTGTCGCTTTGCCCGCCGCGCCTCCGGAGGGGTCCACGGTCACCCAATCCGGTTTGGCGGACACGGTCCACGGGGCGCCCGTGGTCTGGATTGAGACTTGGCGTTCGGCCGCCACACCGGCTGGAGCCCACGATCCGGGTTGCACCTTCACCGCCGCGTCCCCGGCCTGCGTGACCGTCAACACCACGCCGCCCTGTGTCTTATAAGAATTCGGCTGGAACACCACCTGCCCGCTGCGCGGCGCGCCCGTCTCATTGACCGCGACGCGGACCTGGGCGGCCAAGGCCGTGACCGAGCCCGAAGTCCAGGTCGGGGAGACCGTCAGCCAATCCGCCGATGACTGCGCCGCGAACTGACCCGAGTCGCTCGCCACCCAGACCGTGAGGGACTCAGCCAGGGCGCCCGGCGACCACGCCGACTGCGACAAGGCCAGATCAGTCCGCGACGCGGTCATGGTGTAGGCGCCGTCGACAACCAGAGAGTTGGAGTTCATGCCCTCAACAGACACGTAATAGGTGGTGCCCGCGTGCAGGTAATGCGAGGACACCTGGCCGCCGGTAAACCGCGTGACCGTGGTGGACCTGGGGCTGGTCCCGCTGGAGTCGACCAGCGGGGCGCCGGACTGGTTTCTCACGGTCCCCGTGATCGCCAACGGGCTGGCGGTGCGGAACGCCCATTCGCCGGTCTCCGGCGGCGAGAACCGCCAATAGTCGGTATCGTATACCGCCCCGAACGTCCCTGAGACCGTGTAGGCCGCCGCCGGCGAGCCGGTGTTGAACGCGCACGCCGTCTGGACGCTAGCCGCGCAGTCGTCGACCTGCGCCACCTGGGCGACTTGGATCACCGCGCTGGCGCCTCCCGATGTGACCACCACGGCGCCAGTGCGCGAGCCGGAACTCAGCGTGTTGGCGGTGATCTTGAACACACTGCCGGCAGACCCGTCGCTGTTGGCCAGTGACAGCCAACTGGCCGTTGTCTTGGCGCTCCAGGCGCCGCCGCCGGTGTTGACCTCCACCGCCTGGGAGGCGCCCCATGACGGCGCCTGCCAGCTAGTCGCCGACACGTTCAGAACCGGCGCCGGATTGAACACGTCCACCCGCACCCGCGCCCCTGCCGGGGACACGCTAAGAACTTCAACCCGGGTCTTGCCGGTCTCAGAGACAAACACCTCGCCCGGACGGAACACGCTGGAGCAACCAACCCCGGCGAACGACCCCCCAATCCGCCCCTGGGGACACAACAACGCCGAATCGGGGCCGCCGTAGAAATAGGCCGACGTGTCACGGGAGACCCCGATCCCACCGCCCACCACGGCCGGGTAATAGTCCAACCAGTAAGTCCGCTCGCCGGCGCCCTGTCCTTCGACGATCCGCACCGCCTGCAGCGCCTCTAAGTTCTGGGTCGAGATCGGCGCGATCACGAACTCCCGCGCCGCCGCAGGGTCGGTGACGGTCTCCAGGCCGGCCCCTTCGGCCACCAGATGCTGGATGTCTTTCTGCTTCGCGTTGATCGGCCCGACACTAGATGCCTGTCCCATCACGTTCAACCCGTTGCCGTATTCGGACACCGAGCAGGCGCCATCGCCCGCCAACGGCCCGTCCATCAGGCGCTCGCCGGGGCAATTCAACGCGCCGGCGTGCCCCAGGCCGAGCGAATGTCCCATCTCATGGGGGAACGTGTCGTCGGACCGCAGGGACTGCGGCGGGGCGCCGGCGCTGACCCAGTTGTGGATGTGGCCGGCCGAAGCCAGATCGGTCCCGAGCCAGGCGACCCCAAGGTACAACTCCCGGCAGGCCACACTCTGGAGGCCTGAGGCCGTCAAGACCACCAGGTGCGTCAGCTCCGGGTCGTTCTGGGACAGCGGAACCCGCATCCCGGCCGCGGTCAGCGCCTCACCTGCGGCGGTTGTCAGAGCGACCAACTGGTCGGCCGCGCTTGTCGCCCCGCAGTGGGCCACGGTTTGGGCGAGAACCACGTCATCCCAGCTATAGGTGAAACCGGAGATGGCGCCTCTCGACTCGCGCACCCAGAACTCTTCCAAACCCGCCGCGTAGGCGTCCAACTGGTCTTTGTCCCAGAACACACCGCGATCCGAGACAAACACGAACTGCAGCTTGTGCTGGTAGGGCCCCGGCGCGCCAGCCGGGCTCGCAGCCGCCTGCGTCACCGCGACCCCGGACACTTGGGTCTCGGTTCCCCCGTTCGCCAAAGCCTCCAACAGCACCTCTCCGGCCGGGCCGCCGGCCGGCAGTGGACCGTCTAGCGCCTTCGCCACGTCGCTGGTGGCTGCCAAGTCCGCCAATACGGCATCGTCGAACGTCTGAACCGTTCCGGGCGGAACCGCCAACACGGCCTCCACCTGGTCACCCGGCTGGACCGACGGGTCCAAGGTCGAGGGGTCCACTGGCACCAGCGATCCCTCCTCGGCCTGCACAAACGAGTCCGGCTCGCCCTCCGGCGCATCCGCCAATCGCAAGAATTGGCCCGCCACCGCGACTTCGACGCCCTCCTGGGCCAGGGCCTCCACGACCGCTTCCGGGTCGGCTTCGCCCGCCTGCGCTGACGCCGCCGCTCCAGTCGTGGGGATCTGCTGGGCCGCCGTTATGGAGGGGGTGCCCGATGCCGTGTCGCCCGCCTCGGGGACCGCCCCGGAAGTGGACGCGGACTCAGCGCCGGAGGTCTGGCCTGCTTTGGCATTCACGCCGGGACTGGCCAGCGCGCCGGGCGCCACCAACACCACCGCCGCCAGGGTGGACACGGACCAGATCAGGGATTTGCGGACAAGGTTGCTCATTTGGGGGGGCTCCTGCCTCGAGCGTCTGACGCGCGCGGGCTCGCGCGGGCCGGACCATAGCCACGCCCCCGATGCCGCGATCGCAACCGGCCAACGGTCCGAGCACGAACTTAGCATGCGCTAACAGCACAAAAGAAATCCGAGCCAGGACACCCGCGACTCCCACACCGCCAACGCCGACGCGCCCACGAGCTTGAGCATGGCAGCCTCCAATCAATCGTCGAGGCAACCAACCCAACCCCGGTCATGTGATGCGGAACCCACCGTCCGGGCCGTCCCGCCAGGTCCAACTCCCACCGCTTCACAGGCCAGAGAACTTTCCTTAGAACTACTGATGCTTGGCTGCGCCTGAGGCACAAGGGAGTCGTTCGCCGACCGCGCTGGTCCCCGCGCAACTGTATCGATAGCTGGCATTACTGCTGTCCGGTGGGCGTCGGCCCCGCCGAGTTCGACGTTCTGCATCCCGACCCGGTCGAGTTCGGCGTTCTGCAGCCGATCAGCCGCCGAGTTCGACGGTTTGCATCCATTTGTCGGCCGAGTTCGACGTTTAGCATGCGCCCGAATTGGCGCTTAGGTTGCTGACCAGCATAAACGCTAAGAAGGGCCGATGTAAAGCGCCGAACTCGACCCGATTTACCATGCAAAGTGCCGAAGTCGACTGGGTCGGGCGTATTCCTTGAAGAGTGCATTCATTTAGGCGCTACACCCGGCAGACCTCGCGCCGCTGCCCGCGGCGCGCCGCGATTGCGAGAACCCCGGCCATCGGATCGATGACAGCAGATTCTCGTGGCGGCGAGTTCAGCTACGGTCGTTTCGTTCAGATCACCGAAGAGGGCCTTGTCAGGCCGTCTTCGCCCTACTCGCACGCCGCTCCGGTCGGTCGCCCGGGCTGCCACATGCCACACTTTGACATCCGGCGCCGCGTCGACTGCGGCTGCCGCGCCGACTGCGGGCGCCGCCGGCCGCCTGGGCTAGCCCTCTTGGTGGTCGGCTTGACGCCTGTGCACCTCCGCCGGATCTCCGATGGCCCTCCGGCGGACCCGCCAACGCAGACCGAGAATCCCCCCGGCGGACCCGCCAACGCAGACCGAGAATCCCCCCGATGGACCCGCCAACGCAGACGGAGAATACTCAAACAAACTCGCTGGAAGCGCTTCCGTTTATCGAACAGCGATTGCGCGGCGGGCCCAAACCAGGTAGAGTATACATATGTCGGAATGGTGCGTTCCCGGTCAGCCGCTGAGTGGCGGCGACAACTCGGACACACGCCCCGACACATGGGCTCCCGCGCACCGGGGTGGCGACGCCAAGCAGGCCGCTTCCGGTCTGGGCAGCGCGGACCAGCCGGCGGCCGGAAGCGGGAATCCCGCCGAAGCTTGGGCGGCACCGGGCGTGGATCGCCGGGTTGGCCTCGGCGGCGCGACACCGGCGGCCGCGTCAGGGTCGCTGGGCGTGGGCGGGTTCGTCCCGGCGGTCTCGCCGTTGGTGGAGGCCGTCCGCACGCTATTAGAGCGCGCCAGCGGCGTCCGCCGCGACACAGCGGGTCCTGCCGGGACCGTTGAGTGCTCTGGCGCGCCGGCCGGCGCGACCCGGGCCGGCCCTGGCGCCAAGAACCAGGGCGCCACTGCTGATGCCGCTGGTTCCGACCTTCTTCTTGATGACTCCGCCGCCCAGCCCGGCCTTGGCGCCAAGAGCCAGAGCGCCACCGCTGATGCCGCTGGTTCCGACCTTCTTCTTGATGACTCCGCCGCCCAGCCCGGCCTTGGCGCCAAGAGCCAGGGGGCCGCTGGTTCCGACTTTCTTCTTGGCGGCTCCGATGCTGAGGCCCCGACTTTCGGCGCGCATATCAGTGCCGCCCTCGGCGTCGAGAGTCTTGATGGCGCTGGGGTCTCCCCGGCCGAGTTGGTCGCCCTGGCGCACCTGGTGCTGGGATGGATAGCCAGCGAGGTGTCGGGGCGACGCGGGGCGTCGCTGGCCTCGGACCCCGAGGCTTTGAGGGTATTGGCTGGCCTGGAGAACGTCAGAAACCGGGTCGACGCGGCCATCGGCGAACTAGTCGGAGCGTTGGACCGGTCGGGGCTGTGCGACCAGGTGACGGGGACGGGCCTGACCTCCTGGTTGATGCTGGCGGCGTTGCTGACTCGCCGCCAGGCCTCCCGGCTGGTGCTGGACGCCCGCCACGCCGCCAGGTTCGGCCAGGTCAGAGCCGCAGCAGCGGCGGGCGGGCTGAGCGCGGCCCAGCAGGAGGCCATCACCGACGTGCTTGACAACCTGCCCAGCGACCTCGACGAAGCCCAAGTCGGCCAAGCAGAGCGATACCTTGTCGAGAAGGCCGCCTCCACGGCATCGGACGGGTTGGCCAGGGCCGCCGAAGACGTTCTTGAACAGGTCGCCCCAGAAGTGGCAGAGCAGGTCGGAGAAGAACGCGCGCGCCGCCAGTTCGAGCGGGCGAACCGGCGCCGGTCCCTGACCATCCACACTCACGCCGACGGGGTGACCACGTTCAGCGGTTCCCTGCCCGCGATCGACGGCGAAGTCCTGCGCCAAGTGATCGACAAAGCGGCCGAAAAGCAGCGCCGCCTGCAGGCCCAGGTCCCCGGCGCAGTCCCCGTGGACCGGCGGGCTGCCCGCGTCGACGCGCTGGTCGCGCTTGTCCGGCACGCCCAAGGATGCTCGAAAGCCGCCGAACTCGGCGCCGTCGGCACCACCCTGGTTGTGACCATTCCCTTCAGTGATCTGACCAACGGGGAAGCCACCCAAGGCAGAATCGTCCCGACCGGAGACCGGATCGACTCCCGAACGTTGAAGACCCTCGCCTGCGACAGCGACGTGCGTAGAGCCGTGTTCGGGGCGAAAGGGGAGATTCTCGACATCGGCCGCGCCACCCGCGTCATCCCGAAACAACTCCGTCTGGCGCTCACCCTACGAGATTCCGGCTGTTCGTTCCCCGGGTGCGACAGGCCTCCGGAGGCTTGCCATGTGCACCACGCCGACCCGTGGTGGCACGGGGGACCGACCAGCCTTTCGAACGCCTGTATGCTATGCCCCACCCATCACCGAATGGTCGAGCCACCAAGGGACCGGCCGCCGGACTGGGTAGTCCGGTTCCGAGAAGACGGCTTGCCGGAATTCATCCCGCCGAAATGGATCGACCCCGACCGCGAACCGTTGCTCCATCATCGCTACGCCAATCGGGGCGCCAAACCCAGCCGGCCAAGAGCTGGCGCCGATCTTCCCGCCCAAACCGACGGCATCGGCGGCATGGACAGCGTGGACCGCAGCTAGCGCAGCGAGTAGCGAGCGCCGCCAAGCGGGGGCACCACTGGCCCGGGCGGCCACAGACTGGCACGGCGACACCTGGCACGGCGACGCCTGGCCCACACAAGCGTTAGCCGAACCGACGGACGTCGCCCTGCCCGGCGGCATCGACGGCGCTTGAAACCTCAGGGACTGCGCACGTCAAAGGCCTACTGGAGGCAGCGCTCGCGTTTGTCCATTTCAATGGCGGTGAAGGCGTCGGTGAACGCCTGGGCGTCGACGTCTTCAGCCGAGATCGACCCGCTGGCGGCGTCAATCATCGACCCGAGTTCCCTCAAGATCACAGTCCATTCGTCGTCCAAAGACGCTGGTGCCAGCGCCTGGAGGTTCTCGTAGACGGATTCGGCGTCCTTGAGCGCCTGCTCGTCTCCTTCGATCATCGCTTTCGCATTCAACTCGACTGCCGGCTTGGCAATCGCCTGGCAGTAGGCCTCAGAGTCGAATCCGGGCGGCGCGTCCCGGCCGCAGCCGGCCAACAGCGCCAGGCCGCACAGCGGGGCCAAAGCGATCAACCCCCGGCGGCCGGTCAAAAAAGGCCGCCGATCAATTGCGTGGCAAAGAAGAACAAGATCGCGGTGGCACCGGCGGCCGGAATCGTCAAGACCCAGGCCGTGACGATGTTCTTGGCCACCCCCCAACGCACCGCCGAAAGCGATCTGGTGGCGCCAACGCCCATGATCGCGCTGGTGATGGTGTGGGTGGTGGAGATAGGCGCGTGAATGGGCGTGAAGGCGGCCAGGTAGAGCACAATCGCGCCGGTGGCCTCGGCCACGAAACCACGGGCCGGATCGACCTGGATGACCTTGCGGCCCAGCGTCCGCATGATCCGCCACCCGCCAGAGTAGGTGCCAGCCGATATGGCGGAGGCGGCCAGCGCCTTGATCCAGAACGGGATGGGGTCCCCGGCCTCGCTCCAACCCACCGCAATCGAAGCCATGAAGATCACACCCATGGTCTTCTGGGCGTCCTGGAGGCCGTGGCCCAGCGCCAACGCGGCCGCCGAACCGATTTGCGCGACCCGGAACCGTTTCATGGTCTTGTGCGGCGAAGAGTGCCGGAAGATCCACAGCACCGCCACCATGCCGAAGAAGGCCAGCGTGAATCCGATCGCCGGCGAGGCAACCATCGGGATCAGCACTTTCTCCCCGATCTTGCCCCATTCGACGGTGACGTCCTGCCATTGGATCATCACCGCTCCCAGGCCGGCGCCGGCCAGCCCCCCGATCAGCGCATGCGAAGACGAAGAAGGCAGCCCGAACCACCAAGTGACCAGATTCCAAGTGATCGCGCCCAGGAGCGCGGCCAGCACAATCGACAATTGCTCGTGTTGTTCCAACCCGCCCAGGTTGACGATCTGGGTGGCGATTGTCTCCGCCACAGCCGTGCCCATCAGCGCGCCGACCAAGTTCATCAAGGCCGCCATGGTCAAAGCCGCCCTGGGACGCAAAGCGCGAGTGGACACGGCTGTCGCAATCGCGTTGGCGGCATCGTGGAAGCCGTTGGTGAAATCGAAGGCGAGCGCGATCGCCATGACCGCCACCGCCAGAGCAATCCCCGCTGTCATGGAGGTCAGGACTCCTTGAGCGCGATCGTCTCGACGGTGTTGGCGACCCGCTCGAAGGAATCCGCCGCGTTCTCCAGCGCCTCGATCAGCTCTTTCAATTTCATGACCAGGATCGCGTCGGTCTCAGACTGGAACAGGTCCGCTAACATGGCGCGGTAGGCCCGATCGGCCTGGTTCTCCAGGCGGTTGATCTCCACCCAGTATTCGGACAAGCCGTCCAGCGATCGCAGCCTGGGCATGGCCTCAGCCGTTTCGGCCGCCGCCCGCCGCAGAATTGTGATCTGCTTGCCGATCTTCTTGGGCAGTGCGTCGATCCGGTACAGCACAATCAGATCGGCCGCTTCTTCCATGTGATCCATGCAATCGTCCAGAGCCGAGGCCAGATCGTAGATGTCGTCCCGGTCGAACGGCGTGACGAAGCTCGAGTTCAACTTCTTGATGATGGTGTGGGTCGACACGTCCGCCGTGTGCTCGATCTCCCGTAGCTGCACGGCCAGATCGACTCGCTCATCGAAGTCTGCGGCGATCATCTGTTCGAGCACATCAGCGCCATCCACAAGGTGACGAGCCTGGGCTGCGAGCAGATCGAAAAACGACACGTCTTTAGGTGTCAAGCTGAACCGCACGGGATCTCCTACCTCACGTCAAGCACTAGCACACCAGATTAGGCCATGCGGGGCGAGCGGCTTGCCTGGCTCAGTATGGCCGGACCGCGCAGCGCCAGTCGGCGCGAAGGCCGCTCGCAGCGGCAAATGTTGGAGCCCGGGGCTTGCGCGGCCCGGCCGTGGTCAACAGTAGCGTCTTTGGGGGCCGGTCGGCTGCCGGAGCCGCCTAGATACCGTTCTTATGCTCGGCGGACGACGCATCCGTGCGCTCAGACGTCAAGGCGACTCGGCGTCGAGGTCTCGTCACCCAGCAAACCTTCCGGAACCGACAGGGAGGGTTCGGCGACGGGGGCGCCCAACGGCGACCAATCAGTCCGGTCGACTTTGTCTGAAACCTTCGCGCGTCGCTCCTTGGGCGCGTCGAAACGGTAGCCGACGTTGCGCACCGTGCCGATCAGTTGGTCGTTTTCCGGACCGAGTTTCGCCCGCAGGCGCCGGACATGGACGTCGACAGTGCGGGTGCCGCCGTAATAGTCGTATCCCCAAACCTCCTGCAGAAGCTGGGTGCGCGTGAAGACGCGGCCGGGATGCGCTGCCAAATAGCGCAGCAGTTCGAACTCTTTGTAGGTCAAATCGAGGCTGCGGCCATGCAGTTTGGCGGTGTACGCGACCGGGTTTATGACCAGATTGCCCTGCGAGATCGCCTCCTCAGGCTGGCCCGCGCCAACCATCACCGGCGTGGCCAGGGCCAGACGGATGCGGGCTTCGACTTCACCCGGCGAGGCGCTGGCCAAGATGAAGTCGCGAGCGCCCCATTCGGCGCTGAGAGCGGTCAGCCCGCCTTCGGTGACAATCAACAGCAGTGGCGCCGCCAGACCCGCCACTTGCAGCAACCGTGACGTGGCCCGGGCCGACTGGAGGTCCTTCCGGGCGTCGAGGGCAACCAGCTCGGAGTTCGGCAAGTCCACCAGCGCCGACGGGTCGAAGCCCATGGTTCTGACCCGGTGAGGCAGGAATTCCAAGGCTGGTAGAACGGAGCCGGGCGCGCCCGGCGCCACAGTCAGGAGCAGAATCTCTGCCATTGACGAGCTCCTTTGTAATGTTGTCTGTGGCCTTTGCTTCCAATCAATTTAACGTCAAGGAGAGCTTAGTGGAACGTTTTGTCCGCCTGGTGGTCACTTCGGCGGTCGGCTTTGTCCCCGCTGCCGGTCTGGCGGCGGCATCCGCGCCTGGTTCCTCCAAGGTCTGGACGGTGGTGGCGGTGTCTTTGGCCACCGCCTTGTTGGTGGCCGGCTGGCCCGCCCTGGCCTCGCCGCCGGAACCGCATTCAGCCCGTTTGACCTTGGCTTTCACCGCAGTCGTGGCGATCACGCTGTCGGTCTTGCGGCCCGGTGACGCCTCGGCCGTGTTGGTGGCGATCGCCCTGGGCTTCCCGGCGGTGTTTGTGCGTGAACTGACCCGACCGGCGCCGCGGCCCGGCTTGGTCCGCTCCGTCGCGGTCACCACTTGCGGCGTCATGGCGGTGGCGGCCATGAGTCTGTGGGTGACCGCCAGCGGCGGCGCTCAATTCTTGGACCTGGCGGTTCTGGCGGGCGTGGGAATCGCAGGCGCTTGCCTGGGCCTGGGCCTGAGCCGACTGGCGCCTGAGCGGCCTTGGCGGACCGAGGTCGGCGCTTTGGCCGGGATCCTGTTGGCCGCCGGTGGCGGCGCCGCGATGGCGGCCGTGGTGGTGACCCACTGGTGGGCGGGCGCGGCGGTGGCGGCGGCCTGCGCGGTCACTCCTGGAGCGATCTGGCTGGTGGCCGAGCCGAGGGGCATCACCGAGGGAGGACCGCGCTGGCGCGACGCCGCCCTGGTGACGATCCCGCTGGCGGTGGCCGCGGTCCCGGTTTGGGCGGCGGCCCTGATCCGCTGAACGCCGATTGGGACCTTCGGGCGGTCCGTCACCCGTCACCCGTCACCCGTCACCCACCAACCGATCCCAGCGCGGATCTGACCCACACTGAAGATTGTGGGGCGGCTGATTTGGGCCGCGCCAGCCTCAGCGGGTAGCGTCCCTGGGGTGACGGTCGCGTTCGCGGATGGGTTGGCCCCTGAGGTCTACCCGCTGGCTTGGCTCGTCGGGCGCTGGCGCGGCGAAGGGACAATCGGCTACGGCCCGGTCGACCCAGGCGCCATCAGCCAAGAAATCGAGTTCGAAGCCGTTGACGGCCCGTATCTGGCCTACCGGGCCAGCACTTGGTTGCTGCCCGGCCAAGCTGACGCCGCCCACGGGTCGGCCGGGGAGGGCGAATCCGTCGACGCAGCCCGCTCCAGCGGCAGTCTTCAATCAACCCGCGGGCGGGGCGATGCCGACGGCGCCGCTGGTGACGACAGCTCCGTTGGACGCCGTGACACCCCTGGAGGCCCTGACGCCGCTGCTGGAGACGGTAACGCCCGCGGAGGAGACGGCATCGACGGCCCGACCGACCCGACCGACGCTTCCCCGGCACGGGGCGCGCTCTGGCACCAGGAGTCCGGCTTTTGGCGCGTGACACCAGGCCAAACCCAGATCGACCCGCCCTTCGAGGTCGAGGTGCTGATATCGGACGCGGCCGGCTATCAGAGCGTTTATCTGGGGCAAGTCAACGGCCCGCGCGTCGACCTGGGCACGGACGCGATGATCCGGACGGCCTCGGCGCCCGAAATCAACGCCGCCACCCGCATGTACGGCCTGGTCGGCGGCGACCTGCTGTGGGCCTGGGACATTGCCGGCTTCGGCCTGGGGCTCGGCTCCTATCTGGCCGCGCGGCTCAGCCGAACACAGGCCTAAAGCCCGCCATGGCGCGCCACGATTTGGCTGGTCAGCGGGCTTTCGATGGCGGTGAGCCGGTTTATGCCTTGTCCGATGCCGTCGGCGTGGTCAGTCTCCAGGGCCCAGATTCGCTTCGCCTCCTGAGCGCCCTGACCACTGTGCCTCCGGGAGGCGAAATCCCTGCTGGAGGATCGCAGGCCTTGCTCCTGGACGCGAACGGCCACATCCAGTTCGGTCTCGCCATCACGCCGGCGGGCGATGCCGACCAGGACAGCTTCACGCTCATCACCGACGGTTCGGCCACGTCCCTGGCCGAATTGATCAATTCCCGCCGCTTCCGCCTCCGGACCGAGGCGACCGCGCGCCCCGACCTACGAACGCTGGTCACCCCTGGGCTGGCGCCGGAGTTGGCGCCAGGGCTGGATCTGGCCGCCTTCGAAGACCATTGGCCCAACCCGCCGCAGCCGGCCCGGCCCCGGCTGGGCGGAGCGGCCCCGGACACGGGCGCTGGCCCAGGCGAGCCACGCGCGGAAACGGTTCGGTCCGGCGCTGGGGCAGCGCAGGCGAACGGCGCCGCCCAGTGCGGCGCAGAGGCCGAGCCGACCAAGCCAGCCGCCCGCTCGGCCGCCGAGGCCGAGCCGGCCGAAGGCGCAGGCCGGCTGGGGCGGCCGAGCGCCCAGTCCCGGGTCTGGCCGCGCTACGCTCTCGATTCGCCTCATCCCGGCACGGGCTGGACCGGTTCGGCCATCTACGTCTACGACCCCGCCGCCGATGAGCCATTGCCGCGCCGGCTCGAGGCCCTGGGTTACCGCCAAATCGGCGTTGGCAACCTGGAGGCGCTCAGAGTGGCGGCCTGGCGGCCGCTGGCCGGGCGCGAGGCCGGTGACGGCAAGACCTTGCCGCACGAATTGGACTGGCTGCGCGCCACCACGCCGTTGAACTCGGGCTGTTATCCCGGCCAGGAAACCGTCGCCAAGGTGATCAATGTGGGCAAGCCGCCGCGGCGGCTTGTGTTCTTGCACCTCGACGGTTCGGACGCGGCCTGGCCCAAGTCCGGCGCCGCTGTCTTCGCCCTGGGGCAGAACGGCGCGGAACCGCTGGCGTCGGCGCGGGACGCGGGACTGGCCGCCGAACCGGAAGGCGAGTCGGCGGCGGGTTGGGGCGCCCCAAGTGACGGCACCAGGACCGCTGGCGCGGGCGCTGGGTCGGGGGCCGGCCCGGGATCGGGGTTGGCGGCGGGTCGGGTCGCCCTACGGGGCGACGCCACGACCGCTGATAAGGGTGCCCGGCCGGTGGGACATGTGACCTCTGTCGGAGTCCACCATGAACTGGGTCCGATAGCGCTGGCCCTGGTCAAGCGCTCTCTGCCCGAGGACATACCCCTGGCCGTGGCGGTTGCGGACGCGCCGGGCGGATTGGTGGCGGCGCTGCAAACCACCATTGTTCCGGCCAGCGGCGAATCGGATGCTCGGCCGGCCAGACGCCGGCCGCCGGTCAAACTGTCGGCGGCCCGACGCCGCTAGTTTGAAACTCAGCCGGCTGCGCAGGCCACAGGCCGCAGCCAGACGTTATCTGCGGTGGCCCTTTCTTCGAGCACACGGCCCGGCCGGCGGTGGATGGCTAACCTGGTTTCATGCCATTCGTATTGGGTCCGATAGCGGTCCTGAACATGGTGATCGGGCTGGCCGCTCTGGCCCTTGAGATCGCCGCCTTTGTGATCGCGCTGAAGGCCTCTCCAGCCGCCTACATCGCCGCCGGCAAGTTGTCCAAGGGCGCCTGGTTGGCGATCACCACCGTGGCCCTGGTGGTAGGCCTGGCAGCGGCGCCGCTGCCGGCGGCCGGTTCGAACGGGCGCTTCGGGGGTTTGCTGTCGATCGCCTCGGTGGTGGCCGCACTGGTGTTCCTGGTCGATGTCCGCCCTGCTCTCAAGCGTTACGGCGGCTCCGCCGGGCGCAGCCAGGGTGGCCCCAACCGAACCGGCGGCTGGTGACCATGATGTCCCGACTCGACCGGCCCGCGCCGCAGACCAGGCCCTCGAACCTTGAAAGGCGGCCGCGATGAGAGCGGTGATCCAGCGCGCCGTGGGCGGGCGTTGCGAAGTGGCGGGCAAGCAAATCAGCGGCTTCTTGGGCGAGGGTCTGGTGGTTCTCATCGGCGTGACCCACCAGGACGGCGAGGAGCAGGCTCTCACCATGGCCCGCAAAATCGCTGAATTGAAGCTCCTGCGAGGCCAGCGCTCAGTCCAGGAAGCGGCTGTGCCGGTGCTTCTGATCAGCCAGTTCACCCTGTATGCCGACACGAAGAAGGGCCGCAAACCATCTTGGTCCAAAGCCGCTCCCGGCCCTCAGGCCGAACCGCTGGTCGAACGGGTGGCGCTGGCGCTGGAAGAACGCGGCCTGGTTGTCGCCCGCGGCGTCTTCGGGGCCGACATGCAAGTCACCCTGACCAACGACGGCCCGGTCACCCTGATAATCGACACTTGAAACTTGTTCCCAGCCAAACGGCGGCCGAGTTCCGTCTCCTGACTGAGGTTGAGGCTGGGAGGCGAGCGGACGGCATCGGGCTCCGCCAGGGCCACCCGCCGGGCCAGGCTACCAACCGGCTCCGCCCCCGGGACAGTGCGGGAATTACTCCGGCTTGATCAGCGTTTGACCGCTTAGATGCGACTGCCGCCACTGGCCGGACGGCTCGCCCAGGCGGGAAAAGACCTCTGCGCCTTGGGCGAACACGACTACTTCGACCCACAGTTGCTAGCTAGAGTCGATTGAGTGGGCTGAGTATCGGCTGCGGAAGCCGCCGCCGCCAGACTTGGCCCCAACTAAAGGAGCACTATGTTTGAGCGCTTTACTGATCGCGCGCGCAGGGTGATTGTGCTGGCCCAAGAAGAGGCCCGGCTGCTCAACCACAATTACCTGGGCACAGAGCACATCCTGCTGGGCCTGATTCACGAGGGCGAAGGCGTGGCCGCCAAGGCCCTTGAGGCGATCGGGATGACCTTGGAAGGTGTCCGCAACCAGGTCCAAGAGATTATTGGCGAGGGCCAGCAATCGCCCAGCGGCAGCCATATCCCATTCACTCCCAGGGCCAAGCGCGTCCTCGAACTGACCCTGCGCGAAGCCCTGCAACTGGGACACAACTACATTGGCACCGAGCACATTCTGCTCGGCCTGATCCGCGAAGGCGAGGGCGTGGCCGCTCGCGTGCTGGTGAAACTGGGAGCCGACCTTGGCCGCCTGCGCCAGCAAGTGATCGAGATGCTGCAGGTTTACCAAGGCAAGGAACAGATGGCGGGGACGGCTCCCGAGGCGTCCTCGCCGGCTGGCTCAGCAGTGCTGGACCAGTTCGGATTGAACCTCACCCAGGCCGCCCGCGAAGGCAAACTGGACCCGGTGATCGGGCGCTCGAAGGAGATCGAGCGGGTTATGCAGGTGCTCAGCCGCCGGACCAAGAACAACCCGGTGCTGATCGGCGAACCTGGGGTCGGCAAGACCGCGATCGTTGAGGGACTGGCCCAGGACATTGTCCGCGGCGATGTTCCCGAAACGCTCAAAGACAAGCAGCTGTACACCCTTGACCTGGGTTCCTTGGTGGCCGGTTCGCGTTATCGGGGCGACTTCGAAGAGCGCCTCAAGAAGGTCCTGAAAGAGATCCGGACCCGTGGCGACATCATCTTGTTCATCGATGAGATCCACACGCTGGTTGGCGCCGGCGCGGCCGAAGGCGCAATTGACGCGGCCTCGATTCTCAAGCCGATGTTGGCCCGCGGCGAACTGCAAACCGTGGGCGCCACCACGCTCGATGAATACCGCAAGTACGTTGAGAAAGACCCGGCCCTGGAACGGCGTTTCCAGCCCATCCAGGTGCAGCAGCCCAGTGTGGCCCACACCATCGACATCCTCAGGGGACTGCGCGACCGCTACGAGTCGCATCACCGGGTGTCAATCACCGATGCGGCTCTGGTGGCGGCGGCACAATTGGCTGACCGCTATGTCAACGACCGCTTCCTGCCGGACAAAGCGATCGATCTGATTGATGAAGCCGGCGCCCGGCTCAGGATCCGCCGCATGACGGCGCCGCCGGAACTGCGCGAGATGGATGAGAAGATCGCTGAGACCAGGCGCGAGAAGGAAATCGCCATCGACAACCAGGACTTCGAGAAGGCGGCGGCGCTGCGTGATGACGAGCGCAAGCTCACCGAGGCCCGCGCCGAACGCGAGAAGGCTTGGCGCGCCGGCGACCTGGACACCGTCGCTGAAGTCGACGAAGAGCTGATCGCCGAGGTCCTGGCCATGTCCACCGGCATCCCGGTGATCAAACTGACCGAGGAAGAGTCCAGCCGCCTGCTCCGCATGGAGGACGAGTTGCACAAGCGCGTGATCGGCCAAGACGAGGCCATCAAGGCGCTCTCCCAGGCGATCCGCCGCACCCGCGCCGGGTTGAAAGACCCCAAGCGCCCAGGCGGTTCGTTCATCTTCGCGGGACCCACCGGCGTCGGCAAGACCGAGTTGGCCAAGGCCCTGGCCGAATTCCTGTTCGGCGACGAAGACGCTCTCATCCAACTGGACATGTCCGAATTCGCGGAGCGGCACACGGTGTCGCGGCTGTTCGGCTCGCCTCCTGGCTATGTCGGCTACGAAGAGGGCGGCCAGTTGACTGAGAAGGTGCGGCGCAAGCCATTCTCGGTGGTGCTTTTCGACGAGGTCGAGAAGGCGCACGCCGACATCTTCAACTCGCTGCTCCAGATTCTGGAGGAAGGCAAGCTGACCGACGCCCAAGGGCGGACCGTCGATTTCAAGAACACGGTCATCATCATGACCACGAACCTGGGCACCAAGGACATCGCCAAAGGCGTGATGACCGGTTTCCAGGCCGGAGGCAATCTGGCCAACGACTACGAACGCATGAAGAACAAGGTCCAAGACGAGCTCAAGCAGCAATTCCGGCCTGAATTCCTCAACCGTGTCGATGACACGATCGTCTTCCCGCAGTTGACCCAGGACCAGATCGAGCAGATCGTCGACTTGATGATGGCTCAGCTCGACAAGCGGCTGGTCAACCAGGGCATGTCGATCAGCTTGACCGAGGCGGCCCGCAAGCTGCTGGCCGAACGCGGTTACGACCCGGTGCTGGGGGCCCGGCCGCTGCGTCGCGCCATTCAGCGCGAGATCGAGGACGTGCTCAGCGAGAAGATCCTCTTCGGCGAGATCCGCCGGGGCGAACGGGTTGAGGTCGACGCCACCGGCGAAGGCTCTGCCGGCAAGTTCGTCTTCCTGCCGCATTCGGCTGAGCCGGCCACGGTGTTGGCCGGTGGCGGCGCGGTCAGGGAAGAGGATTTGCCCAGGGTTGACTGAGGCCTCTAGCTGGGGGCCCTTAGCTGTGGCGCCCGGCTGAGGGCTCCCACCTGGGGCGCCCGGCTGAGGGCTCCCGCCTGGGGCGCCCGGCTGAGGGCTCCCCGGCGGGGAGTTCCAGTTGAGGTCGCCCCGCAACCGTCGCTAGACCCAATCGAGTGAGCGCTGGACGGCCTTTTGCCACTGGCCATAGAGGCGGTCGCGTCCGGCCCGGTCCAGCGAAGGGACCCAGCGGCCGCCTTCGCGCCAGTTGGCCCGCAGTTCGTCCAGCGATTGCCAATACCCGGCGGCCAAACCGGCGGCGTAAGCCGCGCCCAGAGCCGTGGTCTCCGCGACCACCGGGCGCACCACATCCACCCCCAGGATGTCGGCTTGGAATTGCATCAGGAGCGAGTCTTCGATCATGCCGCCGTCCACCCGCAGTTCCTTGAGCACGGCGCCGTCCAAGGCGGCCGCGTCCAACACGTCGCGGGTCTGGTAGGCGGTCGCTTCCAGGGCCGCGCGGGCCAGGTGGCCCTTATTGATGTACCTGGTCAAACCAACAATCACGCCACGCGCGTCGGTGCGCCAATAGGGAGCGAAGAGACCCGAGAAGGCGGGCACAATGTAGGCGCCGCCGTTGGACTCGACCGTCCGCGCCAGGGTCTCCACCTCCGGCGCGGAACTGATCAGCCCCAGGTTGTCGCGCAGCCACTGGACCAGGGACCCGGTCACCGCGATCGAACCCTCCAGCGCGTAGCGCGGGGCGGCGTCCGCGAGCTGATAGGCGACCGTCGTCAGCAACCCCGACTGCGAGAACACAACCTCCGGACCGGTGTTGACGAGCAGGAAACAGCCGGTGCCGTAAGTGTTCTTGGCTTCGCCCGGGTCGAAGGCGCACTGACCGAACGCCGCCGCCTGCTGGTCCCCCAAGACTCCCATCACCGGCACTCCGGGCAGCAAACCCTCATCCGACCCGAGCCCGAAGCTGCCCGCCGAGGGCCTGATCTCCGGGAGCATCTGGGCCGGGATTTCGTAAGCCTTGAGCACCTCGGCGTCCCAGTCGAGGGTCCTCAGATCCATCAGGTTGGTCCGCGACGCATTCGTGACATCGGTCCGGTGCTCGCCGCCGGCCGTCCCACCGGTCAGGTTCCACAGGATCCAGGTGTCGGTCGTCCCGAACAGCAGTTCGCCCTGTTCAGTCCGCCGCCGCGCGCCCGGCACGTGGTCCAGGATCCAAGCGATCTTGGTGCCGGAGAAATACGGATTCAACGGCAGGCCGGTGATGGCGCGGAACCGCTCCACCCCTTCCCCGGCCGCCAATCGCTCGACATGACCAGCCGTCCTGGCGTCCTGCCAGACGATCGCGTTGTACACCGGCTGGCCTGTGGCCCGGTCCCAGACCACAGTTGTTTCACGCTGGTTGGTGATGCCCACCGCCACGATGTCCTTGGCCGACAGTTCCGCCTTGGCCAGCGCCACCGCGATGACTTGCCGCGCGTTGTCCCAAATCTCGACCGGATCGTGCTCCACCCAGCCGGCCTCCGGATAGATCTGCCGGTGCTCCATCTGCCCGGTCGCCGCGATCAGCCCGTCATGGTTGAAGATGATCGCGCGCGAAGACGTGGTCCCCTGATCCAGCGCCAGCACAAAGCCGCTCATCGGTCATCGTCGCTTTGTTGGGAGGGTTTTGCCGTGCCCGATGCCGACCGGCCACCCTCGTTTGACCCCTCGCCTTCGCCCCCCTCAGGGTCAGCGCCCCCGAATTCCTCTGCTTCGGCTCGCGCGGCGGCGATGTCTTCGGTCAGGTCTTGCATCGGCGTCAAGTCCTGGGCTCGCAAGCGAGCCGCTTCGGCTTCGGCGTCGGTCGCCAATTGCGCCGCCGCCCGTTCGGCCGCGACCCGGGCGGCGTAGCCGGCCACCTCGGCCTTGACCCGATCCCGGTCCCAGCCAAGGTGAGGGGCAACCAAATCGGCTATAACGCTGGAAGCCGCCAAGCCGGCATCGGGCACCTCGTGGTTCAGACGTGTGCGGCTCATCATGACATCGTCCAAGTGGATGACCGCCTCGTGGGTGGCGGCATAGACGACCTCGGCCTTGAGGTAGTGCTCGGCGCCGGGGATCGGATCGCCGAGCGAGCGATCGGCTTCGATCAGATCGGTGATGTCGGAAACCCGCGAACCGTAGCGGCCGAGCAGGTGGAGGGTGCGGTCGCGGTCCCAGCCGTGGCGGGCGGCCAGTTTGGGAGCGTTGTTGCGCACGGCGTGGTAGCCCTCGGCCCCCCACAACGGCAGGTCCTTGGTGATGGAAGGCTTGGCCGCGGCGCCCGGGCCGAGCGCGAAATCAACCGCGTCTTCGGCCATGACGCGGTAGGTGGTCAGCTTGCCGCCGGCGATCATGGTCAGGCCGGGCACGGGCGAGGCGACCGTGTGCTCGCGCGAGATCTTGGCTGAACTAGTGCCCAGCTTGGCGCCGGGCTGGAGCAGCGGCCGCAGGCCGGCGTAGAAGCCGATCACGTCCTCCTTGTCCAACGGCCTGGCCAGAAGCTTGTTGGTTTGTTCGAGGAGGTAATCGACATCGACCGAGGTGGCCACTGGATGTTCGAGCGACTTTTCGCGCCACGGCGTGTCGGTGGTGCCGATCAGCCAGTAGTGCGCCCACGGAATGATGAACAGCACCGACCGCTCGGTCCGCGAAATGATCCCCATCTGGCCGTTGATCCGATCCCTCGGGACCACAATGTGGGCGCCTTTGGAGGCGAGGACCTTCAGCCCGCCGCCCTGGCCGGTCAAGGCCTCGGTCTGTTCGGTCCAGACGCCGGTGGCGCCGATCACATGCTTCGCTTTGACCTTGACCGTCAGGCCGGAGAGCAAGTCTGTGACCACGGCGCCGTCGACGTTGCCGAGCGGGTCCCGGGTGATGGCGGTGACCTCCGCCCGCGAGGCGGCCACAGCGCCATAGGCGGCGGCGGTCCGCACCAGGGTCAACGTCAGCCGGGCGTCATCGACTTCGGAGTCGAAATAGCGGACGGCGCCCACCGCGGCGGACGGCTTCAGGTCGGGGAACACCTTGGCCAGGTCGCCGCTGAAGTAGTGTTTCTGGATCGGCAGCGCCCGGCGCCGGCCCGGGGTGTGGGCCAGCAGATCGTACAGACCCACGCCGGTGGCGACATAGGGACGCTCCCACAGCCGATGGGTCAACGGGTAAAGGAACGGCACCGGCTTGACCAGGTGCGGCGCGGTCGTGGAAAGCAGGCGGTCGCGTTCGGTCAGAGCCTCGTGGACCAGTTTGAAATCCAGCATCAGCAGGTAGCGCAGTCCGCCGTGGGCCAGTTTGCTGGAGCGCGATGACGTGCCCGCCGCCCAGTCCTGAGCCTCCACTATGCCTGTGGTCAGGCCGCGTGTGACCGCGTCGACCGCGATCCCGGCGCCAGTCACTCCGCCGCCGATCACCAAGACGTCGAGTTGTTGTTCCGCTAGCCTTGCCAACGCTCGTTCGCGGGCTGCGGGCGAAAGAGCCGAATGATCCATGTGACGTTCCTCGAGTTTCCTTCGTTTAGTGGCCATCGCCTTCAATGCTCCCACCTGGGCGGTGGCGGGTCCGGGACCAGGGCGCCGGCGTCCGCGTGCCGCGCTGTTAGGAGATGGCCACCAGCGTGCTGTAGGGCCGCAAGAGTACGTCCGTGTCCCGGCTGTCCTGAAGAGTCTGTCCCGTTGGCTATGGCCAAGAGCCCTGCCTGGGCGTGGTCGCTCTTTCCGTCCGCAATCTGGTCCGCAGTCCCGTGGGCCGTCGGCGGGGCTTAGCGGTCACGTAGCCTAGACTGGCATTAGGCTAGCGCGAAGGTTCGACATCTCCGCCTGGCCTGAATACCACAAGTGGAAGGAGTTCAGACTATGGCGGTGAAGAGAATCGTTGGAATTGCGGCAACCGCAGTGCTTGCCGCAGGGCTCGGGGTTGCTGCCATGGGCACGGCCGAGGATGCCGAAGCAGCGGTGTGCAACGGTTCAGCGCTCAAGGTGAGTGCGACGAGTTCGAAGGCGCGGAACACCTGTGGGCACGCCGAGGCAGGGATTGGCCGCATGAACTCTGCTGGGACCGTCAAGTACACGTGGGGGCCTGCGGTGTATCGTGACTGGTCCTTCGCTTACAGTTCGTGGGGGACTGCATTCTACAAAGCGGTTGGCAACTTCTACTAGGCCGCGACTTACGTGAGCCTTGTAGAGTTCGGGTTGGGGCGGTGGTCGTGTCAAGCGGGCATCGTTGTGGTGGCCGCTGCCCTGGTGGCGGGGTGTTCCGGCCCTCAGGGCGGTGATACCGGCGCGGAGTTGTGGAAGGCGGAGTTCGCGGCGGCGGCGGAGCGGGCGACGTCTGACTGGGAGCGGGAGGCTTTGGAAAGCGCCGCTGAGTCCGGGTCCATTTCGGATGAGGACTTCGAGTACGCGGAGCAGATGTATTTGCGGTGCATGGCGGATAGGGGCGTGCCCACAACCAAGCAGATTGATCCCGCCACCGGCTATTTCAGCTACACCAGCGAGTCTGCCGAGGGCGTTGATGTGCAGGCCATACAGCAAGAGTGTTCTGGAGGTAACGGATTGGAGTTGCGGGCCTTGTATTTTGAGGCGAGCGGTAATCCTGACCACCGAGACAGAGACGAATTGATGGCCGAATGCCTGGTCAATGAGGGTGTGGTGGGGAAAGGCTATTCGGGTGAGGATTACAAACGCGACAAGGAATTGGCCGTGCCACCCTATGACGAATCCAGTCAGGGATTCGTTCGTTGTTATGTCAATCCGGCAGGCGGCGCCAGTTGAGCGGCTCGCCCAGAACCACTGGTATTAGCGTGGCTGGGCTTCTGGCAACGATCACCTTTCTGTTGGTCGGGTGCCAGACCGGCGGTGGTTTGGGTTCTGATGACCGGTCCTCGGGCGCCGCGACCTCGGCTGGCACATCTAGTGCCAGTGTCCAGGCAAATGGGCTGGACAGTTATTGTGTGGCCGGCGGCTTGGCTAGCGGCTTGGGGCCCTTCTTGGACTTCGGCGCCCAGGTGACGCAGGTGGTTCAGCAATACAACCAGTTCAGGGGCGCGCTGGAGGCGGGGCAAGTGTTCGCGATGCAGTCGTCGCACGATCAAGGATCTTTGCGTGGCTTGGCGGACTCCGGTTGTGCCGTGTTGGTGGCGGTGGGTGACGATGCGGTACCGGACGCGTTGGCTGTGGCTGGCCGTTTCCGCCAGGTGGTGTTGGTCAACCAGTCGGGTGGTGTCCCTGAGACCCGACCGGATAACGTAAGCGTCGTTTCAGTTGATCTCGACGCGGCTTATAGCGTGGCTGGTCGCTCTTTGACGCCGCTTGGGCCCGCCGATAACGAAGGCAACTCGGTTCATACGGTGCTGGTGGTGGACTCCTCAGTGCCTGGCGAGAAGCGGGTGGCTGACTTGCTGACCGCTGCGATGCGACCCAAGCCGGACGCGCCAGGGCTGAGGCGCGTTGAAGTGGCCGGCCTGAACGAGCCCCAGGTCCAACAGGCTCTAGCCGCAGAGTTGGCGCCCCTGCCGGATCACACTCTTGTGGTGTTGATTAGCGATGTGGCCGCTTCTTGGGCGGCCCAAACGGTGGCTGAGTTCGATGGCAGTGCGTCCGTCGCGGGCATGGGCGCTGATCTGCGGGTGGACTACCCTGAGTTGAAGGGCCGCATCGCCTTGTCGGTGGGCGCCGATTTGTTGTCGGCTTTGACTCAGGTCTTCGATGCGGTCCAGACCGGAGATGGGGTACCTGACCTGCGGGTTTCTGGCGCGGTCTATCCAGGCAGTTACACCGTGCTTGAAGCCCAAGCGGACTGATAGGCGGCAGATCGGTGCGGGTTGGTCCAGGCGCGGTGGGATTGGGGGCGGTCGCCTGTGCCAGTCTGGGCGCCTTGGCGGCGCTGCTGGCGATGCCTGCGCCCACCCCGGAGCCTTTGCGGGCGGGCGTGGCGCCATCGACGGTCTCGGCCGAGCTGGTGGCGCTGGATGACGCGCGGGTTGTGCCATGGGCGGCCACCTTGGTGGATGGCCCGCAACTACCCGCGCCACGCGGGGGCATGGTGACGTCTACCAACTGCCAGCCGGACAAGACCATCGCGTCGGGTCAGGTGCTAGCGACAGTCGATGCCCGGCCCGTGGCCACCCTGCACACCAGCTACCCGTTGTGGCGGGATCTGGCTCGGGGGGCGGAAGGACAAGACGTTGAGGCGCTGCGGGCCGAACTGGACCGGTTGGGCTATGACGCCGGATCGGGTAAGGGATTCGACGCACGGTTAGCTGAAGCGATCCGGGCGTTTTGGTCCGACCGGGGGATAACCGACCCAGGTGCGGCATTAGTGCTGGCTGACTTAGTTCAGCTACCCGCCCCGGAAGTCACTTTGGCGACCTGCGCCGCCCCCGGCCAACAGGTCAGTGTTGGGGACAGTTTGGCTGGCGGGACGCCACGCCTCGCCAAGTTGCGCCTAGCTTCAGCACCTGAGGGTTTGGTGCCCGGCGACCGCGAAGTACGTTGGGAGTCAATCACGGCGCCAGTAGTGGATCGCGAGGTGACCGACCCGGTGCTGTTGGCGGCGCTGTTCGACAGCGAACAGTTCAAGCAAACCGTCACCGCCACCGGCCACACCGTTGACCTGCAGTATCAGTTGGCCAATCCGGTCGATGCGCTGGCGGTCCCCGCAGCAGCGCTGTGGGGTGTAGAAGCCAGCCGGGCTTGTCTGTCCGCCAGCGGTGAGACGTTCCAGGTGGAAATAGTCTCCTCCGCCCTGGGCAACACGTTCGTCACGGGGTTTGAGGGCACGGCGCCATCTCGGGTTGATCTTCCCGCGTCACTAGAGGATGCGGCCCGGCAATGCGCTTGACAATCACCGGGTTGGGGCACTCGTTTAGGCCACCACACATGCTGTTCGCTGGGATAGACGCCATCTTTCAGGCCGGTGACCTGGTCGCGGTGACGGGACCGTCTGGGTGCGGCAAGTCGACCTTCCTGGCGCTCATGGCCGGCTGGATGGAGCCGAGCCAAGGCCAGGTCGACCGTGAAGGAATAGGCGCGACCGCCTGGGTCTTCCAAAACCCGCACGGGGTGGCTCGCCGTACCGCCCTCGACCATGTCGCGCTACCGCTGCTTGCCCTGGGCCACAAACGCGGCGCTGCGACCAGCTTGGCTGAGACAATCCTGGGGCGTTTCAACCTGGATCATTTGGCGAACCAGCAGTTCCGGTCACTGTCAGGAGGCGAAGCCCAGCGGCTTATGCTGGCCAGAGCGGTGGCCAGCGACCCCGACCTGTTGCTGGTGGACGAACCGACAGCCCAACTCGACCGGCACACCGCGGCTTCGGTCAACTCCGCCTTGGCCAACCTGGCTTCGGAACGCACCATCGTCTTGGTGGCCACGCACGACCCGGGAACGCAGTCAGCTTGCAGCCAGGCCCTGGACCTGGCGACCAAGACAGAACCAGCCGTTTCAGCAATGCCATGAGGGCCTCGGCCGTTGTCTCGGAAGCCTGGCGGAACATAGCCAGCGGCGCGGCCCGGGCAGGGCTGTGGGCTTGCCTGATCGCAGTATTCGGCATAGGCCTGGCCGTCTTGGACCAACGCTCCGTTGTCGGTTTGATCCAGTCAGCTCAGACCTACCAGGACGCCGGAGCGGCCACCTACGTGCTGACCGCGCCGGGGGCTGTCAACCCCCGGCGATGCGACAACCTATCGGCTCTTCCCGGCGTCACCGCTTCAGGAGCGCTGCGGCAGGCCGGCCAGATCACCGCCCTGGCCGCCCCCGCCAGCCCCCTGACACATATGGAGGCGACACCAGGCATGGCCACAATGCTCGGGGTAGACCAGGCCAGCACTGCCGGGCTAACCGACGGCCCGAACCACACCGCCGGCCCTGACCCAGCCAGCGGCTCGACCCCGGCGGGCGGCCAGCCCAGCCCAGGTGGCGGTGTATGGCTGTCCAGCGCCGCAGCCGAACTCCTTGGCGCCGCCCCGGGAAATGCTTTGCCGACCAGCTTGGGGCAAGCGAGGGTCGATGCCGTCTACACCTACCCGGACCAAGCCAACGACCGCGCATTGGCCCGGGCCGTGGTTTCACCAACACCCCCATCAGGCCGATGGGACCAATGCTGGGTCAAGTTGTGGCCCGTCCGCCAGGACACGCTGACGCTGGTCTACGCGGTCTATGACGGTAGCCCTGACGGAACGCCAACCATCAACCAACTGGTGACCCAAATGGGCGCTAGTTTCGACGCCCACCACGGACTCGCGACACGCCCAACCAGGACGCTGCCCTACGTCTCGCTGGTCGCAGGTTTGGTGATCGGGTGGACCGCCATCGCTCTGCGGCGTCTAGAACTAGCCTCAGCGCTACACGCCCGCGTTCCCAAGTCCGCCCTGGTTTGGCAAACCCTGTGCGAAACCGCCGTTTGGACACTGCCGGTGGCGCTGGCAGCCTTACCTGCCACCTACATCGCCGCAACCTTGGGCAACCCGGTTGGCTCCAGCCAAGTGTGGGCCACCGGCCTGCGCGTCGTCGCCGTGACCAGCCTGGCAACCCTGCTCGGCGGGATGGCCTCAACTCTGGCGACACGCGAAAACCGCCTCTTCACCTACTTCAAGAACCGGTAGACCACCGCATCGCCGCCGGCCCGAACCCGGCATCGGATGATCTGGACGTGCGTGGCTTGGAGGAGATGCTCGGACGGCGGCTTGGCGTCGACGAGTTGCGGGTCATCACCACGTTTACGGCCCCACCGGGTGGAGGGTGGCAGGATGGTCTACCGTGTCACGCGAGTTCGAGGTCCGGCCCGCCCGCAGCCAGGACGTCAAAGCCATCCGGGAACTGGCGGCGCCTTATGTCGCGGACAGACTGTTGGTGTCCAAGGCGCCGGTCTCCTATTACGAATCGCTGCCGGAATTCCTGGTCGCCGCCACCTTCGACGAGGCGCTGATCGGTTGCGGCGCGGTCCATGTGATGTGGCGCGGCCTGGGCGAAATCCGCACCCTGGCAACCGCGCCGCATTGGCGCGGCCGGGGGGTGGGCCACCGGCTGGTCGAAGGTCTAATCGAACGCGCCTACGCTCTGGGGCTGGAGCGGCTGTTTTGCCTGACGTTCGAGGTTGAGTTCTTCGCCCGCCACGGCTTCGAGCCGATCAACGGCATCCCCGTGCCCGGCTCGGTGTATGAGGAATTGCTCCGCTCCCACGATGACGGCGTGGCCGAGTTCCTCGACCTGGCGCGGGTCAAGCCCAACACCCTGGGCAACACCCGCATGCTCCTCCACCTGCCCGAGCGCCCCTGAATCCGGCCTGGCGACATCAGTTGGGCGGGCCCGCCAGACGATGTCAGCGGGCTGAGCGGCGGGAGGGGTCAGCGGCGAGTCTGCGACCGGTCGGCTGGGAGCGCCAATAGACTTCCAGGTGTGAATCGGCTCATTCACCCGGTCGGCCCGGAACCGGCGGCGGTCTATTGGCGGCGCCGAGCGGCCGTCGTGGCGGGGATCGTGATCGTGATCGTGCTGTTGGTCATGATCATCAAAGCGCTTGCCTCGGGACCGTCCAGCGACGCCAAGTCCCCGCCCCCCACGGGCAAGCAATCGAGCGCCCCGGCCGAATCGGGATCCGCCCAGCCTAAGATCGCCGCCTGCTCCGCCAAACAGCTGGCCGGCGCGAGGCTGGCCGCGGGCGCCGACATCTTGTTGACCCATGACAAGAACGCTTACACCGCCGCCGAACCGGTCACCCTGGTCGCCCAAGTCAAGAACACCAGCGCCGAAGACTGCTCGCTGCGCAACAACCCCCACACCGTGGTGCTGAAAGTCATGTCCGGCTCGGACCGCATTTTCGACTCCTCGGACTGCGCGGCCAACACCCCCGAAGACGCGGGCGATCTGATTGTGGTCAAGTCCGGCGAGACCACCGACATACCGATTAGCTGGGACGCCACCCGCTCGCAGCAAGGCTGCCGCGAGATCGCCGAGAAGCCCTTCCGCGCCCAGGACGCCACTTACGTCGCCACCGTCAAGATCCTCGATATAGCCTCGGACGAGACCCAGTTCCTGCTGGTCCCGTGACGGCGTCCCGGCCGGAGATCAGCCGGGGATAGACCCCTATGTAGTCCCCCAGCGGTCGGCGGCTTCGGGCCGGGCGCGCTTGGCCGGCCCGAACACCGGACGGCAAACTAAGCTCTAAGGCCGTCCGAGGGCTGCGGGAAGGCATATTGGATGTCGCGGCGGGTGACGGCGAAGCCCTGGCGGCGGTAGGCGGCGATGGCCGGGACGTTGTCGGCCTCCACGAAGAGGCGAACTTCGGTGACGCCTTGTTCTTCCAGTCGCGCCAGGCCGGCGTTCAATAGATTGGTGCCGAGGCGCCGGCCTTGGGCTTGGGGATGGACGCCGATGGCGTAGATCTCACCGATGACGCCGACGATCTTGGTCCAGACGTACCCGATCGGCGATCCCAGCGAGCCGTTAGGCGCGACCGGGGCCGCGAACAGCAATCCCGCCGGGTCGAACCAACTTTCCGCCATGCGGCGGTCCAAGTCCGCGACCTTCAGTTTGCCCTGCTCGGGATGGCTGGCGAAGGCAGCGGCATTGAGTTCGATCCAGACGCCGCGGTCGACCCGAGGATCGAACTGCCTGATAACGAAACCACCGGCCGCCTCAGCGGAGCGCCCCGGGGCGGTCAGGGCGGCTAGGGCGCCAGGCCGGGCTGGGGCATCGGGAAGGGTTGGGGCGACGGAGGGGGCTGGGTCGGCGGGGCGAGCTGGGTCGGCGACGACGGCATCGTGCGCGTCTTCGGATTGACGACCGGCTGTGGCTGTGGCGACCTGGGGCTGGAACCCGCCACCAGGCTCCGCGAAACCCAGCGCGGCGGGCGCGGCGGCCTGGCGCAGAGTGCGGTCGGAAGTCATCTCTCTGAGCTCGCGGACGGCCACCATGCCGACGGAATCCGCCACCATGCGGGCCGCGCCGAGGTCGCCGTGCGCCCACAGGCGGACCTTCGGAGTGTCTGTGGCGAGGGTGCGCACAATGGCCTTGGCCAGTCCTAGCCGGCGGGCTCCTGGAGCGACCGCCAATTCGGCCGAGATGCCTTCGGCGTCACGCTGAGAGTAGCCGGCCAAGCGCCCGTTCTTCCAGGCCAGAATGTGGGTGACGGCCGGATCGCCGTCACCCAGGGCCAGCCGGGGCGCTTCGGAGATGGCTTCGACCCCATCATGCTCGTGCACCTGGCGGACCAGGTCCAGAGCCTGCTGGCGGACGGACGGCTCGAGCGCGCCGACCAGTTGCTGAAGTGCCTCGTGTTCGACTCCCAACATCTTTCCCCCGATTGATCTATTCAAGTTTGCCTGACCGCCATTTGGCGGCCGCCGACTCGAGCGCCTCAGCGGTCCCGAGCAGGCTCTCGGCCCGTCGCGTGACCACCGTCGCGTCCGCTCGGTCGTTGTCATCCAGCCAGTCCGCGTCCAACGCCGACCCGGTGGAGACGATCCGGGCAAAGGCCGCAGCCCGTTCCAGGGCAATGTCGAGTTCACCGGTGAACAGGCCTGAGAGCACGGCATCCGCCAATTGCAGCATCTCGGCCGGGCCCGGCGGCTCCGCCGCCCCTGCCACGACTCGCGCGACCGGCTGACGTTGCTGGCCCAGCTTGTAGCGCTCTGACACGGTTCGGGGATCCCGACCGACCCATTCCCGCAGCGCGTAAACCCGCCACAGCGCTCCCGGCAGCGAATCGGACGGCGAACGCGACCACAGTTCGGCCAGGGTCTCAATGCCCTCGTTTTCCACCAGCGACACCAACCGCTGGGTGAGCTCCGGATCGTCCGGCGCCTGCGTGCGGGCCCGCGCGACCAGGGCCCCAGCACTGGAATGGGCCAGTTCAGACTCAACCGCCGGGTCGATGCCGCCGATCAGTTGGTCGGCGTCGCGCGGATCCAGCATGGCTGGGCGGCGGAACTTGCGCGGTTCGCTCACTCTTACAAGCCTGCCACACACAACAGCCGTGTTCGGGGGCCCGCCGGACGAGTCCCCCGAACGTCCCGCTTCCCCAACTGCTGTTCCCGTTGCCGTGCCGTCGCGGCGGTTTCCGATGCCGCGCCGTACGAGCCCCGAACGTCCCGCCGTCCCAGCCGCTGTTCCTGGCGCCGCGCCGGCATCCGTTCGGATGCCGGTTCGCAATTCCCCTGCGAAGCCTGCGGCGCCCAGGCGGACCTCAGCTCATCTGTCATAATGGGACTTTCTACAGGGCCCCTAGCTCAGTTGGCAGAGCAGCGGACTTTTAATCCGTGGGTCGTGGGTTCGAGCCCCACGGGGCCCACACCCCCGGCTCACCCGAACCCCTGACCAGCGAAAACGCTTGGCCGCGTTGGCCGCCCGGCTCGTCTCGCAGCCGAAATTGCACCTTTGTCGCACATTCGTTGCACATGGCGCCGGGCAGCGGTGGCATGGTTTGGCATCGGCTCACATTCCCGGGGCCGGTAGCGGCGCTGGCGCCGGGGCGCCTGCCGGAGGCGGTTGGGGCGGGTCGATCTCGGCTAGGCGGGCGTCCTCCAAGGCGTCGGCCACCTCGCCGAGCCGGGAGGGCCAGAGGCGCCCGTAGACGTCGAGGGTCATTGCCGCGGAGGCGTGGCCTAGCATTTGCTGGATGACTTTGACGGCCGCTCCCCAACGCTGGCGGCGGGTCGGCGGCCCGCGGGAGGATTCGCAGCGCGAGGACTCCCGCCTCGGGTTGGGCATGTCGCTGCCTGCTGTCCTCGGCCGGCTTCCCGTTCAGAGGCTGAGTTCGCTGTGGGATCCGACGCGGATGAGGCGAATGGTGTCCAAGTCCGGCTTCGAGTAGATCAACACCAGGTCCGGCCTCAGATGGCAGTCGCGGCAATCCTGCCACGCGCCCCCAAGCGCGTGGTCGCGGTGTCTGTCTGGCATGTCGGCGCCCGCGCGCGGCAGGGCCAGCGCCGCTAGGAAATCCGCGTCGAAGGTGGCCCGGTGGCGCCCTCGCAGCTCCCGCTTGCGGTCCTTCTTGAACTGGGATGTCGGCTCGACGTCCCGCTCAGTCGTCCGCATCCAGGTAGTCCAGCAAGGCGCCGGCGTCGGCGAACCTGGGCAGGCCGCCCAGCCGGGCCTGACGGATCGCCGCGACCGTTTGCGCGTTCGGAGCCAGCGGCTCGAAAGGCAGCGCCTTGTCCGCGGCCACCCTGGTCAGAAGCATCCTGAAGGCGTCAGAGACGGTCAGGCCCATAGCCGCCAGCACCGCCCCGGCCTCGTCTTTCACGTCGGCGCTGATTCGTGCCCTGACAACAGCGTTCGCGGCCACGTCTGCCACCCCTTTCCCTTTCCTGGGCCACATTGTAGCTCATGATCGTGTCCTTCGCTGTCCAGCGGCGCGCCCGAGACTCCTAGAGCGAGAACGTTTGCCTAGCGCCACGCACAAATCTTGCACGAGGCGACACTCAGCGAGGCACCTCGCCTCGCCTCCTGGGCGGCGACAGCGGCACCTCGTCTCCCGCCGCGAACTTGCGGCCTCAGCCACGCCGGGCCGAACGATCCGGCCAACACCAACCCACCGTTCAAGGGATACACCCGCCCCCGGGTGTCCGTGATCCGCCGCTCGCCACCCCGTCGATCCCGCCGGTAGACCCCCGAGACAGCCGGGAAGCCGCGGCTTTCAAGGCCGGGCGAAGGTTCTCGAACTCTCTACGGAGGTCCACCCTAGTTCGCCTATCCGAACACCTGACCAGCGCATGTCGCCGGGGTGAACGAAGCTGTGACTGGGTGTGTGCGCGCGGGGGCGGGGACGGCATCGGGCACGTTGCCACCGCACGTAACCCGTGCCACACTTATATAATGACCAACTTGACCCTCAGCATCGACGAACCGGTCCTACGGCGGGCGCGCATCCGCGCGCTGGAGGAGGGCACCTCCGTGAACGCGCTGGTCAGGGAGCACCTTGCGCGGTACGCCGCCGGCGAGCGCCGACTCCCCGACATGACCTGGTTCCTGGAGCTCTCGCGCGCCAGCGCCGCGTCCTCGGGTCCGGGCGG
>JAISXH010000068.1 GCA_031270825.1 Bifidobacteriaceae bacterium
CGACGCTCGAGGGGTCGAGGTGGTCGAGGACCAGGGCGCGGGCCTCGACCGACTTCCACGAGTCGCCGCCGGCCAGGGCGCAGTGCGCCGGCAGATGGTGTGCGATGTACGGGTTGAGAATCGTCTTCCCCTCCGCGGAGGTCAGAGTTCGCCAGGCCGCGTCGGTGAGCGCTGCGGCGACCTTGGCGTGGGCGTGGGCCTCAGCTGTCGCGGGGTCCGGGGCCGCGGCGCGCAAGTCGTCCAGCACCGCCTCCTGGAAAGTGCGGTGCGCGAACCGGTAGACCGTCTGATCCAAGTCCCGCTCACCGGTGATGTAGACCCTGGCCCTGGAGTCGAACAATGCCCTGGTCTCGGCCGCCGTGACTTGGATGCCCGCCGGGGCAAGACCCTGGGCGGCCGCGGTCCAGACGCCGTCCTTTTCGGGGATGCCCCGGCCCTGGGCGAGCGCCAGAGCTTGAAGGATCGCAGTGTTCGCCGGATCGGCCGCCTTGATCCGGTCCAGCGCCTTGGCGAGCACTTCCGCGCAGCCCGCCCCCAACGCGGCGGCCGGCCCGTCGGCCGTGATCGACTCGGCCAGCAGGGACGGATCGTCCGCGGCTTCCAACTCGAATGACGCCAACCGCGCGTACAGGAACGGTTGGCCTTCGACGGCTGACACGGCGCTGGCCGCGCGGGCCGCCAGGTCGGGCCGCACCGTGTCGATCCGGCGGGTGATCCTGGCCTCGAGGTACGCGCTCATCGCGTTTCGGTCGCGGCGCACTTCCACCGGGGAGTGGTCGCCGAGCGCCCGGACCAGCCCATCGTCTTCCGGCCGCGTGGGGCCAAGGCGCGAATCGACCGACCGCCGGGTGCCGACCAACACCGACACACCCTTCAACGCCGCCAACGGCACCAGCAAGTCGCTGGCCAAACGCCACGGCTCCACCGACTCGTCCAACCCATCCACCAAGAAGGACAGACCCGGCCCGCTCCCCTTCGCCATCGCCAGGAGCCGACGTACCGGATCGACCGCGCCCTCCACGGAGCCATCCGTCCCGGTCGAGCGTTCGCCCTCCGCCGTCACGCCGCTCGGGTCATCCGCCAGCCCGGCGGTTGGACTCATGGGTTTGGCCCATTCCGCGCCGAAGGCCTCTGCGCCCAGCCTCTCGGCCGCCTCCTTGGCGGTCAGCCCCACCAAGTTGACGGCGGCGGACCAACCCCGCTCCTCGAAGACCGAGTCCCAATCCGATTTCTCCGCCAATTCCGCGTTGATCAAGGCCTTGCGGACTGACGCGTTGGCGCGCATCACCACATCGCCCAGCAGAGCGGACTTGCCGGCCCCGGGATCGCCGGTCACGGCCAACAGGCCGCCGCGCCCCGAGGCCAGCCACTGCGCGATCTGCTCCCTTTCGGCTTCCCGCCCCTTGAAGCCCCACGTCAGCTCGCCGGCTTGCTCGCCCCAGCCGCCCTTGGGCAACAAGGACTGGACCACGTCCGGGCCGGCCTTCTCGATCGCGGTCAGGTATTCGTCCTGGTCCACCAGCGGCAGGCCGGCAGGCGCAGGCCGCGCCCGGACCAGCTTGCGGGCGCCAGTCGTCCGGCCGAACTCCAGCGCGGGCGGCGAAGCCAACGCAGCCGTTCGCCTGGCCAGGCCGGCCACGTCGATGTCCGGATCGGGCGCCTGGCCCTGGCCGGTCGGCTGGTTCGCCGGATCGGGCGCCGGACCCCGCACGGTCAGCTGGTTGGCCAGGTCGGCCACCTCGATGGTCGGGTCGTGCCGCAGTTGGAAGCCCAGCACTTGGCTCAAGTCCCGGACCGTCTTCCCCGCGAATGACTCGCCCTCGGCGGACTCAGCCGACACGAGCAGGTAGTCGCGGCTCATCGAGGGCTCGGCCGCGGTCTTGTCGGAGTTGATCAGGGTTTCGATCCGCGTCTTGACGTGTTGGACGAAGCTGTCCCCCCGGCAAGCGTCCAGCAACAGGACCGGGAACGTCCCCGGACGTCGCAACAGTTTGGCGAACTTGTCGCCGAAGTCCTCGTGGGTGACCGGGTCCTCGACCGGCTGGCCGTCTCCGCCGGTCGTGTTCGAGGCCCGCAGCACGGGAGGCGCCTCCGATCCCCGGTCCACGCCGTGGCCCAGCCAGTAGACGAAGCACGTCTTGTCTTCGTCCGTGTCAGGGACGTCCGCGCCGCCGGTGTCCGCGTCGCTCGGCCCGTCGGCCCGAGAGAGCCGTTCCAACAACCGGTGCTTCTTGGTCTCAGAAGGGTCGACCCGCCATTGAGGAGCCTCGGCGCCGGCGCCGAACTCCGCCGCGAACTCGGCGGCCCGGGCGACGGCCTCGTCCACCGAGGCCTCGTCCAAGTTCCGGCGCCGTTCGTCGTATTCCGCCACCACCAGGGGCGTGAAGGAGGCTGTCGGGCGAGTGTCAGCCATCGGCCGCCACGACGCCGATCAGCTCGCGGATCTGCGGGGTCGTCCCCAATCGGATCTCGTACAGCCCCGGCGACGGCAGCACGACCGTGGCCGCCGCCGTCCGGGCGCCCCGGTCGACCCACTCGAGGCCGCGCGTCGGCACCGCCTCTCCCGTGTCGTAGGCGCACACGCGGAACCCCGCTCGCAGGTTCTCCACGCCGGTCGCCCCGACGCGGAACTCCTGCCCGGCCACGGCGAGCGGCGGCGGGTCGAGCCCGAGCTCCTTG